>ONAY01000054.1 GCA_900315895.1 uncultured Eubacteriales bacterium
AGGATGCTCAGAAGCCAGAGTGGATGAAGAGACCAAGACGGTATCCTTCGAGTCAGGCGCAACCTTCAAAGAAGGAGACGTGATCTCCATAGACGGATCCACAGGTTTCATCTATGGTGAAGCCATAAATACTGTAGAACCCGACGTTTCAGGAGACTTTGCTACGCTCATGGGCTGGGCGGACGAGATAAGGACGCTTAAGGTCAGAGCCAACGCGGACAATCCCAGAGACGCTAAGCAGGCTGTGGAATTCGGATGTGAAGGAATCGGTCTTTGCAGGACCGAGCACATGTTCTTCGAGGAAGAAAGAATACCTGCCATCAGAAGGATGATCGTAGCTGAAACAGCTGAAGAGAGAAAGGCTGCTCTTGATATAATCAGACCTTTCCAGCAGGGAGATTTCAGAGAAATGTACAAGGTACTGGGAGAGATGCCCATGACCGTCAGACTCCTGGATCCTCCTCTCCACGAATTCCTTCCTCATACTGAGGAGGAGATCAGAGATCTCGCAAAGACGATGAATATCAGCTATGAGAGACTCCAGGGCACAGTTGATGAGCTCCATGAGCTCAATCCTATGCTCGGAACCAGAGGATGCAGACTTGCAGTTCTCTATCCGGAGATCGCAGAGATGCAGACCGAAGCCATAATCGGCGCAGCTATAGAAGTAAAGAAGGAATGCGGTTTCAATATCGTTCCTGAGATAATGATACCTCTCGTAGGTGAAGCCAGAGAACTTACCTTCGTAAAGGAAAAGGTAGTGGAGACCGCTGACAGGATGATAGAAGAAGCAGGTATCGAGATGAAGTACATGGTGGGAACCATGATCGAGATACCCAGAGCAGCTCTTACGGCAGATGAGATCGCCAAGGACGCTGAGTTCTTCTCATTAGGAACCAATGACATTACCCAGATGACTCTGGGCTTCTCCAGAGACGACACAGGCAAACTCCTTGAGTACTATGTCGATAAGGGAATCTATGAAGAGGATCCTTTCAAGACTATAGACGTCGACGGAGTAGGCAAGCTCGTTGAGATGGCTGTTAAACTCGGCAAGCAGACAAGACCCAATATCAAGCTCGGCATCTGCGGAGAGCACGGCGGAGATCCGAAGAGCATCGATTTCTGCCACAGGGTGGGCCTGACATACGTATCATGTTCACCTTTCAGAGTTCCTATTGCAAGACTGGCTGCTGCCCAGGCTGCAATAAAGAACAGATAAGTCGCTATTGACCGCGTATCATGACAGATCCACGGTACAGAAAGGATAACTGTGAAAGGTATACTTTACACATTTTTCATATCAATGGTCCCTGTTATTGAACTGAGGGGAGGGATCCCCGCAGGAGTGGCAGCAGGACTCCCGGTATTCTGGGCTGCTTTGGTATCCATTATCGGAAATATGATACCGGTGCCTTTTGTACTCTTCTTCATCAGAAAACTGCTGGTGTGGATGGAGCAGAAGAGCAGCCTGCTCGGGAAGTTCGCAAAGATGCTCAGGGACAAGGCTGACGCCAACAAGGAAAAGGTCCTGCAATATGAATTCTGGGGTCTGGTCCTTCTGGTCGCCATACCGCTTCCGGGAACGGGAGCGTATACCGGCGCATTGGTAGCTGCCATGGTTGATATGCAGATCAAGAGAGCTGTACCTGCCATATTTATAGGCGTAGTCATAGCGGCAATAATAGTAAGTCTGGTTACTACCGGTGTAGTGGCTATGTGGTAAAGAGAAACACACACATGAAAGACTTTGGCATTAAAAGGGTACTGGAACCCAAGGGCTCCATACCCGTAGCGGCATGGAAACTTGATAATTCAAAGAAGATCCGGTCTGATGAGATCCGGATCTCTTTGGATTGGATAGATTTTGAAAGAGACAATATGGACCAGATCGCTTCGATCTCGGGATATGATCAGGCAGAGACGAGAGCCCGTATCATGAAGATCGTAGAGGAGAGGGGAAAGTTCCATAACCCTTATACTGAATCAAGCGGAGTTTTTTCGGGGATCATAGAAGCCTGCGGCAAGAACGTGGATCTGGATTCCAAGGGACTCAGGATAGGAGACAGGGTAGTGGCTGCCTGTCCTCTGGCAGGCCTTCCCATGTATCTGGAAGAGATAACCGAACTGGATTTCAACTACAGCCAGGCCAAGGTGAAGGGATACGTGATCTGCTTTGAGACCACCAACCTTTACCGCGTTGATGACAGCATAACGAACATCCAGCACCTTCTGAGGGCTATCGATGAAGAAGGAAACTTCGAGGGCATACAGTATGAACTCATGACCCACAGGTCGAGAAACGTTGCCGTCGTAGGAAGCAATCTGGCTGAAGCGGTCCTCTATTCAAACCTGGTCAAGAAGACGTGGTTCGGAGACTGCAGGGTCACCTTCATAATGGATAAAGCCTATCTTTACGAGGGAATGGAGGAGGACCTCAGGGAGGTATTCGGAAACGCCGCAGACAGGATCATCGGAGTCAGCCTTTCCAGTCCCTATGAGGCCGGCCTTGAAGTGGTCAGGAGCGAAGAAGGCAGACTGTTCGACTGTACGATAAACCTCGAGAATATTGCGGGATGCGACAGCTTCACGGCGCTGATCACCAGGAATAAGGGTGAGATCTGCTTCATAAGCATGAGCAACAGATACAATCAGAGCATGCTCGCAGCGGATTCCATGGGCAAGGAAGTCTTCTTCTACGCACTGGACGGATTCAAGGATACGACCTTCGAGTTTTCCAGAGAACTGGTAGAGTATTCCAGGCCATGTCTTGAAAGGCTTGACAGCTTCTATGCTGAAAAGACTTCTCAAAGAGGAATGCCTATACTGGAGGCATCCCTGGGAGAGAGGACGAAGAAAGCCGCAAAGAATATCGACAACTTCATTTACGAGT
>ONAY01000053.1 GCA_900315895.1 uncultured Eubacteriales bacterium
GAAGAGAGTTCCCTCGATACGGTCAGCTCCTGCAAGAAGTCCCAGCTCAGCGTCTGCCACCCCCGTTCCCCTGTCGTTATGAGGGTGAAGGGATACCACCACGTTCTCGCGGCAGTGAAGGTTCTCGCTCATGTACTCTATCTGATCCGCAAAAACATGAGGCATGGACATCTCCACCGTTGCCGGCAGGTTTATGATCACCTTGCTGCCCGGCGTGGGTTCCCAGATATCTATTACCGCATTGCAGACTTCAAGTGCGAACTCGGGCTCGGTTCCTGTGAAACTCTCAGGGGAATACTCGTACTGGAATTCCGTTCCGGGATATTCCTTTGCGATCTCCTTGATGAGCTCAGCACCGTCTGTCGCGATCTTCTTTATCTCGTCCTTTTCCATCCTGAAGACCTGCTGCCTCTGGGCAAAGGATGTGGAGTTGTACAGGTGCACGACTGCCTTCTTTGCGCCTACCAGGGAATCAAAAGTCTTCCTTATTATATGTTCCCTGGATTGAGTAAGTACCTGTACGGTAACATCTTCAGGAATGAGGTCGTCATCTATCAGTTTTCTGAGGAATTCAAACTCGGTTTCCGATGCCGCAGGGAATCCCACTTCGATCTCCTTGAAACCGATATCACATAGGGCTTTGAACATGGCAAGCTTCTCATCCAGGCTCATGGGAACTATGAGAGCCTGATTGCCGTCTCTCAAGTCCACGCTGCACCAGCGGGGTGCCTTCTCCACGTGATCTTTAAAAACCCATTTGTGTTCGCATACAGGCGGCTTGAAATATCCGACGCTGTACTTGGTCCAGTTGTTCATAACGTCTTCCTCCGAAAGTCTTTATATAGCATTATAGCTGTTTTTCAGGGCCATGCAATGCATTTATTTGCATAGTTCCTCATATTTTAATATAATAAGTCAAATTTTTGTTTTTGTAAAGGAATATTTTGTGCTTTGTTTATAATTTTTTTAAAATTTTTTGTATTTTTCTCACAAATTTATGCGTCTGATGTGTTGACATTTTCGTGCCTAAATGTATATAATAGTAAGACTCCATAATTAAAATGGGGAAAAAGGTGTTTTCCAAGAAAGGAACTGAAAAAAATGAAGCTTACAGGCTCTCAGATCGTATGTGAAGTTCTGCTGGATCACGGCGTCGACACCGTCTTCGGTTACCCCGGCGGCGCGGCTCTTAATATCTACGACGAACTTTACAGATATCAGGACAGGATCACTCACGTCATAAGCGCTCATGAACAGGGTGCCACCCACGCAGCTGACGGCTATGCCAGGGCTACGGGTAAAGTAGGCGTGGTCTTCTCCACATCAGGCCCCGGCGCGACCAATCTGGTCACCGGCATCGCCACAGCATATATGGACAGCATTCCCATGGTATGCATCTGCTCCAACGTTAATTCAGAACTCATCGGAAGAGATGCTTTCCAGGAGATATATATCACGGGTATCACGATCCCCATCACCAAGCAGACATATTACGTAAATCACATAGAAGACCTCGAACCGGCTTTGAGAGACGCTTTCAAGGTCGCAGCATCAGGCCGCCGCGGACCTGTCCTCATCGACATTACCAAGGACGTATCCGTAGCGATGGCTGAGTTCACAAACAAGGCTCCCCTTCCTCTGGATCCCATACCTGAGATCCCCCAGGATACTCTCCAGGAAGCGGCCAAACTCATAAATAACGCCAGAAAGCCCCTCCTCTACGTTGGAGGCGGCCTCATCGCATCTTCTGCGTCCGAGGAACTTGAGGCTCTCATTGATAAGGCTGACATCCCCATGGTGCACACCCTTATGGCAGCCGGCGCTGTAAGCTGCGATCACGATCTCAATCTGGGACTCGTAGGCATGCACGGAACCGTCGCTTCCAATAGAGCGGTGGATCAGGCAGACCTCGTCATCTCCCTCGGTGCGAGATACAGCGACAGAGTAGCTCTGAACCCTGAAAAGTGGGCCAGAAAGGCCACCATCGTTCAGGTGGATATAGACAGAAGCGAGATGAACAAGAACGTCTACGTTGACGTGGAGTGCACAGCTGATATAAAGGATTTCCTCACTCAGATCCTTCCTCTCGTGAACGAGGCCAAACACGACGAATGGCATGAGCGTACCGTGGGCTGGACCACCAAGCACAGACTCGCTCAGGGCGTTCCCGGTTACATGAGCCCCCAGGAGATCCTGGAGACCGTATCCGACGCTGTAGGCGAGGACGCTATCTTCGCTACAGACGTAGGTCAGCATCAGATGTGGTCAGCCCAGTATCTGAAGCACAGAAAGGCTCACAAGTTCCTGACCTCCGGCGGACTCGGAACCATGGGCTTCGGCTACGGAGCAGCCATCGGTGCCAAGATGGGCTTCCCCGACACCACGGTGGTGCACATCACCGGAGACGGTTCCTTCCATATGAACATGAACGAAGCCTGCACCGCAGTGTCATACAAGCTTCCCATTATAACCGTACTCATGGACAACCAGGTCCTGGGCATGGTATATCAGTGGCAGACAGCCTTCTACGGCGGAAGATATTCCAACACCTGCCTTGAGAGAAAGACGGATTTCGTCAAGGTAGCAGAGGGCTTCGGCTGCAAGGGTTACAGAGCCGAGACCATAGAGGAGCTCAAGGCTGCTCTGGCTGAGGCTGTGAAATCCGACGTTCCCGTATGGATCCAGTGCGTCATAAGCCGTGAGGAGAAGGTACTTCCCATGATCCCCGGCGGCAAGACCGTTGACGATATGATAGTTGAGTAAGGAGGGCATTATGAAAAAAGAAGAATTAAAGCGACATATCATAGTGATCCTCGCCCTCAACCAGGTCGGCGCTCTCGCAAGGATCATCTCAGTATTCGGCAGACGAGGCTTCAACATTGAGACCATCACCGCCTCACCTTCCAACTATCCGGGTCTCACCCGTATCACCATCATCATCACGGCTACAGACTCCGCCATGGACCAGGTGCTGGCACAGGTTGAAAAGGTGGAACTGGTAAAGAAGGTATTCACACCCGGCGAAAATACTTTGTACCGTGAACTGCTGCTCCTCAAGATCAACGCCAAGGGCGAAGACCGCGAAAGAGCCATGTCAGTCATCAACGT
>ONAY01000051.1 GCA_900315895.1 uncultured Eubacteriales bacterium
AATTCGTTTTCAGAATTATCGTCTTTTTTAGAAATTGTCGGAAACTATCGCATAATCTTGACAGATTAGTTTGATTGTTTCATATACTTACAAAATTCTTACACTATGAAGTTTTCAAGGTTCAAATACGCCTTACGCGCGGCTGTCTTTTCGCGACAGCTTCATTAGATTACCACCCTTCTCTCTTAATGTCAAGAGGAATTTTTAAAAAATTTCAACTTTTTTTCGAGGGCTTTTTTACGGCCGGATCAGGTGTGTTTCCCGCAGCTTCCCGGCAGGGGTATTTTGTGTCATTTCACAACATTGCGCGCGCATTATTATGTATAGGAAAAGAATGTTCCAAAACCCCCTCCTAAAATGCTCAATTTTATTGACAAAAAGGGGTCTAATCGATATAATATTTATTGCGCAAGAGCGCAAATCTTTATTTACATTTCTTATTTAATTAAGGAGGACTTATTATGGGTAAAAAAATCCCCGGGTGGCAAGTAGCCTTAGTCTTCATCGTCATGATCGCGCTTCTTTATTGGGGCGTCATGGTCGACCTTGATGCTGGTGAAGGTCACGTAGTATTACTCTTTGCTTGTGCGTTTGCATCCATCATCGCTATTGCAAACGGCTACAAGTGGGCTTACCTTGAACAGGGAATCCTCGCTGCTATCAACAGAACGATGCAGGCAATCCTCATCCTTGCTGTTGTAGGTTTGATGCTTGGTTCCTGGGTCTCCGGTGGTGTTGTTCCTTCCATGATGTATTATGGAATCAAGATCATCAGCCCGAAGATCTTCCTGTTCACGACCTGCATCCTCTGCTCCATCGTATCCCTTGCTACAGGATCATCCTGGTCCACAGCAGGATCCATGGGCGCAGCTCTTATGGGCGTAGGAATCGCACTTGGATTCCCCGCACCCATGACAGCCGGTGCTGTTGTATCCGGAGCTTACTTCGGAGACAAGATGTCCCCGCTTTCCGATACCACTAACCTGGCTCCCGCTGTTGCAGGCACCACGATTTTTGAGCACATCAGACACATGATCTACACTGTAACCCCGTCCCTGGTAATCGCTCTTGTCGTTTACCTGGTACTCGGTTTCACCCACAGCGGCGGAGTTGCTGATGAGGAAATGATCCAGAACATCCTTGACTTCATCACAGACAACTTCAAAGTAGGTATCCTTTACCTGATCCCGCCCGTATTCGTAATCGTTGCAGTAGCTCTCAAGCTTCCTGCAATTCCTTCCCTTATCGGCGGCGTTGTTCTCGGTATCCCCTTCATGGCTTCCCAGGACACAAACACACTTATCCACGTTCCCTCCATCCTCAACCATGGTGTTGAGACAGAAGTTCCCGAAGAACTCCTTGAAGGCGACAACAGCCTCATCTGGGAGAAGCTCGGATCACTTCTTTCCACCGGTGGTATGCAGGGTATGATGTGGACCATCTCCCTCATCATGTGCGCAATGTGCTTCGGCGGTGTCGTTGACTGCACAGGCATGATGGCTACACTTGCTGGCTGGATCCTGAAGATCTTCGGAAAATCCAGAGGCGGCGTTGTTACAGCAACTATCGTTATGTGTATCGTTGTTAACATGCTCTGCTCTGACCAGTATCTGGCAATCATCCTTCCCGGCAGAATGTTCAAGGAATCCTTCGAGGATCTCCACTTACACCCGAAGAACCTGTCAAGATGCTTAGAGGACTCCGGTACTCTTACATCCAACTTCTTCCCGTGGAACACCTGTGGTGCTACGATGAGAAACTTCTTACAGGTAGACTCCAGCTACATCCCCTATGCGGTCCTTAACTGGATCAACCCGCTGATCTCCATCTTCTACGGCTGGACCGGCATCACAATGGAAAAGATGTCCGACGAAATGTACGAGAAGATCCTTGAGCAGAGAGAGGCTGATAGAAAGGCTGCTTTAGAGGCTATGGAAGCTTAATCTGATCTTAGGATCGGGTAATCATCCGAATTAAATCAACAAAAGAGACCCGCTCCCGTGAGCGGGTCTTTTATTGCAAAACATCCCGCCCGGATCCGTCTCTTCTTCCACGGGCTCCTGTTTTGTGATAAAATCATGGGTGTAAACTTTTGCTCGATTCAAAACGGTAATACTGAGATGAAAAAGACAGAACTGTTGGCCCCCGCCGGAGGGCTGAGGCAATACAAGGCGGCTGTTGCCGCAGGCGCAGACGCCATATACCTGGGAGGGAGCATGTTCAACGCCCGCATGAGCGCGGACAACTTCACCCTGCCCGAGCTTGAAGATGTCATGGACTACGGTCACCTGAGAAACGTCAAGACCTACGTGACTCTCAACACCCTGCTGTCAGACAGCGAGATACCCGATGCGGTGAAGTACGCCCGTGAGCTGTACAAGATCGGCGCGGACGCTTTCATAATCCAGGATCTTGGCCTTGGAAAGGCCATAAGGGACGCTCTTCCGGACATGCCCATCCATCTTTCCACCCAGGCCACCATCTACAGCAGGGAGGGCGCAGCCGCCGCCAAGGAACTGGGCTACTCCAGGGTGGTGCTGGCCAGGGAACTGGGACTCGAAGAGATCAGGGAATGCTCCGAGGTCAACGAGACCGAGGTCTTCATCCACGGGGCTCTCTGCATGTGCTATTCCGGCCAGTGCCAGCTCTCAAGATACATCGGAGGCCGTTCCGGAAACCGCGGCATGTGCGCCCAGCCATGCAGGCTGCCATACGTCTACCGGGACCTTCAGGGACACATCCTGGGCAACACCCATCCCCTGTCTCCCAAGGACCTCAGCCTCATAGGAAGCATCGGGGAACTCATGGATGCAGGCGTTTCCTCTTTCAAGATCGAAGGCCGCATGCGCTCCCCGGAATACGTGGCCCTCACGGTAAGCATGTACCGCAAATACATTGATCAGTATGCCGCCAAGGGAAGCTGCGAGCTGTCGGAAGAAGATCACTCCGATCTCCTTCAGATATTCAACCGCAACGGGTTCACCGAGGGCTACATAAACTCTGACCCGGGAGAAAGTCTCATGTCAGGGGATTCCTCCAAGAACACCGGCATTCCCTCCGGACGCGTCGCAAAAGACTCAAAGGGCCCTTACGCCATCATAAAGCCCACCCAGGAGATCATCATGCACGACGTGCTGGAGATCAAAGGCGATGAGGGATCATCCTTCAAGGTCACATATCTGGAGGAGCTTTCCGACGGAACAATCAAGGTGGGAGACATCAAGAAACCGGTGCACAAAGGCCAGGAGATATATCGTCTGGTGTCCGAAAAGCTTCTCGCCAAAGCCTCCGGCATCATCGACGGCCGGGACAGGAAGGCTCCCGTCGACATGTTCATCATGGTCATAGAGGGAGAGCCCGTCAGACTGGACGTCAAAGACGCAGAGGCCGGTCTCTCAGTGACCGTGACCGACCCCGACGTGATCGCTCTCACCGCACAAAAGGCAGCTGTCACCGAGGATGCCCTCCTTAAGCAGATGCAGAAGACCGGGAACACTCCTTTCTGCCTCCGCCATTTCAAGGCAGTCATAAACGGTGACGTATTCGTCCCCGTGTCCGCCTTGAACAAACTGAGACGTCAGGCCCTGGATGAGCTGGAGGCTCTCAAGACCGGATCCCGCAAGCGGGAAGAGCCTGCAGCCCCCGCCCCTCAGGAGCCACCGGAACTGACACTGTACAGGACCGTTGACGAGGTGCCTGAGACCAGCGACATGCTGCCCTATGTTTCCAGGGGCAGCTTCGACATCTGGCTCAGGGCCAACGCCGACAGCTACGCCGATTCCCTCAGGAAGCTGAACGCTTGCGCCATGGTCAACAGCATAGGCCACATACTGATGCTTCGCGGCAGAGGGATCAGACTCATAGGCGGACCGGCCCTGAACGTCACGAACCACAAGACTCTGGAAGCCCTTACAGAACTGGGGATGGAACCGGTCTCAGTCACCTCCCCCGAGCTTCTGGATAAGTCAGAGATGGCTGGAGTGCCGCTGATGGTAACAGAGCACGAAATGATCCCGGGGACCCTCACCGACCGAAAAGGCGCAGAGTTCCGGGTGGAGTTCGACCCCGTGGTCCACAAAACATACATTTACGCCAACGAATAAATGCAAAACAAAACTTCCGGTCCCTCGGGACCGGAAGTTTTTTATTTGTCCTATAAAGGCTATTTGTTAACGATGACCGTTCCGGTCTCTCCCTTAAGGGCCTCTACGGCCTTGGCAAGGGATGTGATGATGGCCTTCTTCTCGGGATAGGCCTTAACGAACTTCATGGCT
>ONAY01000047.1 GCA_900315895.1 uncultured Eubacteriales bacterium
CTCGGAGAAAGTCCCGCGGATATGCTTTTGGACGCGAGTTCGACTCTCGCCATCTCCACCACATTATCCGGCTTCGGAGGTAATGCCCCGGAGCTGTTTTTTTGCAACCGGTGCCGCGTGCTTGGGCACCTTTTGATCATGACAGATATTATATACACATCACTTGAATACTTTTACGTTTACTCATTCCTGGGCTGGTGCACCGAGGTGGTCTACCAGGCCGTCACCAAGGGCATCGTGGTGAACAGAGGTTTTCTGAACGGACCGGTATGTCCCATATACGGTTTCGGAGTGCTGGCGGTGTTCCGCCTGCTGGAGGCCGTGGGAGACGGAGAGCTCTACCAACAGAATGCCCTGGTGATATTTATTTTCGGAGTGGTGCTGGCCACTCTCATCGAGCTTATCGGGGGATGGGTTCTGGACAAGCTTTTCCATGCCAGATGGTGGGATTACTCTGAACTTCCCTTCAATTTCAAGGGCTACATATGCCTGGAGTTCAGCATCATCTGGGGTCTCGGGGTGCTTCTTGTGATCAGGGGCGTCAACCCCATGGCCACTCACCTTCTCGATCACTTGCCCCAAAACATTGGCTGGATACTTATAGCCATATTCTCTGTCCTCTTCATAGCCGACAACATCGTGTCCGTCATGGTCATGGTGGGTCTGAACAAGAGGCTGGCAGGCATAGACGAACTAAGAAGCAAAATGAGGGTCGTAAGCGATGACCTCAGTGACCGCCTGGGCAACAGAGCCCTGGAGACCGCCAAGCAGCTGGACGAGGTGAAGGTGCAGGCAGCCCTTGCCAGAACCGAGGCCCTGGAGCAGGCCGAGCAATTCAAAGCCGAGGCCCTGGAGCAGGCCGGGCAGTTCAAAGCCGGCGCTTTAGAGCAGGCCGAGCAGCTCAGATCAGACTACGAAGCTAAGAAACTTGAGTTTGAAGAGAAGCGCAAGGATCTGGCAAACAGGATCCTAAGCAGCAGGCACTTCGGCGCAGGAAGACTTCTCAGAGCCTTCCCTTCAATGAAGCACAGGGACCATTACGAGATCCTGGAGATGCTGAAAAAAGAGCTTATGAAAAGACCCTGAGCGGGTCTTTTTTGATCCTCAAAAAACTCTTGCACAATCCCTCCAAAAGGATTATATTAGTTAGTGCAGACTAACCTATAAGAATGGATGTCCGCAGAAAGAAGGGCTATTATGACTGCAAATCTCATAATTATCGCAGGAGTACTACTGATCGCATATGCTGTTTACGGCACCGTACAGAAGTTCAGAGGCAAGGCCAAATCCAGCTGCTGCGGGACCGCCGAGGCTGTTCTTCCCAAAAAAGTGGAGGACACGGACAGACCCCACTATCCCTACAGCTACCATATCGCCATTGACGGCATGAAGTGCAGCAATTGTGCAGTCAACGTGGAAAACGCCCTGAACGCCTCAGGTGACACATGGGCCACCGTCGATCTGGGACGGCACAGGGCCAGCATCCTGGCCAAGACCAGAAAGACCGAGGAGGACTTTGTCAGAGCTCTTAAGTCCACCAACTACAAGGTGACTGCCTTCGAAGAAAATTAATTTCTTGAATTTCAAAAAATGTTGTGCTAAAATGCACGAAGATGTTGAGCAGCTATTAAAGCGTAAGTCCGGACAACCGGGCTTACGCTATTTTTTTACACTAACGGAGGATCAAATAAAAAAAGAACCTAAGAAGAGTATGCTGTACGCCATTCTTTCTCTGTCGCTTCTGACGGTAATGGCAGGGGCAGCCGTCGCTCCGGCCCTGGGCACACTGATGGAACATTTCGCAAGTTCCTGTCCCCCTTCCTTACGTCACTGGTGACATCAGTGGTGGGTGCAGAGATCAGCCACATTCCCTTCTTCTGGGCAGCGATCCTGTCAGTGGTACTGATAGGCCTGGCCTCGGTCATGAGAAGGTCTGAAACAGAGTAACGAATCCAGAGGCGCACAGAGCGCCTCTTTTCTTTATTTAAATTGCCCTTGCACAGGGTTTATGGTATTATATATTTGTATAAAAATGCACCTATGTGTTTACTGCCCGGCAGGCTCACCCCTGCCGCAAGGAGGACAAAACATGATACCCATACCAAAACTGTTCAGGAAGACAAAGACCGTCAGAGGTATCAATGAATACATGGATACCTGCTTCAACGAGGTCCTTCACACCACCCTGAACCCCGACGGGCCCGGTGCCATCCGGATCCATCTGGTCCCGCCAAAGAATGAAGAGAACACTTTGAACCCCAGTATCGCCATCATAAACGGCACTGACATAATCCCGGTGAACTTCGCCTGGGCCGTCATGCTGGCTGAGATGATAAGGGAAACCAATAAGTTCGACGGCAAGGAGATCGGCGAAAGCGATATACAGACCATTCTCGCAAGGACCGAAGAGAACGTGAAGACGGTCATGCCCTTCCTTTCAAGGAAGCGTATCTCAGAGGATATCCAGACCATCTTTACCACCATCCGTCAGATCGCTTACCGTGAACCCGTGACCACCGAAGTCAACTACATGTCCATCGGCGAATACGCAGAGTACATGAATGCACCTCACCGTCTGGATATTATGGTGAGCGCCATGACCAAGGACGGCAAGTGGCACTGCAATCAGAAGTGCGTCCACTGCTACGCCGCAGGCCAGGCCCTCTCCGATGAGAAAGAGCTTTCCACCGAAGAATGGAAAAAGATCCTGGACAAGTGCCGTGCATCCGATATACCCCAGGTCACCTTCACAGGCGGCGAGCCCACCATGAGAGAGGACCTGATAGAGCTCATAAGCTACGCCAGGTGGTTCATCTCAAGGCTTAACACCAACGGCATCAAGCTGACCCCCGAGTACTGCAAAAAACTCCACCAGGCAGAGCTGGACAGCGTCCAGATCACCTTCTACTCTTCGGACCCTGCAGTGCACAATCAGCTGGTGGGAGCCGATCAGTTCCAGAACACTGTTAACGGCATAGATAACGCTCTGAACGAGGGGCTCTCTGTCAGCATCAACACACCGCTGTGCACGCTGAACAGAGATTACCTGAGCACCCTCAAGTTCCTCCACGACAAGGGAGTCATCTACGTCACCTGCTCCGGCATGATCATGACCGGAAACGCGGTAACGGAGGATTCCGAAAGGATCCAGTTAAATGGTGCTGAACTGGAGGAGATTCTGAGAGAGGCTGTCAAATACTGCCACGAAAACGGCATGGAGATCGCCTTCACCTCCCCGGGCTGGATCGACCAGAAGGTGTTCGAAGAGCTTAACATTCCCTCCCCCTCCTGCGGAGCGTGCCTGTCCAACATGGCCATCACTCCCGGAGGAAACGTGGTTCCCTGCCAGAGCTGGCTTTCGGACAAGCCCATCGGCAACATGCTCCGTGACGACTGGGAAAACATCTGGAACTGCCCGGACTGCACCGAGCACAGGAATTTTTCATCTGACATGACCGGCGAATGCCCCTTAAGGAGGTGCTGCTGATGAAAAGTTTTGCACTTAGAGCTTCAAGCATAATAGTCATTTTGGCAGTGGTTCTGGTTGCGTTTTTTGCGCCGGCTGAGCCTGCTTATGCGGACGCCACTGACGAGATACTTGATTTCACCATTACGGTGGATGTAAATGAAGACGCATCCCTAAACATGGTCTATCACATAGAATGGCTGGTCCTTGACGATTCCATAGGCGAGCTGGAGTGGATAGATCTTGGTATGCCCAACAGCAATCACTGGGATATCGAGCCTCTCACTGACACCATCGATTACATCAGTGATGACGGCGATTCTCTGGCCATCTATCTGGACCGGGGTTACGGAGAGGACGAGACCGTCACCGTGGAATTCTCCATGACTCAGGACTACATGTACCAGATCGACAAGTGGGTCGAGGGCGAGACGGTCTACACCTTCACTCCCGCCTGGTTCGACGGCATGGACGTGGATAATCTGACCATCCGTTGGAACGCCGATAAAGCAGGTGCATGGCAGCCCGAATGCTACACCGAAGACGGATATCTCACCTTTGAGACCTCTCTCTCTGCAGGAGACAGATACACCATGTCGGTGACCTACCCCAATGATGCTTTCGGCTTCTCCGAAGATCATCAGGAGGGCAACGGCGGAGGCAACACCGATTATAACGGCGGCGGCTTTGATATATTCGAGCTCATTGGAGGCCTGATAGCAATAATATTCTCCGTCGGGTTCATATTCGCGCCCATCTTCCTCTTCGTGAAGTTCCTCAACTGGATCGCAGGAGGTCTGGGATTTGGTCCCAACAAGCGCACTGAGAAAAAGATCGTCCGCACCAAGATCGAGTACTACGATAACTGCCCCAGTTGCGGCATGGCCCGCGAGGAAGGCAAGGACAGCTGCCAGTACTGCGGACGCAGCATGATCAAGAGCAAAGAGGTCGTAGAAGAGAAGGACCTCAAGGATCCTCAGAAGTACACCAAGAAGGGTACCTACAGGTACGGAGACTCCGGCAACACTTACATCAGCGTAAACGTTGTCAACGTACCCGTGAGAAGTTCTTCTCACACAAGCAGGTCCTCCGGCGGATCATCACATCATTCCTCTTGCGCCTCTTCCTGCGCTTCATCCTGTGCCTGCGCTTCTTCCTGCGCCTGCGCCTGCGCCTGCGCTTCTTCAGGCCGTGCCGGCTGCTCCGTGAAGGATTTCTTCCAGGAAAAGATCCACGAAGGCCGCGTCAAGGTGGAGAGCAAAAGATCCGAATAACAAGATCATCTGAATATTTGCAGACTCCCTTCTGGGAGTCTGCTTTTTTGGCTTATAGGACAAAAAGCGTTGGTAAAAACCGCTGAAACCCTTGATAATTAAGGGCTCACAGCGGTTTTATCTTTTTTGAAAGAAGATACAGGGTGGACAAAAAGCGTTGGTAAAAACGCTGAAACTCCTTGAAAATTCA
>ONAY01000022.1 GCA_900315895.1 uncultured Eubacteriales bacterium
TACTGTCATCTGTTCTGATCAGCATCTTCGTTCAGGGACAGGGGATCATGGAAGTGGTCAGAACTTTGATCTTCGGCTATAAGGCGGGAGAGGGGACAGCAGCTTCTATTCTCGACGGAGGCGGGCTTTTGTCCATGGTCGAGATAATTATCATATTGCTGGTTTCCGGCGCTTATTCGGGCATTTTCGAGGGCACAGACATGCTCAGAGGCGTGAATGAAAAGATATCATCCCTCTGCATCAAGATAGGAAGGCTGCCTGTTACCATGATCATGGGACTGGGCTCCGCCATGGTATTCTGCAACCAGACCATCGCCACCCTAATGGTTGGAAGTCTGATGAAGGGAACATACCGTGAGAGCGGCGCATCCGGTGAGGAACTTGCCATCGACATGGAAAACTCAGTGATCCTCATTTCCTGTATGGTGCCCTGGTGCATAGGCTGCTCCGTGCCGCTGGGATTTTTCGGTGTGGGCTGGAGCGCCATGAAATACGCCTTCTACATGTTCCTTGTGCCGATAGTGTACCTGTTTACCAAGAGATTCTTCTACGGGAGCAAAAAACATGACTAAAGACAGGATCAATTCAATAAAGAGCAAGGTTGAGTATTTTGCGGCAAATCACATCGAAGAAGCCGAGGACCTTCTCCGTGAGCTGGGCAGGATCCCCGCACCAACAAGGGACGAAGGGAAGAGGGCTGAGTTTGTGAGAGACTGGCTGATCCGCCAGGGGGCGGAGAACGTCAGGATCGACTCCATGAAGAACGTCATTTGGGAGGCAGGCACAGGCGATCACGAGGACGTGATCATCTGGGCGGCCCACATGGACGTGGTGCAGCCCGATACAGAAGCTTATCCCATGACCCAGGAGGGTAGGATACTCAAGGCCCCGGGGATCGGCGACGATACTGCCAATCTGGTGAATCTTCTCATGGGCGCAAAAGATCTCATCGAGAACAGGCCTTCACTGGATACAGGCTTCGTGATCTGCGCCAACTCCTGCGAGGAGGGACTGGGCAACCTGGACGGCTCAAAGGAACTGATGAGGCAGTATGAGGGAAGGGTCAAGGCCTTTTACAGCTTTGACTGTTACATGGGACAGTGCATAGACCGGGCGGTAGGTTCGCACCGCTACAGGATCACCATCAACGTTCAGGGGGGCCATTCCTGGTCAAATTTTGGACGCTTGAGCGCAATCAAGCTCATGGCAGACCTGATAGAGGAACTGTATGGGATACCGCTTCCCGAGGATGCACCAGGGGACAAGACTACCTTCAATGTGGGGGTTATCCAGGGTGGAACCACCGTAAACTCCATTCCTCAGAGGGCAGAGATACTCTATGAGTACCGCTCAACCAGTGAGGAAAGCCTCTCATATATGAAGGGCGAGATGGAAAGAGTGATCGATGGATTCAGAGACCGTTGCGATGTGGAAGTCGAGCTTCTGGGAGTCCGGCCGGGAAACGGTGATCTGGACCCGGAGAAACTGAGATCGTTCACTGAGACAAGCGAAGACGTCATAGGAATGTATTTCCATGAACCCGTCTGGCACGGCGCAGCCTCTACAGACAGCAATGTGGCTCTTTCAAAAGGGATAGTAGCCAACACCATCGGTACTGTTACAGGAGGACTGGCGCACACAAGGGATGAGTGGGTGGATCTGGATTCTCTGATGACCGGGATGAAGATCGTATTGCATCTGATGATGATGCATGAGGTGGATTATCAGGGCAGGTCTCTGTTTTGACATAATCAATCTTTTGTCAATTGACAAATACTTTGAGTGCGGTATAATTATGCAAAAGAGAGTATTAGGTTTTCAACTAGAGTAAATCTTATACATTTGATATTATTACAAAAATGAATATTATTCGACGCTCTCTATAAATTGAGGAGTGTCCACGATAGATTGCCTCTCTGTGTTTTCTGCTTAAGTATTATTACTTTAGGAGGAGACTCTTAGTGAGGCTTTTTATATAATCAGCGGAATAGGTATTAGCTTTTCAGAAAGTCAAAATGCATAAAGGAGGGTTAAAAATGAGAAATATGCTTAAATTGACAGTGTGTTTGTTACTTGTTGTTTCTTTATTCTGCGTTACGGAAATTACTTGCTTTGCAGATGCTATGGCTTTTGAGATATCTGATTGCACAGACGATAAGAGAAATGAAATGAATCTTGTTGATAGTAATATGGTCTCAAAAGATATTGCGGTTACAGAATATGGCTACTTATTTAAGAACGACGATATGGAGATTGTTTTTCCGAAAAATAATTCTAGAAAAGTTGTCTTAAAATCTGAAGGCAACGTAGATATTGTGAAGAGCTTGCCAATTTCAGATGATTTCAGTAGCACGATAACGGATACAGGATCGGTGTATTATTGCTCGGGAAAAGAAGGCTATAGTATTGTAGCTGAAGCGGTTATAAGAACAAATGAGTTTTCCACAATAGAATCACTCCAAACGAGGATTATTGTAAATGATGTTTTATCACAAAAGGAATACTGTTTTGAATATGACTTACCACAAGGATATAGACTAGTACGAGATAGAGATTACAGATGTGGAATGGATGAAGCATATGTAAATTGTAATTCTGTGTTTATTTTAGATGCAGCGGGGAATATAATCAGTGTCATCGACCCTTCCTATGCCTTAGATGCAAATGGTGATAAAATAAATACACATTATAGAATAGAAGGGAACTCACTTATTCAAGTCATCGAGTTTGATTCGACTTCGGCATTTCCAATTGTTGCCTATTCGTCAGACCATCCAAATAAGTATACCGAGATGAGGTTTACAAAGAGTCAGGCAATCGTAATGAGAAACTCATATACAGGAACACCGCTTGCTAGCTTTATATCTAATGGAGCATCGGTATGCACAATGGTTAGTGGATACTTGGCTAGTTCCTTCAACTATGCTATGTTGTCATCGTTGCTAGGGGGATTAGGTGGTGTTTGGACATTAATATCGTTTGCTGGATCACTTTACAATTTTGTCAACTACAGTACCTGGAACTCAATTGTAAATGGGTTTAATGGAAAGACCTATGCAGTAATAAGGTATACCTGGCATTATCACCCGGGACAAGGAACCTACTATCCGACAGGACACCTTTCATGCACATATTCCAATAGTTGACAGTGGGAGTATCGAGGGGAGTTGGTATAAGATGAGAAAAACAGATCGTATTCTGAGAGCTTTTATCTTTCTTGGTACCTTTTTTTCGGTATTGTTCAACACATATACCATGAAAGGGGAAGTGGCGCACTGGAACGTGATCTTGCCGGGGCTTGTGATAGGCGCTGTGCTATGCGGTGTGCTGTGCTTAATTGACCGGATCTCCTGCAAACTGGTAAAGGAGGATCGCACAAGATTGCCATCTGCACTGATGTTTTTGATGGCCTCATATGTGTTTATGATGGGAATGTATTACGTAATATGCAATAGTCTCACCATGGCTTAGGAGAAGGATGCCGAACAAATAGTATAACAAAACATAGAAAAGACCCCGCGTGGTAAATAAACGCGGGGTCGATTTGTATTATAGGCTATCTGAATCTGTTAATGATTCTTTGGGGCATATTCAGTGAGATGAGCAGCACAGGATCATAGAAGTTGGGAGGTGTACCGATTCCGCTTCCGCCTCCGTTCTGGAGATCTGCGATAAGCTGATTCAGCCTGTCCAGGATCTCCTGGGAAACGTAGGCCTGAGCACCGGCAGAGAGGGCATTGTACGCTGCCTGTGCGGCATAGATTGCGTCTGCATCTCCCGGAGTCAGGTTCATTACCATTGCGCAGAACTGCTCTGCAGCGTTTCTGTCCGCTGCATCCTGAGCCTGCTGGGCTATGGCAGCCGCAAGGGCGGACTCGCAGGCAGCGAGCTTATTCAACTTATCTGCAGGTACGAGAAGCTGCTGCGCTGAAGTCAGGGCGTTGTATGCGGCTCTTGCAGCATTGATCACCGAAGCATGATCAGCAGTTACTGATTCAGGTGAGGGCAGAGCATCTATTGCAGCAATTACTGCATTGGCTGCCTGCCTGTCTTCCTCAGCTCTCTTGGCTGTATATTCCTCCAACTGCTGCTGATACATGCTGGCTACAGGATACTTGGACGGATCCGAGTTATGCATGTAGCAGTACGATGTGGGCAGGATGCTGATGGTTCCGCTCTGGTACTGAGTTCCCTGCTGATTCTTGTCATTTGAGGTGATGGAGTAGCCCTTGACAGTCTCAACATTGGGACAGTCAGGTGTGGCCAGAAGTCCGGTGTCCTTACAGATGGTGACCTCCATGAACTTGGCGTTGCCGCCGGCATTCTTTTCGGTGCCCTTTGTGAAGTATTCCGTTCTTCCTCCCGCATTGGCAGTGACCACGTTGGAGGGTCTTGCTGAGTATGTTCCGCCGTGAGCTTTCTCGATCTGGCTCATGATTGTGGACCAAAGTCTTGCAGCCTTGGGTGACTGTTCGCTGAGTCCCAGGTTCACGTCAGCGCCGATCCAGACGGATGCGGTGTAGTTGGCAGTGAAGCCGTCGAACCAGATGTCGATGTTTTCCTTCTGAGAGCCGGATGTACCGGTCTTTCCTCCAACCACTTCGCCGGATACCTTTGCATTGCCTGCGATACCCTGGTAAACGACGGACTGAAGGACGTCTCTCATGATCCAGGCTACGCCGGGATCCAGGACCTGAGTCTCGGTCCTCACAGGTTCCATGAGAAGGTTGCCGTTACGGTCAGTCACCTGGGTGTATGCGAAGTAGCTCTTGTGAACACCGTCGTTTACGAAAGTGGAGTAGGCGGATGCCATGTCAAGGGTGGTAACACCCTGAGTCATAGCTCCAAGTCCAAGGGCTGCAAGGTTGACGTCATTTACATCTCCTTCGCCAACAAGGGTGGAGATGCCGAACTTGGATACATTCTGATAAGCGTAGTCCACACCGACCTGTGCCAGGATCTTGACTGCGCAGGTGTTAATGGACTGCTGAAGCGCCGTTCTGAAGGACTGAGCTCCGGAATATGTCCTGCTGGAGTTCTTGGGCCATTCCTGTCCTTTGACGGTCATTTTTTCGTCGATGACCACTGAAGCGGCGGTGATGTAGTCGCCCCAGAGATTGGTTCCCTGAGCATCATAACCCGTCTTCACATACTCCCATTTTTTGCCCGCTGCAGCCAGCTCAAAAGATTTCTGAAGGGCAGAAGAGTATACTGAAAGGGGCTTGATGGAGGAACCGGGCTGTCTTGGCTTGATGGCACGGTTGTACAAAAGCTTTCCTGTTTGACCGCGTCCTCCGATCATGGCGACCACAGCGCCTGTGGAGTTGTCGATGACAGTCATAGCAGCCTGAGGCTGTACAGCTTCGGTCTTCAAGGTGAATTTCGTTGTGTACAGATTGCCGTTGGTATCGAACTGAAGAGTTTCAGGACTCTCAGTGAAGAGTTCGGGACTCAGCAGCACATTATTATTCTCGGTGAGGGTAGCATACTTGGACAATCCGTTCATGTAGGCTCCGTCGATGATGTACATGTATCCGTCCACCCATCTGTACAGCTTGGGCATCTCCACGGATATGGACTGAACACCGTTGGACTCCGTTACGTAGAATCTGAGTCTCTTGCCGAATACCAGTTCGATGTCGCCGTTCTCGTTTTTGAGCCACTCATCGGGGCGGAACACGAAGGTGTCGCTGTTGATGTAGTTCTCATACTTGTTAAGCATGATCTTTCCGTCGGGAGCGAGGATGTTTTCGGCGGAGTCAGTAGTGTAGTAGTAGGGCTGGGGGAAGTTGGAATATACAGCAAATTCCTTTTCCAGTATGGACTGGGCCTGAGGATCCATGGTGCTGTATATTTTGAGTCCTCCGTTGTATACAACGTTGGTGGCTGTAGCTTCGTCATAACCGAACTGATCCTGGAAATCTTGGATCACGGAGGAGATGACGAAGTCAGCAAAATAGTTGGTATTGGTAACTGCTGTATCCCTGTGGGGGTTGACCAGCTCCTGAATGTTGATATCGACGGCTGCATCGTATTCTTCCTGAGTGATGTAGCCCTGTTCAAGCATGAGGGCGAGACAGTACTTAGCACGGTCTACGCAAGCGTCATTCCAGCAGTAGGCGAACTCACTGTCTGTGTAGAGGACCTTGTCTGCATAGTCCCCAAGCTGATCAGGATAGAGCCTGAGCACCAGAGCATATTTGGAGGGCATCTGGGGAAGGGTGGCCAGGCACGCTGCTTCCTGAAGGGTAAGTTCACTTACGCTCTTGTCGAAGTATGCGGTGGCGGCTGACTGGATACCCCAGCCGGCTCCAAAGTTGATGGTATTGAAATAGGCTTCCAATATCTGATCCTTGGAAAGATCTCTTTCCAGAAGGTATGCGTAGTAAGCTTCCTGGATCTTTCTGGTCATGGAACGTACCGACATGGTATCTTCCAGATACAGGTTTCTCGCCAGCTGCTGGGTGATAGTAGATGTTCCCGAAATGGAACCGCCGTGGAAAAGCTTATCCTTGATGGCTCCGATGATCCTTATGAAGTTGAAGCCGTGATGCTTCCTGAAGGTCTTGTCCTCAAGGGCAATGAAAGCATTCTGAACATGTTCGGGTATCTGATCGATGGTCACTATGGTACGGTCCTGATCACCGAATATGTTGTCTATGACCTGCCCGGTGGAGTCATAAACTGTGGATGTCTGTGACAAAAGACTGTAGATGTCGTCGGTTTCGATGTCAGGTGTGTCTTTTATTATGTTACCCACGTAAATGACCACAGCTATGCATCCGATAAGAGCAAGGATGACGAGGGCTGCGAAGATCTTGAGCAGGATATGTCTCTTTTTCTTTTTCTTGACTTGTTTCTTTCTGTTGGAGGAAGTCTGAGTCTGTTCTTCTTTGAGAACAGCCTGATCAGCACTTACCTCTGCCTTTTTGTTCTTTTTCCTCATAATATATTTCCCCACCTTTCTTTTCCAAAAGACCTCTGTGAATGTAAACATATTCTCCGCTATTATATCACAGCATTCGGCATATTGTAAATCGTTATTGAGGGCAATATAATGAGCCGTGATAACAGGGCGGAAAGGGGGATGCGGGCCATGATCAGAAGGAAGTTATTCACTGTATCACTGTGCCTTTTGGCCGCCCTTTATCTTTTGCTGTCGCTGTTTCCGGACCTTATGGTTCCAGGGTCAGCCCAAGAGGATTTGAGACCAACGGTCCACACCGGCAAGGTGGCAGGCATTACCCGTAAGACGGGAAGCACTGTATTCACCATTGAAGACAGCCGTGGATTCAAGGTGAAACTATCGTACTATGGAGACCTGCCCGTATCATCCGAATATATGGGAAGTCTCGTCTCATACAAGGCTATACTTCGTTTACCTGAGGAAAGAAGGAATCCCCACTGCTATGACGAGAGGATGGTTCTCAGAAGCGAAGGAATATTCCTTAAGGGTTACGTAAATGAACGTCCTGAGATCACTGAAAGAGGCGGACCCATAGCTAAATATTCTGCTTTCCTGTACAGGCAAAAGATCAGGTTCGAGGACTCTCTTCCTCAGGATGTGAAGGGAGTCATATCAGGAATGATATTCGGTGACACTTCAGACATATCCGAAGATGTGAAGGAGGACTTCCGAAGAAACGGTACAGCTCACATCCTGGCTGTCAGCGGACTTCATCTTGGCATCCTGTACAAGGTGTATGAGAAGATGACAGGAGGGAGCTCCAAGCCGGTTTTTCTGGTGGTCCTTGGGCTGCTCCTCTGGTCGTACGGCACCATGTGCATGTGGAGGCCTTCGGTGGTGAGGGCAGGTACCATGATCATGATGAAGGCATCGGCCAGGACCTTCAGATTAAGGTATGACAGCCTGACTGCCTTGAGCTTCGCCGGGCTCATACTTATGGTCAGACAGCCTTATGTGGTGTTTGGAAACGGCTTCCAGCTGAGCTTTCTCGCGATCCTGGCCATTAAGATCGCGATACGTAACCTTCCGTCGAAGATACCGGATATAGTCGCATCGGGGCTAGCGGTGAACATAGTCCTCATGGCATATCAGGCCTACGTGTTCAACTATGTTTCTCCGCTGTCAGTTTTGATAAACATTCCTGCCATATATCTTGCGGGGATAGGTATACCCCTTGCCATGGGATCCTTCGGCGGATCCATGGCGGTGCAGATGTTATCAGCCAGGTCAGAAATACGGTATATCCTTCAGGTATGTCCTGTATCCGTGACCAGACTCCTCATCAGATTCAACTCCATTTCGGGATCATCCGGGGATCTATCCTTTGATGTCAGGAATCCACCTCTCATGGTCACAGTGATCATGATAACAGGAATACTGTTCATAGGTTCTGAGTATTTCGATCTGATAAGGATAAGGAAGCTGAGAAAGAGGGGACTTAGATTTTTTGCACTGATCATTTCGGTCTCGCTGATAGCAGGTACCTCAGTATATGACCCCATAAGTTATGACGAGGTGGTATTCGTGGACGTTGGACAGGGAGCCTGTGTGAGGGTGAGCGCCGGGAGGAACGACCTGCTCATAGACGGAGGAGGGAACCATGACTTTAATGTGGGCAAAAACACCCTGAAACCATATCTTTTGAAGAACGGGGCATCTGATCTGGATCTGGCGCTGGCCACCCACGAGGATATAAAGGGTGATGTGTTTAAGCTGGAAAAGGGTGTACAGGTCAGGACGATGTGGCCTTTGAGCCTGGAAAAGGGCGAGAAACAGGAAAACGAAAATTCATCTGTGTTCATGGTGGACTACAGAGGGGTGAGGATCCTTGTAATGGGGGATCTGGATATGGAAGGCGAGCGGCAGATGATAAGGAGCTACAGGGAATCCGGTAATATCAACATGCTTAAGGCCGACGTGCTGAGCATCGGGCACCATGGATCCAGATACTCCACGTCAGAGGAACTTCTTGATGTGGTGGACCCTGAGCTTGCCGTGATACAGGTAGGAAGAAACAATTACGGGCATCCCGCAGGGGAGGTGCTTGAAAAGATGAAGGCCAGGGGGATACAGGTTCTTAGAAATGATATTTCGGGGGCTATAGGCCTTGATATAGCGGTGGGCAAAAGCGGCAAGGCCAGAATAAGGAAAGTCCATTCTGAGACCGGGCGTCATTGACAAGGAGCCGTTCTGAATAGTAAAATCAGAAGGAACATTGGAGGTGGACCTATGCAGAACGGCCAGTATGAAACGAAAGAACATGCCTTCAAGACCTTTGCGAAGGATGTGAAGAGCGGTGAAGTGGGATCCGTTCTGTATTTCTATGGCTCTGAGGATTATCTGATCGAATGGGCTGTGAAGGAGATCGTAAAGAGATGCCTGCCAAGAGACTCTGCGGGAATGGATCTTGAAGAGCCTGACGGAGATTCGGTCACCCCTCAGGAGATCATAAGCTCCTGCGAAATGTTCAGCATGTTCGGTTCTAAAAGGATCGTCTGGGTCAGGGAAGCCGCCGCACTGAAGAGTGATAATGCTGCCGGCTACGGAGAGAAGGGTCTTGAAGTTTTGGAACGCTACTTCAAGGATCCCAATGAGTCCACTATACTCATTTTCAGTTCCAGAGATGTGAGAAATGACCCGAAAGACAAGAAAGAGAAGAAGACAAAACTCAACAACCTGCTTCTCAAATATGCGAAATGCTACGATTTCTGCCCGCTGGACAGAAAAACATTAAGAGCATATATCAAAAAGAGACTTAAGGGCGCAGGATGCGTCATGAGCGATGCTGACTGCGACTATCTGATAGACGCTACCGGCTACTATCACAGGGAGAGCGAGTACAGGATACTGGATCTGAACTCGGACCTTGACAAGATAGTGGCACTTTCAGAGGAGACTGCGGGACGAAAAGAGATAGACGAGGCTGTCCTTGGGGACATGGATACCTATATCTTCGATTTTCTGGACTATATGTCTCAGAACCGCAAGTCTGATGCAGTCCTTCTTTTGAGCAACATGCTCTCCGCCAAGAGGGATGTGTTTGCCATCCTTGGAAGCCTGATCAATCAGTTCGAACTGATGACTGAGGTGAAGGAATTAAAGGAGGATGGTTACGATCTGCCTGCTATGGCCAGGGAACTCAAGGTCCACGAGTTCAGGATCAGGAAGTCCATGACCGCAGGAAACCGAATGAGTCTTGAAAGGCTGAAGAGGATACTGGTAGATCTTTATGAGACGGATGCCGCCATTAAGCGCGGAGATATAGACGGAGGACTTGCTCTGGAACTCCTGGTGGGGAGGGTCTGATAAATGAACCGTTCTATGCAGTTAAAGGCTGACATGCAGCTCCTTCTCATAACATTTTGCTGGGGCATTTCCTATGTATTCACCAATCTGTGCCTTCAGCATATGAGTCCTATGATGCTTCTGGCCTACAGATTTCTCATAGGATTTGTTTCTGTTGCGGTGATATTCAGGAAGAATCTGTTAAAGATCAACTGGATAACCATCAAGTACGCCCTGATATGCTCGGTATCCCTTTTTGTGACCTATGTAGCCGTTACATACGGGCAGCTCTACACTACGTCTACCAAGGCAAGCTTTCTCTGTGCCCTGACCACCATACTTACACCGATAATCGCATTTTTTGTTCTTAAACAGAAGCATGAAAAAAGTCTGGTGGTAGCTGTCATTGTCTGCTTCATCGGAATCGCACTTATGACACTGGGAGAGGGGTTCAGGATCGACCGGAAGGAGTTCATAGGAGACGTGCTTTGCATGATCTGCGCTCTGACCTACGCCATAAATCTCCTCACTGTGGAGAAGGGAGTGAGAACTGAAGGGGTGGATGCTGCGGGACTGGGCATGATGCAACTTCTCATAGTGGGACTATTGGATCTTGGATTCGCTGCCTTCAATAAGGAACTGGTACTTCCGAAGGAGCCGGCTGTCTGGGGAATGGTCCTGGTGCTGGCGCTCCTTTGCACTGCGCTGGCTCTGGTGCTTCAGCCAATTGCCCAGAGGCATACCACAGCTTCCCATGTAGGAGTGATATATGCCTTGGAACCGGTATTCTCAGCTATTGCTGCCATGCTGATACTCCATGAGTTCATGACTCCCAGAAACTATATCGGGGCAGCCCTTATGCTGATCAGTATCTTCATAATGGAGATAGACTGGAGCAAAACAAAAAAGAAAGCAAGTTGACCGCTTGGCCAGCCTGCCTATAATGCTTAGTTGGGTCCGCCGTTATCTGCTCTGTTCTATAAGCTCACGGGCGGATACGAGAGAATTCTCGGTTATGGTGGAACCACTTATCAAGCGTGCTATCTCGTTGATCTTTTGCTCATCGCTGAGATATTCCATGTGAGTGGAGGCTGAATGCTCTCCGCTCTCTTTTATTATTCTGTAGTTATGATCTCCTGCGGCCGCTATCTGGGGAAGGTGAGTGATGCATATCACCTGACGTTCCCGGGCGATGGATCTGAGCTTACGGGCGACCACGGATGCGGTGTAACCGGAGATACCGCTGTCGATCTCATCGAAGATAACGGTGGGCACCGAATCGTAGGCACTGATCACATCTCTGAAGGCCAGCATTATTCTGGATATCTCGCCCCCGGAAGCGATGCGGTAGAGGGGCCTGAGAGGCTCTCCCTTGTTGGTGGAGATCAGGATCTCCACGTTATCGATACCGTTCTCCTGGGGCTGCTCCAGAGGTTCTATGCTGATCTTAAGATCAGTATCATTGAAATTGAGTTCCTTAAGTTCTTCCAGGATCCTGACTTCCAGTTCAGAGGCTGCTTCGCGGCGCTTAGCGGTAAGTGCCTTGCACGAGGCCATGAGAACATTTCTCTTCTCCAGAAGGTCTTTCTTAAGGGCGGCTTCTTCCTGATCGAAGTTTTCCACGGAACGGATCTTATGATCCAGTTCATCCTTATATGAGAGGATCCCGTCGATATCCATGGAATACTTTCGCTTAAGATTATCTATGACAGAAAGCCTGGAAATGGCTTCATCAAGCTCTTCTTCCGAAAAGCTGAGAGACTCGGTGAGCTCTACTATAGAGGAGGAAAGGTCCTCCAGATCATAATAAATGCCGTCCAGTTTATCTGAAAGCTCAGACAGTCTTTCGGAGACCCCTGAAACAGTTTCAAGAGAGGATCTGGCCCTGGACAACAAATCCAGGCCTGCACCGTCAGAGGAAAGGGAAGAGGAGGCTACGGAAAGTGCCTCGAATATCCTCTCGGAGTTCTTCATCAAGGAGATCTTTTGCTCCAGGTCCTGATCCTCGCCTGTGATCAGTTTGGCCCTGGCGATCTCTGAAGACTCAAATTTATAAAAATCCAGATCCCGGGCGGTCTTCTTCTTAAGGTTCATCAGGGAGACCAGGCGGGCCTTTGACTCAGAATAAGCCTTGAAATCCACGGAAACAGCAGCCTTGGCGGACTCCGTAAGATCGGGCCTGAAGCTGTCCAGAAGCTGGATGTGAGAGGCCGGGTCCAAAAGGGTCTGGCTGTCATACTGACCGTGAATATCCGCCATTCTGTGGGAAAGTTCATTGAGCCTTGCCAGAGTCACCGCCTCGCCGTTTAGCTTGCAAACGTTCTTGCCCTGGCGGTTCAGCTCTCTGTGAAGAATGATCTCTTCGCCGTCCAGTTCGCCGATCAGTTCGACGATGGCCTTATCTGTGCCGGTCCTGATGCACGACGAATCAGCCCGGCTGCCCAGAGCCAGGCTGACTGCTTCGATCACTACGGATTTACCTGCACCGGTCTCGCCGGTAAAGACGTTTAGACCGTCATGGATGTCCGTTTCAATATCTTCGATCAGAACGAAATTTTTGATATGGATATGGTTGATCATGGGTGACAGGCCTTAGTCATTACCTTTAAGGATCCTGTTGAATTCCTGGATTATGGCAGGAACATTTGCCTTCTGGTCCACAGCTACGAACAGTGTGTTGTCTCCGGCAATTGAACCTACGATGTGAGCGATACCTGATGTGTCGACTGCTTCGCCTGCAGCGTTGCCGCAGCCTGATAGGGTCTTAATGACAATGATGTTCTCAGCACTTTCGATGGATACCACCGTATGTTTGAGGATCTTTTCAAACCTTTCCTTAAGGGGGAGGTCACTGGAGTGATTGACGGTGTAACGGTATTTGCCGTCAGCAGACAGAGTCTTTACCAGCTGGAGCTCCTTGATATCTCTTGAAATGGTAGCCTGAGTCACTTCAAAACCTTCATCCTTAAGCATTGAAGCAAGCTTCTCCTGAGTGTCAACATCATTGTTTTCGATAATTTCGATTATCTTGTTCTGCCTTAAATAACGCATTCTCGTCCACCTCTCTATATAGCGCAAAAAATATTACCCGCAATTTTATACTTCGTTTATACTTTAACACCATACTTGCATAAAATCAAGCAAACATGCATAAATCATTAAAAGTAACAAATCCCTGACCTTGAAATTGCGGTGGACAAACAAATGTTCCCTATGCTATACTTTTTGCATGAGGATTTTAGGAATAGACCCGGGCTACGCGATCCTGGGATGGGGCGTTCTGGACGTGGAGGGCAACCACTTCAAAGCAGTTGCCTACGATTCCATACTTACCGATAAAGACACCCCCATGCCAAAGAGGCTCAGTCAGCTTTACGACGGACTTAAGGAGATAATCGAAAGATATGCTCCGGATGAAGCATCAATAGAGGAACTTTACTTCAACAACAACGCCAAGACTGCCATCATGGTAGGGGAAGCCAGGGGCGTTGCTGTTTTGGCGTGCGAGAAGGGCGGCCTTATGGTAAATGAGTACACGCCCCTTCAGATCAAGCAGGCTCTGGTGGGATACGGACGAGCGGATAAGAAACAGGTACAGCAGATGGTAAAGACCATACTCAATCTGGATGCTGTTCCTAAACCCGACGATACTGCCGATGCTCTGGCTGCAGCCATATGCCACGCTCACTCATCGGGAGGAGCAGGAGGCCAGCGCAAGCTCAGGATAAGAAAAGGAATATAGGGTAGAAGGATATGATAAGATTTTTGAAAGGCACGCTTGCCGGTCAGCACGATAACTACATAGTGCTGGAAACACCTGCAGGCATTGGATTCAAAGTGTTCGTTCCGTCGGGATCTCCGGTATACAAGAATTCCGAAGGGGATGAGATACAGGTCTTCACCGAGATGATAGTTTCCGAGAATGACATGAGTCTGTACGGATTCCATAACATGGAGTCTGTGGACATGTTCAACCTGCTGACATCAGTTTCGGGGATCGGACCCAAGGCGGGAATGTCAATTCTGGGTTCCATGCCGCTGGACCAGCTTAAACGAGCCATATTCATGGGCGACGTAAAGGAACTGTCCCGTGCTCAGGGCGTGGGCAAGAAGACTGCTGAGCGTCTTGTTGTGGAACTTAAAGACAAGGTGGGATACTTCGATTCCGGCGAGGAAACTCCTGGCATAGGCCAGGGCGTGATCCCGCAGGATGAGACGGATGGCGCAAGACAGGAAGCCATCGCCGCCCTCATAAGCCTGGGATACCAGAGGCAGGAAGCCTTCGCTGCGGTATCAAAGGTTGGAGATGAAGGTCTCAGCGCTGAAGAATACATTAAGAAGGCACTTAAAAATCTGTTCTGAAAGGATTAGAAATGGCAGAAGACAGACTTACAAATCTGAGCCAGTTTGAGGGAGAGGCAAGGCAGGAAGCCGGACTCAGACCTCAGACTCTTGATGAATACATAGGGCAGCAGTCGGTGAAGGACAATCTTAAGATATTCATCGAAGCAGCCAAACTCAGGCACGATCCCCTGGATCATGTACTGTTTTACGGTCCTCCGGGACTGGGCAAGACCACTCTGGCAGGCATTATCGCCAATGAACTTGGAGTAGATATAAAGATCACATCCGGCCCGGCCATCGGAAGAGCGGGAGACCTGGCTGCAATACTGACCAATCTCAATGATAACGACGTGCTCTTTATAGACGAGATACACAGACTGAACCGCTCAGTGGAGGAGGTGCTTTACTCCGCCATGGAGGACTATGCCCTGGATATAATAATCGGCAAAGGTCCCTCGGCCAGATCCATCAGACTTGACCTTTCCAAGTTCACCCTGATCGGTGCCACCACCAGGGCGGGATCACTTTCCGCACCTCTCAGAGACCGTTTCGGCGTCATAGGCAAGTTCGAACTATACACCGAGGATGAGCTCAAAAAGATCATCAAGAGGTCCGCTGACGTTCTGAACATAGGTATCGATGAAGATTCACTTAAAGAGATGGCCAAGCGTTCCAGAGGAACACCCCGTGTGGCCAACAGGATGTTAAAGCGTGTCAGAGACTTCTCCCAGGTCAAGGGCAAGGGAGTCATCGACCTGGACATTACAAGAGAGGCGCTGGACGCCCTGGGAGTGGACGCATTGGGCCTCGAAAAACTGGACAGAGATATTTTGCTCATGATAATCCAGAAGTTCAACGGCGGCCCTGTGGGAATAGACACCATAGCTGCAGCTCTTGGCGAAGAGAAGGTGACCCTGGAGGATGTGAATGAGCCCTTCCTGATCCAGTCGGGGCTTCTGTACAGAACTCAGAAGGGCAGGATGGTCTCAAGAGAGGGATACAGACATTTCGGCCTGGACTATCCTGAGCAGCAGGAACAGATAACCATGGACTAGCTTTGAAAATGGGAAATATGCAGGTCAAAGATTTTGATTATGAACTTCCCGAGGAACTGATCGCTCAGTATCCCTCGGAGAAGAGAGACGAATGCAGGCTTCTGGTAATCCACACGGACACCGACGAGCTTGAGCACAAAAAATTCTACGATATACTTGATTACTTAGGACCGGGAGACTGCCTCGTGATGAACAACAGCAGGGTGATCCCGGCCCGGCTTTTCGGTGTCAAGGAAGGTACCGGTGCACAAGTGGAGTTTCTTTTGAGCAAAAGGATCAAAGGCGACACCTGGGAGACTCTGGTGAGACCGGGAAGAAGGCTCAAGATCGGTGACTCCGTGGTATTCTCCGGGACTGCCCCTTGCGGAACTGAGTCGCACTATCCGGATAAAGGCCTTCTCAGGGCAGAAATAACCGGGTATTCCGACGACGGCACCAGGATAGTGGAGTTCAAATATGACGGGATATTCATGGAGAGGCTGGAGGAGATCGGCCGCATGCCGCTTCCTCCCTACATAGAGAGGGAGAGCACGGACATGGATTCCGAGATGTACCAGACCGTCTATTCAGCGGTTGAAGGTTCAGTGGCAGCTCCCACCGCAGGACTTCACTTCACGGAGGAGCTTCTGGAGAAGATCCGGGAGAAGGGCGTGAAACTGTTCTATGTCACCCTCCACGTGGGTATCGGCACCTTCAGACCGGTGAAGGTGGAAAACATAGAAGATCATCACATGCACTTCGAGGAATACTTCATCGACGAGGAGACTGCCTCAGGAATCAATGAAGCTCTGAAGGCAGGAAACCGCATGATCGCAGTTGGGACCACTGCAGTTAGAACGCTGGAGAGCGCAGCATATGTGGATGAAGAAGGATGCCCTCAGGTGAGAGCAGGCGAGGGAAACACCAATATCTTTATCTACCCCGGCTATGAGTTCAAGGTGGTAGACTGCCTGATCACCAACTTCCATCTGCCCAAGTCCACTCTGGTGATGCTGGTCAGCGCACTGTATGACAGAGAGGGTGTCCTCAAGGCTTACAACGAGGCCGTGAAAGAGAGGTATAGGTTCTTCTCGTACGGAGATGCGTGCCTGTTTGTGAAGAAAAAATAGTAAGGAATAATAAAAGCCGGCACCTGCCGGCTTTTGTATTTTTTGCTATTCCAGTCCCGGAAACCCCAGCTGCCTCAGCGCCTCGAAGAGAATGATGTTGGCGGAGTTGGCCAGGTTGAAGGAGCGGAGCCTTGTGGAACTGGACATTGGAATGCGTATGGCATGCTCTGCATGTTCTGCAATGAAATCCCGAGGGAGACCGCGGGTCTCCCTGCCGAAGAGGAACATGTCCTCATCGCAGTAAGAAAAATCAGTATAGCGATGACCGCCCTTGGTGGTGGCGAGAAACAGTCGATGCGGTTCGGTACCCTCCGGGCCGTATTTTTTCATGAAAGCATAAAGGGAAGGGTGGACCTCCACCTTGACGTAGGGCCAGTAATCCAGGCCAGCGCGTTTCAGTGACTTATCATCTATTGAGAAGCCAAGGGGTTCCACCAGATGGAGCACGGAATCCGTGGCTGCGCAGGTGCGGGCGATGTTTCCGGTATTGGGTGGGATCTCAGGTTCTACGAAGACTATATGTAATGACATTTCTGCACCTCTTTCTGAAATATACCGCCATTATATTCCAAAAGAAGCCAATAAACAAATTTTGGTTTTTGCACAAAAAACTATTGACGATATTATTTTAAGATGATAACATGAACCCAATTTAATAACGCTTTAAACCTGTGAGGAAGAGTAAGTAAGTTCCGATGCTTACATATGAGAGAGCCGGGGGCGGTGAGATCCCGGCATGCGGAGGCGGAACCGAATGGACTTCTGAGGGCAAACTGAACGGACCATTGGAGTGGTCCTGAGTAGGGGCGACGGAGACATAACTTCGTTACAAAATGAGGCATATGATGGTATGCCGGAGCAATTTTGGGATGAGAGCGTTTTTTTATCCCAAGGAAATCAACGGACCTGAAACCGAAAGGAGAACAGAAATGACACTTAAGAACAAAGAGATCCCGTACAAGATCTACCTGGAAGAAGATGAAATGCCGGACAAATACTATAACGTCAGGGCGGACATGAAGAAGAAACCGGCACCGCTCCTCAATCCTGCCACGATGGAACCCATGACCAAAGAGGAGCTATCGGCAGTTTTTTGCTCTGATCTGGTGGATCAGGAACTGAATAATAATGATCCTTACATCGAGATTCCTGAAGAGATCAGACAATTCTACAGGATGTACCGCCCATCTCCATTGGTCAGGGCCTACTGCCTGGAGGAGCAGCTTCAGTCGCCGGCAAAGATCTACTATAAGTTTGAGGGAAACAACACCAGCGGGAGCCACAAGCTGAATTCCGCCATAACTCAGGCTTATTATGCCAAGAAGCAGGGACTTAAGGGCATTACAACTGAGACCGGAGCAGGTCAGTGGGGCACTGCGCTTTCAATGGCCTGCGCATATTTTGGACTTGACTGTAAAGTTTATATGGTAAAGATATCCTATGAGCAGAAACCCTTCAGAAGGGAGGTCATGAGGACCTACGGAGCAACAGTTACGCCTTCGCCTTCGATGGAAACTGAGATAGGCAGGAAGATCAATCTGGAGCATCCGGGAACCACAGGCTCTCTGGGATGCGCCATTTCGGAGGCTGTTGAGAAGGCTGTGACGTCGGAGGGCTACAGATATGTTCTGGGAAGCGTCTTGAACCAGGTGCTGCTCCATCAGTCCATAATCGGTCTGGAGACCAGGAAGGCCTTTGATAAATACGGGATCGATCCGGACATAATAATCGGCTGCGCCGGAGGCGGTTCCAATCTGGGCGGTCTGATCTCACCATTTGCAGGGGAGATGCTCAGGGGAGAGAATGACTATCGAATAATTGCTGTTGAACCAAAGTCCTGTCCAAGCCTTACAAGAGGAAGTTATGTATATGACTTCTGCGATACCGGTAAAGTCTGTCCTCTGGCAAAGATGTACACACTGGGCAGTCAGTTCATTCCTTCGGCGAACCACGCGGGCGGCCTGAGATACCACGGCATGAGTCCCATCGTATCAGAACTCTACGACCAAGGGTTGATCGAAGCCAGAGCCTACGAGCAGACAGAGGTCTTCGATGCAGCTGTCAGATTCGCCAGGTGTGAAGGCATACTTCCCGCCCCGGAATCCAGCCATGCAATCAAGGCAACCATAGACGAGGCGCTCAGCTGCAGGGAAACAGGAGAGGAAAAGACCATAGTCTTCGGTCTCACGGGAACAGGATATTTCGACCTTAAGGCATATCAGCAGTTCAACGATGGTACCATGACTGACTATGTGCCCACCGACGAAGAGATCCAGGCCAGCCTTGCCAATGCGCCCGGATATGCAAAATAAGAGCCAAAATGAAGGGCAGGCTTATTGAAAGACTTGAAAATTCGTAGTATAATAACCATTCGAGGAGATGTTACTATGAATAAACTCAATGTAGCCATTCTGGGGCTTGGAGTGGTGGGAGGAGGAACTTACGACATCCTTCAGACCAACCGCGATCTGATCACAGAACGTACCGGATGCGAGATCGAAGTTAAGAGGATCTTTGGAAGAAGACACAGGGAGGATGTTCCGGAAGAACTGTTCACCCTGAACTATGACGATATCCTGAACGATCCTGAGATCGATGTGGTCTGCGAGACCCTGGGAGGCATAGAACCTTCAAGGTCCTTCATGCTTGAAGCAATGAAGAGAGGCAAGCATGTTGTCACCGCCAACAAGGCCGCAGTGGCAGCAGGCTGGGATGAACTGAACGATCAGGCGAAGGCAAATGGAGTAAGATTCCTCTATGAAGCATCGGTCTGCGGAGGCATGCCGGTACTGTCTGCCATCAGAGGTAATCTCAGCGCCAGCAGGTTCCTTGAAGTCAGGGGCATCATCAACAGCACCACCAACTATATACTTTCGAAAATGGCCAGGGAAGGCAAGAGCTATGAAGAAGCTTTAAAGGATGCTCAGGCCATGGGCACCGTGGAGAGAGATCCTTCTTCAGACGTAAGCGGCATGGATTCTGCCAATAAGCTCTGCATCCTGATGTCACTGCTTTTCGGCACTCATATTCCGCCTGAGGATATTCCGAGAACGGGGATCACCGAACTCACCAAGGAGGATATGGCTGAAGCAGAGAGGAATCAGCAGGTGATCAAGCTGGTGGCCCACGGCTGGCTGGAGGACGGAGAACTAAAGTGTTATGTCCGTCCTGAGAGAATAGGAAGAGACGATCCTCTGGCCATGGCCAATGATGAAAAGAATGCCCTGATAGTGACATCTGACATGTCGGGGATCAATATGTTTTACGGTAACGGAGCAGGGCCTCTGGTAACAGGGTCCGCAGTTGCCGGAGACATCTTATCAATAGCTCTTATGGGAGGAAAATAAAGAATGAGCATATTTGAAGAATGGAATGAACTTTGCGGAGAGCAGTCTGAGGAGAGCTTCAACGCATTCTGGAAAGAGTATTCGGATTGTGAGACCAAGGTCTATCAGCACATACTGGCCAATTATCCCAAGAAACTTGAAGGCAAGTTCTCGGATCTTATCAAGAAATTCGAGGCGAGACCGGCTATCTTCATGGGATTTATGGATGGCATAACCGATTCTCTCAACGAGAAGATAGATCTGACCCAGGTCACAGAGGATACAGAACTCTCCTTCGACATCGACTATGAGAAACTGTACTTCAATATGCACAAGGCCGGCGCAGAATATCTGTACACTCTCAAGGAGTGGAACAACGTCTTCGACGATGAGAAACTTGCTTCCATAGAGAAGGCTTACAAGCGCTCTAAGACTGTAAGAGTAGCCAAGAAGCCGGGAAGAAACGATCCGTGTCCCTGCGGAAGCGGCAAAAAATACAAGAACTGCTGCGGCCGCAATGCTTAGGAGTTAAGAAATGTCCTACAAGAAACGTACTGAAGCCATCAGAAACAGGCTGAACGAAATAAAGCTCCCCCATCTCAAGCTCAAAAAACTTGAGATGAACGATATCATCCACCTGGATGAACTGGGCCTTGATTTCACCAAAAAGAGCTCCCACGCAAGACCTGTCCCCAAGGGAGGACGCTATGAGGAGTCTCACTATGAGACGGTCAAAGAGATCTTCAGGTACGGAACTGAGACCTTCAGAGCCAGAGTGTTCATCCTGGATAAGGATAAGCCAAGAGACAAGGAGTTCAGGGAGTACACCTATGGTGACTTCAGAGAAGATGTGGAGGCTCTGGGAACAGCCCTTACAGCCAAATACATGGAAAAAGGCGCTCCCTTGGCTATAATCGGGGAGAACCAGTACGACTGGTACGTCTCCTACATGACGGCTCTCACGGGAGCCGGCATTGCCGTGCCTCTGGACAAGGAGCTTCCGGATAATGAGATAGAGATCACTCTGAACCGCTCAAAGGCTGAAGCAGTTATATTTTCAGCAAAGCTCAAGGACAGGATCCTGAAACTCCGTGAGAAGGGCAGGCTTCCCTATGTCAGGACCTATGTGGTCATGAAGAGCGGGGATCTTTTGGACGACAACGTGGTCGGCTTCGACGAAGTGGTGAGAGAAGGCAAGGAACTTATAGCGGGAGGTGACAGATCATTTATCGACACTGAGACCGATCCTGATGAGTTCAGAGCTCTGTTCTTTACATCGGGAACCACATCTGATGCCAAGGGCGTCATGGCCACCTCCAGACAGCTGGCCAACAATATAAATGCCGTTTCGGCTTACGTGAGGATAAATGAGCAGGACAGATTCTTCTCTGTTCTTCCCCTTCACCACACCTATGAATCCAGTATCGGATATCTTCTGGCTGTGGCCTATGGAAGCTCCATCGCTGTCAATCAGGGACTGAGATACATCACCCAGGATCTGAAGGACACCCGCCCCAGCATCCTTATAGCAGTGCCTCTTCTCATAGAACACCTCTACGAGAGCATCCAGAAGAACATCAGGAAGAGCAAAAAAGAAAAAATCGTTGAATCCATGATGCACACAGCCAAGGTCCTTAAGGGCATGGGCGTGGACATCAGGAGAAGGGTTTTCAAGGAGATCTACGACGGTCTTGGCGGAAACCTGGAATACATCGTTTCTGCCGCGGCACCTCTTGATCCAAAGATCGGCCAGTGGCTGACGGATCTTGGCATAATCTTCCTGCAGGGCTATGGCCTTACGGAGACCTGCCCGATATCCGCTGTAACACCTGAATATGATACCAGAGTGGGTTCTGCGGGAAAGACCATCATCAACGGAGAGATCCGTGTTTCGAATCCTGACGAGAACGGTGACGGCGAACTGGTCATCTCCACCAACACCCTGATGATGGGATATTTTGAGGATGAAGCTGCCACCAATGATGCCATTGAGGTGGATGAGAACGGCAGAAGATGGTTCTATTCCGGAGACATAGGTCACGTGGATGAGGACGGCTTCGTCTACATCACCGGAAGGATCAAGAACGTTATCGTTACCCAGAATGGTAAGAATATATATCCCGAGGAGTTGGAACAGCTCATCCTGGAGAATCATGACTTCTCTGACTGTATGGTCTACGGTAAGGAAGTTCCGGGAGAGAAGGAGCTCATAGTTACTGCAAGGGTAATTCCCAACTATGACAGACTAAAAGAGGTCTACGGCGATATATCCACCGAGGAGATATACAAGCTCCTGCTTCACGATATAAGGGATGTGAACAAGAAGACCACGAATTACAAGGCCATCAAGAACCTTGAAATAAAGGACGGAGACTATATCCGTACCAGCACTAAGAAGATCAAGAGATACAGAGAGATAAAAGAAGGCAAAATACTGTCTATAAGCGAGCCTAAGGGGAAAGTATGACAAAGACAGCTCTAGTTACCGGAGCATCGAGAGGAATAGGCAGAGCCATTGCGGAGGCCCTTTGCGAGGAGGGCTATTTGGTGTGTCTGAACTATGATCAGAGCGAAGAAAAGGCAATTGACCTGTGTTCAGACCTCAGATCCAAAGGCTACAGTGTGATGATCTACAGGGCTGATGTTTCCGACAGTTCCCAGGTAAGGGAGATGTTCGAGAGAGTTCAGGAAAGATTCGGACCTGTCACTCTCCTTGTGAACAATGCGGGCGTCTCCTGCCAGAGTCAGATACAGGACGTAACTGATGAAATGATAGACAGGGTGTTGGGGATCAACCTGAAGGGCCAGATCAACGCCATAAGGTGCGCGGTTCCCCACATGATCGCTCAAAAGTGCGGAAATATCATAAATATATCCTCCATGTGGGGAATGAGGGGCGCGTCCTGTGAATCGCTTTATGCTGCATCCAAAGCAGGTGTCATCGGACTGACAAGATCTCTTGCTCAGGAACTGGGCCCCTCGGGAATAAGGGTCAACTGCATATGTCCCGGGGTCATCGATACCGATATGATGGCGGTATACGATGAGGCTACCAGGAGAAGTCTCGCGGAAGAGACTCCACTGAGCAGGCTGGGCAGGCCTGAGGATGTGGCAGGTGCAGTAAGGTTTTTGTGCTCCGAAAGCGCGGCTTTCGTTACGGGACAGGTCCTTACGGTAGACGGCGGGTTTACCGTATAAAGCAAAAAATAATTGTAATCCTATAGATAAGAAGTGACTGATAGATGAGACTGGGATACGATCTTACAATTGAACAGGTCCAGAAACTGACCATGACTCCTGAACTGATCCAGGCTATCCAGATCCTGCAGTATAATTCCCAGGAACTGGAGGAGTTTGTGTCCAAAGAACTAATGGAAAATCCTCTTTTGGAACAGACCAGGCAGGAGGAACCTGATGAAGAACGGTCCAGGGAAGAGCAGGACGATACCATAGATTTTGAGGAACTGAGGGAAAAGATCATGGAGGCGGGCTATGATGACATAAGCTACGCCCAGTGGAAGGAGAAACCTTCCGATGATCAGGTGATGACCTTCGATCAATATACGTCCAAGGAGGAGACTCTTTCGGATCATCTTATGATGCAGCTGGGACTGTCAAGACTGGATGATCTGGATATGAAGATCGGAAGGTTCCTTATAGATGCGCTGGATGACAACGGATATCTGACCATGGAGATACCTCAGGTCTGCCAGGTCTTCGGGACGGATGAGGAAGAAGTTGAGAAGGTGCTGAAGGTCATTCAGAGCTTCGATCCGGTGGGGATAGGAGCAAGAGACCTTAAGGAATGCCTCCTCATACAGCTGGACGAGGTTGAGGATGATTTCCCCAAGGAAAGCATCCGTTACATAATCTGTAATTATCTCAAGGAGCTTGGCGACAACCACATCCAGGAGATATCCAGAAACACCGGTCTTACGGCCAAACAGGTCCAGGCGGTGGCAGATTTCATAAGGACTCTGGATCCAAAGCCGGGCAGGGCGTTTTCCTCAGGGGAGCAGCTTAAGTATGTCATTCCCGACGTGATAGTCGAAGAGGTTGACGGAGGCTTCGAGCTTGTGACCAATGACGAGTCCGAACCGCATCTCACCGTGAGCCAGTATTATCTTGACATGGCCAGAGACAACAAGGCTGACGAGGAAGTTCAGAAGTACTTGAGCGACAAGTACAAATCCGCCCTCTGGCTAATCAAGAGCATAGATCAGAGAAAGCAGACCATATATAACGTTGCCAAAGCTGTAGTAGAACGGCAGATGGATTTTTTGCGCAAGGGCGAGAAGTACCTTACTCCCATGACTCTGAAGCAGATCGCCGATGAGGTAGGAGTTCATGAGTCCACAGTGAGCCGCTCCATAAACGGCAAATACATAGAGACACCGAGAGGAGTGTACGAACTCAGGTATTTCTTCTCATCAGGAGTGGGCAGCAGGGAAGGAACCGGCGTATCTTCCAATTCCATCAAGAAGATGATCAAGGAGATCATTTCAGGAGAAGATGCCAAAGAACCCATGTCGGACCAGGGAATCATGGATATCCTTAGGAGCAGGGGGATAGACATCTCAAGAAGAACGGTTGCAAAATACCGCGAAAGCATGAACATACCGTCTTCATCCAAGAGAAGACGTTATTAAACCATTACCACATTAAGATTTAAGGAGTATCATGATGAAAAAGACTGTTGAAGATGTGAAGTGGGAGGGCAAGACAGCCCTGGTAAGAGTTGATTTCAACGTTCCTCTGAAGAACGGCGTGATCACTGATGACAGGAGGATCACAGCAGCTCTTCCAACCATTAAGTACCTTATGGAGCAGGGAGCAAAGGTAATTCTTATGTCTCACCTGGGAAGACCCGACGGAGAGCCGAAGCCGGAATTCACACTGAAGCCGGTGGCTGACAGGCTTAACGAGCTTCTTCAGGGAAACGTGGTATTCTGCCCAAGTGATGTGGTGGTGGACGATAAGGTGAAGGAAGCCGCAGCTGCTCTTGAAGCAGGGCAGGTACTCCTTCTTGAAAACGTACGTTACCGCAAGGAAGAGACCAAGAACGGCGCAGACTTCGCAAAGGAACTGGCTTCTCTCGGAGATGTCTTCGTAAATGACGCTTTCGGAACAGCCCACAGAGCTCACGCTTCCACAGCAGGCGTCGCTGACTATATTCCTTGCGTATCCGGATATCTCATCGAAAAGGAAGTCAAGTTCCTGGGAGATACGCTGGAAGATCCTGACAGACCCTTCGTGGCCATCATGGGAGGAGCCAAGGTCGGAGATAAGATCCCTGTCATTAGGAATCTTCTGAAGAAGGTGGACTACCTCCTCATCGGCGGCGGAATGACATATACGTTCTACAAGGCCCAGGGTCTGGAGACCGGCAAGTCTATCATTGATGAAGAGAATGTGGAACTGGCAGGAAAGCTTCTGGAAGAGGCTGAGCTTCTCGGCGTCAAGCTGATGCTCCCGCTGGACTCCGTTTGCGCCAAGGAATTCTCCAACGATTCTGAAACAGGCATCTTCAAGGCGGAGAATATGCCAAGCGACATGATGGGACTGGACATCGGACCCGAGACAGTTCAGGCTTACAGCCAGGTCATAGCAGAGGCTGCCACAATCGTCTGGAACGGACCTCTCGGAGTATTCGAGATGGACAACTTCGCTGAAGGTACCAGAAAGATCGCTGAAGCTCTTGCAGAGTCCAAGGCCGTAACGGTCATCGGAGGCGGAGATTCAGCAGCTGCAGTGGAAAAGTTCGGCCTGGCCGACAAGATGACTCACATCTCCACCGGCGGCGGAGCTTCCCTGGAATTCCTCGAAGGAAAGGTACTTCCGGGCGTAGCGGTAATAGAGGATAAATAGTATCTTTTGCGCAAAAAACCTGCGCAGGGGATCTCTGAAATAGCTAATAAGTATTATTAATAAGGAGAAAAAATAACATGATCACAGTTGCAATCAACGGATTCGGAAGGATCGGCAGACTGGCCTTCAGGAAGATCTTCGACGACAACGATATAAAGGTAGTCGCCATTAATGACCTGACAGAGCCCAAGATGTTGGCACATCTTCTCAAGTACGACTCCCCGTATTCAAAGAACCCGACGCTTCCAAACTTCCCTGGAAGGATCTGGATGTGGACGTAGTGCTGGAGTGCACAGGATTCTACACATCAAAGGCAAAGTCTCAGGCTCATATCGATGCAGGCGCCAAGAAAGTACTGATCTCTGCTCCTGCAGGAAATGACCTTAAGACCATCGTATACGGTGTAAACCATGAGACCCTGACCAAGGACGACAATATCGTTTCCGGAGCGTCCTGCACCACAAACTGCCTGGCTCCCATGGCAAAGGCTCTCAACGAGTACAGAGAATTACGTACAGGATTCATGACCACCATCCACGCCTACACAGGCGACCAGATGATCCTGGACGGACCTCACAGAAAGGGCGACCTTAGAAGAGCCAGAGCCGGCGCCATCAACATCGTTCCCAACTCCACAGGAGCGGCCAAGGCTATCGGACTTGTCATTCCTGAACTGGACGGCAAGCTCATCGGATCAGCTCAGAGAGTTCCCGTACCCACAGGTTCCATCACCATACTGGATGCCACATTAAAAGACATGACTGATACAGTATCCGTTGAGGGTATCAATGCCATCATGAAGGCCAAGGCCAATGAATCCTTCGGATATACCGAGGAAGAGCTTGTATCTTCAGACATCATAGGCATGGAGTACGGCTCACTTTTCGATGCCACACAGACCCTGGCACAGCAGTGCGGAACACACATCTTCGAGGTCAGGATAGTTGCTTGGTATGACAACGAAATGAGTTATACCTGCCAGCTCATCAGAACTCTTAAATACCTCAAGCAGTTCTGCGACTGATAATTTAAGGCTCATTACTCCGGCAGCGACCCTGCCGGAGATTGTTTGGTTTTTGGAAAGGAGGATCCCATGAGGATACCGCTTATTGCAGGCAACTGGAAGATGTACAAGGACGTTAAGGAGACAGAGGAATTCTGCCTGAAGTTCAGGGAACTTTATCACGACACGGACATAAGAGCTCTTCTTCTGGTGCCTTTTACGTCCATTGAAACGGTCAGAAGGCTCACTGAAGGGACGAATATAATGGTAGGAGCCCAGAACGTATATTTTGAGAGGGAAGGGGCTTACACGGGAGAGATCTCAGTTCCCATGCTCAAGGCACTGAACGTCGAGTATTGCATAGTGGGCCATTCAGAAAGAAGGGGCTACTTCCACGAGACTGACGAGATCGTGAACAAAAAAGCCAAGGCTCTGCTTTCAGAGGGGATCCTTCCGGTTATCTGCGTAGGAGAGTCTCTTGAGATCAGAGAGGCCGAAGGCCAGAACGAACACGTGAAAAATCAGATCAGAGCTGACTTTTCAGGGATCTCAGCAGAGGACGCAGCGAAGTGTGTAGTGGCTTACGAGCCTATCTGGGCCATCGGTACCGGCCGCACTGCCACACCGGAGCAGGCAGGGGAGATGTGCAGCCTCATAAGAGAAGAACTGATCGAGATGTACGGAGAGGATACGGCGGATCAGATCATAATCCAGTACGGCGGATCAGTTAAGCCTGAAAATATCACCGACATCATGAATATGCCTGAGATCGACGGCGCTCTGGTAGGGGGAGCATCCCTTGATCCCGTAAAATTTATGGATATTATTAACTTTTAAGCAAAAAAATTGATTTTTGAGCAAAACTCGGTATTGATTTATGTGCTTTACAGTAATAAAATGAATAAGTTAAATCTTTAGGAGGTTCAGATATGAAAATTTTTCTGATGATACTGCTGGCAGTTTGCAGCATCATTCTTATCGTCAGCGTTCTTCTGCAGTCCGGATCCACAGCAGGACTTTCCGGTTCAATCGCAGGCGGAGCTGAACAGCTTCTCGGTAAGAAAAAGAGCAAAGGTTACGAGGCTATCCTTGAGAAAATCACCACAGTCGGTGCTATCCTTTTCATCATTCTTTCCCTCGTTATCGTTACTCTGTTTGAATAATTAGGAGGTTCTAAAAATTATGACTCAGTTTTTCCCTGTCATTGCGGCAGCGATCGGTCTTATTGTAGCCTTTTGTCTGGCTGCATGGATCAGAAAAGCGCCCACCGGAACAGAAAGAATGACCGAGATCTCCGGATTCATCAGAGAAGGTGCATTCGCTTTCCTGAAGAGAGAGTACAGGACCATGATAGTTGTCATCGTAGCTCTCTTCATCATCATCGGCTTATGCATCAGCTGGGTTACAGCGATTCTCTATGTATGCGGTGCTCTTCTGTCAGTTCTTGCCGGTTTCTTCGGAATGAACGTTGCTACACTCGGTAACGTAAGGACAGCTAATGCCGCAAGAGAAAGCGGCATGCCCAAGGCTCTGAAGGTTGCCTTCAGGTCAGGAGCTGTTATGGGACTCTGCGTATCCGGTCTCGGCCTTTTCGGACTTGGCCTCATCGTGGTCGCCCTTGACCTTGCAACTGTTACCCAGTGCGTCACAGGCTTCGGTCTCGGTGCTTCTTCAATGGCTCTGTTCGGACGTGTAGGCGGCGGTATCTATACCAAGGCTGCTGACGTAGGAGCTGACCTTGTAGGAAAGGTCGAAGCAGGCATCCCCGAGGATGACCCGAGAAACCCTGCGGTTATCGCAGACAACGTAGGAGACAACGTTGGTGACGTTGCCGGAATGGGTTCTGACCTGTTCGAATCCTATGTAGGTTCCATCATCTCTGCCGTAACACTTGCTGCAGTAGCGGTTAAGACATCCGCAGCAACAGCTACTTTCAACGTAGAGACAGCTGCTCTTTTCCCGCTTCTGATCTCAGCCATCGGCATCCTGGCTTCAGTTATCGGCATCATGCTGGTAAGAGGCAGGGACGGCGGCAACCCGGCTGCAGCCCTTAATGCAGGAACATACGTAAGCGGCGGCATCGTGGTCGTTGCAGTTATCTTCCTCTCCAAGGCTATGCTGGGAGATTATACCTATGCATTTGCCATCTGTGCAGGTCTGATCTGCGGCATTCTGATAGGAAAGATCACTGAGATATATACATCCGGAGATTACAAGCACGTTAAGAAGATCGCTGAGCAGTCACAGACAGGTCCGGCTACGACCATCATTTCCGGACTGAGCGTAGGAATGCTTTCCACACTGTGGCCCATCCTTCTGATCTCCGTTGCTGTATTCGTAGCATACAAGTTCGCGGGAGTTTACGGAATCGCTCTTTCCGCTGTAGGTATGCTTTCAACAACAGGTATGACAGTAGCAGTTGACGCTTACGGCCCCGTATCCGACAATGCAGGCGGAATCGCTGAGATGTCTGAGCTTCCCGAGGAAGTCAGAAACATCACCGACAAGCTGGACGCTGTAGGAAACACCACAGCTGCCATCGGCAAGGGATTCGCTATCGGATCCGCTGCTCTTACAGCTCTGGCTCTTCTGGTATCTTTTGCTGAAGTTTCCCAGATCTCAGCCATCGATCTTCTTGATCCCATCGCTGTGATCGGTCTCTTCATCGGAGCAATGCTTCCCTTCCTGTTCTCAGCTATGACAATGAGTTCAGTAGGTAAGGCTGCCAACCAGATGATCGAGGAAGTAAGAAGCCAGTTCAGAGAGGATCCCGGTATCATGGCCGGAACATCCAAGCCCAACTACAAGAAGTGCGTTGACATCTCAACAGGTGCTGCTCTTAAGGAAATGATCCTTCCCGCAGTCCTCGCCATCGTTGCTCCTCTTGCTGTAGGTCTCCTTCTCGGAGCCGAGGCACTTGGCGGAATGCTGGCCGGAGCCATCGCTGCAGGCGTACTGCTTGCCATCATGATGTCCAATGCAGGCGGTGCATGGGACAACGCTAAGAAGTACATCGAAGAGGGACACTTCGGAGGCAAGGGCTCCGAGACCCACGCTGCCGGCGTTATCGGCGACACCGTAGGCGACCCCTTCAAGGATACTTCCGGACCTTCCATCAACATCCTCATCAAGCTGATGACTATCGTAGCAGTAGTGTTCGCACCGCTGTTCGTATCAGTAGGAGGACTGCTGGTATTCTAATCTAAAAGATCTGCCCGGTACGCTGGTCGTGCCGGGTATTTTTGTATATTGACGGAGCCTTTCCGGAGGTTTTGATAATGTTTTGGAACGCAAAAAACGCAGAAGTGGATCTGGGCGACACGAAGATGAGCTATGTATCATTCGGCAGTGGAGAGAAGACCTTGATCCTGATACCGGGACTTTCCGACGGCCTTACCACAGTCCGTGGCAAGGCCCTCGTCCTGGCCGGCCCCTATAAGCTTTTCTTTGACAAATACACCGTATACATGTTCAGCAGAAAGGATCGAATGCCAGAGGGGTACTCGATCCGCAATATGGCTGAAGATCAGGCCACAGCGATGGAGATCCTCGGGATCCGTAAAGCCTGCGTCATGGGGGTCTCTGAAGGGGGCATGATCGCTCAGTATCTGGCCATAGATCATCCTGAGATGGTGGAAAAACTGGTCCTATCAGTTACCGCACCGGGGGCGAACGATGTAATTAAGGAAAGTGTGGGAAGATACCTGGAATGCGCGAAAAGGGGAGACCACAAAAGCCTTATGATAGCCACAGCAGAGGACAGCTATTCTCCTTCCCGACTCAAAAGTTACCGCAAGATATATCCTATTCTGGGTATGATAGGGAAGCCTTCGGATTACGGCAGATTCTTTATAAACTGCAACGCGATCCTTAAGTTCGATGCCACAGATGAACTGGACAAGATCAAATGCCCGACACTGATAATTGGAGGCGATGAGGACAAGACTGTGGGCGTTCAGGGCTCATATGACCTTCATCAAAAGATCCCGGAAAGTGAGCTCTTCATATATCCCGGGCTTGGACACGCAGCCTACGAGGAGGCAAAGGACTTCAACAAGAGAGTTTACGACTTTATTGAAAGGGCATAACATCGATACAGATAAAAAAATACCCCGCTTCCGCGGGGTATGAGTGTTTTTTGCCTATGAATTGAATCTGTCCTTCAGACGATAGATGTTGTTGTGAACAACAGGGATGGCCAGGATCACCAGAGTGATGACGCCCTCCGCCAGAATGGTCATTCCGTTATATGCGAAGGAGTAGACCCAAGGGGCCATACCTTCGGGAGCATATTCGGCGAAGAAGATGAATCCCGAAAGGAAACTGCAGATGAATCTCAGAACTACTGCCACCGCATATCCGGTGTAGAGACCGCCCTTAGCCTTCCAGAAGAAGCCCGAAACTCCGAGAGCCGTAAAGGCCAGGATGTAGTCCAGAAGAAGCTGGGCAGGGTGGATGACGTAGCCGCCGAAGGCCAGGTTCAGAAGCCCTAAGGCGAGACCGGATGCCAGTCCCCACTTGGGACCGCAGAAGTATCCGGCCATGGTGGCTGCAAGCATGCTAAGAAGCGTGATGGAGCCGCCATAGGGCAGGTGCAGAAGTTTGATCTGGTTCAGTCCGATGGACAGTGCTATCAGGATCGCGCAGAGCACCAGATAGCTGACGTTTTTGTTTCTTGTCATTAAAAAAACCTCCGTTCAAAAATTTTGCAGGAGGGGATGTCTTGCTTCCCTACGCCGGCATTGTCCGGTTCAGGTATTGAGGGTTTTGATCTCAGCATAAGCTCCCCTAGCACGCTTGCAATTATAAACCCCTTATACTATAATGTCAAATGGATATATCCGTGAAAAAATCAAGAAATGAGGTGGGAAAATGTACGAAAACAGATTAGTAAAAGAGCCTTCTTCCCTTATTAGAAAGATTGCACGCGACGCATTAAAAGGTCGCTGGAAGGACATCGTTATCGGAGTTTTTATATATCTTGTTCTGACAAGCTTCGTATCGACGGTGTTCGATACAATATTCCCCATGTATCAGACCATGGAGATTTATGGTCAGCATTACACATATAATGCATCCTTCGTCGGCAGCCTCTATGGAGTGATCCTGTCAGGAGCATTTTCATACGGACTTGCCCTGTTTCTCCTTACATTCTTCAGAACGAAAAGGGCCAACAGAACTCTTTTGTTTGAAGGCTTCAGCATCATAGGGAAGACCATACTGCTCAATATCTTAATGTCATTGATCATAGGTATTGGCTTAGTTCTTCTGATCGTCCCCGGAGTGATCGCTGCTCTGAGATTAAGCCAGTCATTCTACATTCTGGCAGATCATCCCGAGTACGGAGTGACGCAGTGCTTAAAGGAATCCAATGCAAGGATGAAGGGCAACTGCGGCAAGCTTTTCTGCCTGTACTTCTCATTCTTCGGATGGATGCTCCTTGCAGGACTGGCCGATACCGGTCTTTCATATACGGGCGGCGGTGTCATCGGTACTCTGATCAGCACTCTCATAACACTGGTACCTCTCGCTATTCTCATCACATACGTGTTCACATCCACCACAGTCTTCTATGAGCTTCTCATGGGAAACCTTGCAGTGGTAAACAGGAGCAGCGCCTATGACGCTCAGCCCAGTGAACCTGTGCACATGGTAAATGCTGACTACCAGGTACACGAAGAAGAACCGGAAGAGACACCCTATGTTGCTCCCGAGGAGAGAGAAACATATGACTATGCACCTAAGACCGAAGAAAGCTTCGGAGCTCCAAATGACGACGATTTCGGCGCACCCAAAAAAGAGGAAGATGACTTTTAATGAAAAAAGTTTTTATCTACAAAAATGATCTGAAAGCATCCAGGACCATAGCGGATGAGCTCAGGAACAAGTTGATCTCAAGAGGCGTAAGTGTATCAGAGTCCCTCACAGGTGACGTGGATCTCATTATCAATGTGGGAGGAGACGGGACATTCCTGTCACTCATGCAGAACTTTGAGTTCCCCACGGCTAAGGTGGCTGGGATCAATACCGGACACCTTGGATTCTTCCAGGAGATCGCGCCTGAGGAGACGGACAGGCTCATAGATGCCTATCTCAAGGACGAACTGTGTTCTCAGAAGTACAATATCGTAAAAGCCGAGATCAGGCGCAAGAACGGGGAGACCATCGCCCATAGAGCTCTCAATGAGTTCGTGGTCAAGGGCAAGGGGACCAAGCCCATCCACCTGGATATCGGCATCAACGGTTCCTTTATAGAGAAGTTCTCCGGAGACGGCATAATCGTATCCACTCCTGCAGGTTCCACCGGCTACAACTATTCTCTCGGGGGCTCCATAGTTGACCCCAGACTGAATCTTTTGCAGGTGGTACCCATGGCTCCCATGAATACCACGGCCTACAGATCCCTTACGTCAAGTTTTTTGATCCCTGCGGAGGATCAGGTAATAATCAGACCTGCCGACAGCAGGAACAGGGATCTCTACACTCTCTACGACGGAAGAGAACTGAGGCTGAGAGACATTGAATCCATATCCTTCAGGCTCTCGAACCGCAAGATCAACCTGGTCAGATTCGGAGATACCTCCTTCTGGGACAAGGTAAAGAATAAGTTTCTTTAAATGGCGAGCCTCAGTTACAAAGCGCAGGTCCAAGACTGCGGCAAACAACTGAAGACAGTGGTAAAGGAACAGTTCAGCATATCTTCAAGGCTCATGACCAGGCTGAGAAGTGAGGAGCGTATTCTTGTGAACGGGGCTCCCATGCCGGGATGGATCACCATCGTGGAGGGTGACCTGGTGGAAGTCCAGCTTCCAAGGGAGAGGTCTGAATTCGAACCTGAGGACATACCCCTCGATATCGTATATGAAGACCAGTGGATGATGGTCATAAACAAACAGCCCGGTATCGTTGCCCATCCTACCAAGGGAAACTACAGTCACACTCTTCTTAACGGCATAACATACAGGATGCTGGAGGATGCGGCCCGTCCTGACGGCTCCCTTGATGAGGAGAAGCTCTTCAAGGTCAGGCTAACAAACAGGCTGGACATGAACACCTCGGGTCTTGTGATCGTCGCAAAACATTCCTATGTACAGGATCATCTGGTCCGCCAGATGCAGCAGGGAAAACTGGTCAAGCATTACAGAGCATTGCTGGAAGGCATAGTGGAAGAAGATGAGGGAAGAGTTGATCTTCCCATCGGACTTCCGGACGAGAACTTCCCTGAACGATGGGTGCTGGATCCGGAACAGGGCGGATATCCTTCGGTTACAGAGTTCAAAGTGATCAAAAGGTATCAACACCCGCATTTCATGGCTTTTGGCCGTGAAACCCCCGAAATGAGGCCCATAGACGGGTACACTCTTATGGATCTGAGGCTTCTGACAGGCAGGACCCATCAGATCAGGGTCCACATGTCTCAGATGGGGCATCCCGTGGTAGGAGACCATCTGTATTGCCATGGGGATCCCTTTAAATACAGGGAAGAATTCGGGACTCCCGAAAAGGGAGAGACCAACCCGGAGGTGGTCTCTGAGCTCATAGGAAGACAGGCTCTTCACGCAGCGTCACTTAAGTTTACCCACCCGGTGACAGGTGAGGAGATGTTCATAGAGGCTGAACTTCCCGGGGACATGAAAGAGGCCCTGGCCAGGATATCGGATCAACAGAGGAATTCCAATGAACAGACAGGAATTATATGAATTTTTAGATATAGAAACACCGCAGGATTTCATGTACGTGGAGAACGTTTCCCAGTATCTGGAGAGCGACGATGACATGGAACCTGAGGATCTGAAGGAGATCTTCGCCCAGCTGGACGGAAAAGAGGTATCCAAGCTTTTTGAGGAATACTTCGAAGAGATAATGGAATTCGTGCCGGACGGAGAGACGGAGACATACGAACTGCTCTCAAATGTTTTGCGCAGTCTTACAGGACTCATGAAGTCAGGTTACACTGACGGCATTGGACCGGATGCGGTGGATGAGATGGAGCGCTTCAGGCGCTGGTACTCCATGGACAGCCACGTGTATCTCACCGACGAGTACGGGGCGGAGCACGATGTTCCCCTGAGGGACGCACTGTTTTCCAAGAGGATGGAGCGCTTGGGAGAAGGTTCGTACCGCTATGATTTCACAGATGCGTACGATTACCCTCTGGATGACTACGTGGTCAACCTGAGGGATCTCACTGAGATCGAAGATTACGAAGAGGATCTTGAACAATGACAGGCGATCTGAGACCGATAGGGGTCATGGATTCCGGAGTAGGAGGCATCTCGGTCCTAAAGAAGGCAGTGGAGATAATGCCTGATGAGGACTTCATCTACTACGGAGATTCCCTGAATGCGCCCTACGGAACCAAGAGCATAGAGGAGATAAAGGACCTTACCTTCGCCGTCAGCGAAAAGCTGAGAGCCATGGGGATCAAGGCTCTTTGTGTTGCCTGCAATACTGCCACAGCCGCTGCCATCAAGGATCTGAGAGCAAAATATACGGATATGCCCGTCATCGGCATAGAGCCTGCTGTGAAACCGGCCGCCCTGTCCACCAGGGGAGGCACCATCATCGTCATGGCAACGCCCATGACCATCAAACAGAACAAGTTTAACGAACTGCTCAAGATCTATGACAAGGACGCCAAGATCATTCCGCTTCCCTGTGACGGACTTATGGAAATGGTGGAGAACTGGTCAGATGACAAGGCTCCTCTCATGGAGTATTTCGATGAACATCTTAAGCCCGCCCTTCAGGATGACACTGAGACCATAGTTCTTGGCTGCACCCACTATCCCTTCATAAAAAAAGAACTCAGGGAGTATCTGGGAGACAGAGATATAGCTTTGATCGACGGAGCGGAGGGCACAGCCAGACAGATCAGGCGCAGACTGGAAGAGGAAGGACTTTTGGGTGACCCTGACCACGAGGGCAAGGTCACCATACTTAATTCTTCGGATGACCCGAAGATGATCGCAATATCGCAGAAACTTTTAGATATGGAGATAGACCGGCCATGACTTTCGCACAGGTGTTTTTCAAGTATTATGACAGAGCCATAGGAAACGGTGTCTGTTCATTTTCTCAGACCGGGATCAGAGCCAATGACTTTATTACTATCTGCACTGACCCCGGCTTCGTGCTGGACAGAGAGTCGGTCATGAGAGCATCCAAAGCCATGAAGCTCAGGGAAGAGGAGATAAAGGAACTCCTGGTATTCGTAGAGGAGGCGGAACGTGACGCCTAAGGTCCTGGGTATCACAGCTGAATACGATCCCTTCCACAAAGGCCACAAGTTCCAGCTTGAGGAGGCCGTAAGAAGGACCGGTGCCGACGTCAAGATCGCCGTCATCTCCGGGAACTTCACGCAGAGGGGAGAGCCGGCTATTCTGGACAAATGGGCCAGGGCAGAGATGGCAGTGAGAGAAGGCTTCGATCTGGTGGTCGAGATGCCTCTTTTGTTTGCCTTAAGCAGCAGCGGAGATTTCGCAAAGGCCGGGGTTGAGATACTGGAGGATATGGGAGCCGACTATATTTCCTTTGGCTCCGAATGCGGAGATCTGAGGACTCTTCAGGAGGCTGCCTTCAGACGCGATATGATGACTGAGGAAGAGGAAGAGGGCATCCGTCAGCTGGTACGGGAAGGCTATTCATATCCCAGAGCACTCCAGAATGTTCTGATGGAAGCTGAGCCCCTTGGCCCCAATGATAATCTGGCCTGCGAATACATCAGAAACATAAAGACCGCCCAGCCTGTGGTAATAAAGAGAGAAGGGGCAGGCTATTCGGATCTGGAATCGGGAGAAGGCTATCCCTCTGCTATGCAGATAAGGGAGCTTCTCAAAAAACACGAGGACGTGTCCGATCTCATGCCTGAGGCGAGTTTTTTGCGCCTCAAGGAGGAGGAAAAGAACTGCGGCCTGATGTTTAAGGAAATGCTTTTCCCGCTCTTGATGGAAAAGATCGCAACCACTCCGAAGCACCAGCTCATGATGATATCCGGGGCAGGAGAGGGCCTTGGAAACAAGCTGAGGGACAGCTTCAGATACTGCCACGACTACGATGAACTGGCTGCCTCCATCAAGTCCAAAAGGTATACTCTGACCAGGGTGCAGAGAGTCCTGGCAAATACGCTTCTGGGGATCCGGGAGGAAGATGCTGCGGGAGCTGTGAATTATATAAGAGTCCTAGCATTTAATGACAGGGGATCGGCATATCTCAGGACAGTGGATGACAGAGACCATGACCTTCCGCTCATAACCAATATCAATAAGGACGCCCTGAAATATCCGGAACTTCAGAAGAATATCGAGAGGGACATTCTGGCCACGGACATATACAATATCGCCCTTGGAAGGGACCTGTATATCCACTCAGAGTACGTCAAAAAACCGTTGAAATTATCCGGCATATAGGATAAACTAAATTTTTGGAAACGTTAGTTTTTAATAACATTCAATCATAAATCAAAGGAGAAAAAAATGAAGATCTTAGTAATCAACTGCGGAAGCTCCTCGCTGAAGTACCAGATCCTCGACATGACCAACGAGACACTTCTTTGCAAGGGACTTGTAGAGAAGATCGGTATCGAAGGTTCCGTCATCAATCATGAGAAGATCGGTCAGGAGAAGTTCGTTCTTCAGACACCCATGAAGGATCACAAGGACGCCATCGCTCAGGTGCTGGCTGCCATCCAGGATCCGGATCACGGCGTAGTTACAAGCATGTCAGAGATCGGTGCTGTAGGACACCGTGTGGTACACGGAGGAGAGCACTACGCTGATTCAGTTCTCATCGATGATGAGGTCATGAAGGTCATCGAAGAGTGCTCAGACCTGGCACCTCTTCACAACCCGCCGAACATCGCAGGTATCGAGGCATGCAAGGCCCTTATGCCGGACACACCGATGGTTGCCGTATTCGACACAGCTTTCCATCAGACCATGCCTCCCGAGAGCTATATCTACGCTCTTCCGTATGAGTACTATACAAAGTACGGCATCAGACGCTACGGCTTCCACGGCACATCCCACAAGTATGTTGCCCGTCGCGCCGCAGAGATGCTGAACGTAAGTCTTGAGGATCTTAAACTCATAACATGCCATCTTGGAAACGGAGCATCCGTATCCGCCATCAAGCACGGAAAGTGCATCGACACTTCCATGGGATTCACACCCCTTGAAGGTCTGGTAATGGGAACACGTTCCGGCGACATCGACCCGGCACTTGTGACCTACATCAGAGAGAAAGAAAACCTTGCTCCCGGCAAGGCCAACGAGATCCTCAACAAGAAGTCCGGTGTTCTTGGAATCTCCGGAGTATCCTCAGACTTCAGAGACATCGAGGCTGCAGTAGAAGAAGGAAACGAGAGAGCAGCTCTGGCCCTCAAGGTCTTCGCTCATAAGGTGAGATTCTATATCGGCGCTTACATCGCTGAGATGAATGGATGCGACGCCATCGTCTTCACAGCCGGAGTAGGTGAGAATGACATCACAATGAGAGAACTGATCTGCCACGACCTTGGAAATCTCGGAATCAAGATCGATCCGCTGAAGAACAAGATCAGAGGCAAGGAGACCATCATCTCAGCTGATGACGCAAAAATCAAAGCTCTCCTTATTCCCACCAACGAGGAGCTCATGATCGCAAGAGATACTTTCCAGATCATAAAAAAGTTAAAGTAAGGGAAAATAACTGTTGACAAAAGCCTGATCTTCAAGTAATATCTAGTAGTTGACGATTTGAACGGGCCAGGCCCGCAGGAGATAGAATAACACAACAGGAGGTGTTAAGGACATGGCAGTACCTAAGAGAAGAACATCAAAGGCGAAGAGAAATTCCCGCCAGGCAGCCAACATGAAGATGGCAGCCCCCGGAATGTGCATCTGCCCTCAGTGCCATCAGCCCAAACTTCCTCATAGAGTTTGCCCCAACTGCAACTACTATGATGGAAAAGAGATCGTAGCTGAAGCATAAAAAATGTTTTCAAAAGGCAGGTCATTTGACCTGCCTTTTTGGCCATGCTAGTGTGGCTCAATGGTAGAGCAGCTCATTCGTAATGAGCAGGTTGGGGGTTCGATTCCCTTCACTAGCTCCATGACAGCAAAAGGACGTCCTTTAGGGCGTCCTTTTGTGTGCTCAGAAACAGAGAGGGAATCGAACCCGAAAGGGCATCTATCAGGATTGAGTTTTTTGCGCATGATAGACCGACGATGCATATCATTGGGTCAAATAATGCAACCCGTCTATATTTGACCCACTTCCCAGACGAAGCAATGGGTCAAAACATGCAAACCACCAGGATCCGACCCAATTTCAAATGGAAATATTGGGTCATGATTGGCGAACCACCAGGATCTGACCCAAACACAATCCATATCATTGGGTCAATTATGACCAGTCCCCCCGATTTGACCCACCACTCGGGAGATTTATTGGGTCAAAATGAGTGATTTATCAGAAATTGACCCACCTCTCGGGAGATTTATTGGGTCAATTATGACCAATCCCCCCGATTTGACCCACTTCCAAGCCAAAATACTGGGTCTAAACATACCAGCCGCCTGATATTGACCCAACACTTCTTTAAAAACTATTCCATAAAGCACTTTTATACGTTATAATGATAAAAACGGCCTATGCTATAATCGTTCCAATGGAACAGATAAGGAGGTCACCATGTCGCACATTACGATACTTCATTCCAATGATATGCACGGGGACTGGCTTCCCGAAGTGGTAGATGGCAAGGAGACGGGCGGTCTTCCAAGACTTTCCGGATATATTAAAAGCGTCAGACATGCCAACCCCAACACAATTTATGCAATTGCAGGGGATATGTTCAGAGGCTCCATTATAGACTCTGAATACTTGGGACTTTCTACCATAGACATGATCAATCTGACAAAACCGGATGTTGTCTCTCTGGGAAATCACGAGGTGGATTATGGTTTGGCACACTTGCTTTTCCTGGAGAAGTGCGCGGATTTCCCGATCATTAATACTGACCTTTTTGTTACGGTCAATAACAAAAGACTGTTCTCGCCGTACATCAACGTGAATGTGGGAGGAGTCAAGATCCTCTTCATAGGCATCCTCACCCAGGAGGTCCTGTCCACAACAAAGTCTGAGAAGATCGTGGGCTCCTATGTAAACATGAAGAGAGCAGCTAAGGAGATAGGAGTCATCTGCGATAACTACAGGACCACCGATACAGACATCACCATCCTTATGACTCATATCGGCTATGAGAATGATATCAAGCTGGCAGAGCAGCTGGATAAGAACTATGGAGTGAATTTCATCATAGGCGGCCACTCCCACACCTACATGGAGGAACCTACTATAGTAAACGGGATACCCATCGTTCAGGCCTTTACAGGCACAGATTTCATCGGAAGGTTCGATATCAATTACGACACAACAAACCATAAGATAGAGAACTGGGGCTGGAAATGCGTGCCCATCGACGAAGATTCCGCAGAGAACGATCATGTCATGCAGGGACTTCTGGACCAGTACAAGGGAGTAACGGATGAGAAATACAAGAGGGTGGTTACCAGATTCGAGAGGGAACTGACCCACCCGTTGAGAGAGCAGGAAACGGAGATGGGGAATCTCTACGCCGATGTTATGGTGGACGATGCTTCCTACGACATAATGATGTTCGGTTCAGGTTCCATAAGAAAACAAGCCATGGGACCCATCGTAGAGTATCAGGAGATGCTCGAAAACACACCCTTCGATGACGTGCTCTGGATGGTGGAGGTCACAGGTGCCCAGTTCAGAAGGATGATACAGCACATCCTGAGGGACGAAGCCTGGACAGGTAATACTGAGTTCTATCAGTTCTCAAAGGGTGTCCACATCAAGTATTCCAAGTCGAAACATAAGATCGAAGAACTGACATTTAACGGTAAGGACATCAAGGACGATGATCGCTTTAAGATAGGACTTCAGAATTACCACTTTACCAATTTCGATGAGTTCTTGGGCGTGCCGTTGGAGGAAGTCAAGCAGAACTTCAAACCAAGGGTGGTGGCCACCAGCGTAAACAACATCATAGAGGAGTATTTTACCACACATCCTGGACTGGACGCTCATGTGGAGGGCAGGATCGAGATAGTTGATTGACTTGAAGTCCCGCCAATGTTATTATTATCACAGTAATTCCCCTGCGGAAGCAGGGGATATTTTTTAAGAAAGAGACCGATATAATGAAAAACGCAGTCACCTTCGATCTTTTGAAAACCGATAACAGGACCAGAGCCAGGCTGGGCGTGCTCCATACACCTCACGGTGATGTGCATACCCCTGTTTTCATGCCGGTTGGGACCCAGGCCACAGTGAAGGCCATGAAGCCCGAATCGGTGGAAGAGCTTGGCGCTGAGATCATACTTGGAAACACATATCATCTTTACCTGAGGCCGGGCCACGACGTCATAAGGGAAGCGGGAGGCCTCCACAAGTTCATGAACTGGCACAGACCCATCCTTACGGACTCCGGCGGATTCCAGGTCTTTAGCTTGGGAAAGATGCGCAAAATACAAGAGGAGGGCGTTACCTTCAGGTCCTACCTTGACGGCTCCAAGCACATGCTTTCACCTGAGAAGTCCATTGAGATCCAGAATGCTCTGGGGTCGGACATAATGATGGCTTTCGATGAATGCGCTCCTCCGGAGGCAGACAAGGCCTATGTCAAAAAATCCCTGGCTCTCACCAACAGGTGGCTTAAGCGCTGCGTGGACTCACCCTTTGACCATGAGAAGCAGTCGTTGTTCGGCATACAGCAGGGAGGAATGTTCAAGGATCTCAGGAAGGAGAGCTCGGAATTCATAGCAGAGCAGGACCTTCCGGGATATTCCATAGGAGGACTTTCCGTAGGCGAACCCAAGGAGGTATTCGTTGACATGCTGGATGACTGTCCCGACATGCTCCCCAAAGAGAAGCCCAGATATCTGATGGGCGTAGGTTCACCGGACTATCTTTTTGAAGGAGTGGAAAGGGGAGTAGACATGTTCGACTGCGTGCTTCCCACCAGGATCGCAAGGCACGGTCTCGCCATGACTTCCCATGGCAGAGTCAATATCAAGAATGCGCGCTATGAAAGAGACTGGGAGCCGCTGGACCCGGAGTGCAGCTGCTATACCTGCAGGACCTATTCAAAGGCATATCTCAGGCATCTCTTCAGATCCGACGAGATACTCTCGTCAATGCTTCTTACGGAGCATAACCTGCATTTTTTGGTGAATACCATGAAGAATATGAGAGAAGCCATTGCAGAAGACAGATTCCCCGAATACAAGAAGGACTTTTATGACAAATATGGCAGATTTTGAAAAGACGATATGCCCCCACAGTGAATTCTGCGGGGGATGTAAATATCAGGGCATTCCCTATGCCGAGCAGCTGGTAAAGAAGGAAGACTATGTTACAAGACTTCTTGAAAAGGCCGGCGTCGACCCTGTAAAACGTGACCCCATTGAGGGCTGCGACAGGATATATGAATACAGGAACAAGATGGAGTACACCTTCGGAGACATGGTAAAGGGTGGAGAGATGACCCTTGGCATGCATCTCGCGGGCAAGTACTGGTCCATCGTTACCACCGATAAGTGCCAGCTGGTGCATCCTGATTTCAACAAAATACTCAAGGCGACTCTGATGTTTTGCGCCGAAAATGGATACCCAAGATACGGCAAAAAATTCCATGACGGACTGATGAGGAATCTGGTGGTGAGAAGAGGAGTGCGCACCGGCGAGCTTCTTGTTAACGTGGTTACGGCGTCCGATGAAGCGTCAGGACATGTTTTTGATCAGGACGGATTCAGGGATATGATCCTTGGACTGGACCTGAAAAACCAGGTGGTAGGTATCATGAGGACCGTGACGGACAAGGCCGCAGACGCTGTGATAGCTGATGATGCAAGGCTTCTTTACGGTAGAGACTACTACATGGAAGAGCTCATGGGGCTCAAATTCAAGGTGGGGGCCTTCAGCTTCTTTCAGACCAATATCGATGCGGTGGAGAGACTGTACACCGAGGCCGTGGGCCTGATCTCAGACCTTGAAGGGAAGGAGGTCTTCGATCTGTACTCCGGAACGGGAACGATCTCCCAGGTGATGGCCTTGAGAGCAAAACATGTGACCGGCATTGAGCTTGTGGGAGAGGCTGTGGAGGCGGCCAGAAACAACGCCGGGCTCAACGGACTTTCCAACTGCGACTTCTTTGAGGGCGATGTGTTCAAGGTGCTGGATGAACAGGTGGACAGCTTGCCGGATGTGATCGTATGCGACCCGCCTAGGCCGGGCATCGGCTACAAGGCGCTGGAAAAGATCTGCTCATACGGCGTTAATGAGATCATCTACGTCAGCTGCAATCCTAAGACCCTTGTAAATGACCTGGTGTTCTTTGAGGCCAGGGGATATAGGGTGATGTACCTCAAGGCTTTTGACAACTTCCCGTTTACAAGCCATGTGGAAGTCGTGAGCCTCCTGCAACGAATGAGCAACACCCGGGCAAGATCCATTACTTTGGATGTTGATATGGAGGATTATCATAGGATTGTTAATGGTATTAATCACAAAAAATGAAAGATACTGCTATTGATACTTAACTCAGAGGTGAAAGGAATATGGAAAGCAGAAATGAAATAGTTCTCTTTGAGACAAAGGACAAAGCAATATGCCTCCCAGTTCCAATCGATAGGGATACAGTATGGCTGACTCAAGATCAAATGAGCGAATTGTTTGATACGGCTAGGTCATCTATCGCATATCATATTGGGAAGATCTTCAAAGAAGGTGAATTACAGAGGGATACTTCTGTCGAAATTTTCGACAGAAGTAATGGAAGTGCTTCAAGACCCCCTCAATATTATAATTTGGACGTAATCATATCCGTAGGATATAGGGTTAAATCGCAAAGGGGTGTTGAATTCAGACAATGGGCTAACTCTGTGTTAAAACAATATATTCTGAAAGGTTATGCAATTAATGAGAAGCGCCTTCAGGCTTTGCAGAAAACTGTTGAAATACAGACGAGGATGCTTGCAGATACTTTAGAGTTGGACCAAAAGGATGTCCTTACTGCCGTAGCCCAGTACACTCAGGCGTTGTTGCTTCTCGATCAGTATGACCATCAATCGATAGAAAAGCCAGATGGAAATACGCCTTTATATCGAATCACTTATGATGACTGCAGAGCCATGATTGACAAGATGGAGGATTCTTTTCATTCGGATGTTTTTGGAGTCGAGAAAGAATCCGGGAAAATTGAGGGTATACTTGCAGCGGTCTATCAGAATGTGTTCGGCGGCGAAGTATATCCATCGTTAGAGGAAAAAGCGGCCAATCTATTATATTTTATGATCAAGGATCATCCGTTTGCAGATGGTTGCAAACGCATTGCAGCATCAATATTTCTGGAGTTTTTAAATAAAAATAATGCTCTTTTTGTGGATGGTAATAAACGTATTAGTGATGGAGCTCTGGTTGCGATTACTCTTATGATTGCCGAATCAGACCCAAAAGAAAAGGATATAATGACATTGTTGGTAATGAATCTTCTTAAAATGTGATTTTAGAAGATTCAGATGCATTGATTAAGCTCTATTTGTTTTTGCAAGATAAACCAATGAAGCAGGGATTCGAGATATGAAATTACGGGATTATAAGAAGTTCATAACCGCGGCGTTTATTAATAATACAAGAAGGGGCTTTGCCGACTGGCGTGACTGCGGAGGTCTCTGCATGGATGTGACGGAAGGTCTGGAAGGAGCTAAAGAAGGTCTGTGTGCCGAGAACAGATATGCAGATCTTTTTGAACTCTGTAATTGGACATATGTAAAGTGGAGCAATACTGATAAGGATGATTCCAACGGTGAAACGCAGGATTTTTGCTCGTTTGTTTATGACATATGGGAAACCATTTATAAAAATGGGGAGCAGAGCCTTTCTCATGAGCGAATGCTGGATGGATTATTGGAGCATTTGAACGGAAGAGTCTTTGACTATATGGAGGATGAAATCTATGATTTTGTCCTTGATCATTTTAAGAGCGAGGATGAGCTTGTAAAGAAGGAACAGTTCCTTTTGAAGGTCATGGATGATTTGAAGCGTCAGATCCCTGAAAAGGAGATTTTGCAGTATTCACTTCATGTAAAGGAAGATTACTATGTAAAGGTTTTGGCTGACCAGAAGAGACCAATACAGGAGATCAGGGATTTCCTAAAATCCAGAGACAGATATACCAATAAAGAGTTGTTAGCACAGATTGAGACAGAATATGGTAATTATGATGAAGCTATCAAGCTCTACAGAGAACAGATAGATAGTCGCCCGGACTCTTACTGGTCTGATGGACCGAGAAAAGCTCTGATGGAAATATACAGGATACAAGGAGATACAGCGGCTTATATCACAGAGCTTTACAATATGATGGTAGCTCATACCGGTGATGAGAAATATTATCTGGAGTACAAGGCTCTATTCACCGCTGAAGAGTGGAAGGTCAGATGGGAAGAATTACTGAATGAATTTGCTGACAAATTGCCGGCGATCAATCTCTGGTTAAGCTATGAGGACAGATATGACCTGATCATGGATAATGCGGAGCCTGACAATGAGTACGTTATTGATACTTATGGAAAGAAGCTGTTTAGTATGTATCCGGACAGATGCCTGAAAGTGTTGGCGAATGCGGCAGACAGGCAGGCACGAACATCAAAGAACAGGCGTGATTACAAGTATATAGCAAGAAATTTGAAGAAAATAGCAGCTCATCCGGGAGGCAAGGAGATTGCCTCTGAACTGGCAGCAAAGTATAGGGCACAGTATCCCAGAAGATCTGCAATGATAGATGAACTGAAACGGTTTTGAGATTAAGGTGATTGGATTATGGTAGAGATATCAAAGGTGGATTGGAAACTGTTTCGCGAAAAAGTTCCTGAATGGCAGGAACATTATATGGAGCGATTGACGAAGAAGTATATTGAACTGCTGAGCTCTACGGGAAATGCTTCTGATCACTTTTGGGAACTTGAAAAGAGAATCAGAAATGATAAGAAGCATCCGGGTGTGATTTTGGAAATGAACAAATCTGAGGAGATATGGGATATTGCTATACTTGTAAAGAAGAAGGTTATCACCTTGAAAGATCTGGAAGGGTTCAGTCAGGAACTGATTGATTCAGTGACAGAGTTACTTAATCGATAGGTGCCAGAAAAACTCAAAAGTATTTCCGAGACTTTATTTGACATGAGATGAAGATAATTCAAGATCTATGTCAGGAGTCATTATAAAGCATTTGAAGACAGTTGGTTTTGATAGAAAGATGACCACATTTTGAAGCAAATCAGATTTGAATTTCGCGTAGATTATGACGCTGAAGCTGGTGGAAAGGTGTTGCTCAACGAAAACGACGTCGAGACTGTCTGTCTGCTGTCGAGAAAATGAGGTCGTGGCACTGAAAATGGCTTGAAATAAAGGCATTTGCGAAATTTAACCGTCAGCGAGAGTGTGGATAAGTTTCCACAGAGCGAGAGGGCAAATTGAGAAAATCCGCTTCTGTAACTCTCGTTTCGCTATCAAAGGTAAAAATCGGAGATTGAGACTATCGGATTGTTGTCATTTGAGGGTTTTTAAGCGGTTGAGACTCTCGGTATGTTGTCAAATGGGGTTGTAACTGCAGTTTTGCTGTCCGAGGATAAATGATAGAAAGTGTTCAATAAGGGGTTAACAGACAATGATTCATCTTGAGAAAATCAACAGAAATAACTGGAGAGAAGCAACTTTCGTTACAACCGATCCGAATCATAAATGTCCATTGGATGAAGAATGGATCGCAAGTGCAGCCTTTTCCATTGTGCAATCAGTATATGAGCCGGAGTGGGAAAGCCGTTTGATCATGGATGACGATACGATAATCGGTTTCGCATTTTATGGTATGTGGGAAAAGAAGAACGCACCGTTATTCTGCCGTTATATGATTGATATTGATCATCAGGGCAAGGGATACGGACAGGCTGCTTTGCCTGTGATAGTAGATGAAATGATGAAACAATATAAAACGAACAAAATATATCTCACTTTAGAAAATGCAAACGTGCGGGCGGTTCATATCTATACGAAATTCGGTTTTATCCCAACTGGAGAGAATGACGAAGGTGAAGATATCTATGTGTATGAAAAAACGGAATGAATAACTGCCGGTTTGCAAATTAACGTACTACAAGGCTCCCACACTGCCATCATCGGCGGCGGGGAGCGATCCATAAGAGCATCGGTATGAATCCGGAGGTGACGGGATGTTTGACTATAAGCGATATTTTGATGAATACTGCCTTGAAAACGGTCTTGAACTGCGCTTGTCATTTGATATGCCTCCGGGATATGAGACCGCCAACGGCACGTTTGATTTTGAGGCAAAGACGATTTATATCAACGCAGAATACCTATGTGAAGCCCCGGATTATGAACAGGCATTTTACTTTTATCATGAATTGAGGCATGCCGTACAGTATCTCTCTCCTGAGAAGTTCAGCGATGCAATCATTCGTAGTTTACCGTATACTATCATGTTTGACGGAACCTGCTATAAGCTGGTTGACGGAAAATATCTGGAATGCAAACTGGATGGCGGTGAAGCATTATTTACGGACGTATATCTTGGGCAACCCTATGAAGTTGACGCTAACAAGTATTCATATGAGAGGGTCAAAATACTCTTTGGGGATTCGGAAGGACTGCAAAAGTTATATGCTTTTTGGATGCCGAAAAAGCACGTGCAGGATGCGGAGTATTTAGCCTATTACGATCAGATCGATGAGAAAATAAAATGAGAACGCAGATTTATTTGACCTGCTGCTCCGAGGCATGTGGAGACGGTGGTATTGATGTCTCGAACCGATTTGTGACTACAGATTAGATGAATTAAACAATCTGGTATTATAGGAGTAATAACAATGCCAAGACATGAGTTTGGTATGATGCCGTTCGCCCCGCGATTTGGTAAAAGATATGACAAATATGAGCCACAGAAGTATTCCTGTATTTCTATAGAGGATGTTTATATAGAGCGTATTGCAGAAGGGCTGCAATCTGTTGATTCCTATTGGCATACTCTTTCCGTTAAAGGCAAAGGGCTTGCATATTGTGGAATCACTCTTATACCGCCTTCTTCTCTGAAAGGCTTTATCAGACTCATAGATAACGATCCTGTTTTATCAGAATTAACAGAGTTGTTAGAAAAGGCAGAGTACGAGAACAAATGGGTGATTCATTTTGGAATATAGTGAATCTACCGTTCATGCGTGTAACTGTCTATGATTGCTGCACAATCTACGCCGTTGCCTCGATCATTTCAGAAAGCAGGAACAAAGCAACGAGGTCAGACGAGTAAACAGCATAGATAATGGACTTTTTATTAACGCTATTATCCCAAGGCACGTCGAGACCGTCTGTCAAATGACACATAAATGAACAGCATCACAAAGGGCCGGGAGCAGATCATCAACAAGACCTTCGTGAAGATGATGGACGAGCTTGGCTATGACGTGGAGTTGACATACATGAAGAAGGGTGAATAGATATGGCATCGAGCAAAGAATACTTGGATTTCATCTTGGAACAGTTGTCAGAACTGGACGACATATCCTTTCGTGCGATGATGGGAGAATACATCCTCTATTACCACGGCAAGATCATCGGCGGCATTTACGATGACCGCTTCCTTGTGAAGCCTACGAAGTCCGCTGTGGCCATGATGCCTAATGCAGAGATGGAACTGCCCTATGACGGCGCAAAGGAAATGCTGCTCGTGGAAGACGTAGACAATAAGGAGTTTCTGCGAGAACTGTTGGAAGCGATGTATTCAGAACTGCCTGCTCCAAAGAAAAAGAAGTGAGGACGTCAAATGAGCAGAACAGAAAATGTCGAACTGACAGTGCTGTGTCTCATCACAGATGGAGATAGAATACTCCTTCAAAATAGAACGAAAAATGACTGGCAGGGGTATACGCTGCCGGGTGGTCATGTGGAACCGGGAGAATCTTTTGTTGATGCGGTGATCCGCGAGATGAAGGAAGAAACCGGCCTGACGATCCTTGACCCGAGATTGGTTGGAGTAAAACAATTTCCATTAGAGAACGGAAGGTATGTTGTCCTCCTGTTTAAGGCCACGCGGTGGTCAGGTGATCTTATCTCATCCGAAGAAGGACAAATGGAATGGATCGAGTACAGCGAACTTTCAACAGTAAAAACCGTTGATGATTTTGATGCTCTTCTGAGAGTGATGAACACGCCGGAGCTGGCAGAGTTTCAGTATTTGGTCACGGGAGATGAATGGACTGTAACAATTAGATAAATCGGAATTTATGGGGTAGAAGGTAAAAATGCTCATCAATGTACTTTTGGAAATACTCGGAATCATATTCCTTTGGCTTGGGATTGATCTTTCTGTACTGATCCACGAAACAGGGCATATGGCGGGATATAAGCTTGCCAAGGGGAAAGAAGACTGGATCATTCAGGTGGGATTCGGAAAGGCGCTTTTTAAAACAAAAAACCTTGATATCCGTATTCTTCCTTTTTCGGGAGTGTTTTATGATACGGCTCCTGATAATGCATACACGAAAGCCCAGGTGCTGATGTGCTCAGCGGGAGGGCCTGTTTTTAGCCTGGTACTCATTCTCATACTGTTCGCCCTGGGAGCAAGCACTTCAGCATTCATTGATTATTATGGACCGACCTGGGACTTTATAAGAACGTATAATATTATAATATTCATTTCG
>ONAY01000027.1 GCA_900315895.1 uncultured Eubacteriales bacterium
ACTTTTGCTTAGCCATTTTGGGTTCCTCCTATTTATAACGTTATTTTTTGGAAGACGGGTCCGGGCGTCCCCGGCCCGCACGCGTTCTCACACGCAAAAAATATTTTAACACATCCGCCCCGAAAATAAAAGGCTTTTTGTAAAGAAAAAAGGCTGGTAAAAACCAGCCTTCATGGAGCTGTTGAGCAGGCTCGAACTGCCGAACCTCTTCCTTACCAAGGAAGTGCTCTACCTACTGAGCTACAACAGCATATTTCGCACTTCTTCATCTGTGCACCAATGATTATACTTAACTGCCCGCCTAAAGTCAAGAGAGAAAAATCTCTAATGCGAACATGTCGCCCCCGCCCCGGCCACCGGCCGGGGCGGGGCCCTCATATCATATTACATATCCAAAAGTTTCAGGATTGCCCTGTAGTATATCTCCTGCTGGAGTCCCAGCTCCTTGACCACCAGGCATTCGTTGGCGTCATGGATGTGGTTGTCGCCGCCGGGGAATTCGCATCCGAAGGCGATAATGCCGGGGATGGACTTGGCATAGGTGCCTCCGCCGATGACCTGGGGCTTGGATTCCATATCACCCGTGACCTCCTGATAGGCAGAAAGCAGGTTCTGCACAAGCGGGGAATCCGGAGCATAGAACAGAGGCTCCACCACCTTCATCACTTCCAGTGATCCTCTGGGATCATCCAGGTAGGGCTTGACCTTTCCCACCATCTGGTCCGGACTAAGGGTCACAGGATATCTGCAGTCCAGAGTGCAGGTGATCACTCCGTCTTCCATCTTGGTGATCCCGTTATTCATCGTCAGTGCACCGTAGGCGTCCTCCGCCTTGAGGCCGCAGCCTCTTCCGTCGCAGGATGTTCCGATGCGCTCCACGTAGAAGTCCACGAAGTCATCCTCCATGCCGGCCTTCTTGAGGGCCTCCATGGTGCATCCGCAGGCGTTGACGCCCTGGGTGGGAAGGCTGGCGTGAGCCGACACGCCCTTGGCGAATATGGTGATCAGCCCGTTCTCCTCAGTGAGGGAGAAGTCCGGAAGTGCCGTTTCCTTCAGGGCGTGAGCCAGAGCTTCCAGATCCACATCTTCGCTCTTGACCACCGTGGTGCATTCGTTGCAGACTGCGTTGGACACGAATCCGCCGTGGATGTCCACGATCTTTGTGGACTTGCTCCTGGCCAGCATGCCCATCATGCCCTTTTCTCCGTGGATGCCGGGGAAATCGCCGTCAGGGGTGAAACCCACGGTAATGGGTTCCTCGTGCTGATTGTAATAGGCCATGCAGCGGGAGCCGGACTCCTCGTTGCAGCCCATGAGAACTCTGATCCTCTTGTTCAGGGGAATGCCGCTTTCAAGGACCCTCTTCATGGCGTAGAGTGATGCAACCACTCCGCCCTTATCATCGCTGACTCCTCTGCCGTAGACCTTGTCGCCTTTGCGGGTCACGGTGAATGGATCTGTGTCCCAGCCTGTCCCGGCAGGCACGATGTCCAGGTGCCCCACAAGGCCGATTATATCCTTGCCCTGTCCGATCTCTGCGTATCCGCAGTAGTTGTCCACGTTCTTGGTCCTGAAGCCCATCTCTTCCGCCATCTCAAGGGCCTCCTTGAGCACGGCAGCGGGGCCTTCGCCGAAGGGCTTGCCCTCTGAAGGCTCACCCTCCACTGAATTGTACTGTACCAGCCTCTGAAGGCTCTGAAGCATCTCCTCTGTCAAAGCTTCGTTTTCTACGTATGCCATCTGTATCTCCTTAAAACTCAAATCTTAACTTTAGCTTCTGAAGAAGTCCAGAACGTCCTGGATGACCATGTCCCTCTCATCCTCGTTTAAGATCTCGTGCTTCATATGGTCATAGACCTTGTTGGAAACGGTGAAGCCCGCCTTCTCCAGGTTGGAGATGGAACCGGCCAGGCCCTTTGCGCCGCCTGTTACGGGGTCATCCACACCGCTCAAAAGAAGTATTTTGCAGTCCTTGTTCACGTCCTTGTAGCGCTCGGGCTTTGAGACGTTGGCTGTCATCTCGAAAAGACTCTTGTAGCCGCCCACCATGAAGGGGAATCCGCTGTCAGGATCAGCTTCGTAGGTCTTGATGTTTTCCTGATTGTAGGAGAGCCACTGGAACTCTTCGCCCGGCTTGGGTTTGCCGCCGGTGCCTGCCTGGGTCAGCTTGAGCATGATGGGGCTGAAGCCTGTGAGGCCCAGCTTCTTTGCCTGTCTGTTGGCGATCCAGACTCCCAGCTTGGCTGCGCCGTTGGGGCATACCGTGCCGCTCAGGACCACCCTGTTGGTGCAGGCGGAATATCTCTCCAGCCATGCGCGGACGTTCAGTGTTCCCATGGAGTGGCCGAAGACGTACAGCGGAAGTCCCGGATACCTTTCAAGAAGGTAGTCGGTGATCTGCTTGTGGTCGTGCACCAGATTCTCAGTGCCGCCTTTGCCGAAATACCCCTTAACTCCCGTAGAGTCCAGGGATTCTCCGTGGCCTCTCATGTCGCTGATGGCTGCCACATAGCCTGCCTCCATCAGTTTGTTCATGAAGTAATCGTACCTTTCCTTGTGCTCTGCCATTCCGTGGAACACCTGCACGATGCCTACAGGATTCTCGGGTTCGTAGATGTTGAGAGCAAGCTTTGCGCCTTCAACGCCGTCCAAAAATACTTTTTCCATGACATTCTCCTTTAGATTCCGGTTTTATCCGGACAGGTTATATTTTTCTATGTTTCAGACCGCGACACTCCCGCGATCCTGATTTACGACACCTTTACATGTCCAAGATGCTCGTGACCTTGTGGCGCACCCTCTGTATGGCGTTGTCCACGGTCTTCGGGGACTTGCCCAGCTCCCTGGCTATGTCGATGTAGTTCTTGCCCTCCAGTTTTTTGCGGAAAACATCCCTTTCCAGCTGGCTGAAGTTGGCATTGATGGCCGCGACTATCCTGTCCACCATCTCCTGGTAGATCAGCTTCTGCTCCGGCTCGTCGAACATGGAGGCCCGGACGATATCCCCGATGGTCAGGTTCTCGTCGGCGCTTTCCACCGTGTCGCTTAAGGACACCGCCTCGTTCAAGGGGTGGTTTTTCTCACGGTCAGCGTTCCTGATGGCCTTGATGATCTGGTTGGTTATGCAGGTGGACGCAAAAGTTTTGAAGCTGGCCTCTCTCTCGGGGTCGAAGTTTCTCACAGCCTTCATGAGACCGATCATGCCCTCCTGGACCACGTCCTCCTGGTCGCCTCCTGCGATGAAGTAGGCCTTTGCCTTAAGCTTGGCCAGTCCTTTGTACTTGTCGATAAGGATCTCTTCAGCCGTCTCGCTGCCTTCCTTGGCCATAGCCGCCAGCTGCTCGTCTGTCAAGATCAAAAGATTTTCTATAGCCAAATCTATACCGCCTTAGGTTTCGCCGCAAAAAATTCAGCCCAGGTCTCTCTGCCTTCTCACCTCGTACATCACGCAGCAGGCCGCATTGGAGGCGTTAAGGGAATTCACGTGGCCCCTCATGGGTATGGACACTGTGAAATCGCACTTCTCCTTCACCAGTCTGGAGATGCCGAAGCCCTCTGATCCGATGACCAGCGCCAGGCCGCCCTTCATGTTCTGGTCCGTGTAGTTCTCGCCGTCCATGTCGCAGGCATATACCCAGATCCCCTTTTCCTTGAGGGATTCCAGGGTCTGTGCGATGTTTGACACCTTGGCCACGGGTACGTATTCGATGGCTCCTGCGGAGGCCTTTGCCACGGTATCGGTGAGGCCTGCAGAATGTCTCTTGGGGATTATGATGCCGTGGGCGCCTGCGCAGTCTGCTGTCCTGATGATGGCTCCCAGATTGTGGGGATCCTCGATCCCATCCAGGACTATGATGAATGGGTCCTCCCCCTTATCAGCCGCCTTCTCCAGGATGTCTTCCACGGAAGCGTAGGAGTAGGAGCTTACGTAGGCCGCCACTCCCTGGTGGGGCTGTCCCTGGGATATCCTGTCCAGAGCCTGACGCTCAGACTTCATCACAGGGATCCCTCTCTCCTTAGCCTTGGCGATCAGCACCTTCATGGAACCTTCCTCGGAAGACACCAGTATCCTGTCGATCTCCCGTCCCGCCTTCAGAGCCTCGTTCACCGGGTTCCTTCCGATGATAAGATTGGTGCTGGTCTCTCTTGTGTTTTTTGCGCTCTTAGTCATCCAAAAGATCCTCCGGTGTGATCATCTTTCTACGATACTCAAAAAACTGGAAGTCCGTATCTCCTTCGGTCATCATTTCGGAGCTCCACACCACCTTGAAGTTTGGGTTCTCGTCAATGTTTCTGATGTAGGTGTCGGCTTCGAACTCCTTGTAGACCTTGGTCACCAGGAGTCTGTCGCACATGTCCATCATCTCGTTGTACACGGAAGCTCCGCCTATGATCATCACGTTGTTGGTATCGTAATTGTTCAGTTCCTCCAGGAGCGCTTCCATGTCGTGGACGATGATGGCTCCTTCTTTGGTGAAGTCGGCCTGTCTGGTTAAGACTATGTTCACTCTGTCCTTGAGAGGCTCCCCCTTAGGAAGGCTCTCCAGGGTGGAACGGCCCATGACCACCACCTTGCCCAGTGTATTTTTCTTAAAATACTTCATGTCCTCCTTGAGATGACAGAGGAGGCGGCCGTCCTTGCCGATGGCCCAGTTCTTGTCAGTGCAAACTATGAGATTCATTTTTCCTCCTAAAGTCATACTGCAATGGGGATGTTCAGTATCTGTTCTCCGTGTAAGTAATCCTCCACCCTTACATCCTCCGGGGTGAAGTCGTAGAAGTCCTTGATCTCGGGATTCAGCGTGACCTTTGGGGCCGGATACTGACGTCTTTCGATCAGTTCCTCTATGATTGGAACGTGTCTGTTATATATGTGAGCATCTGAGATCACGTGGACCAGCTCTCCGGGCTGATAACCCGTGACCTGGGCCAGCATCATCACCAGAAGGGCATACTGCACCACGTTCCAGTTGTTGGCAGCCAGTATGTCCTGAGATCTCTGGTTCAGAATGGCATTGAGCTTGTTTCCTGTAACGTTGAAGGTCACCGAATATGCGCAGGGCTCCAGGTTCATCTCGCTGAGATCCTCGAAGTTATACATATTGGTCAGGATCCTTCTGGACTGGGGCTGATTCTTCAGCTGCCAGATCACGTTGTCCACCTGGTCCATCTCGCCCTGGGCGAACTTGTACTTCTTTGCCATCTGATAGCCGTAGGCCTTGCCGATGGATCCGTCGGGATCCGCCCACTCGTCCCAGATGTGGGGCTTCAGATCGTGGATGTTGTTGGACTTTCTCTGCCAGATCCAGAGCACCTCATCCATGGCGGACTTGATGGCGGTCCGTCTCAAGGTAAGAGCCGGAAACTCCTGAGACAGGTCGTAGCGGTTCACCACTCCGAAGGTCTTGATGGTGTAGGCGGGGGATCCATCCTCCCACCTGGCCCTGACGGTGGCTCCCTCAGTGCTGAAGCCCTCCTCCAGGATCTTTTTACACATATTTACGAATAATACGTCTGCCTTGCTCATCTGGCTTCCTCTCCAACTTCAGTTTCATCGAACAGATCGGCCATGTTGGTGCCTATGCCGATCAGTTCATCTATGGTCATACCTATGACTCCTGTGATACCGTCCATGAGATGCTGCATGTCGCCCTTGCTCTTGTCGATCCGGGCCATGACCTCCGGTCCTTCCCCTCTCTGGATTGCCTTGTTCTCGATATAACGGAAACGCTCGTCAATCCCCACATAAGTGTCTTCCTTGATCAGCCTGTCTCCCAGCCAGATCATGTCCTGCTCGTTCACATGTTCTACAGGACTGTATCCCACACCGGTCATGTGGAGTCTCACCAGGGCCGCTTCCTCGGGATAGCCCAGTTCCAGAAGCTTGTCCGCCGCCACGTCCCAGTGCCTCTCCTGCACTCTGGCCATGTCGTGGGTGAGCCCCGCTCCCTTGATCATCTCCAGATCCAGGCTGTGGCCGTAACGGTTCAGCTCTCGGGCGATCATGAGGGCTATCATCGTCACTCCCTTGCAGTGCCTGATCACATGGGGTGGAGTTGAGTACTCCCTGTATAGTTCTTGTACTTTACTGTAGGTTAACCTCTTCATATATCCTGTTCTTGGCTCTCCGCTTCCTCGATGATGCCGAAGGTCAGAGCCATGATCTCTTCCAGCCGGTCCTCTCTGCCCTCCAGGCTCAAAAAACCCACCAGCGCCTCGAAGGCGGTGGCCAGCTTTTCCCTCACCGGGTCCGAACCCTTCTTGGAAGATTTTATCCTTTTGGAGGAGATCTGCTTGTGATTTCTGGCCCGTTTCACCACGTTGAGTTCTTCATCGGTGAGCACCCCGGCCATGAGTTTTTTGATGACCTCAGCCTGAGCCTCGGCTCTCACGTACTTCACGGCTTCTCTGTGGAGCCTGTCCACCCTGGAACCCGGGTTCAGTTCCAGCACTCTCCTTCTGACATATACCTCGTAGACTCCGTCTCCCATAAATGCCAGTGCCATGCTATCCAACATTTTGGTCTCCTCTCAGCTCCTTGAGCTCTCCCAGAGAAAAGATCACAAGCCCCACCCAGATGATGGCGAAGGCTATGATCTGCACGGGATAGAAATCCTCTTTAAAGTAGAAGATCCCTATGAACAGCGCTATGGTAGGGGAGATGTACTCCGTAAGCCCCAGCATGAACATGCTGGTCTTGTTGGCCGCATCCGCAAACAGCGTAAGCGGCAGGGCCGTTACGAATCCGCACAGAAGGAGCAAAACATACCTGCCCCAGCCGAATCCCAGAGCCCCCTGTCCTGTGCCCTCCAGCCAGAAGACCACCATAAGGGCAAAGGGTGCGATGAATACCGTCTCGTACATCAGAGACAGAAGGGGCGGCATCTTGATCCCCTTCTTCAAAGCGGCATAACAGGAAAAGGATATGGCTATGGCCAAAGCGATACCCGGGAATTCCTTGAAATATACGATCACTGCGATCACTCCCGCCGCTCCGAAGGCCAAAGCCTCAGCCTTGTATCTGTTTAACTTCTCTCCGAAGAAGATCATTCCGAACAGGCAGACCATGAGTGGCTCTATGTAGTAGCCTATGCTGGTCTGGATCACGTGCCCCGAGTTAATGGCCCAGATGTACACGGACCAGTTGATTGTTATGATGATCCCTGCTCCGATCATGCGGAGAGTGAGCTTCCGGTCCTTAAGGGGCGCGAGAACAGTTTCTCTGCCGTAAAAGATCAGAGCTCCCAGGGTGCAGACCACTGCCACCAGAACGATCCTGTAGAATATGATGGTGCTGCTCTCTATGGGCTTGAGCCAGGCCCAGTATATGGGGCAGATGCCCCACCAGACGCTGCACAGCACCGCAGAGATCAGCCCCTGCTTGTATTTTTTGCGCTCATCTAAAGTCATGCTTTTTCGATGACCGGACCCTCTGCGGTATCCTTAACGGTGTATCCCAGGGCGCTGATCTGGTCTCTCAGAGCATCAGCCCTGGCGAAATCCTTAGCCTTCTTGGCCTGGGCTCTCTCCTCCACCAGTTTCACCACTTCTTCGGGAACGCCGGCATACCTGTTGGCTTCCTTCTCGGCCTTGGCCTGAAGATACTTGTCCGCCCTGTCCAGAAGTCCCAGGCTCAGCACTCTCTCGAAGTCCTTTATGAGATAGAGCTTGGTGCGGTCGTTGGTGTTGGCCTTCAATACATCGTATAAAAGCGATACTGCGTTTGCGGTGTTAAGATCCATGGCAAGATTCCTTACGAACTTCTCCGTAAGGCTGTCGATCACTGCCTGATCCAGGTCGGACTGGTCATTTCTGTCCAGCTGAGCCACTCTCTGCACCAGCTTCTCGTACTCTCTCTTGGCGTTATCAAGAGCGTCGAAGGAGAATACCAGAGTCTTCCTGTAGTGGGACTCCAGGCAGAAGAGCCTGTAGCAAAGAGGATCGTAGCCCTTCTGTTCCAGAAGGGAGACAGTCAGGAACTCGCCCTTGGACTTGGACATCTTGCCGGACTCGTCGTTCAGGTGAGCCACGTGGAACCACTGGGTGCACCAGGGGTGTCCAAGATAAGCTTCGCTCTGGGCGATCTCATTGGTGTGGTGGGGGAACATGTTGTCCACTCCGCCGCAGTGGATGTCGCAGTACTCTCCAAGGTGCTTTATGGAAATGCAGGAGCACTCGATGTGCCAGCCGGGATATCCCATCTCATCGAAGAAGGGGGACTCCCACTTGAGAGCCTGATCCTCGAACTTGGACTGGGTGAACCAGAGGACGAAGTCAGCCTTGTTCCTCTTGTTCAGATCCTCTTCAACACCTTCCCTCACTCCCACGGCCAGGTCCTCTTCGTCGTGTTCTCCGAAGACATAGTATCTGTCCAGCTTGGATGTGTCGAAGTAGATGTTGCCGCCGGCCTTGTAGGCGTAGCCCTTGTCCAGGAGCACCTGGATCATGTGGATGTACTCCGGGATAAGGTTGGTGGCAGGCTCGATGACGTCGGGCTTCTTGATGTTGAGCTTCTCGCAGTCAGACGCAAAAGCATCAGTATAGAACTTGGCGATCTCCATGACTGTCTTGTGCTCGCGCTTGGCGCCCTTGACCATCTTGTCCTCGCCCTCGTCCGCGTCGGACGTCAGATGTCCCACGTCGGTGATGTTGGAGACTCTCTTAACGTCGTAGCCTGCATATCTCAGGAACTTCTCCAGAGCGTCCTCCATGATGTAGGATCTGAGGTTTCCTATGTGGGCGAAGTGATAGACCGTGGGGCCGCAGGTGTAGAGGCCCAACTTGCCCGGCTCATGAGTTTTGATAAGGTCTTTTTTTCTCGTATAGCTGTTGTACAGCCTGATTTCAGGTATGTTTGTCATTATATTTCCTCTTCAAAGACCCTTACAGTCTTCATGACCTGGGGGTCGTAGGGTTTATCGCTGTAGTCACGTTCAACTGAAACGATCTTGTCGGCCTCTTCGATGCCTTCCGTGACCCTTCCGAAGGCGGCATACTCGCCGTCAAGGTGGGGAGCATCCTCCACCATGATGAAGAACTGGGAACCTGCAGAATTGGGGTCCATTGCCCTTGCCATGGAAAGCACGCCTCTCAAGTGTCTGATGTCGTTTCTGACACCGTTGGAATTGAACTCGCCCTTGATGGTCCAGCCCGGTCCGCCGATGCCGATGCCCTTGGGATCTCCTCCCTGGATCATGAATCCGGGGATGACCCTGTGGAAGATCAGCCCATCATAGAAGCCTGAATTAGCCAGTTTCTCGAAGTTTTCAACTGTAATGGGAGCGATCTCAGGGTAAAGTTCGCCCTTCATTACTCCGCCATCTTCCATCTCGATAGTGAATTTTTTCATAACTTCCTCCTAAACGCGTCTTACCTATATTTTATGAAAACACAACGGCGCCTAATGCGCCCATCGCTATTATTAACTGTATCGCTCCCACCTTGTTTGACAATGATAGTCCAAAAGATATCAGCGCCATTCCAAGCACGGGAAGATCCACTCCCTGGTAGACTCCAAGCATCCCTTCTCCTCCGGACACGAACAGAGCACCCTCAGCTATGAACCACACTCCCGAAAGGAGCATGCCCAGTGTCACCGGTCTGATGCCTACAAATGCACCGTCCACCAGTCGGTTGTCCCTGTGTTCCTTGAGGAACTTGGTAAATATGACCACCAGAAGAAATGACGGCAGGATCACTCCCAATGTGGAGCAAAGTGATCCCGGGATCCCTGCAGCCTCAAAACCCACATAGGTCGCCGCATTGACCGCAATGGGCCCGGGCGTAGCCTGAGATATACCAAAAAAATTTGCAAACTGTTCTTTTGTTATATCTGTGAACTTGCTGACCCCCTGATAGATCAAGGGAAGTATAGCCAGTCCTCCGCCGAATCCCACGAAACCTATCTTAAGAAAGGTGAGGAAAAGTCTCAGGTATATCATGCCTTCTCCTCCTTCATTCTGATAAGCCCGTAGATGATCCCTATGACAAGACCTCCAAGAATAGCCCAGACGGCATCCATCTTCCAAAAGGTTATAGCAAGAAATGCCAGAGGGAAGACGAGGGCTGTGATGACCATCTGTGCACGTTCCTTCTTTGACTTGTCCAGGATCTGCTTTCCGAGCTTGAAGCAGGTGGCAAGGATAAGCCCCAGAGTGGCGGCACGGATCCCTCTGAGCGCCCCTATGATGTATGGATTCTCCTCAAAAGCCTCCATGAATATGGCTACCAATATGATTATGACTAAGGAAGGCAGCACCATGCCTAAAACTGAGACCATGGCGCCCTTTATTCCTTTCATCCTGTACCCTACGAAGACTGACATGTTGACGGCCACCACTCCCGGAAGGGTCTGGGCCACGGTTATGCAGTCCAGCACCTCGTCCTCTGAGAGCCAGTGCTTGCCCCTGAGTCTGTCCTGAAGCATGGCGATCATGGCTGCTCCACCTCCGAAGGTGAAGAGCCCCAGAGTAAAAAATTCTATGAACAGCTTAAGGTACATGTTGTCCTTAATGCTTGGTTTCTGTTCCAAAGAGTCAACCTCTCTTCTCTCTCTCCACTATGTTGACTGCTTCCTGAACCGCCTCTTCCCATGTGAGGTCGGTCTTTTCAGCTTCTCTTCTGAGTTTGTATTCCACTACGCCCTCGCCGGCACGCTTGCCTACAGTGATCCTTACGGGGATACCGATCAGGTCTGCATCCTTGAACTTGACGCCGGGGCGCTCGTCTCTGTCGTCCCAGATGACCTCGATGCCCCTTCTCTGAAGCTCGTCGTGAAGCTTCTCTGAGAGCTGATCCTGGACCGGATCGCCGGGCTTCATCTCGGTGATGATCACGTGGTAAGGAGCAACTGACATGGGCCAGATTATACCGTTCTCGTCGTGGTTCTCAGGCATGTCGATGATGGCCTGGAAGGTGCGGGATACGCCGATTCCGTAGCATCCCATGTAGATGGGCTTGCTCTCCTGATTCTCGTCCTTGTATACGGCTCCCATGGGAACAGAATACTTGGTGCCCAGAGTGAAGATCTGTCCGACCTCCACGCCTCTTGCGTGCTTGACAGGTCTTCCGCAGCAGGGGCAGGGATCTCCCTCTTTCAGGGTCTTGAGATCAGTCACGATGTCTGCAGTATAGTCACGGCCGTAGTTCACGTTCAAAATATGGTGGTCCGCCTCGCATGCTCCTGCACAGAGGTTTCTAAGTCCAACCAGTTCTGAATCCACTACCACCTTGCAGTCGTGAAGTCCTATGGGTCCGGTGAATCCTCCCACGGATCCGGTCTTTTCGTGCATGGCCGCCTCGTCCGCGAAGGCGATCTCGTACTCTCTGATTCCAAGAGCGTTCACAAGCTTTGTCATGTTAAGCTCTCTGTCGCCTCTTACGAAGGCTGCCACGTATTCCTTCTCATTTCCTTCCTCATCGTAGGTGATGAAGAGGAGAGCCTTGATGGTCTGGCTCTTTTCCAGGCCAAGGAAGTTGGCTACCTCCTCGATGGTCTTGGTGCCCGGTGTCAGTACCTTCTCCATGGGAAGCATGTCGCAGGTATCCGGTTCCGCATCCTTGAAGGCTGCCTTTTCAACGGTGGCTGCCATATCGCAGTTCTCGCAGTATGCGATCTCAGACTCGCCGAATTCGCAAAGGGCTGTGAACTCGTGGGAAGAATCTCCGCCGATGGCTCCGTTGTCAGCCTCTACAGGTCTGAAGGTCAGGCCGCATCTGTTGAACACATTGGTGTAAGCATCGAACATCTTCTGATAGCTCACCATCATGCCCTCGTGATCCTTGTCGAAGGAGTAGTTGTCCTTCATGATGAAGTTTCTGGATCTCATCATGCCGTATCTGGGACGGGCTTCGTCTCTGAACTTGTCGGTTATCTGATAGAGCATGAAGGGCAGCTGCCTGTGGGAATCCACTCCGGATCTGACGATGTCCGTAAAAATCTCCTCAGCCGTGGGTCCCAGACAGAAGGGTCTTCCGTTCCTGTCCTTTATTCTCCACATTTCAGGGCCGTAGGCAGCCCATCTGCCGGACTCCTCCCAGAGCTCCGATGGCTGAAGGATCGAAGTACAGATCTCCTGGGCGCCCTTAGCGTCCATCTCTTCTCTTACGATCTGTTCGATCTTTCTCACCACTCTCCAGCCCATGGGCATGTAGGTGTAGATGCCGGCTGCGGTCTTCCTGATCATTCCCGCTCTTAAGAGCAGGATGTGGCTGGGTATCTCCGCCTCCTGGGGTACTTCTCTGAATGTTTTGAATAAGCTGTCGGAAAGTTTCATCTTTAAAAATATCTCCTGTCTAGTTTTGTATCTTATGTTTTTTGCGCTATTCTGTCAGCGCCTTATGGTCACTGTGGCAAGGGAGGCTATCCCTTCCCCGCGGCCTGTGAATCCCAGGCCTTCGGTGGTGGTTCCCTTGATGTTTACTGAAGATGTGTTGAGGCCCAAAGCGTCTGCCACCCTCTCGGTCATTTCCGCCACAAAAGGTGCGATCTTGGGTCTCTGGCAGATCACGGTGATATCAGCGTTCACCGCGGACCAGCCCTCTTCCCTGAGACGCTCCATGACCTTTTCAAGAAGCTTCATGGAATCCGCTCCTTCGTACTTGGGATCGGTGTCCGGGAAGTGTCTTCCTATGTCGCCCATGGCTGCCGCTCCGAGAAGAGCATCCATTAGAGCGTGGAGCGCCACGTCAGCGTCGGAATGGCCCAGAAGTCCTTTCTCGAAGGGCACCTCCACACCGCAGATAATGCATTTCCTGTGCTCCACCAGCCGGTGGACATCGAAGCCTGTGCCGGTCCTGGTCTCAACGGGCATGTCATCCCTGGTGGTTATCTTCAAGTTGGCGTAATCTCCTTCCACAATGGACACCTTAAATCCTGCGTGCTCCGCCATGCCTCCCTCATCGGTGGAGGCGAAGCCCTCTGCTCTGGCCTTCTCGTAGGCCGACCTTATGACCTCCGTCCTGAAGCCCTGAGGGGTCTGGACTGCGAAGAGTTCGTCCCTCTTCAGATTCCCCTGAACAGTCCTGATGGTGTCCTTGGGCCTGACGCAGGGCACTGCAGCCCCTGTCTCATAGGCCTCGCGGACCACCCTCTCTATGACATCACTTGTGATGAAGGGTCTGGCGGCATCGTGGATGAGCACCAGCCCGTCAGACGTGGCCTTCAGGCCTTCCCACACGGAATCCGTCCTCTCCTTCCCTCCGGGCACCACCCTTGCAGGCAGGCCTTTCGACTGAAGAAGTTCTGCGGTCTCATCCATGAAGTCCGGATTGGCGATCACTACGATCTCGTCCACGTAAGGCGCTCTTATGAAGTTTTCAAGGCTCTGCTCCAGCACGGTGCGGTCTCCAAGCTTCAGAAACTGCTTGGGCACATCCGCTCCGAATCTGGAGCCCTTGCCTGCCGCCGCAATAAGGGCGGTCACCTTAAGGCCTTGATACATCTTAAGTCTGATCCTATTTGATCTTGCCGAAGATCATTCTTCCTGCGGATGTCTGAAGCACTGAAGTTACCGTGATATCCACATCCTGACCAATATACTTCCTGCCGTCCTCTACCACGATCATGGTACCGTCGTCCAGGTAAGCTACGGCCTGCTCTCTGTCCTTGCCGGCCTTCACCAGCTTGACGTTCATCTTTTCTCCCGGGATCGAGATCGGTTTCACCGCGTTGGCCAGGTCATTGATGTTGAGCACCGGAACGTTCTTGATGGCCGCCACCTTGTTCAAATTGAAGTCATTGGTGACAAGCTTGCCCTTCATGATCTGAGCCAGCTTGAGCAGCTTCACGTCCACTTCCGGGATCTCCTTCAGGGCCTTCTCCTGATCCGTGTTGTAGATCTGGATCTCGAACTCCGTCTGGATCTTGTTCAAAATATCCAGGCCCCGTCTTCCTCTGACTCTCTTAAGGCTGTCCGAGGAATCGGCGATGTGCCTGAGCTCCACCAGCACGAATTCCGGAATGATTATGGGTCCTTCCAGAAAACCTGCCTTCATGATCTCCAGCACTCTTCCATCGATGATGACACTGGTGTCCAGGATCTTCGGTATGCGGTTGTCTTTTTTGTTCCTGTCCTTTGCGTTGTATTCGTACTCGTTGGTCTCCTTCTGCTTCTTTTGGGAAGTCATGATCAGGTTGTACAGTTCCGGAGCCTTACGGGATCCGATGACAGCCAAGGTGAAACCCAGAAGTGAGTAGACGATAACGGTAACGGTCAGGTACAGAGACTTTTGCTCTACGATGTTCTGATAAATTGTGGTTATAAAGTATGCGATTATCAGTCCCAGCAAAAGCCCTATGACCCCGCCGATGATCTCCACGGGAGAAACTCCCTTGATCTCGTTTTCAATAGAGGCTGCCGCCCGGCGGCTCCTTGCGGTAAACCCCGGGGCGATAACATAAAAGATGATTGCGAAAATAATAATAAATACTAAAGCCACTACCGTCTGTTCGGTCTGAGTCAGTGCATCTTCGGTCATGCCGTTATACTTCAAAAGAAAGTACATCATGATGTCATAGATCTCATAGCCGATCAGCGCGCCGATTATGGTGATCAATCCTCTGAAAAATCGTCTGAACATATTCTTTCCTCCTTTCTTCAAGATTGATATTCCAGGCGCCCTGACCCGATTCGGGCCGACATTAACGCCAGTATACCTAATAAGATAGTATACTAGATAAAGTCAAGGATGGCAAGGGGGTGAGTGGAGGAGCAAAAAATGTTTTATCGACAATGAATCCACGCGGCCATCACGTGTTTTGCGGTACGACAAGGGGCCCGTACCGTCTGCAAATACTATATCTGACCTGAAGCCACTGATGAGCTTACGGTATGCCCCTGTTCAACCACTTTGCCGAAGATTACTTCCCTAAGGCCATTGACTTTTGGCCTCAATGCGCTATAATAAAATTACCCGTTAGGTAATTTTGCTTGGATGCGTTCATGAAGATAATATATGCAAACGAAAAAGTTAAATCACAGTGCACCAGCTTAAAAGCAGCCGTTGTTACAATTGTCGAAATTAGAGAGGTGAGTCCACATTATGAGTAATTACTTTGAATTCAATGATAAAGTCGCCTTTCATCCCGGTTATTACATAAAAGAGATTGTTGATGAGAGTGGTCTGACTCAGGAAGATTTTGCCAAGCGTCTTGGAACGACTCCCAAGAATCTGAGCATTCTTATAAGAGGAGAGCAGAGCCTGTCTATTGAGATGGCATCGAAACTCTCAAGAATGCTTGGGACATCTGTGGGTTACTGGCTTGGATTGCAGCAGGCATATAACGAAATGTATGCAGAATTCCTGATGGCTGAAGATTTAAAGCACGAAAAAGAAATCTTTAAATTGATCGATTACAAGTATTTCAGGGATCATTTCGGCTTGCCTTCCCTACCCCGCAAGACCGAAGATCAGATCAGTTGTATCAGGGATTTTTTGTCCGTGGCATCGCTGACAGTCTTGGGAGAACGGAATCTTGCAGTCAGTTTCAGAAGCTATAAAGAGGATCTTAGTCTTTCGAATATTGTAAATGCTAATGCACTGACACAGATCGCGGTCAATCAGGCCCTAAAAACAGAGGCTCCTTCGTATGACAAGAAGAAGTTCGTGGGTGCGGTCTCTTTTGCCTTAACGCAGACACAGAATCATGAAACATTCCTACCGGTGATAAAGGATGCTTTCTTAAAAGCCGGCGTGGTTTTCGTTGTTCTCCCGAATCTGAAAAACTCAGGAATCAACGGCGCCACCAAGAAAGTAGACGGCAAGATTATGCTGATGGTAAATGACCGCAGGCATTATGCGGATACTTTTTGGTTCAGCCTTTTCCACGAAATAGGACACATTTTGGATGGTGATCTGGGCATGTCATTCAGTAACGATGCTGAAGACAGAGCGGACCTATATGCCCAAAGTGCCCTGATTCCACAGGAACAGTACTGCGATTTCATTTTGCATCACAAACACTTTAATAAGGACATCATAGTGGAATTCGCGAAATCCATCGACCGGGATCCCGGTATAGTCTTAGGGAGGCTGATGAAAGATAAGTTGGTGGAACATTCCGAGGCTGAATTGTCAAACAAGCTCCGTCATAAGTACAACATTGTAATCTCATAAAACAAAGCTTCAAATACATCAATAAAAAACGGCAGCCGTTGGCTGCCGTTTTAATAAGCCATATTAGAAGCCGTGGCCTCCTCCGCCTCCGGTGAAGCCTCCACCGCCTCCTCCTCCGCCGCCACCGCCGGAGGATCCGCCGCCGCCTGATGAACTGCTGGGCGGCGAATAGGTCTTAGTGAGGCTGCGGACTGTATATTTTGCGCCCATGAGAGCAAGATAGGGCTTGCTGCTTTCCATCATAACCTTCTGGGTGGCCTTGTCGCGTCTGGACTGGGCCCTGAGGATCATATAGTTTATAAACAGCGCCCCGATCAGCGCCAGAAGCAGGTTGTCCACGTACTTCATGGGCTGAGCGATCCTAATGCCCTTGAGCACCTTGAGCTCCTGGGTGAAGACCTCCTCCGCGCAGGCGCGGTAAAGGCCCTTGGTTGCATATCTGTACACATTATCCGTAATAGTGTTGGCATAGCTCTTGGTGATGAATTTGTACACCAGTCCGTCGCTGTAGATGTACAGATAGCGGTTATACATGTCTATCACGAATATGGAGCCGCTTTCGGAACCGTACATCTCAGTATAGGTGGAGCCTGCCAGGTAATAGGTGTTTTCCACATATTCATCGCTGGTGAGAAGCACTGCGTGGCCGAACTCGGTGTTTGGCTTCATGATTTCCAGAAGCTCCTGCTCATCTTCGTCCGTCAGGAGGTCGGCTTCGTCCATGATCACCGCGTCGAACCCGGAAGCCTCATTATGATAAGTGAGATCCAGCGCATCCACGGTCACGGGGAACATGGCGGAAGTACCGGTAAGGACGGCAGCCATGAGGATCACCGCCATCGTCTCCTTGGCCTTGGACTTACCATTGCTCCTTACCTTCTCACCCTCGTTGGAGGTCCTGTCGAAGAAGTGAGGCAGCGGTCTGGTGACCACCGCATTGTATCTTCTGATTATGCCGATCATGGTCATGACCACTCCCAGTAGGCAAAGTACTGCGGTAATGTAGTAGAACAGGTCTTCAGCCGGGTGCAGGATCACTATTATGTGGGCGATGGCGATAGCGATTATGCTTCCCATAACGTCCTTTAAGACCTTCTCGTAGGAGATGACCTCAGCGATCTTCCTGGCTCGCTTTATGGCAAAAAACATGACCACATCGCATACCAGAAGCACGAACAGGTATGTACCCGATGGCCCGCCTGAGAAGAACAGCCTGATTCCTGAGCTTACTGCAAGGAACACGGTATAGATCAGCACCGTTAACAGCCACATCATCACTATGATCCCAAAGGGACCCATATCCTTCACGAACTTCTTGAAGGATTCCGCGGCACCGGGCGCTCCCGGCTTCTTGGGGGTCTTGATCGCCTTGCTCCGTTTCTTTTCCTCGGGATGCTTGGTGAGATACCCCTTGTCGTAAACGTGGGTCTCACGTCCTGCGATCTCCTTGAGTTCCAGGAAATACAGAATCACTCCTAACAAGGTCAGGAGGCTGGATATGAGCATCATCTTGGTGGCTGTTATCATGAACAAAAGATTGAAGATGATGAACAGCGGCACAGCGCACAGAAGGGTCCCAAGAAGGAACCTTCCGATGGATACCGGCATCTCCGCAGATATCTCACCGGTTGAACCGTTCACCACAGAATATGCGATGCGGTCCTTGCGCCGCCAGGTAAGGAACCACACCGGAAGCATGGCCAGTCTGGTGTCCTTCACTTCCCTGTTGAAGCCCTTGGAAAACTCCGTGTACGATGGCCTGTCAGGCTTCGCCTCGTCTACTATGGGCACCTTCTGCAAAATATCCCAGACCCCCTGGTCCGCAGTGGCCCTGGCCTCAGGCTCGTATGTCCTGGGAGGCACGTCGGCAGTGTCCGCGAAGTGGCCCAGAAGAGCCGCCGTATTGAAGGGCTCCATCTCGTCCGGGTCAAAGGGAAGAATTGCATCGGATATGGAATCGTCGAAGGTGGAGGATGCATCGTAGGGAATGTTTTTGACGGTGGCATCCATGTCCAGCTCTACGGCGAATTTTTTGTGGTACACGTAGTTGCCTTTGCGGAAATCATCCCGTCCCTCCAGCTCTCCGGAGCCGTATCCCACGTCGTACATCCAGTAGGGGATGTAGATGCTTCTGAACCGCTCCAGATACTCGTCGTCCTTGAGTTGGGAGGGGGCGTAGAATCTTTTGCGGGCGAAACGCTTGTATGAGGAGCGGCACTCCTCGCCGGTGACCTTGAAGGGTATGATGAACTCAGGCTCCCGCATCCTGGTGAGATGGCTCTCCAGGGACACGAAGCTTCCGCAGTAGCTGCAGTAGTCCACTGCATCCAGGTCGGTGGAGATGATATCGCCGCCGCAGTTCGGGCAGGTGAAGACCTTGACCTTCATCTTCCTGACCTGCTTTTCCGGCTCCCCCTCTTCAGATGCCGGACTATCCGCAGGTACCTCCTTGGCCTTCGCAGAAGCCTTGCGGGCACCTCTCTTGTCCGTTTCACGGCTCAGCAGGTCCTTGGGATCAAACTTCCTACCGCAAAAATCGCAGACCACCAGCTGGTCGCCTATGTCATATCTGAGTTCCCCTCCGCAGTTGGGGCATTTGCTAATCATGTGATCTCCTTTCATGTGTTGCCGCGGGATGCGGCAGGTGATCGTCACAACACATATATTATATATGGTCTTTGACCGGGGTACAAGGTAAGTTACCCCTTTCCGGAGGGGTGGATTTGTGCAAATGCATTTTTTGTGGTAAAATCTTTTGGTAAAATGTGTAATAAGGAGGATCTGCCATGTACAAACTTCTAGTGGTGGATGACGAACCTAAAATAAGAGAACTTATCAGAGAATACGCTGAATTCTCCAACTACGAGGTCACCGAGGCAGGAGACGGCATGGAAGCCGTGGGACTGGTGAAGCTCAATGACTACGACCTGATCATCATGGACATCATGATGCCCAGGCTGGACGGGTATTCCGCCTGCAAGGAGATCAAAAAGATCAAGGACATCCCCGTGATCATGCTGAGCGCCAGGGGCGAAGAGTACGATAAGCTTTTCGGCTTCGAGCTGGGCATCGACGATTACGTGGTGAAGCCCTTCTCCGCCAAGGAGCTCATGGCCAGAGTCAACGCCGTCATCGCCAGGAAAAAAGGTTCCACTGCCCGGGAGCAGGACGTCCTCAAGTTCGAGGGTCTGGAGATCAACGTCCCCGCCAGAACGGTTTCAGTGGACGGCAAGAGAGTGGAGCTCACTCCCAAGGAATACGAGCTTCTCTTCTATCTGGTAAAAAACAAGAACATCGCACTTTCCAGAGACAAGCTCCTGTCCGACATCTGGGGCTATGATTTCTTTGGAGACGACAGGACCATCGATACCCACGTCAAGAATCTGAGGAACAACCTTGGCGAGTACAGGAAGTTCATCGTGACCCTCAGGGGAGTAGGATACAAATTCGAATGTCAACTACCCACCGCTTAGGTCAAGACCTTGAAGCGGGGGCTTGTGACTGACCCATGGTGGTCGGCATAATGCCTCCCATGTTTGTTACCGCTTCC
>ONAY01000019.1 GCA_900315895.1 uncultured Eubacteriales bacterium
GAAAAATCATATCAAAAGCATGTCCGAAAACCGGGTGTGACCAGGAAAAATCATACATTTTTTGTGCTTCCGCGTGTCCACTTTCTGGGGTACAGTTTAGCGCCAATTCTACGGCTTGATCGCAAAAAATAAAAATCAGCCGTAAATCCCTTCCCACCAATTTACGGCTGATTCTCGTTTTTTTTAATGAAGCCGTAAAACAGCTCATTTCGTTACGGCTGAAATTAAAAAAATGTGATCCAGCCGTAAACCCAGGTTCAAGTCCTGCTCTGAACCAACATGATAAATCAAAAGCCCCTCTTTTGAGGGGCTTGATCAATGGTGCGGACAACAGGACTTGAACCTGCAAGGTGTTACCCACACGGTCCTTAGCCGTGCGCGTCTGCCAATTCCGCCATGTCCGCATGTGCGGTCTTTTTTGGACTGCCCTATCATATTACTCTTTTTATGCCAAAAGGTCAAGAAGTTTTTTGCGGGAATTGGCGGATTTCATTAAGATATGTGAACTGTGCTTTTTTTCAATACTAAAGTTCCGCCAGGTCCGCAAAATATCTTTGGTCTTGAGCTCCATATATGATAAAATTATATTGGGTGAAGGGGCGCCCGCCAAAGGTTAACACCCAACCATAATAGGCAACCCCGCACCACGGAAGATCGCTATCTAACACTTAAGGAGAGTGACCATATGGAAAACATCGTTAAAGACGGACTTAAATTAGGATTTGGACTCATGAGGCTTCCAAGGCTTGGAGCCGGCAGCGAAAAAGATCCCTTCGACATGGAACAGACTAAGGCCATGGTGGATAGATTCATCGCTGCAGGCGGCAAGTATTTTGATACAGCCTATGTGTACACCGGTTCAGAGGAGGCCACCAAGGAGGCTCTTTGCGACAGGTACCCAAGAGACTCCTACTATTTGGCCAGCAAGCTGAACGCCACCGATTGGGCTGTCAAGTCCAAGGAGGAGGCCCTGGCACAGCTTGAGATCAGCCTCGAAAGGACCGGAGCCGGATACTTCGACTTTTATCTTTTGCACTCTCTGGATCACGAGTGCGTGGACAGGTACGAGGATTACGGCGTATGGGACTTCGTCTGGGATGCCAAGGCAAAAGGCCTTGTAAAACATGCCGGTATCTCCTTCCACGATACGGCGGACGTCCTGGACAAGATCCTCACAGATCATCCTGAAACTGAGTTCGTACAGCTTCAGATAAACTATCTTGACTGGGAGGATCCCGATGTTCAGTCCAGAGCCTGCTACGAAGTCTGTGTGAAGCATAATAAACCCGTGATCGTCATGGAACCCGTGAGAGGCGGACTTCTGGCCAACCTTCCGGAAAGGGCCACTGAGGTCTTCAAAGAGGCTGATCCCGACGCTTCCACCGCATCCTGGGCGGTGCGCTTCGCCGCATCCCTTCCTAACGTAAGCGTGGTCCTGAGCGGCATGTCCACCATCGAACAGGTAGAAGACAATCTTTCATATATGCAGGATTTCAAGCCCCTGAGCGACGAGGAACGTGATGTGATCAACAGAGCCTTGGAGGCACTTCTGGACGTGGACCGCATCCCCTGCACGGCTTGCCGTTACTGCACCCCGGGCTGCCCCATGGAGATCGACATTCCCAGGATATTCAAGGTCATGAACAATTACAAGATCTACGGCGACCTGGAGAAGTACAAGGAGATCTATCAGAGGCGCTTTAAGGATGTCAAGGCATCTGACTGCATTCAGTGCGGACAGTGCGAAGGAGCATGCCCCCAGCACCTTCCCATCGTGGAACTTCTTCAGGAAGTTGCTGCCACTCTGGAATAGCGAGGTAATACATGGAGTACATAGGAGACGTTTTTTACGAGTACGGCGGAGGACTTTACGCCAATATCACCAATAAATGTCCTGACAGATGCGAGTTCTGCATCAGGTACATGGTGGATTCCCTGGGCGGGGCGGATTCCCTCTGGCTCAAGCGGGAGCCCACCATGGAGGAGATCCTGGAGCTTCTGGACCAGTGGGACTTGAGCAAGTTTGAGGAGCTGGTTTTTTGCGGTTACGGAGAGCCTACCGAAAGGCTTCCCGAGCTGATCGAGACCGCCGAGTATGCAAGGTCCAAGGCTCCCGGTCTGAAGATCAGGCTCAACACCAACGGGCTTTCTGACCTGATAAACGGCAGGGACACTCTGCCGGAACTGAACAGCGTGCTGGACCGCATATCAGTCAGCTTGAACGCCAAGGGGCCCGAGGAATATCTGGCCCTCTGCCACCCAAGATTCGGCATCGGAGCTTTTGAGGCCATGCTGGACTTTACCAGACGGGCCAAGGAATGCATCCCGGACGTGACAATGTCCGTGGTTTCCGGCTCCATCCCCTATCAGGATATCGAACCCTGCAGGCGGATCGCCGAGGAGGAGATCGGGGTGAAGTTCAGGGTGCGCTAAAGGCGACCCGTGACCCGTCTGACAAACAGAATAAATAAAACAGTTGCGGTGCCCGGGCTGCCGGGCGCGCCGCAAAAGGAGGAACATAAATATGAACAAACCGACTTTGGTCATCATGGCCGCAGGAATGGGCTCCCGCTACGGCGGACTCAAGCAGATCGACAAGATTTCAGGAGAGGACATAATCCTGGACTTTTCCCTTTACGATGCCCTTCGGGCAGGCTTCGGGAAGGCCGTGATCATAATCAAGAAGGAAAACGAGGCGGATTTCAGAGCGCTGGTGGATGACCGCGCAGGCCGCCACATGGATATAGAGTATGCCTATCAGGATCTTTATGCCATCCCCGATGGCTTTCAGGTTCCCGAGGGAAGGGTCAAGCCCTGGGGCACCGCTCACGCGGTGATGTCCGCAGCTGACCACGTACACGAGAACTTCGCCGTTATAAACTCCGATGACTACTACGGCCCCGAGGCCTTCAAGGTCATGGCTGAATTCCTCAGCCAGGCGGATCCCGACGGAACGCCCTATCCCTTCTCAATGGTGGGCTACAAGGTAGAAAACACCCTGACCGACAACGGCTCGGTCTCCAGAGGAGTCTGCACCGAGACCGAGGACGGCTTCCTCTGCGACATAGTCGAGAGGACCAAGATCATGAGGCAGGACGGGCAGATCGTATTCCAGGACGAGGCAGAAGAGCTGCACCAGGTAGCTGAGGGTACTCCGGTATCCATGAACTTCTGGGGCTTCACCCCCGCCATGATGGACGAGATCAAGGCAGGTTTCCCTGCTTTCCTTGAGAATGCCATAGAGAACAACCCCATGAAGGGTGAATACCTCCTTCCCGAATGCGTGGACAAGCTGGTCAAAGCCGGCAAGGCCACCGTCAGGATGCTCAAGTCTCACGACCGTTGGTACGGCGTGACCTATAAGGAAGATAAGGAGAGCGTCTCCGCCTCCCTGAATTCCCTCAAAAAATCCGGGCTCTACCCCGACGATCTCTGGAAGTAAAGGTGAATGAAATGATCAAGAACATGGAACAATCAAAGGAGGCCGGCATCCTTCAGGCTGCTGACATGATGGTCTGTGCAGCCCTCACCGCTCCCAAGGGAAGCGGCAAGGACACCATAAGAGCCAGTGTGGTCACAGGCGAGGAAAAGGACAGATTGAGAGACAAGATGCTGGCTCTGTCCGAAGCCTATGGCATGCCCAACTTCGCAAGAGACGCCGGAAACGTTGATAACGCTCAGGCGGTGGTTCTCATCGGCTGCACCGGAACCTATTTCGGCATGTCAAACTGCGGGATCTGCGGTTTTGAGGATTGTGGACAGTGCCGCGCCGCTGGAGCCAGATGCGTCATTACTGTGTCCGACCTGGGCATAGCCGTTGGAAGCGCAGTTTCCAAGGCCTCTGACATGAGGATCGACAACCGCGTCATGTATACCGCAGGCAAGGCCGCACTTAAACTGGGCTTCATCACTGATGACACCGCCATCTGCTACGGCATTCCCCTTTCGGTCTCCAACAAGAGTATTTTCTTCGACAGAGGCCCCGGCGCAGTGATCAACCTTAAATAGTAATCAGACATTCAAGGAGAAAACAGTGTTACCAGATAAAGACATTCTCATGCCCCTCATCGAAGAGGCGGCTCAAAAGGCCGTAGAGATCAGGCGTGATCTTCACATGCACCCTGAGGTGTCATCTCACGAGGAGCGCACAGCCAAGGTCATCGCCGACACCCTTAAGGATCTCGGCGTGGAGACCAGGGAGAACCTCGGAACACCCCTTCCCCCCGATCCGGAACACGTCAAGGCCGTTCTCACTTCCATAATCGCAGCAGATTCCCTGAAGGATATGGGCATCAGCATGGAGGATCTGGCCAACATGACCCTGCCTCCCGGACATGGAGTCATGGGCACTCTATACGGCGATGACTCGACCCGGGCTATTGCCTTAAGAGCGGATATTGACGCCCTCCCCATTACAGAGGTGACGGATTCTCCGTTCAAATCTCAGAACCCCGGCGTCATGCACGCCTGCGGTCATGACGTCCACACCGCGTCCCTTCTCGGAACAGCCATGGTGCTCAAAAAATATGCCGCCCAGGGCGGCCATCTGCCCCTCTCCGTCAAGTTCCTCTTCCAGCCCAATGAAGAGGGCACAGGAGGCGCAGCTTCCATGATCGCAGAGGGCGTCCTTAAGGACCCCGAGGTAGAGAGCATTCTGGCCTTCCATGTGGATCCCACCCAGGAGTACGGCAAGGTGCGGTTTTTCCCCGGCATCATGTACGCAGCCTGCACAGATTTCAAGATCACGGTCCGGGGCAAAGCCTCCCACGGCGCTCACCCCGACCTGGGCATCGATCCTATCCCCTGCGCCTGCGATATAGTGCTGTCTCTCCAGACCATACTGACCAGGAGGCTGGACCCTGCAAGCCGTGCAGTGCTCACCATCGGCGCCATCAAGAGCGGATCCACCACCAGCCAGATCCCAGGTGAATGCGAGATGATCGGTACCATTAGGACCTTGGACGAGAAGTCCAGAGACCTGATCGAAGATGAGATGCGCAGGCTCACAGATTCCATCGCCAACGCCTACGGCTGCACCTGCGAGACCGTCATCGGCGAGATGTATCCCGTGCTTCGCAACGACCCCGAAGTCTATGACACCATCCACTCCGTGGCCGAGGACCTTGTGGGCGAAGAAAACCTGGTGGCAAGCGACGCTCCAAGCTTCAGCACAGATGACTTTTCATTCTTTACGAGCCAGGTAAAGGGCTGCTACTTCCATCTGGGAAGCACAGTGCCGGGATCCACTGAGATCCACGACATCCACAGCGACCTCTTCGACCCCGACGAAAGGGTGATCAAGATGGCCATTGCCATGGAAGTCTTCTCATGCCTGAGGCTGATGGGAATGTAGATATTTTGGATAAAACAGGAGATCAAAAAATGAAAAACATTCGTAAATTTTTTGCGTTAAGCCTTATCATAGTCATGGCCTTCACCCTGGCCTCTTGCGGAGGCGCTCAGACGCCGGCTGAACCGGAAGAGCCGGAGGCCACTCCGACCATGGCATTGGACACCATGCTCAAGTCCATTCAGGACCTGGATTTTGAGACTGCCCAGCAGTACTACTCAGGAGACATGGGCTCCCTTGAGGGCATGAGCGAGAACGCCTCATCTGAGACTGCTGAAGTGGTGGACAAGATGCTCAAGGATGCTCTGAATTTTGAATATGCCCTGGACAACGAAGTCATCTCATCCGACGGCCAGACCGCTACCGTAGACATAGTATTTACCACCTACAACATGGGCGAGATCTTCGAGAAGATCATCGAGGAACTCACGGCCAGGGCAACCGTTCTCCAGGAGGGCGGCATGACTGCGGACCAGTTCCAGACTGAGATGAACAATATCGTCATCGGCATCTACAACGACATCCTCAAAACAGCCGAAAAGAATCTTGAGATATCCCTCACTGTCAACCTCACCAAGGTCGACGGACAGTGGAAGGTGGACGACCTGAAGGATTCCACAGAATTCCTTGACGCCCTCACCGGCGGACTTATCAGCTACAACAGCTGATAAGCGCAAAAAATTATGGCAAAAGAGTTTTTTGCGCCGTATTTCTGATATAATGGAAGTGTGTTACGATCATCCAATCAAGGAGGCTCGATATGATCTATTTTAACTGCGACTACATGGAAGGGGCTCACCCCAATATTCTCAAAAGACTCCAGGAGACCAACATGGATAAGACCGTGGGTTACGGTGATGATCCATACACCGAAAGTGCCAAGGCCCGCATCCGTGAGGCCTGCGGTGCACCGGATTCCGAAGTCATGCTTCTCGTGGGCGGCACTCAGACCAATGACGTTGTCATCGCGTCTTTTCTTCAGCCCTATCAGGGGGTGATCGCGCCCACCAACGGGCACATCGCAAGGCACGAAGCCGGAGCCATTGAGCACAGCGGCCACAAGGTCCTGGCTCTTCCCGGAGAGAATTACAAATTAAGCGCTGAGCAGATCCGTGAATACTGCTGGCTCTACTACAAGGATGCAAGCAAGGATCACATGGTGATGCCCGGCATGGTATACATTTCTCAGCCCACCGAATACGGCACCCTCTATTCTCTGGAGGAGCTGACCGCCATCCGTAAGGTGTGCGATGAATATAACATGGCTCTCTACGTTGACGGAGCAAGACTGGCCTACGCCCTTGGTTCTCCTGAAAACGATGTGACCCTGAAGGATCTTGCCAGGCTGACCGATGTGTTCTACATCGGCGGCACCAAGTGCGGCGCCCTCTTCGGAGAGGCAGTGGTGGTTCGCGATCCAAAGAGAGTTCCTCACATGTTCATGATCGCCAAGCAGCACGGCGCAGTCCTGGCCAAGGGCAGGCTCCTGGGCATCCAGTATGATGAGCTCTTCAAGGATGACCTTTACCTCAAGATCGGTCAGCACGCCATCAACATGGCCATGAAGATCAAGAACGCCTGCAAGGAAAAGGGCTACGTATTCTACAATGACTCCCCCACCAACCAGCAGTTCGTCATCATTTCCAACGAGAAGGAAAAAGAGATGTCTGAGTGGCTTGAGATCGAGATGGACGATACCTATGATGAGGATCACATCGTAATGCGTCTCTGCACCAGTTGGGCCACCAAGGAGGAGGACGTGGACGCTCTCATTGAGAGGCTGTAGCTGAAGCGGATGTTTTCAAAGCATATTAAAAGACCGGCTGTGAAAGCCGGTCTTTTTAGTTATGATTCGTCGTCTAATTGAAGTCTTATCTTGTAGAGATATTAATAAGCGCCACCAAATCCTGTAAGAACAGCGACTACGATCAGTACGCACTGTGCAGCGAGCAGAGCGAAGAAGATCTTGAATGCAAGCTTCCAGTACTTATCAAGAGGAACACCACCGAGACCGGCAACAACAGCAGCGAATGCTGTGGGCCAGATAACGTTGGATAATCCGTCACCAAACTGGTATGCAAGAACTGCAACGTCTCTTGTGATTCCAAGAAGGTCTGCCATGGGAGCCATGATGGGCATGGATACGGCAGCCTGGCCGGAACCTGACGGGATGAAGAAGTTCAGCACGGTCTGGAAGAGTACCATGAAGATAGCGCTGAGCCATTCAGGCAGGTGTGAAAGCGGAAGTGTAAGTCCGTAAACTACGGAGTCGATGATGCCGCCCTCTGTAAGGACGAGCTTGACGCCACGAGCAATACCGATCATGATGGCTGCTGTTGTAGCATCCTGGAATCCTTCGACGAAGGTATCTCCGATCTTCTTGAGGTTCCATCTCATGATGATGGCGCAGATGATAGCCATGATCAGGAAGATAGCGCAGATCTGGGAGAAGTACCATTGCCACTTGATAACGCCGACGACTACGAGAGCGATGGTTGCTACCAGGTCAAGAAGAACCAGCTTCTCCTGCCAACCAAACTTCATGTTCTCGATGTCAGCCTGCTGTTCTGCAGAAGCCTCGCCGATCTCTGTTCCATAGAGATAAGAAGCGGTCGGGTCAGCCTTAACCTTTGCAGCATAGCGAAGGATGATAACGGAAGCGATAGCTACCATCACCAGGTGGCAGATCAGACGGAAGCCTGTTCCGGACATGTACGGAATTTCCGCAATACCCTGAGCTACACCTACGGTGAAGGGGTTCATCATTGCTCCTGCGTATCCGCAAGCAGCACCGAATGCGATGGTGCAGACACCTACCAGAGCGTCATATCCCATTCCTACATAAACTGCAGCGAATACGGGAATGAACGGCAGCCACTCTTCGAACATACCGATAGTGGAAGAACCCATACCGATAAGAACGAGGAAGATGGGGATGGTGACAAGTGAGCTGTTTCCCTTGAATATCTTAAGAAGAACAGCAACTGCTCCGTTGAAGCATCCGGACTTGATGATGAAGAATACGGAAGCATATGTGATGAATACCAGGAATGAAATGTCAGCGGCATTCACCATGCCTTCGTAGACCAGCTCGAACATCCTGAAGGGTCCTACCGGACTTACGTCGTCAACGGTGTGATATGTGCCAGCCACGGCAACATTTCTGCCCTGATCATTCTCTACATAATCATAGGATCCTGCAGGAATGACCCAGGTAAGAATCGTACAAATAACGATAATAGCGAATAAAATAATAAATACGTGTGGAAGATCAAATTTCTTCTTTTCTCCCACTTTTGGGCCTTTACTCATCTCTTTCCTCCTTTCAGATTGAAGACAATTTGAGTAACGAAACGAATCATAGATATATTTAAAGCTACCGCTATAAATACCGAAATTGAATTGTCAAGGTACAGTTCGGAAGGTCTTTGCCTTCCCCTCCGCAAAAAACTATTTGCAGAGCAGTTCTATCATTTCTTCGTAAAGCCTCTGGGTGTCCTCAAGGGACTTGATGGACACGTGCTCGTTGGCTTCGTGAGCGGTCACGGGGCCGGGTCCGATGATTATGCGGTCGCCCTCGAAGAAGGAGCCTTCGGTGATGCCGAAGAAGGGGGCACCCGGGGTGCCGGTCTTTTCTTCGTAGACCTTTACCAGAGAACTTCTGTTAACGAAGGATGGAATATCATTGATGATCTCATAGGAAGCATCCACTCCCTCCAGCGCATCGTCCACGAACTTCCTGATGATGGGATATTCCTTTTCGGAATCGCAGATGCGGAAGTCCAGATAGATCTTGGTCTCTGCGGGGACCTTGTTTATGGATGTTCCGCCGTTTATGATGCCGATGTTCATGGTGGGATAGGGGATCCCGAAGAAATCGCTCTTGTTCTTTCTGAGTTCCTCCTCGAAGTCCATCATCTTGTTCAGGAAGCGGACTGCGTTCTTGTTGGAGCTCTTGCCGTCTATGGGCGTGCTGGAATGGGTGGTCACCCCTCTGAAGGTGAATATATATTCCAGAAGACCCTTGGAACCCACTGCAGGCTTGAAATCCGTGGGCTCAGCTACCACCACGTGAGGCGGGAACTTGGTGTTTGCGTGGACCAGATCCCAGATGCCTTCGAACATGATCTCTTCATCGTAGGTGTGATATGTCCTGATGCCCTTTTTCAGGGACTTGAGATCTGTATTCGCAATGGCTGCCATGAAGCAGGCAGTACCGCCCTTCATGTCGCAGGATCCGAGGCCATAGAGCATGCCGTCGCCCTTGTCTGTGAGAACGTGGGGATCGGTGGTCCAGCCCTCTGTGATATCAACAGTATCGGAGTGTCCCATGAATCCGATGGCAGGGTCATCTCCATAGCTTGCGATAAGGACCTGTTTTCCGGTCTTCTCGTTGGTCATTCTCTCCACGCCGAAGCCCAGCTTGGTGTAGAATTCCTCAAGGTAGTCCATGAATTCATGGTTGCATTTGTCTGCAATGGTATTGATGGCTACCAGATCTTTGAGAATGTCTCTTGCTATCATAGTTACCTTTCCTTTTTCATCCGATTTTCTGGATAATAATCAGACTTTGTGCGGATTTATCTTTTTTTGCACCTTATATTATAACAGAAACTGTGGATTCGAACTAAATGATTTTTTGATTATGTTGCGATAATACCAAATAATTATGCTGTATCGGTCACATTTTTGCCGTCAGCGCAGGTTTGATATTTTCGAAGAACACCCTGTGCCCTTCTTCTGTAAGATGAACTCCGTCGAAGCAAAGCTCCAGCGGCCAGGACGATGCGTCCATGAAGCTCACGCCGAGATCCGCGGCCACTTCTCTGTAAAGGGGCGCCAGCCTCTTCACCTCATCCACGATCCTTTCGTCAGTCCAGGTGCCACGGGCCATTAAGGGAGGTGCAATCAGGACGATCACAGGCGAGGCTTCGCCCGCCAGCCTGCCCTGCAATTCCCCAAGGAACCTTCCCATATCAAGGGCCACCCGCTCTGCCACCTCTCCGGGAGAGAGCCTCAGGCGGATCTGCTCTGCATAGGCCACCTTTTCAAGCACATCATTGGAGCCGAACATGATGGTGATCAGGTCCGGACTCTCACTTAAGCAGATCTCCTCCACATAGTTGGCGTTGCGGGGTATCCTTGCCCCGTTCATCCCAAGATTCCTTACATAGACATCCTGAAGCGCGTTAAGCCGCCCCGTCCAGCGTTGACTTTCCGGGTAGCGGCCGGTGCTTCCCAACCGTGGATCGTATCCGTAGGTGTTGCTGTCTCCGAAGCAAAGGATCCGGAGCATTTACTCTTCCTCTTCCTCGTCCTCTTCATCCTCGGTTCCCAGGATGGCGGTCTCGTAGAATTTTTTGCTGCTCTCTGACAGGAAGCCGAAGGCTTTGGTGGCTGCGTTCTTTACGGTGGTGCCGGTCTTGATGGCTGTGTCCTTCATCTGCTGCTTGCGGGCATCCATCTTGGCCTGGCAGTCGGCGCAAAACGCTCCGTCCCCCTCTTCAAGGGGCCTGCGGCACCAGCGGCACACGTAGAATATGGGCTCGCCGCACTTGGAGCAGTAATAGTCGTCTCCTGCGTAAACGATCTTTTTCCTCTTTGCGATGCATTCGGGGTTGATGCAGCCTTTGATCTTTTTCATGGGTCTCCTCCTATTTGATCATGGATATCAGCGGTCTCCCCAGTTCTCTCAGCTGGGCGCGTCGCAGCTTGTAGTCAGGTATCACCTTTCCCACCTCCGCCCAGAACCTGGGCGAATGGTTCATCTCTTTCAGGTGGGCCAGCTCATGGACCACCACATAGTCTCTCACCTCGTCCGGCAAAAGCACCAGAAGGCAGTTGAAGTTTAGGTTGCCCTTGGCGGAGCAGCTTCCCCACCTTGTGCGCTGGGCTCTGATGGCCACCTTGCCGTAATTAAGTCCCATGACCCGGGCGAAGTGCTCCACTCTGGGAGGTATGTCCTTCCGGGCCAATTTTTTGAGCTCGGTCAGCTCCTTTTCCTCAAAAAACTTGCCTCCCCGGACGGATCTGTTTTCCCGGATCCTGGTCAGGTGCTTCCTGATCCAGGCTTCTTTGGACCGGACAAGTTCTCTCACAGCCCAGTCCGGCGTAAGGAACGGCACTCTCACCACCACCTCCCCATCCTCTTTGATCTGGATGGCGGAGCTGTGTCTACGGGACCTCTTCACGGTATAGTTAAAGTCAAATTCCGATCCCTTCATATCTCAGACGCTTCCCTCATGGCAAGGTTCTCTTGTTTGATGGTCTCCATTAGATCATGGTCTGTGTAGAGCTTGGCCGCCAGTGCCAGCATCAGATCCGCTGAGTTCACCAGGGCTCCGTGAACATTGTCCTTCTTCATCTCCCCTGCGAACTCGGGGGTGTGGATCTTGTAGGGCTTCCCTATGGACATGGTGGGCTGGAAGGCCGGGCAGCGGTAGCTGACATTTCCCACGTCCGAGGATGCCAGGACTCCCTCCGGAGGATCGATATGGTCTATGCCGAGGGCATCCATGCAGCTCTCCACGGCTTCCTTCTGGGATGGCGTGATGTGCAGGTCATGGTAGGGAGGGCCGGAAAAAACTTCGAACTCGGTCCTAGACATAACTCCTGCAGCCTTTCCTGCTTCCAGAGCCCATGCGGTTATGGGGTTCAGATCCTTGCGGTATGGCGCCCTGGCGTAGAACTCTGCCTCAGCATAGTCGGGAATGATATTGGCAGCGTCTCCTCCCTTGTTTATGTTGAACTGAAGTCTGACGTCGGGCTTCATCTGCTGTCTCATCATATCCACTGCGTCCAGGAAAAGCCTGGCACCGTTCAGGGCATTCCTTCCTTCCCAGGGGCTGAGCGCCGCGTGGGCGGATTCTCCGTGCCACTTAAAGACGAAGCCGTCTATGGCGCTGCACTCCATGGAGGCTGACGTGAAGTAGTTCATGTGTACCATCACCGCGAAGTCATAGCCATCGAACACTCCATCCTCTGCCATCATAGCCTTGTCCCCAAGGAACTCTTCGTCCGGAGTGCCGATAATGTCCACGCCGAAATCCAGCTGGCCCCGGAGTTCATTTAAGGCCAGCGCCGCCAGGACACTGGCGCTGCCGCTGGCGCAGTGGCCGCAGGCGTGGCCCAGGCCCCTTAAGGCATCGTATTCGGTCAAGAGGCACATTCTGTGCTCCTTCTCCGGATTGATCACTCCCTTGAAGGCCGTGGGGAATCCGTGGAAGGGATACTCTGTCTCTATCCCGTGATTCCTCAGCACATCTACGATCTTTTGTGAACTTTTGTATTCCTGAGCGCTTATCTCCGGCTCGTCTGCGATGGAATCGCTTAAGGCTATGGCCTCGGCTGCGAATCTTTCAGCCTGGGCCACCAGGGCTTCGCGGAGTTCCCGCTCTCTTTCTTTGTTATCCATGTGTTTTTAATGTCTGCCGTTAAGCTTCCCAGGGCTTCAGTCTGATGGGTTCTTTGTCCAGCAGGCTGAGCTGGTCTGCATTCAGATGTTTTTTATTTATTATGACTTCGTAGACGTACTCCCTGAAATACTTCTCGCTGGCTACGAAATATCCGTTCTTTCCTACTTCCTTGCCCCAGCTGTTCTCTATCTTCCAACGATCCGGGCATCCATTTTCGTCCAGGTTCACCCCTACCAGAATCATGGCGTGGGTAGCGCCGGACTGCTTGTAGTCAAGCCTCTCCTTCTTCTCCATGGTCCAGTCCATGCCGCCCAGAAGGCCCTGATAGTCGAAGCTGTCAGGATCCCAGACGCCCATCTTGCGGTCGCCGAAGGCTCCGGAATCGCAGCCGAACCATACCGGAACGCCGTCCTTGAGCTGGGCCAGGGTCAGTTCTTCCATCTCCTCGGTGGTGAGATTCAGTGCGTGCAGATCCATTCCTGCCTGGCAGCACATGTTGTGGAAAACATAGTACTTGCCTATCTCCATCTTTTCTGTAGGCGCGTTCATGACTGTCACGTAATCCTGAAGGCTGTGTCCCACGTACTTGTCGTAGAACTCCCTGGGTGTCAAGCCGCGGTCCACGTGATATTCGCCCTTGCCGTCCCTGTACTCGAAGTCGAATTTGGTAACCGGCTCGCCGAAGGCTATGCACTCCGCCTTGTATACCGCTGCCACCATCTTTTCCTTTTCTTCTTCAAGGACGTCGTGGCCGACACCGTTGGCTTTGAGCCTTCTAAGCTCACATGCGTACCTCTTCACCGTGTTGTTCAAAAGCTTCATGAACTTCTCGGTGTGAGAGCTCTGGTAGGATTCGGGCATGACGTACTTTGGCACCAGACCGTACTTCTCGATGAGTCCCACGGCCTGCTCCCAGTATCCGCCGTCGCCGAAACCGAAGTCCAGAAGATGCTCCATCATGTGTGAATCCAGCTTCTCATCTGCGCTTTCTATGATCATCTCCAGGAAATTGTTGGTCTTTTCCAGCTTGTCGTAGAACGCCAGGTAGTTCTCCGAAAACTCGAATTCATCAACTCCCAGCTTCTCCGCTGTGATCTCTCTTAAGATGTTCATGGCGGCGAACATCCAGCATCTGCCGGACTTCTCCTGGGCGGTGATGCCTCTGGTCTTGATGTCGATGGTGAATTCGCCCATGAGACGGGCAGCGTTCATGGGGATGTAAGCCAGATCCGCAAGCTCGGTCTTGGCCATGGCAGCATTGGCTGTTCTGGCGGCCCTATCCTCTTCAAAACCTTCTCTAAATCTATTTAACTGTTCAAATGTAAGTTCCTGCAAAACAATGACCTCCTGTATTTTGATGATTTCCCCCTCATTATATCAAAAAATTATAGTCTCTGCACATAAATATATATGGGGGCACTTTAAGGAAACAGGGGGACGTCACCGTCCCCCTGTGAGTTGTATTTTTTGCGCCGTTCAAACCCGCATCAGTTGTACTTCAGTTCTCCGTCCACGATCATCTTTGCCACATAGGATGCGCAGTATCCCACCACTTCGGCATCCTTGGGTGTGCCGTCGTGATCGTTGTATGCCTTGAGGCCCTCCGGGGTCTTCCAGTCATAGACTGCCCCCATGTTGTGGGTAAGCACCTGGCTGCAGAGGATACCTTCATACTTCTGTCTGAAGATCTCCACGAACTCCCGGATCTTGGCGTGTACCGGGTCATATGCTCCGGTCCAGTCGTCGATGGTCCTGCCCTTGAACAGGCTGATGCAAAATGCCACTGCGTTCAGTGCGCCGCAGGTCCCCTCCAGGCAGCATCCGCAGCCGCCGGCCAGTCCGAAGCCGGCCTTGATCATCTCAGGTGTAAGTCCCATGTCCGGGAATGTGAGATACAGGCCGTTCAGCACGCTCTGCATGCAGTTTCCGTAGAGACTCTCGGTCCTGTGGGCCTCGTCATAGGCCTTCTGGACCAGGGCGTCTTTTTCTTCCTGAGGAAGTGCATAGTAATCTTTCATGTTTTGCCTCCTTACTGTCCTTCCTGTGACCGATCGCTAGCAGATGGTCTTGCCGCCGTCTGCCACGAAGTTGGTGCCGTTTACGAAGCTGGCTTCGTCAGAGCAAAGGAAGGCAACGCAGTTTGCCATCTCCATTGGTGTTGCGGGACGCTCCATGGGTCCGAGAACGATGTTGTCCGTAGGATCTTCGAAGCCATTGCCCTTGTAGGATTCCATGACCTCTCTGTACATTCCTGTATCTACCCAGCCCGGGGAGATGGAGTTGATCCTTACGCCGTTTACACCGTTTTCTGCAGCGGCTGTCTTGGTGATCTCGATGATGGCCGCCTTGGATGCGCCGTAGGCTACCTCGAAGGTGTATCCGAACATTCCGGAGCAGGAGCCGAAGTTAACGATGGCGCCCTTGCCCTTAGCCTGCATGATGGGAAGCACATAGTGCATCATGAGGAGAGTTCCGAAGAAGTTGATGTTCATGATCTTCTTCATGTCTTCATATTTATATTCCTCGATCCTGGCTGTGGGTCCCTGGATGCCTGCTGTGTTCACAAGGATATCGATGGTTCCGAAGTGGTCAATCACCTTCTGTACCATGTCCTTCACCTGCTGTTCATCGGCAAGGTCTCCTGCGAGGCAGAGGACTCTGTCCTTGTCCAGTCCAAGCTTTTCCACTGTCTTCTCGCAAAGATCTTCTCTGATATCCAGGAGAGCGACTTTAGCTCCGTTATCAGCGAATTTTTTGACGCAGGCCGATCCGATGCCGCCGGCTGCTCCTGTAATGATCGCTACTCTGTCCTGAAATTCCATTTTCTTCCTCCCGTTTTTTGATGTAAAAAGAATAATTCCATATATGTGAGCTTTAATTAATAAACTCTACATTGCCGTGGTCTCCACGAATTCCTTCCTCATGGCTTCCACGAACTCAGGCTGAGTCAGGGCGTCCTCCGCAGTCATCACGAAGGCTTCCGCCACAAGCTTCATCTGATCATATGCGTAATCCGTGTCCGCAGCCACGCAGAACTCATTGGTGTGTATTCCAACCGTCGGGTCTCCCGTGACGTCCCAGAGCTGGTGGATGGTGGGGCAGCGGTAGCTGACGTTTCCGATGTCCGAAGATCCGCCGAAATCCACGTGTCTTATGGGTGCCTCAGGGGCAACCTCCTTTAAGTGAGCCATGGACCTTTCGGAAAGGGTCTCGTTGGTGTGAAGGTCGTCATAATATCCCTCGAAGTTGGTTATTTTGACCTCGCATCCCGTGGCAAGAGCCGCGCCTCTTGCGCAGTTCTTGATCTTTTCGCTGAAGCCGTGGACGTACTTGGAGGTGTTGGCTCTGATGTAGAAGTCGCAGCTTGCGTAGTCCGGTACGGCGTTGCCCACCGTTCCTCCGTTGGGAATGATGCCGGACACTCTGGCGTCAGGTGTCACGTGCTGTCTCAAGGCATTGATGCTGTTGAAGGTCTCGATGACCGCGTTCAGTGCGTTCACTCCGTCCCAGGGCGCTGTGCCGGTGTGGGCAGACTTTCCGAAGAATTCGAATCTCTGTGAATCCAGGGCGGCCATCATTCCGCTGGGAGCGTGGCAGCCGAAGGGATGTCCCATAATGGCGCAGGCCAGATCGTCATAGTAGCCATTTTCCGCCAGGATGCACTTGGCGCCCATGGTCTCCTCTGCCGGAGAACCGATGACTCTCACCTCTCCGCCGTACTCATCCACCGCCTCCTTCATGGCGATGGCTGACAGACAGGCCAGGGTGCCGATAAGGTTGTGGCCGCAGGCGTGTCCCAGACCCTTCAGGGCATCGTATTCAGCGGGGAAGCCGATGACAGGTCCGGGATTCGTGCACTTGTAGGATGCAACGAAGGCGGTCTTGAGCCCGCACACTCCCTTCTCTACTGTGAAACCATGCCTCTCAAGAAGTCCGGTGAGCTTATCGAAGGCTTCGAACTCCTGGTTTCCCAGTTCAGGATGCTCATGTATGTAATGAGCCGCTTCCCTGATCTCCGGAAAAACTGCTTCTATACGTTCTTTGGGACTTTTCATCTGAATAACTCCTTTCATGGAAACTTTTAGATCTCGCAAAACATCCCGTCCGGGTTCTCACACCTTGCCCAGGACCTCCACGTACATGCCGGCCCTATCCTTAAAGATCCGGCCGATCTCCTCCACCCTCTGGTCCGAGGGGGGCTGGAACTCCACCGGTTCTCCCCCGATATTCCTCTTCTTGGAGGCACCGAGGGTATGATAAGGAAGAAGGGTGACTCTATTTAGTCCGTTCTCCCTGTAGAATTCTGCTGTGCGTCCGATGATCTCATCGGTATCGTTGACCCCGTGGATCAGGGGCATGCGCATCCATATTTTTTCTCTGAGCTTTGGATCGGAAGCCAAGGTCCTCAGGTTCTCCAGGATGGGTCCGTTGTCCACTCCGGTGTACTCCTTGTGCACCTCAGGGTCGATGGACTTCATGTCGAAGAGCACGTACTCCAGGTTCTCATGGGAGGCCAGCCTCAAAAGATCCTCTGTCCTTCCCAGGCCCGATGTGTCCAGGCACACCTTGATCCCCTTCTCGCCTGCCAGCCTGATCAGTTCCTCGGCGAAGTCTGCCTGTGCCAGGGGCTCGCCTCCGGACACGGTCATGCCGCCGCCGGTCTCGTCGTAGAAGATCTCATCCTGGCCCACCTTTGCCATGACCTCCTTTGCGGTCATTCTCCGGGCCACCGCCTTCAGAGCGTTTGCCGTGCAGTTATCTGCGCACTTAAGGCAGTTATCACAAAGCTTCCAATCTATGACTATCTGCCCCTTCTCATCGGCCGATATCGCTCCCTTGGGGCAGACACCGATACAGTAGCCGCAGTGGATGCAGCTGTTGGGCATCCTGATGAGCTGCTGGTCGAATCTTATGAGTTCCGGATTGTGGCACCACTTGCAGTTCAAGGGGCATCCCTTCAGAAACACAGTGGTCCGGATGCCGGGGCCGTCCTCAGTGGAGAACTTTTGTATGCCGCCGATCAGGGCTGTTAAGTTGTTTTCTTGTGTCTTTTGCTGCATTTGGTCATTCCTCTCCAATAATATTGTATTTCATGCCCGCAGCCTTCTCAACTCAAACCTTGTCATAAAACGTTATTTTGTTGCTTAAGAGCCCCTTTCGTGGTATTGTATATATAGCAAATAAATCGATTTTATCCCGTGCAAAACACCTGCGCCCGGAGGTTCAGACTCCCGGCGGGGCGGATGTTTTGCGCAGGAAACTGCTCACAGGAGAACGACATGCTTCTTGAAAAAACATCCTACTCAAACGACTTTCCGCTTCAGATCCGTGTCATGCAAGTAAAAGACTACCCTCTCCACTATCACCAGGACATTGAGCTTGTGTACGTGCTGGAGGGCGAGATCAATCTCAGAAGCGGCTACTGCACCTATCAGCTTCACGAAGGCGACCTGTTCTGCAACAATGGCCACGAGGTACATTCCATCAGTTCAGAATCCGGCAATAACGTGATCTGTTCCATAAAGATCAGCAACAGCTTCTTCACTCAGTATTTCCCCAAGCTGTCACATTCCAGCTACAGGACATACTCCAAGGTGCCCCACGATGAGAAGTTCGACACCTTGAGACGCTACTACCTGACCATCCTTCACGACTACCTCAAGCAAAATTTCGACTACAAGAAACAGTGCATCTATCAGATGAACGAGCTGATCAAGTACCTGAACAAGTACTTTAACCTCTTCTCCGTGTCGGACAAGGTGGTGGTGGGCTTCGAATCCAGCAATCAGATAACCATCGATCGCATCAGCAGGATCATAGACTATATCTATGCCAATTATGCGGACAAGATCACCCTGCAGAACCTGTCGGAGGCGGAGCATCTGTCTCCGTTCTACCTGTCCCACCTGATCCACGAGTACACAGGCATGAGCTTCAGGGACTTCCTCTGCTTCGCAAGGGCCGAGCGGTCCGAGATATCCCTTCTTGAGACCGATAAAAAGATCAGCGCCATCGCCAAGGAATCCGGGTTTTCCACCACCGCCTATTACAAAAAATACTTCGAGCAGTGGTTCGGTCACTCCCCCGAGGAGCACAGAGTCCTCTGCCGTCCGGAAATATCCGGTCCGGACCACCAGGGAGTGATGACAGATGTGCCCCTGAGCAGGGCCATAGCCCTCACTCAGGAGAAACTGTCACTGATCACGTCTCAGGACGTGTCCAGTTCGCGGATCTCCAAGTCCAAGCTTGATCTGGACATCTCCGGCCATGGAGAGACTTCCACTTCCCTGTGCCCGGTATTTCTGGTGAACATCACCGAAGAAGACTACGAGGTCCTGGGAAACTCCATCCCATCTCTTCTCAGCGAGCTCTTCGGTCATGCTGAAGTCAGGGTCACCATACCTGACTCCCTGCCCAACAATGAGGAAGGCCTGGCCAGCCTGCTTAGATCCAGAGGCTTCACCATAGCTTCCTCCCGCACACAATCCGGTCCGCGAACGGTGGTTCCCCACTACGGCAACGACACCTGCATGGCTCCCATACAGGTTCTCAAGAATTACCTGTTCGGAATGAGCGACGAGATCCGGGTCCAGCTCAGAGACCAGGGCGAACCCGGCCTAATGTTCAAGGGCCAGCCCGGCTGCCTGACTTCAGGCTGCTCCAGAAAGACTCTTTTCTACGGACACCAACTGCTGTCCCTCATGGAGGGCGACCTCCTGTCCCTGGGCCCCAACCACGCAGTGATGAAGCTCAGCAGCGACCGTCCCACATACATGGCCCTCGTCATGAACTACGACGAAAAGTCCGAGCGCCTCATGGAGACCAGCTCCACCGTGTACCTGGCCTACGATGCCATATCAGGCTGCATGGACGAGCTTGAGGCCAACCTGAGTTTCCCAGTGGAACCGGGCACCTACTATACGGTGAGATATCTCATAAATGACGCATCTTCGGTCTTCGGCCTCATGGGCAAGATCGGCTTCCCGGAAGCGGCCCACGACGTGCTGAACCCCTTCAGGCGCCTGATGCCCAGCGACCACAAAAGCGAGACCGGGCTGTTTTCCTTCCCCGGCACCGCCAACCTGAACTTCGACCTCCACGGCGTAGGTGTAGAGGTGGTGGTCCTGAGGCTCAAGGAAGAGTAATCCGGGGTGCGGCCGGCTAACAACAATCAAAAGCTCCGCCGCAAGGCGGAGTTTTTTGCGCATTTCACATTCTAGTTGAAGTTGTATTTCGTAACGATGGGTTCTCTTCCCTGAGTCTTGTCGTTGAAGTACTCGTAGAGGCTGATGCCAAGGAATGAACCGCTGATGTTAACGATGTTGGTGAAACCGTTGCCCTGGAGGCAGCAGATTGAGTAGTAGCTCCTCTGGCTGGAGCGGCAGTGGACGTACACCGGCACGTCCTTGGGTATCTCGTCCAGGCGGCCTCTCAGCTGGCTCAGCGGGATGTTGTGAGCTCCCTTGATGTGGCCTGCGGCATACTCGCTCTCCTCGCGGACGTCCACGATGTATGCGCCGGATTCAACCAATCCTCTCACATCGCTGACATGTACCTGTCTGTACCTGCCGTTCAAAACATTCAAGGCCACCAGAGCGCCGAAGTTCACCACGTCTTTTGCGGTGCTGAAGACTGGTGAATAACAAAGTTCCAGAGTCTTCAGATCCTCCAGCGTTGCGCCCATGGTTATCATGGCGGCGATGACGTCGATCCTCTTGTCCGCCTCACCGCGTCCGATGGCCTGAGCTCCAAGGATCTTGCCTGTGGGCACTTCGAAGATCAGCTTGAAGGCCATGTAGTGGCTGTTGGGCATCATCCCCACCTTGTCATTGGGGAAGATCATAACAGAATCGAAGCTGTAGCCTGCCTTGGCTGCAGTTTTTTCGTTGAGTCCGGTGGACGCTGCATTCTGGTTGAATACTCTGACGCAGGAGGAACCGATGAATCCCTTGTACGTATTGCTTATTCCGTACATATGGTCTGCAGCGGCTCTAGCCTCCCACTGGGCAGGTCCTGCCAGGGCGAGACGTCCCGGCTTGTGGGTAAGCATATTGAAGATCTCGATGGCGTCACCTACAGCGTAGATGTCCGGGTCAGATGTCTGGAAATTGTGATTCACCTTGATGCCGCCGGTCTCTCCGATCTCAAGGCCTGCGTCCTTTGCAAGGCCTGTCTCGGGAGCAACGCCGATGGACATGATGACGCAATCTGCGGGAACCTGGGATTCCACCTTCTCACCGTCTTTACCGGTGGTGACTGCCGTGACCACTCCGTCCCCTATGGCGGTCACTGTGCTGGAAAGGCGAAGGTCAATGCCGTTGTCGTCCAGTTCTTTGTGGAGGATCTGCACCATATCGTAGTCGAAGGGCGCCATGATCTGGTCCAGACCTTCGATAAGGGCCACCTTTTTCCCGGCCTTCACAACGTTCTCTGCGGTCTCGATGCCGATGAATCCGCCGCCGACCACTACCACGTTCTCCACGTCGGGTCTATCGATGTACTCCTTGACCTTAGCGATATCTGTCACATTTCTGATGCTGAATACGTTGTCCCTGTCGATCCCCTCAATGCTCTTCGGCATTATGGGTCTGGCGCCGGGTGCCAATACCAGCTTATCATAGCTCTCCTCATAGACCTCTCCAGTGAGGCCATCTTTGACTGTGACGGTCTTACGGTCGCGGTTGATCTTTGTGACCTCGCTCATGATGCGGGCTTCGATGTCATGGGAACGCTTGAAGGCTCCCGGGGACATGAGAATGAGGCTCTCCTGTCTGGGGACCACATTGCCCAGATGGTAAGGAAGAGCGCAGTTTGAGAATGAGACGTGCTCGCCTCTCTCAAACATGACGATCTCAGCTTTTGCGTCCAGTCTGCGGACTCTGGCTGCAGCGGATGCTCCGCCGGCCACTCCGCCCACTACTACTAATTTCATGCTTTTCCTCCTGCTGTTATATATCTTAAGCCGTTTATTTACGTTTTTAGATGTTCCCGGTCGTGCCAGGGGCTGCCTAAACGCCGTGCCCCTGGCTGCGCTCAAACACCCTTCATTATTTTACCGGGGCCTGCAGCACCTTGCTGAACACATCGAAGTTTCTGGAGATCCAGTTGCCCTTTCTGATGGCGAAGATAACGCGCTTGAAATGTTTTGCGTATCCCTCGTCCAGAAGAACGAATCTGAAGCATTCTGACACAAGGGCCGGCGGGTTGTTGAAAGCTCCGCAGCCGAAGGCTCCCAGGATCAAAACATCCACGTCATTCTCCATGGCCGTCTCCAGGATATTCACGATCCTGGAATCGAAGGCCTCCACCAGTTTGCCTCTGGGCACCAGTCTGGTGCGCTCAGGGTGCAGCATAGGTGCAGCGCAGGTGATCACATCCGTCCTGAACCAGTCCTCACGAGCCTTCAATGAATAGTCATCGTTCTTGAAAACCGTGACCCCCGGGCTGTAGATCAGCCTGTCGGTACCCAGATCACCCACGTGCTTACGGTTCCAGCCATAGTAGTTTTCCCGGAAGTACCTGCGAGTTATGGCGTTGTACAGGTTGCTCACCCTGCAGAGATCCTCCTCCTGGGCCCTGGCGCCGTGCTCCACGCCGCCTCCCGGATTGTAGGCGTTGGCGAAGTTCAGCACGCAGATCCTGCCCTCACCCACGTGGAGGGCGGCCTCCTCGAAGGTGCCTCTTCCCGTCACTTCAATATTGAATTCTTGGCACTTGACGCTGCGGGACTCTGTTCTGAAGCCCTCGCTGTACATCCAGGACTTCTTCGTCGTCTCTTCAGTGAGCGCCGCAAGTTCCGGATCCTCCTGAATCAGCACCTGCGTATTATTGAATTCCTTGATAAGGTCGAATAACATAAGTTTTCCTCCTTATTCGACGAAGTAATATCTGTTGGGCTTTCTCTTAGGGGTCTTGGGCTCAGGACCGTCGGCGTAGCCGATGATGCAGTGACCGATGCCTTCGTAATCCCCTTCGATTCCAAGGCTCTTGAGCCACTCCTTCCATTCGGGCTGCTCGAACTCTTCCCTTGCCCTGTTGATCCAGCAGCTTCCAAGCCCCTCGGCGTGAGCAGCGTTCATCAGATTCTGCATGGTGCAGGCTCCGTCGTACACGTGATTTGGCGACGACTTGTCCGCAAGCACCAGCAGCACATCCGGCGCCCCGTAGAACGGATCGAACCCCTCGTCCCATCCGCCCACCAGGCGGTTGGCCTCGGACAGCCTGTCCCTGATTTCCTTGCTGGTGATGGCGATGATTATGGGAGTCTGCATGTTCTTGCCGCTGGCAGCATAAAGCCCTGCCTCCACGATCCTGTCTATCACTTCTCTTGGCACCTGCTGATCCTTGTACTTTCTGACGCTCCTTCTGGTCAGCATGTTCTCCATTGCTTCGTTCATCATCATTCCTCCGCTTCCTTTAAGCACCTCAGACTGGCATCCACAAGCCTCTCGTTAAGGGCCGTCCGGTCGATTATGTCTTTTACCAATATGTCCAGTTCCGACCCCTCTTCATAGTTGGCCGGCGCAAAATATCCGATCCTGTTGTCCCTCATCATCTGGTGCACCTTGGTCCTGCCCCCGGTTCGGTCATCGTAGACACCGATGGAGTATCCGCCGTAGGCGTTTACCAGTTTCATGCAGGGAATGTCCGTGGCGCTGTCGCCGATGTAGACCATGTTTCTGAAGGGCACGCGGATGTCTCCCGGCTGGAAATAGTCGTTGACCGCCGGGTCGTTCACATCCAGAGTCCCCTTCTCTATCCTGAATAGGAACTGAGTTTTGTTTGTAAAGTTAACCACCTGGGCGGGCCACTCCGCCACTCCCCGGTCATTGTAGTAGAAAGAGCTGGCATAGATCTTCTCGAAGGCCCCGGCTCTGGCCACGGATGTGCCTTCGATCATCTCCTTAAGGCCTGAAGAGATGATGTAATGCTCCACTATCACGCCCTTCTCACGGCCGTATTCTCTGGTACGCTCGAACCAGGTCTCCACTCCCGGGAAAAGCTCCACCCTGGAACCGTAGTCCTCCAGAGTCTTTCTGGTGAACAAAAGCTTCCCCTCCGCCTCCTGCAACATGAGCCGCATGTAGGCCAGGTTCTGGTCCATCTCGTTCTCAGACGAAAGCCATCCCGTCAGTTCCCAGAATTCGCTGACGTCGTGGCCCACGGACTGGATGTAGCCCTGGGCCTGCATGTCATCCGGAGATAAAGTTTTATCGAAGTCATAGCAGATGGCCACCACCGGGCGGTCTTCCTTGGTCCTTCTCTCGTATTTTAAGTCTGTCATAGGCTTGTCCTCGCAAATATAGCTATTAATATTTTAGCATAAATATCAAACCACCGCTACAAAACTTGGATGTAGCGCAAAAGACACCGGCAGCCGGGCCGGTGTCTTTTCTTATTCTTTCATCAGATCCTTTATTGTCACGTTGTCCAGATAACCGGTGATCCGGTCATTCAGCTCGCTCCACATGGGAAGTGTCCTGCAGTCCTCGGTTCTGTCGCATCCTGTGGCGTTGCACTCCAGGCAGGCCACCGGTGCGATGTCTCCTTCGGTCACTCTCAGGATCTCACCCACGGTGTATTCCGAAGGATCTCTTGACAGGCGGTAGCCGCCGCCCTTGCCGTGGACTCCTTCAACCATGTTGTTGGATACCAGAAGGGGCAGGATCCTCTCCAGATACTTGAGAGATATCTCCTGGCGGGCAGCCACCTCACGCATGGGGATATATCCGTCTTTGCTGTTTTCTGCGAGATCCACCATCACGCGGAGCGCATAGCGGCCTCTGGTCGATACCATCATGTTTTTCACCTACCTTCGATGTCCATCATACCATACCGGTAGGTGGATTTCAATCCACCTGCCGCCCTGCCTCAAAACACCTGCGGCTCACCCTTAATGGTTCTCGGCGCAGCTGGCGCAGTCCACCACTCCCTTGAATTCTTCGGGATCGTAGGGGATGCCGTTTTTGTCGTAGTAATCCTTGAGAGCCAGCTTGATGGCCTCTTCGGCCAGCACGGAGCAGTGAAGCTTGTGGATGGGAAGGCCGTCCAGGGCCTCCGTCACAGCCTTGTTGGTGAGGGCCGCCGCCTCTTCAACGGGCTTGCCCTTGATGAGCTCGGTGGCCATGGAGCTGGAAGCTATGGCGCTGCCGCAGCCGAAGGTCTCGAACTTCACGTCAGAGATCACGTCGTCGTCTATTTTGAGATATATCTTCATGATGTCTCCGCACACCGGATTGCCGGCCTCGCCCACACCGTCAGCGTCCTCGATTACGCCCACGTTCCTGGGGTTGCGGAAATGATCCATTACCTTATCACTGTATAAAGCCATTGTGTTTTCCTCCTCTTGCTCCGTACCTATTCACTGAATACGTGGGTCCTCTTGCCTGTTACCAGATCTCTCCAGAAGGGCGACATGTTCCTGAGATATGTCACCACATCCGTGACCGCCTGAATGATCTGATCCACGTCTTCCTCTGTGGTGTCCTCTCCGATGGTCAGCCTCAGGGACCCGTGGGCGACCTCGTGGGGCCTGCCGATGGCCAGCAGCACGTGGCTGGGATCCAGCGACCCGGAAGTGCATGCGCTTCCCGATGATGCGCAGATGCCCTTGTCGTCCAGAAGGAGCAGCATGGACTCCCCTTCGATCCCCTCGAAGCAGTAGTTCACATTGCCGGGAAGACGATGCTCGCGGCTTCCGTTCAGTTCGCCGTAGGGGATCTTGTCCAGGCCGTCCATCAGGCGGTCTCTCAGGGCCGTCATCCGGGCAGCGTTCTCCTCCATGTGGTCGCAGGCCTCAGTGAGAGCCGCAGCCATGGCCACGATGGCGGGGATGTTCTCTGTTCCCGCGCGCTTGCCCCTCTCCTGGGCTCCGCCGTTGATGAGATTGTGGAGCACTATGCCGCGCCTTGTGTAGAGTACTCCGATGCCCTTGGGCCCGTGGAACTTGTGGGCCGAAAGTGAGAGCATGTCGATGTTTTGCTCTTTTACATCTATCTTTATGTGTCCTGCCGCCTGCACAGCGTCGGTGTGGAAGACCACGCCCTTCTCCCTGCAGATCTTTCCGATCTCAGCTATGGGCTGGATAGTGCCGATCTCGTTGTTTGCATACATTATGGTGACCAGGCAGGTATCCTCGCGAATGGCCTCTGCCACCTGTGCAGGGTCGATGATGCCGGTGCTGTGTACGTCAAGAAGGGTCACCTCAAAGCCTTCCTTCTCAAGCTTCTCCAGGGTGTGGAGCACGGCGTGATGCTCGAAGGCGGTGGATATTATATGTTTCTTTCCTTTTTTCTCTCCGGATCTTGCGGCGGATAAGATCGCCTGATTGTCCGCCTCGCTTCCGCCTGATGTGAATGTGATCTCCCAGGGGTTGCAGTTCAGGCACTTCGCCACCTTCTCCCTGGCCTCCTCCAGGGCCTCCTTGGCCTTCTGACCGAAGGAGTAAAGGCTGGACGGGTTGCCGTAGTACTCGCTCATGTATGGCAGCATTGCCTCGATGGCGGTTCGGCTCATCCTTGTGGTCGCCGCGTTGTCAGCATATATCATTGTCTTTTCCTCTTTCTTTACATGGTTTTTACCTACCTCTGTGGTAGGCAAATAGAATATACTATTATTTACCTACCTAGTCAAGGGGTAAAAGCAAAATATTTTACTCAAAATTTATCAAAACACTGTTGACAGCCACCGCAGTTTATTCTATACTACCTACCAAACAGATAGGTAGTCAAAGGAGGCATATCATGTCGAACATCAAAACTAATCTCATTGACCTCATCGGAAAGACACCACTGTTCTTGGCGTCGAGATACAGCAAAGATGCGGGTCTTCATGGCGCGCTTCTTGCGAAGCTGGAGTATTTGAATCCCGCAGGCTCCGTCAAGGACAGAGTGGCATGGTCAATGATCCTGGACGCGGAGGAGAAGGGCATCCTCAAGCCCGGTGCCACCATCATCGAGCCCACCAGCGGCAACACCGGAATAGGCCTGGCAGCGGTGGCTGCCTCCCGCGGTTATCAGGCGATCTTCACCCTGCCTGAGACCATGAGTGTGGAGCGTCGCAAACTTCTGGCAGCCTACGGAGCCCAGCTGGTCCTCACTGAGGGGGCCAAGGGTATGAAGGGTGCCATCGAGAAGGCCAATGAGCTGAACGCCGAGATCCCAGACTCCGTGATCCTGGGTCAGTTCGTGAACCCCGCAAACCCTGCGATCCACTACAGGACCACCGGCCCGGAGATCTGGAAACAGACCGAGGGCAAGGTGGACATCTTCGTGGCAGGCGTAGGCACCGGCGGAACCATCACCGGCGTGGGCCGCTACCTCAAGGAGCAAAACCCTGAAGTCAAGGTCGTCGCAGTGGAGCCCGCCACTTCTCCCGTACTTTCCAAGGGAACTCCGGGAGCCCACAAGATCCAGGGCATCGGAGCAGGCTTCGTCCCCGAAGTGCTGGATACCGGCATCTATGACGAAGTCATAGCCATCGAGAACGAGGACGCCTTCGCAGAGGGAAAACGTTTCGCAGTCACCGAGGGAATACTCGTAGGCATCTCCTCCGGTGCGGCTCTCAAGGCCGGACAGATCCTGGCCTCCCGCCCCGAAAACCAAGGCAAGTGCATCGTGGTGCTTCTCCCCGATTCCGGAGACAGATACCTGTCAACTCCTCTGTTTGGAGAGTAATATCCATAGAAAAGAACCCGGTATACGAAGGTATACCGGGTTCTTTGCGTCTTTGATCATTCAATTTAATCCTTTATGCGTATGACGTAATCGGGTTTGTCGGGCAGATACTTGATCCTGACCACGCTCCCTTCGTGAAGATCTCCGTACCAGTACTCTTGATCCTTGTAAGTCTCCACGCTCTTTCCGCTGGCAAGCCTGGCCTCCACCGTCTCTCCGTTCTCGGTCCTGTAGGTCACAAAATATGCATAGTCCGTGGAGGTGGCCAGCGTATCCGGATCTGTACTGGTGTTCTCCCATATCCTGGTCACCACAGCTTCAGCGTCAAGTCCGGCCTCTTTGAGGTCTCTGTTCCTTTTGGCAGTGATCAGCATCAAGCAGATGACCACCACTACTACTGCAACGATCACGAAAATAATAATCTTATCCATAGTTCAGATCCTTTCATGTATTTATTATAAGTTTTTGTTCCTTACTGTTCGAAACATCTACCTCCCGCCCCGGCGGATGGTACCAGAGCCGAACTTGCCATTTATCATGTCCAGAAGTCTGTCCATCTCCGGATCAGCCCTTAGCGCAGCCTGCTCCCGGGCTTTGGCCAGATCCTCCAGAGTCATCTGGCTTTCCTCTTCATCTCCCTGGGTAAGGCTGCTGACGCCCACACCCAAAAGCCTGATACCGGACTGCTCTTTGTACAGTCCCTGCTCCCCGCCTTCTCCGAACATGAGAGATCTGAGAAGCTTCATTGAGCTTTGAAATATCTCGTTACCGTCATCTGTGGCCCGTTCCAGCCTGGTCTGCCTGGAGTGCCTGCGAAAATCCGATGTCTTCACCGTAACCGTGACGGTAAGACCCTTGACCGAGTCTTTTTTAAGGCGGGCAGACACCTTGTCCGAAAGCTTCCTTATGATGACCGGCGCCTGTTCCTCGTAATTGTCTCTTGTTATGTCCTGAGCCGTGGTGGTCTCGTTGGAGTAGCTCTTGGCCGCCTCGCGCTCCACCCGGACCAACGTGCTTCCCCGGCCGTTGGCGGCCTGGTGGATGTATTCTCCAGAACTCTCCCCCAGAAGGACCCTTAGGATGGCCGGATCCATCGCAGCAGCGTCGCCGATGGTCCTGATACCCATACCCTCCAGCTTGGCGGCGGTCTTGGGTCCGCAGCCAAAAAGATCACCGATCTTAAGTGGCCACATCTTGGACGGCACCTGGTCTGGCCAGAGCTCATGGGTCAGGTCGGGTTTTCGGAAGTCCGAAGCCATCTTTGAGAGAAGCTTGTTGGTGGAGATCCCCACGTTCACCGTGAATCCCAGGGCCCGCCGGACGTTGTCCCTGATCATGTCCGCCACCTTCACCGCAGCCTCCCGCACCGCAGGATCAGCCGGATCCACCTCACCGATCCCAGGCATCTCAGAAATGAACTCCGTTATGTCCACAAATGCCTCATCTATGGAAGCGGGCTCCACCAGCCTGGAATAGCTGCGCAAAATATCCATGAACCTGTGTGAATAAGCTCTGTAGGTATCAAAATCCGAGGGTACTAGGATCAGGTCCGGGCATTTTTTCAGAGCCTGAGCTACCGGCTCTCCGGTGGTCACTCCGTACTTCTTGGCCGGGATGGACCTGGCTGTAATGACTCCGTGGCGGGTGGCCACGTCTCCTCCAACGGCTGAGGGCACAGTCCTCAGATCCAGAGCCTTTGGGTCCTCCTTGAGTCTCTTCACCGCTGACCAGGACAGGAAGGCGCTGTTCACATCCACGTGGAAGATTATTCTGTTTTCGCTGTTTTCTCTGTCCATTCCGGAGCCTTTCGTATATTTCAAGTCGATTTTATCATATTGCGCAGGGTTTTGGGGGCTGGGGGCGCGAATTTTTTGCACAATGAAGGGAAGGCTGTGATATAATGGCGGAAATGAACTTGAAAACCCTTCCCCAAAATTCAACAACAGGCGAGATAATCCGTGGCATGATAGTGGCGGCCATCAGTCTTTTCCTCAATGGACTGGGGGTCTACCTGACCATACACGCGGCCATCGGCGTCGGCCCCTGGGACGTGCTTAACATAGGCCTGTCCAAGACCCTGGGCATTCTGTACGGCAACGCTTCGATCACCGTGGGATTCATCATCCTGGGGATCGACATCCTGCTTAAGGAGCCCATCGGCATCGCCATGATCATTGATACACTGGTGGTGGGCAAGGCAGTGGACTTTTTTAACTGGATCGACGTGGTGCCCGTGCCCGGGACCCTGGTGGGCAGTATCGTCATGATGATCATCGGCCTCTTCATCATGGGTTACACCCAATACGGCTACATGTGGGCATCCCTGGGCTGCGGCCCGAGAGACACCCTTCTCGTGGGCCTCAAAAGGCATGCCGGCCGCTTCCCCATCGGCGGGGTCAGCATAGTGCTGCTGTCCCTGGTCACCCTGATCGGCTGGCTACTGGGCGGGCCTGTAGGGATCGGCACCATCATCTGCGCCTTCCTGGCAGGACCCATCATGCAGTTCGCCTTCTGGACCGTGGGCTTCATCCCCACCGAGGTGGACCACCAGAACATACTAAAGTCCTTCCGGATCATTTTCGGGAAGACCAGGTAGCCATTGCCAAGTTCCCGCAGGGAATATATAATCGTAATTAAGATAAACATAAGATACAGGAGAATATATATGAGTGACGAAACCAGGATCGCCCTTCTCATAGACGCAGAAAACATCAGCGCCCAGTACGCTGACTACATATTGGACGAGGTTGCCAACTACGGCACCTGCTCCTACAAGAGGATCTACGGCAGTTGGGACCGCATAGTCAAGACCAAGTGGGAGTCCGAGATCAACAAGAACTCCCTGAAGCCGGTGATGCTCCTCAACAACACCAGGGGCAAGAACGCATCCGACTCCGCTCTGATCATCGACGCCATGGACATCCTCTATGCCGGAAACATCGACGGATTCTGCATAGTGTCCACCGACTCCGACTTCACCGCCCTGGCTCGCCGTCTAACCGAGGCAGGCAAGATGGTCATCGGCATGGGCGAGTCCGACAAGGCCACCGAGGCCCTGGAGAACGCCTACGACAAGTTCGTCTACATCGACGTGCTGGCCCGCCAGGCCGAGGAAGAGCGCGCCGCGGAGCTTGCCGCAGAGGCCAAGGCCCGCAAAGCCGCCCGGGAGGCTCAGGACGCCAAGTCCAAGGACAGCAAAAAACCCAAGGACGGCAACCTTCCCAGTAAGAAGATGCTGGAGAAGCGCATCAAGGAGATCATCATGGACAACGATGACAAGTCCCGTCCCACCGATCTGGGCGAGATCGGCCAGGAGCTGAACAAGACCTTCCGCACCTTCGACGTCCGCTACTATAACCGCAAAGGCGGTAAGAAATACAAATATCTCAAAGAATTCGTAAGTGACATCAAGGGTCTCTCCCTCGATGAGAGCTCAAGGAACAGGATCTACGTGAGCCTGGAAAAGAAATAAAGGAGGAAAATATGGGTTTCTTAAAGAATCTGGTAAATGCTGCCAAGGAGGCAGATGCCAAGCAAAAGGCTGAACAAGCAAAGCAGAAAGCAGAAAGAGATGCCATGTTCGGCAACATGGGCAAGGTGGGAAAAGTCCTGAAGTTCATCGATGACCACACCGAGGATGACAAGGAAGATCCCTTCAGAAACGACGATTTCTAATATTATGATTAGGAAGCCGGGACCGCAAGGTTCCGGCTGTTTTGGTTTTGGGGGTTGATACGCGTAGCGGTGAGCTTTACTGCCTGAGAGCATTTTTTGAATATAAGCAGTAGAAAAATAAGCGGGTTTACTGTCTGTATTGAATTTTTTGCGCGCAGACAGTAAAAGGGATCGGGGTACGGCTTGAAAACACTTTTTCTCTCTCAGGCCGTATTTCTGAGCGCAAAAATACCGCTTGAAAACCATTTTTCTCTCCCAGGCCGTATTTCTGAGCAAAAAATACCGCTTGAAAACCATTTTTCTCTCTCAGGCCGTATTTCGGAGCAAAAAATACCGCTTGAAAACCATTTTTCTCTCTCAGGCCGTATCACCCTGAATAAACTGTACCCCAGAAAGTGGACACGCGGAAGCACAAAAAATGTATGATTTTTCCTGGTCACACCCGGTTTTCGGACATGCTTTTGATATGATTTTTCCGGCCCTGACGGCCACGCCTAAGGTTTTCAAATTTCCTGCGGTTTGGAGGTCATAGTCTGCTCCTGGTTGCGCACGTTGATCCTGGTGTAAGGCGGTACCGACTTGGTGATGAAGGCGCTGCCGCCGATGACTGAATCGTGGCCGATGATGGTCTCGCCGCCCAGGATCGAGGCGCCGGAGTAAATAGTCACATTGTCCTCGATGGTGGGGTGGCGCCTGCAGCCCCTGAGGTCCTGGCCGCCGGAGGTGGACAGGCCGCCCAGGGTCACGCCCTGATAGATCTTGACGTGATCGCCGATAACGGTGGTCTCGCCGATGACTACGCCGGTACCGTGGTCGATAAAGAAGTACTCGCCGATCTCCGCTCCCGGATGGATGTCAACGCCGGTCTTGGCGTGGGCGTATTCGGCCATGATCCTTGGAAGCACCGGAACGTTTAGCTTGGTCAGCTCGTGGGCCAGCCTGTAGACCGTAACCGCATAAAGCCCCGGGTATGAGGAGATGATCTCCGCCCTGTCCTCTGCGGCGGGGTCTCCCTCGTAAAAGGCCTCCACGTCTTTTTCCAGCTTGGCCCGGACCATGGGGATCCTGTGAAGAAATTCTGCTGTTATCTCTTCAGCCACAGCTTCGGCCTGGGCCGCAAGCTCGCCGTCTTCGTCCTCTTCGGCGTTCCCCAGCACGATGGCCACCTGTCTCTCAAGGTTGTATGCAATATCCTCAACCAGGGCAGCCAGAGTATGCCTGGGGTTATACATTTTTAGTGAGCTGTTGTGGTAATATCCGGGGTAGATAACTTCGAAGAGCTCGTCCACGATCCTCTCGGTCTTGCGCTTTGAGGGCAGGGAGAACACGTCCATCTGGTCGATAGCCCTAGTCTCGCCGTAGTCGTTCAAGATAAGCTCCGTAAGTCCGTTTATGTTTTTCATGTCCCTTCCTCCATTGGTTCTGGCATTGTTTCTTGTGGTAATGCACCGATTTTAGCACAAAAAATTGTTTTTGTACAGTGGGAGAGGCGGAGCCCGGTATTCGGCGGCCGCTCTCGCTCAGTCCTCGCGCAGCGGTTCTAAGCTCCGCCTGCGCTTCAGGGCAAAAGATACGAAGTACTGGGGATATAGGACAAAAAGCGTTGGTGACTAGTCCCAGTAAACAGGATATTTTGAATAGTGATGAAGCTCACTCCAAACTATCGCATCACCCCAGTTG
>ONAY01000039.1 GCA_900315895.1 uncultured Eubacteriales bacterium
CCTGCGCTACGAGCTGGACCAGTCCTCCTCCGTGCAGACCATCACCGCGATCGGCGAGTACCTGACCAATTACCCCCAGACCCAGCACCTGGATGCCTGCCGGGATACCCATCCTGAGGATCGGGATGAGCTTGGACTTGTGGATCCTGAGTTTTTTGAGCTCCAGTTTGAAGGGGCCCTTCTCACGGCTGAGTGTGATGAGTATCATTGTGGTGCTGACCACCTGAGAGAGTACCGTAGCCAGGGCTACGCCCACCACAGCCAGATGGAAAACAATGACGAACATCAGATTGAGTGCAACGTTCAGCGCTCCTGCCACGGACAGGAAGATTAGCGGCCTCTTCGTATCACCTCTTGCCCTGAATATGGCGGAACCAAAATTGTAGACCGCCATTATGGGGATGCCGATGAACAGGATGTCCTGATAGGTCTTGGCAAGAGGAAGGACCTCCTCCGGAGTCTTGGTGAACCTGAGAAGAGGCTCACTCACCGCAAGTCCCACCAATACCAGGATCAGACCTCCGATCATGGCCACAAGGATCGCAGTGTGGATGGCTTCATGAATATCCTTCTCCCTGCCGGCGCCCACCGCCCTGGCCACTACTACGTTTACTCCCGTTGAGAGTCCGATCAGAAGGCAGACAACCATATTGACAGGTGACGCCGCCGCGCCAACGGCAGCCAGGGACGCAGATCCTGCGAATCTGCCCACCACCACAAGGTCTGCGGCATTAAAGAGAAGCTGCAGAAGTCCTGAAAGCACCAAAGGTATGGCAAACTTGAGCATCTTGCTTACAAGAGGCCCACTGGTCATATCTATCTCGTTCTTGCCCAGTTTCCTGGGCTCCTTGATCAAAGCTTCAGTTTCTTCCATATCTCCTCGATGTTATTTGCCGGGTCTGGGGAGGATGATCTTTCTGTCTTCTCTCTTCTTTGCCTGTCTGTAAAGGGTGAACTTCCTGCCTATGGCCTGTACGAATTCAGCGTTGAGCGGTTCCAGCAGACTGTTGGCTGTTTCCTTGGGGTCAAGCTCCGATCCCTCCTGGATCTTTACCTTGAGAAGCTCGTTGGCTTCCAGATAGTTGTCCATTTCCTTTATGATGTTATCCGTGAGGCCGGCCTTTCCGATAAAAACGCTGGGATCCAGCGCCTGAGCCAGGCCCTTGAGATAACTTCTCTGTTTACCTGTAAGCATTTATTTATCTCCTTAAAATGTGTCTTCAAAAATACGCAAACTGTATTATACTGCCCCCTTACTTCAAAAGCAAATGCAAAAATGAACTTCCTGATGTTTTTTATTGGCGAAATGTGATATAATCCTTGAGTAAGATCTTTTGTTGAACAGGAGGTACCAAATGTCAAAATATACAGGAACCCAGACCGAGAAGAATCTGATGGAAGCTTTTGCAGGCGAATCACAGGCAAGAAACAAGTACACCTACTTCGCGTCCAAGGCCAAGAAGGAAGGATATGAGCAGATCTCTGCCCTCTTCCTCAAGACCGCTGACAACGAGAAGGAACACGCCAAGATGTGGTTCAAGGAGTTGGAAGGAATCGGCTCCACAGCCGAGAATCTGGCAGCTGCTGCTGATGGCGAGAACTACGAGTGGACCGATATGTACGAAGGATTCGCCAAAACAGCTGAGGAGGAAGGCTTCCCCGAGCTTGCAGAGAAGTTCAGACTGGTAGGAGCCATCGAAAAGCACCACGAAGAGAGATACAGAGCTCTGCTTCACAACGTGGAGGCCCAGGAAGTATTCAAGAAGAGTGAAGTCAAAGTCTGGGAGTGCAGAAACTGCGGACACATCGTGGTCGGCACCGAGGCTCCCGAGGTCTGCCCCACCTGCAACCACCCGCAGAGCTACTTCGAAGTGAACTGCGAGAATTATTGATTTTTGATCAGAAAAAAAACCGCCCTCGGCGGTTTTTTATTGCCTTTATGGAATGTGCCTCTCAGTTTCTTCTCGATCTGCTGATCACCAGAAGTCTCAGAAGGTTGGCCACTGCCACAGCCAGAGCTGCCACGTAAGTCATGGCCGCTGCGGACAGAACCCTTTTGGCATCTGCCTGCTCATTCTCGTCAACGATACCGAGGCTGATCATCTGGCTGAGAGCCCTGTTGGAAGCATTCAGCTCCACCGGAAGCGTGATCAGATTGAAGAGCACTACCAGGCCAAAGAGGATGACTCCTATGCTGAACAGCGTCCCGCCCAGGGCGTACCCCGAGGCCATCATGATAAGCCCTATCATGACCACCGGCCAGCTGAATCTTGAAGTGAAATTCACAAGGGGCACCAAGTTATCCCTGAGCCTTAAGAGTGCGTACCCTTCATTGTACTGAAGAGCATGTCCGCACTCGTGACAAGCCACCGCAATGGATGCGATGGATGACTGCTGAGCCACCATCGGAGACAGACTTATGGAGTTGTTTCTCGGGTCGAAGTGATCCGTGAGCGTGCCATTTACAGCATAGATCGGCACCTGATCCAGGCCATTGGAATTCAGCATCCTTCTTGCAGCTGAGATACCTGTGAAGCCTCTGGAACACGGCACCTGAGAATATTTTGAGTAAGTACCCGAGACCTTAGCCTGAGCCCAGAAGGACAGCACTATGGCGGGTATAAGGATTATCATAGTCCAGTCATAAAAGTACGGCATAATTTACCTCCGGCAAAAAAAATTAAATCTATTTGTTCTCCTGAGCCTTGGCCCAGTCCTCTTCATTGAATGCATAGAAGTTGGTGAAACCGCTCACCTCATCGTCCGTGCGCCACGTTACAATGATGTAAAAAACCTTTCCTCCAAATTCGACCTGATACTGACCCTCTATAATGTCACTTCCGTCGCTGAGGCTCTTTTTGTAGCTGAATTCCTGCCTCTCCATGGTGTAACCGGTTGTGACCGGGAAATACTCATATATCTTCTCTACACTGCTTAGATAACTCTCCATGTCTGTTCCGTCCGGGTAGATCAGAGCATACGAACCGTCCGCGTCCTGTGCTGCGAAACAGTCGATCAATTCGGATACCTTTTCATCCAGAAAAGCCCCTTGCTTGAATCCGCACCCAGACATGCAGAAAACTAAAGCGGCTATCAACACGATCGTAATCAATAGTCTGAATGCGCGTTTTCATGTTCACGTCCTTTCTCTTTCGATCATTCACGCCACATTATACCATATATTTTTGCCTTTGTTCTGCAAAAAAATCAGTGCGGGGCCGGGGTGTTTCTATGCGGGGTTGGTAGGTGGCAGGTGGGCACGATGTGGTACTGTCTGGAATGAGTTTGCTGCTTGCAGACAGTAAAGTCTGGAGGGAGGTACTGTCTAGCTTCAAAGAACACATTATAGACAGTAAAGTAATGACTTTTGTTACTGTCTAGTTTCAAAAAAAACAATATAGACAGTAAATCAAAGGGGGCTCACTACTGTCTAATTTCAAGTTCAAATATCCACCTTTTTCTTTGGGTCGTTTAACTCTTGCGAAAGTGCTTACTTACTAAATATTCCTAATCGACTGGATCTCACTTAACCCAATGCCAACAAGCGCACCATACGGAGTAAACAAGCTACATCCTATTTCTCCAAGTCTGCTTTCTTCCTCATCATCAATGCTAACAATTTCACCTATAATAACCTGCCCATCTGTACAGGTTATCTCAACATCAGCATTGTTTTCATACATTCTGTTAAGTGTCATGATATCAATCATAGTGGCTACCTTTATGTGGAACTAAATGCGATCCCTTCTTGCCATGCATTATCATGGCCTTATTATTTGCCATGGTGGTTATAACTCCCAATAATCTTTTCACAAGTGATCCACTCAACATCCGTTGGTGTCCCATCCCTTCGTACTTTTATTATACCAGTTCCAGATTTATTTGTTCAAATATCCTCTTTTTTCTTTAAGTCGTTTAACGTTGGATGACCCCTTGCGGGAGGGACGCCCCCGGCGGGGCGGATTGTTTGCGAATGAAGTGCAATTCGTGCAGTTTTGCCTTAGTCTTGACTTGTAACTGAACGAAACCATGTAAAAACATAGCGTTTAGTGACAAAGTTGTTAATATAATAACGGTCAGGCATCTTCCTCGCTGCAAGCGCGATGAACCATGGCATGAAATCGTATACGGTTCAAATATGCTCTTTTTTTATGGAAGTCGAGTAAAAAAACGTGTGATATTTTTGAAAAATATTGAAAAACTTTGAAAAATATTGAAAACCTTTGAAAATGTGAAACTCCTTGAAAATCAAGGCTCAAAAGCAAAACCCCTTGAACTTCAAGGGGTCTCATTCTGGAGCAAGAGACGGGAGTCGAACCCGCCTTCCAAGCTTGGGAAGCTCGTGTACTACCGATGTACTACTCCTGCATGATCAGGGTCATTCGCCGACCCCGAACGGATATTAATTTTATCATACAAACCGGATTTTGTAAAGTATTACAGACTTCTGTCTTCCTCGTCGTTCATCCAGATCTGTTTGTTTTCTTCTATGGGGATGTTTCTCTTCTTGATGTCCTCGATGAACATCGTCCTGTTCTTGCATAGATCATCAAACTTGCAGAACATCTCACCGTTCTTCATGAACAATTTGATATATCCCGAGGACCAACCGTGCTCTATGTGATCAAGGTCCGAAAAACTAATGCTCCTGCCGTTCTGGGTGAGCAGACCGCCCTTGACCACCAGATCTTTTTTGTGGCCCAGACCTATGTGGATGGTATATGAACCGTCTTCATTTCTGTTGTTGCTGTTGGCTGTATGGTCTTCAATTTTGTCCAGAACTTTCTTTACAGCCAATGTTTCAAACGGAGTAAACATATTAGCCATTTCAATCCCCTCCTTTATTCAAAATCATTGAAACTAAGACAGTATTCCTTCAAGCCCTTCTTCTTTGAACACCTCTCTGTAGTACTCCACTTCGTCGGAGATCAGGAGGTCTATGGTGCGCATTCCGATGAGTTCCACCGGCGCTTTATCGTCAGTCCAGACGTAGGCCTGGCCCGGATCCACCGCTTCGGTCATCCTGGCTGCCACCTTGTTCATAAGGTTTCGCAGCTCCCATTTTCCCACCAGAGATTTATTACTTTTGAGGGCCTCCATAGGATCGCGCCCGTTGGATGCGAAGAGTTCTCTGTTCGTGGTGCCGGGCACGTCCACGGTCTCCACATTTCCAAATACAGTCCTGACGGTAGCAGTCAGATACTCAGTTATGTCTCTGCCCTCTCCCACTTCTTCGCTTCTGCCGTGCATGTTCATGTTCATCACCATGACCCCGTCATCCTTGAGGTGATCCCTGACCAGCCCGAAGAATTCCACCGAGGACATCTGAAACGGAATGGTGATGTCCTGGTAGGCGTCCACCATTATGATGTCGTATTTTCTTTCGTCAGCCTGAAGGTATGCCCTGCCGTCGTAGGTCTCCACATTGATATCCTCCGGCATGCCGAAGTATCCGTAGGCCAGGTCTGTGATCTTCTGGTCGATCTCCACTCCTGTGATGTCTGCTTCAGGATAGTATTTCCTAAGCTGTGATGCGTATGTCCCGGATCCCATTCCCAGGATCAAAACATCCGGTGCCTCCTCTCCCACCATCACAGGCGCAGCCAAAGCGTAATCGTAATACATCCCTGTCAGGGTGTCCGATTTCATGGTCATGGACTGGACTCCGAAGAGCACGTTGGTGGACAGTATCACAGCCTTGTCAGTATCCTTCACCTGAATGTAGTTGTAGATGGATTCTCCTTCGTACACCAGGCCGTTCTCCCAGAAGGCAAAGCTCACGCCGTTTCCAAGAACAGAACCTAAGATGAAAAGAACCGTCATGACGATAGCCATGACCTTTTTTGTTTTGGTCCTGACGAAGTAGATCAGTCCGATTAGAAGCAGTATCCCTGAGAATATCAGGAAAGTCACTGCGGTCCCTACAGCCGGGATGGTCACGAATGTGGGAAGGAAGGTCCCGATGATGCTTCCCACGGTGTTGAATGCACCGAGGCGCCCCGTAACGCTTCCGCTCTCCCCCAGGTCAGATATGGTGTACTTGACCAGTGATGGGGTCACCGTCCCCAGAAGGAACAGCGGGAACACGAAGATCACCATGCAGGCTATGAACGCCGCCCAGATCAAAAGATTCGTGCTCACCGTAACTACCAGAAGTCCCGTTATACCCATTATCACGTATCGCCCCAGGAATGGAATGAAGCTGATCCAGACTGCTGCGATCAATATTCTTTTATAAAGTCTTGCGGGGTCGGAGTTCTTGTCCGCCCAGCGGCCGCCGAAAACACTTCCCAGGGCCATGGCGATCATAATGGTACCGATTATTATGGTCCACACGATCTGTGATGAGCTGAAGTATGGCGCCAGAAGCCTGCTGGCTCCCAGTTCAACAGCCATCACCGCCATGCCTGCGAAGAATTCAGTTGCATAAAAAAACCATTTCGATGTCTTGCTCATGTAGGTATTTTAACACAGTAACGAAATAAAAACAGTATTTTTTGCGCTATGGACATTTACTTAGGAAAAGGATAGAATGTATCTGGTGCTTTTGGCGCAAAAGACATAAGCCCGGAAAGGAAAAATCATGAGTTTTGAAAAAGAATTAGAAATACTGAGAAATGCTGAACGAAGCATGATCGCTCTTCGCCACGCATCCGGCGTCCTGATCTATGATTCAGAGACCGTGGCCCCGGAAAAGTCCGCTGAAGGCAGAGGCCGCACCCTGGAGTATCTGGGAGACCTTGAGTACCAGCTTATCACCGGACGCGAGCTCAATGACGCCATAGATACCATTCAGGCCAACAGCGCTGATCTCAGCGAATATGAAAAGCGTGAAGTGGAGCTTGCGGCTAAGCAGGTCAGAGAGCTTTCCAGGATCCCCAAGGACGAATATCTCAAAAACATCGTTCTTCAGAACGAAGCCAACCAAGCCTGGAAAAAAGCCAAGGCTTCGGGGGACTTCTCCATCTTCGAGCCCTATCTTGAGAAGGAAGTGGAGTTCACCAAGAAGATGGCAGGCTGGATCAACCCTGAGCTCAGCACCTACGACGCTCTATTAAATATCTACGAGGAAGGCATCGGTCAGGAATTCCTGGACAAGTTCTTCGCCGACATCAAGGCAGGCATCCTTCCCATCATCGAGAAGGTCAAGGCTGTTCCTCAGGTTGACAGGACCTGCATCGAGAAGCTTTGCCCCGCTGACAAGCAGCGTGAGTTCACCAAAGAGATCTGCCGCCTCATGGGTCTGGACATGAAGAAGCTGGTCCTGGGCGAGGTGGAGCATCCCTTCACTGACGGATACAACAACTCTGATATCAGGCTCACCACTCACTACTATGAGCACGATTTCACGGACAACATGTTCTCCATCCTCCACGAGGGCGGTCACAGCATGTATGAGATGAACTGCGATGACAAGTACAACTTCACCATCTTCCAGGGCGGAGTTTCCATGGGCATCCACGAGTCTCAGAGCAGGTTCTACGAGAACATCATCGGCCGTTCCTATGCCTTCACAGGCGTCCTTCTGGAGGCTGCCAGGAAGTTCTTCCCAGAGCAGCTCGAGGGTGTGACTCACGATGATTTCTTCAAGGCCGTTAACCGCACAGAGCCTTCCCTGATCCGTATTCAGGCCGACGAGCTCACCTATGCACTCCACATCATGGTAAGGTACGAGATCGAAAAGCAGCTCTTCGAGGGTGACCTTAAGGTCCACGATGCCCCCAAGGTCTGGAACGATCTCTACGAGGAATATCTCGGCATCAGACCCGAAAACGACAGCGTCGGCATCCTTCAGGATTCCCACTGGTCCAACGAACAGTTCGGTTACTTCCCAACCTACGCTGTGGGATCCGCCTACGGCGCACAGTATCTCCACCAGATGCTTCAGGAAAAGCCCGACATGTGGGACGACGTAGCAAAGGGCGACCTGAGCTTCGTCACCGGCTGGCTCAAGGAGCACATCCAGCGCCACGCCTCCTATTACAAGCCCGACGTCCTCTTCGAGAACGCCTGCGGCAAGTTCGACGCTCAGTACTTCATCGATTATCTTAACGATAAGTACACCAAGGTCTACGACCTGTAGCGCAAAAAATCCAACCCCAAACATTTAACGCAAAAAACTCCGCAGATTGCTCTGCGGAGTTTTTTCTGTAGTTCTCTATTCGCGTCTCAGCGCTTCTATTGGATCAAGGTCTGCTGCCTTCTTTGACGGCAGTATGCCGAATACGATACCGATCACCATGGAGAAGCCAACAGCCAGAAGCACGGCTCCCCAGTTTATGGCAACCGGTGCGCCGGTGAGCCTGGATATCAGTTCTGCAAGAGCAAGCCCCGTCGCCACTCCCAGCACTCCTCCTGTGGCAGTCAGTACCACTGCCTCTGTAAGGAACTGGTTCATGATGGTGCGCTTAGGTGCGCCTATGGCTTTTTTGAGGCCGATCTCAGCAGTTCTCTCTGTGACTGATACCAGCATGATGTTCATGACCCCGATTCCGCCCACCAGAAGGGAGATTGCAGCGATCCAGATCAGCATCGTATTGGTGCTCTGGGTCAGTTCCTGTATCTCCTTGGCCTGCTGGAAAATATCCTTAGCCTGGTAGCTTATGTCTTCCGAAGTCACATTGGCGTTCAGTATGCCGGAAGCTGTGGTCCCTATCTCCGTCATGGCCTCTGTACTGTCTGCCCTGATCAGCACGTTTTCCGGCTGATCATAGCGGTAGATCAAAGGCCAGGTGGTCATTGGAATGTAGACTCTACCGGCAGAATCCTGCCTGTACATATAGTAGTCATCTATGGAGTTTATGGTGGGCTCAAAGGATATCTTATCCCTGACGATACCCACTACCTGATAGGGTTCTCCGTGGATCTCAATGGTGGAGCCCAGTGCTCCTCCTGAAGGGAACAGTGATTCCTCTGCTCCCGCATCCAGGACGCAAACCTTGCGGAATTTTTTGATGTCGTTGGAAGATATCCCCTTGCCCTGGCTGATCACCAGCCCTGCAGTGGAAAAATAGTCTTCTCTGATACCGTAGAGATATCCCCCTGACAGGCTGTCTGTCAGATGAGTGATTCCGTCGTAATCCTGATTCTTGTAGTACAGGGAGACGCTCTCCGCATGAGGTATTGCCTTTAATTGTTCCAATGTATCCTGGCTGACCTGGGGAACTCCCTGGGGGTTTCCATCATAGAATTCGTATTCCCAGTCACCCTGTGAGACCTGAACGTCAACGGTGTTCACACCGGATCCGATAAGGTTTTTCTTTATCTGTTCGTTGGTGCCCTGAATGGTGGATACGATGGCTATGATGGAGGCTATTCCTATGATGATGCCCAGCATCGTAAGGAAGGATCTGAGTTTGTGGGAAAGGATCCCTCTGAATGATAATCTGATATTTTCACCCATTACCAGATCACCCCCTGACTGTCATCCATCTCGGTCTTGGCGCCTTCGCGGGCTCCGTCGCCGTAGGGGAAGGCCAGGCTGTCTTCCTCGGTTATTCCGTCAAGGATGATTGTGATCTCACCATAGTAGGTCTTCCCTACCTTGACGTACTGTTTCACCAGTCTGCCGTCCTCATCCTTCATGACGTACTTGCCGCCTGAATCGGAGCGGACATATGCCTTGCTTATGGCTATGCTGCCCTCGGCTTCTCCTGCTAGCTGGAAGCTCATGTCCAGGTATTCTCCCGGTTTCAGGTCGTCCGCATCTTCAAGATTTGCTTTGAATGCGTAGTATGAGACGTTCTGATTATTACCGTAATAGTAGCTGTCACCGGGTACGGGATAGGTGTCGATCTCGGTTATGTGTCCGGTATACATGTTTCCGGTATACCAGGATGAGCAGCTCACTTCAGAGCCTACCTCAACCCTGTCAAACAGAAGCTCCGACACTGTTCCCTGTACGTATATTCCGCTTCCGGAACTTACGCTGAGGAATGGATCTCCGTTCTGTGGCGGGTTAGCCGGATCCCCTACCATTCTGACCACACCGTCCTTTTCAGCCCTGACTACACCGTCAGCGGAGCGGCCTTTCTCGATGTCATATTCCAGCTGAGCCTTTCTTAAAGCCAAGTCAAGCTCGGTTATCCTGCGCAATCATCTGCACCCGGAGGCGGGTTTCCCGGTGTCTCGGGGTCTGTGGTGCTTCCTCCTCTGGTCCTGCTATCATCCGAGATCTGAGGCAGCACATAGTAGGGAGTATTGGCCTCGTACTCTGCAAGGTATGACGTGTTCAGCATGCGGGCTGCAATAAGGGCCCCATCCTTCTGATTGCCTTCCCTAGCCTCGATCCTTATGTATGTACCCTCGGGAAGATCTCTTAAGGCATTAAGGAAGCTTCCGTACACTGGAGCGTCTGGAGTGACCAGATATATTATAGGATTATCCAGAGTCCCTGCGTTGGGATCATCCTTGTTTATATACTCTCCTATCACCGTCTTATCCAGAGCAGTCCAGGCATCTCCTGAAAGCTCCGGTGTCACCGGCTCCGGCTCCGGATCGGGATCCGGCTCCGGTTCCGGGTCAGGATCCGGGATTGGATCCACCGGTACGGTATGGATCAAGGTGTTGAGCTCGTTTTTTGCGCTCTTAAGGTTCTGTTCGGCAGCCTGGACCTGCAGCTCCTTCATCTTAAGGGTAAGCTGCTGGGACTGTATGTCGTAAGCCATGAGGGGATCCCCTGCGCTGACTGACTGCCCCTCGTTGACGTACACTTCTTTGATTATCTGTGTAGGCGCCGGGTAGATGTTCTGGGAACCTGTATCGTAAACGATGCCTGAGGTGGTCATGGGATCCTCAAAAGTCCCGTAGTTTATTTCAGACACAGGGGTGACCGTGACCTTTCTGGTCAGGTCTCTGTAGAACTTGAATCCGAAGACACCTCCGGCTATGACCCCTGCGGTGACCAGAACTGCAATGATTCTCTTTTTGTTCTTCATTGGATCTCACCGCCTTCCGTCACAATGCCGTCCGTGATGTCCAAGATGCGCTTAGCGTGTCCTGCCACCTTGCGGTCGTGGGTTATCATCACCACGGTCACTCCGCGGTCATTCAGTTCGCCGAAAAGTTTCATTACCTGCTCTCCGCTGGCCTGGTCCAGAGCTCCCGTAGGCTCGTCTGCCAGAAGGACCTCAGGGTGGTTCACCATGGCCCGAGCGATGGCCACTCTCTGTTTTTGTCCGCCTGAAAGCTGATTGGGCAGATGTCCTGCTCTGTCCCCAAGCCCCATGTCTTCCAGGGCCTGCATGGCGATCTTTTCCCTTTCAGCCCTGGGGACTCCGGCGTACACCAAAGGCAGAGCCACGTTCTCCAGAGCAGTCTCTCCGGAGAGGAGCTGGAAGGTCTGGAATACGAATCCGATCTTCTTGAGCCTGATCTCTGCCAGTCTGTTTTCATCGAGTTTTGACACATCCTCTCCGTCAAGAAGATATGTGCCGCTGTCTGCCCTGTCCAGGCAGCCTATGATATTCATGAGGGTGGACTTGCCGGAACCGCTGGGTCCCATGATGGCAATGTACTCCCCTTTCTCAGCCGTGAAGGACACATCCTTCAGTACAGGAAGTGCCAGATCCCCCATGCCGTAGCTTTTGAATATCCCGCTCAATTCCAAAATATTTGCCATGTCTATCCCTCCATATCCTCGGAGAAAGACATGGATGACATCTCCATGACCTTCATTCCCTCTTTGTAGGTATCGTCAGGCCATGCCACCATATCGCTCATGGAAAGACCGCTGAGCACCTGGAATGTAAAGTTCTCGTCATCGATATCACCGATCTCCACGATCCTCTTCTTAAGCTTCCCATTCTCTCCTACCCATGCGTAGAAGGTTCCGTCCTCATCCATTACGATCAGGCTCTGGTCCACCCAGAGGCCCTCCTTGCTGCCGCCTTCGCCGCTTCCGGGTTCCACTATGACGTGCTGACCCAGCATCAGATCCTCTGTCGTGTCCAATGCAACATAGAAGGGATACTGGGATGCTGTGTCTCCGCCGCCTCCGCCGTAATACATGTCGTTTTGGTTGGAGCTTGCGGGCTCTGTTTCGATCTTAGTCACCTTGCCTGTCCAAGTCTTGGTCTCATCTACCCTTGAACGTACCGTCACAGGGTCCCCCACGTTTATGAGAGAGATCTGCTGCTCGTTTATTTTGCACTTGATCCTGTATTCGCCGGATTCCATCACTGATACGATGGGAGCTTCCATGCCCTGGCTGTCATAACCGGACTCGCTTACGGACTTGACGATCCCGGAGAAGGATGTCTTCACCACGCTCTGGTCGATCTGCTGCTGGTAGCCCTGGATCTCCATTCTTTTGGACTGGATCTCGGTCTGGAGCTGGATTATCTCGATCTTCACATTTGGATCCGATGCGCTTCCTGACAGGGCATTTATCTGCTGATTGAGTCCCTCTATCTCCAGGTTCGTCATCTGCATGTTATTTCTGGCTTCGGTCACGTCATACTCAAAAAGAGCATCCCCTGCGTTTACCGTCTGCCCCTGGGTCACATAGATCTTGCTGATGGTCTGCCCCTCCAGCTTCTTGTAGTCCTGAGTCTGCTGAGCTTCCACCACTCCTGAGAAGCGGTCTGCCGTCACGACACCCATGATCTCGGAAAGTTTCTGCACGTAAACATCGCCGGTCTCCTCGGCACCCGGGTGCCCGAAAATAAACCAGCCTGTGATCGCCAGTGCCAGGATCAGGACCAGACCTGCCACTGCGATGATGATCTTTTTCTTCTTTGTCATCTTGATCTCACCCCTTTTGAAATGATAAAAAACTTGGAAATCGTTATTTCCTTAATAGAAAAAGTGTACCCGTAATTGAGTACACCGTCAATAGATTTAGACTAAATTGTATTTTGTTACAAATTACATTGTTTATTTATGGTAAGTTTCGTGGTTATTGATCTTAAAGCTCCTGTAGATCTGTTCCAGAAGGATCACCCTCATGAGCTGGTGTGGAAATGTCATATTGGAGAAGCTCAGTTTGAAGTCCGCTCTTTTGGACACTTCTGCTCCAAGCCCCAGACTTCCGCCGATAACGAAGGCAATGTCAGGATGCCCTGTAAGCCCCAGATCTGCCACTTTGGAGGCAAGTTCTTCGGAGGTCAGTGGTTTTCCCTTTATCTCCAGAGTGACCACGTATTCGTTGGGTCTTATGGTCCTGAGGATCTCTTTTGCCTCCTCTTCCTTTACCTTTTCCTCGTCTTTTGGGGAGGGGTTGGAGGGAAGCGGACTCTCCTTCAGTTCCACGATCTCAAGGCCGGAGAATCTTTTGATCCTCTTGGAATACTCGCCAACCGCGTCCGTCCAGTATTTCTCTTTTAATTTACCTATGCAGATTATCCTTATGTTCATCCGTAGATCCTGTCTTCAGTGAAAACTTTATCCATGGGCTTGTCCCATTCCTGCCTCATGACTGAGTCAGCCTTCTGGCATTCAAAGGCCACGGCCACCACCTTGGCATTCTTGCAGGCCTCAAGATATGTGTCGTAATATCCTGCGCCCATTCCCATGCGGCCCAGCTGTTCGTCGAAGGCTGTGCAGGGGCAGATAATGAGGTCGAAGTCCTCAGGAGCGATCTCTGTGGAATTGCTTCTGTCCGGTTCCTTGATGCCGTGGAAGCCTTCCACCATGCCCTCTTCTCCGTTGGGAACAAGGGCGATCATCTGCCTTGCTCCGAGGACAAGAGGATATGCTATGGTCTTTTCCTTAGTGGAAGGATCGTTTTCAAGAGCACTGAGAGATACCTCGCCGCGGATCGCAGAATAGATGAGGATCTTATCCGCGTTCCTGTACTCCTCGGAGGCCAGTATCTTCTCGCAGATAGCCTTTGACTTCTCTGCTCTCTCCGTTGGAGTAAGGGCATCTCTTGCAGCTATTCTGGACTTTCTCAGTTCTCTTCTCTCATCCTTGGGAGGTTCTTTCTCCTCAATGGATTCTGCTCTCTTCACTCTGTCCATTACCTTGATCATGACCAGAAGAACCACGATCTCAGCCACAAGCATGACCCCGGTCTGGGGAAGTCTCGAGAGGACCAGAGGCCAGTACGGGGATCCGTAAAGTATGGATATCCAAAGGGGTGTGATCCACATGGAGATCCCCACCTGATCGATCACTGCCGCAAGAACGACTCTCACGGGGCTCTGTTTTTTGTACAGAAGGAGTCCGAAGACTACGCCGGTCAGGGCGCAGTTAATAGTGAATCCCGGAAAATATGCGCCGATGGGAAAAAGCGTGGCTCCCAGGAAGTCTCCCAGGCTTCCCACGATGGCTCCCGCCCAGGGGCCGTAGAGATAGGCTCCCGCGAAGGTCGCGATGAAGGTCAGACCGATCTTCATGTTCCAGGCGTTGAAGCTCAGAAATCTTGAAAGGATTATGTGCAGTGCCACCAGAAGTCCCAGGGTCACCAACATCCGTGTGTTTATCTTTTTCATAATGCAGCTCCCGTCTGCCTCTTGGCGGCTTCAACTACATGCGCGATCAGCAATGTGGAGGTCACAGTTCCAACGCCTCCCGGTACCGGGGTGATGGCTTTCACCACAGGCTCCACCTTTTCGAAGTCGCAGTCTCCGGAGATACCGCCCTTCTCTTCATCCCAGTTGATACCGACATCGATCACGGTCTGACCGGGATTTGTATACTCCGGACCCACGTTCTTTAACTGTCCTGCAGAGCAGATCAGTATATCCGCCTGGCGGGCGATGGATGCGGGATCCTCCGTCTTTGTATGACAGTTGACCACAGTGGCATTCTCGTGCATGAGCATCATGCCCACAGGTCTTCCTACCACCAATGATCTGCCGATGACACAGGCCTTGTGGCCTTTGATGGGCACTCCGTAATATTTAAGGATCTCCATGGCTGCCTGAGCTGTGCATGGAGGATAACCAGTCTTGGTATTTGTGAATACTCCCGCAAGACTTCCGTCCGTGGTTCCGTCCACATCCTTTTCAGGATCCAGCATCTGTCTGGCTCTCTCAGAGTCAAGATGCTTGGGAAGAGGCCTGAACATCAGGATGCCGTGGACGTTCTTATCTTCATTAAGCTCGGTAAGGGCCTTGTCCATATCCTCCTGAGAGACATCCTCCGGAAGGACCTTGTTCAAAACCTTCACGCCGATCTTCTCCGCCTTCTTGGTGGCGCCTTTCTCATAGGCCAGATCGTCCGGTCTTTCGCCTACGCGAAGTATCGCAAGACAGGGTTCAATTCCCATGTCTTTAAGTTTAAGCACGTCCTCCGATGCCTTGTCCGCAATGGCCTGAGCCACAGGTGCACCCTTCAGTATCTCTGCCATATCTCGCCCTTCCTTTCAAAAATTATCATATACGCCGTGGAAAATCTCATCGGCGTTCATGGAGTATTCCTCCAGCGTTCCGTCGATATGCGCCTCTATCTGTGACGCATAGTCCCTATCCTTCATGAGCCGTGTGTTGACCTTGACGTTCACAGCCGCGCCCTTTAACGCCGCTTCCAGAATGACCGCTCCGGTGGCAGCGTCTGAGACGATCATCCTGCTGCCCTTCAAAGCAAACTCTTTCATGAGATCCAGGCCTTCCACCGCAAGGTCGAATATCCTGAGAGGAACCTCTGCAGCATCCCTCAGGCACTTCTCCAGGATCTCATCCCGGCCCGGCTCTTCCTTGGGGATGGCATATGCCTTTGCCAGTGGCTCGAAGGCTTCAGCATCCTTGTCCACAAGGGCCACCGCTTCTTTCCGGAGTATCTCTGCCCTTTCCATCAGAGCCTTGATGTCCTCTTCATAGTCGGCATATTTCTTTTTGCCCAGGGTGAATTCGCCCACCATGCTACCGAGAGCTATCCCCAGTGCCCCGCAGAGAGCTGACGCTCCTCCGCCTCCCGGCACCGATGCTCTGCTGGCAAGAAGGTCAGCGAACTCCTCTATGGATCTGTCTTTAAAAAGTTCTGTACTCATTTCAAAAAAACTCCAACATTATTATTGTACCACAAGAGAGATTCCTTTTGGTAAAGAAACCTCTCTTTATGTCAGAAAATATGTGCGCGGATGTTTTGCGCCCTTATTTAGAACAGGCCGGAGATCACGCCGTTCTCGTCGATGTCGATCTTTTCTGCGGAAGGAACCTTGGGAAGACCGGGCATCGTCATGACGCTTCCCGTAAGGGCAACGATGAATCCTGCTCCTGCGCTTACCTTAAGGTCTCTGACCTTGACCGTGAATCCTCTAGGTGCTCCGAGAAGTGTGGGGTCATCTGAGAATGAATACTGGGTCTTGGCCATGCAGATGGGGATGTTGTCGTATCCAAGCTCGGTAAGAGTCTTGATCTGCTTGGGTGCGTTCTCCACCAGAAGCACGTGGTCTGCGTGATATACCTTCTTGCAGATGGCTCTCAGCTTGTCCATGATGGGCAGGTCCAGATCGTAGCAGAAGTGGAAATCACTGGGCTCCTCGCAAAGTCTTACAACTTCCTCAGCCAGCTCCATGCCGCCTTCTCCGCCCTTTGCCCATACTTCGGAAAGAGCTACGTTTACCCCCATCTCGCTGCACTTCTCTCTCACGAGATCAAGTTCAGCCTGGGTGTCTGTGGGGAATGCGTTGATGGCTACCACGCAGGGAAGTCCGAATACGTTCTTGATGTTGTCCACGTGCTGGAGAAGGTTGGGAAGACCTGCTTCAAGAGCTTCCAGGTTCTCCTCTGTGAGATTGGCCTTCTCTACTCCGCCGTGATACTTGAGGGCTCTGACGGTGGCCACGATCACCACTGCGTTGGGCCTTAAGCCTGACATCCTGCACTTGATGTCCAGGAACTTTTCTGCGCCCAGGTCAGCTGCGAAACCTGCTTCGGTAACCGTGTAGTCTGCAAGCTTCAGAGCCATCTTGGTGGCTGTCAGTGAGTTGCAGCCGTGAGCGATGTTAGCGAAGGGACCTCCGTGGATGAAAGCAGGTGTGCCTTCCAGAGTCTGGACCAGATTGGGCTTGATGGCATCCTTGAGAAGTGCCGCCATGGCTCCCTCTGCCTTCAGGTCGTGGGCTGTCACCGGCTTACCGTCAAAGGTATAGGCGATCACCATCTTACCAAGTCTGTTTTTAAGGTCGATGATGTCCTCTGCAAGACACAGAACAGCCATTACTTCAGATGCTACTGTGATGTCGAAGCCGTCCTCTCTGGGAACGCCCTGGAGCCTGCCGCCCAGACCTGCGACGATGTGTCTCAGCTGTCTGTCGTTCATGTCCACTACCCTTTTGAGTGTGATTCTCTTGATGTCGATCCCAAGAGCATTGCCCTGCTGGATGTGGTTGTCGAGAAGTGCTGCCAGAAGGTTGTTTGCTGCGCCGATGGCGTGAATGTCTCCTGTGAAATGAAGGTTGATGTCCTCCATGGGTACCACCTGAGCGTAGCCGCCGCCTGCAGCTCCTCCCTTGACGCCGAATACCGGTCCGAGAGAAGGCTCACGGAGAGCTACAATGGATTTCTTGCCGATCTTTCTCAGTCCGTCTGCAAGACCTACGGATGTGGTGGTCTTACCTTCACCTGCAGGGGTGGGGGTGATAGCTGTCACCAGGATCAGCTTGCCGTCGGGATCACCTGCCCTGTCCTTCAGAAGCTTGTTGTCGATCTTTGCTTTGTATTTTCCGTACTGTTCTATATATTCGTCACCTACTCCTATCTTCTCAGCGATTTCAGTGATAGGTCTCTTCTCGCATTCCTGCGCGATCTGAATATCTGTCTTATATTCTGCCATTTTTTCCTCCTAAAACATGGTTGGCTTAATTACATGTACGATTATATTAGATAAATTACCTCCTGTAAAAGTATTTTTATTGCATTTAACTTGAACTATATCTCATGGTAAGCTATAATCAAGGTGTGAGAGGCTCCTGAGGTGCAAAACACTCAGTCCCCCAACAGTTTAATGCATGTTTTGCTTATGTTAATGAGAATAGGAGGAGCAGATCATCATGTCAATATACGCTTTTAAGGTATTCGATGAAGTTGTAACCAGCGGCAGTTTTGCAAGAGCCGCAGAGAATCTTAATCTCTCAGCCTCAGCAGTGAGCCACAATATCAGGGCTCTCGAAGACGACTTCGGCTTCAGTCTTTTTGTTCGCAACCGCGCAGGCGCAGCCCTCACCGAGGAGGGCAAAAAACTCCTGCCCTACATCAGAGCGCTGATAGTTGCAAGAGACAATGTGGACCAGCAGGTCAGCATGATCAACAACCACAACGTGGGAACAGTCAGGATCGCCATGTATTCATCCGTTGCATACAACTGGTTCGTCAAGATCCTCATAAACTTCAGAAAAAAATACCCCGGAATCGACGTGGTCCTCTCCCAGGGCAACTACGCAAAGATCATGGAATGGCTGGACAATAAGGAAGTGGACATGGCATTCACCACTGATGCCCTGGCTGAAGGAACCAACTTCAAGCCTCTCAAGAAGGATCCCATCATCTGTGTCACAGACACAGAGTACCTTCCCAAGAACAAGTTCTCCGTGACTGTATCCGACCTCAAAAACGCCAGCCTCATAATAAACCGTGAGTGCGCTGCCTACGACGCAAAGGATTTCATCGCAAAGCACGAACTGGATTTCGATACATATTACGATACAGTTGAGCATCAGACCCTCTTCGCTATGGTAAAGGAAGGCATGGGCCTCTGCCTCTGCCCGGAGCTTGTGGCGTCCGACGCTCCCGGAGACGTGAAAAAGTACTCCATCCTGGGAAGTCCTTCCAGAATCATCGGTCTCACCTATGCGGATCCCGCAGCCATATCCCCTGCTGCCAAGCTTCTCACAGAAGAGATCGAAGCCTACGTGAAATCCATCTAGTTACAGTACGATTTTAAAAATAAACATCTATGTCCACTAAAAGAAAAGGCGAGCTCATGATGGTGGTCTGCGCTGTGCTCTGGAGCATCAGCGGAGTCACTATGAAATACATAGACTGGAACCCCTTCCTCATCTCCGGTGGGAGGGGCCTTTTCAGTGCCCTGGTAGTATATATCTCCATGGGTATGTCACACTATCCCATGAAGGTCACCAAGAAGTCCCTTGGAATTGCGATCTGTACATTTATAAACATACTGACCTTCATCTCCGCCAACAAGCTTACCACTGCGGCCAATGCCATAGTGCTCCAGTATACGGCGCCCATATTCGTGGTGCTGATCACCGTATTCATACTGAAGAGAAAGCTGAAGGCCCACGAAATAATCGCGGTTCTTGTGGCGATCATGGGCGTGGTACTCTTCTTCCTCGACCAGATGAGCCCCCAGGGCATGCTGGGCAATATCCTTGCCACAACCTCGGGATTCTTCATGGGTCTGGTCTACGCCCTAAGCGGTGAGATAAAGGACGACGGAGAGCGGATATCCGGTCTTGTCATAGGACATGCCCTACTTGCAGTGATCGGCATACCCATCGGCCTGATCTATACAGATCCTGCCAACATCACCCTGGTTCCCATACTCCTTGTGGTGTTCCTCGGAACCGTCCAGATGGGCATCCCCTACATACTCTTCGGCAGAGCCTCAGTTATGATCAGCGGCGTGGAGCTCTCCCTCATCACCATGCTGGAGCCCATGCTGAACCCCATATGGGTGGCGCTGATCTACGGAGAGATTCCCGGACCCCGTGCCCTCTTCGGCGCGGTGCTGATCATCGGCGCTGTTGTGGCCTACACGGTGATAGATGCCAAGCAAAGTCAAGCATAAGTTGAAGCGACCCTGCGTCAGATGCAGGGTCGCTTTGG
>ONAY01000016.1 GCA_900315895.1 uncultured Eubacteriales bacterium
ACTAAGAGGACTGAGCCCTGTTCAATACAGGATCCAATCCTCTAAAGTTGCTTAAATGTTTGCCCGTATTTTGTCTAACCTTTTGGGGTCAGTTCACCGAGGGCGCTTTTTCTTTGCTCATAATTCTCAGATACCCATGCCGAAGGCGTCTCTTACGCGCTTCATGGTGGCCTGGGATATCTCGTTGGCTCTCTCGGCACCTGCTGTCAGAGCATCGATCAGATCCTGTGAATATCTTATCTCGTTGAAGTTCTCCTTGATTGGCCTGAGGGCATCCACGGTTATCTCCACCAGATCCTTCTTGAAGTCTCCATAGCCGTGGCCTGCGTAGTCCTTCTCAAGTTCCTCGATGGGGCGGTCCGTAAGAGCGCTCATGATGGAGAGCAGATTGCTCACTCCGGGCTTGTTCTCCAGATCGTACCTAACCTCTCCCTCGGAATCGGTGGTGGCCTTCATGATGGACTTCTTGATCTTGCTGTCATCGTCCAAAAGCGATATACGACTATGCACGTTCTGTGCGGACTTTGACATCTTTTGGGTGGGATCGTCCAGGGCCATTACTCTGGCTGCGGACTTCATGAAACGTCCGTCGGGCACCACGAAGGTATGCTCTCCGTACTTGTGATTCACCCTGATGGCCAGGTCTCTGGTAAGCTCGATGTGCTGCTTCTGGTCATTTCCTACGGGGACGATGTTGGTGTCGTAAAGAAGGATGTCCGCCGCCATGAGCACCGGGTAGGTCAGAAGACCGGTTCCCACAGATTCCTGTCCCTTGGACTTTGATTTGAACTGGGTCATTCTGTAGAGCTCTCCCGTAACGGATACGCAGTTCAGTATCCAGCCAAGCTCAGCGTGGCCCGGCACCTGTGACTGTACGAAGACCGTGGACTTCTTGGGATCCAGACCGATGGCGAGATAAAGTGCCGCAACGTCAAGGATGCTCTTCTTAAGTTCCTTGGGGTCCTGGGGAACGGTTATGGCATGCTCGTCCACGATGCAGTAGAAGCAGTCATTGTCGTTCTGAAGTTCCACGAACTGTCTGAGAGCTCCCAGATAGTTACCGAGATGTATGTTTCCTGTAGGCTGTACGCCGCTGAATACTCTGTTCATAGCTTTCCCTCTGCTAATTCCTATTATAAAGCGCTTATTTTATGCTTCCTTTTCCACTTCTTTGCGGAATCTGTCAACGATAGCTTTTTCTGCCCTGGAGATGGTCATCTGAGAAACTCCCAGGACCTTGGCGATCTCCGCCTGAGTCTTTTCCTCAATGAATCTTTTGCGGAAAATATATCTGTTGGTATCTGACATGCCGTCCAGGACTTTCTTGATGATCTCGTTGGTCTCCACCATCTCGTAGCCCTTTTCCAGCTGGCCCAGGGCATGGTAAAGTGACAGGCCTGCTCCGTCATGGTCTGAGGAGCCTTCTCTGTCTCCCGGTTCTCCCGCCTCACTGTCCAGGGAATAGGCGGCATAGGCGTTGGCACTGTCCAAGGCGACCATCACCTGTTCGTCGCTGAGTCCGGCTTCGGCTGCCAGCTCTTTGAGGGTGGGGGCTCTTCCTTCTCTTCGGGTGAACCTGTCCTCGGCGTCCCTCACCTTAAGGGCCCGCTCCTTCCTGGTGCGGGGGATCTTCAGATCCCACTGGGTGTCCCTGAAAAACTTCTTGATCTCCCCAAGGATCGTGGCCGTAGCGAAGGTCCTGAACTCGAAGCCCTTGTCTGGATCGAACCTGTTGGCAGCTTCGACCAGGCCCACAGCAGCGGCCTGATAAAGGTCGTCGTACTCCGCGCCTTTGCCCAAATATTTCTTTATTAAGATTTCAATCAGGTAAAGATGGTCCTCGACCATCTTGTTTCTCTTCTCGATATCCGTGGCAGTTTCCTCTGGCTACGCCTGTTTCGCTTTCTTTACCATTTCTATGGTGCGGCTGTCATCTCTTGAGCAGTCTATCCTGACCTCGTCCATTAAGGTGGAGATCATGAATTTACCGATCTCTCCCTCCTCGGGACAGTTCAGGCAGCGCTTGTCGCCCTTGGTGATGAATTCGCTTCCGCTCTTTGTCACCTTTATGCTTATTTCGCCCTTTTCCACTTCGCACTCTACGGTGTATACGGATGCAAAACCTTCAAGGGCATGACAGCTCACCAGCTGGCAGGCTTCGCCTACAGCTGCCTTGATGTCCGCCGTCTCTTCGACGTCGAAACCTGCGCTGTAGGCTATGGATCCTACCGCCAGTCTGACTGCGGATATGTACTCCGGCTTTCCCGGGATAGTCATTTCAATCTTATCCTGCATTTTTTGCGCCCTATCCTTAAAGATCAAACTTTACTTGATCGTCATTCACCTCTTCGGGAGCTTCCTCCTTGGGCTGAGCTGCGCCCTTGGCGGGTGTCGCTTCCTTTGCGGGAGTCTCGTCTTCGTCATCTTCTCTTGCAACCTTGGAGATGGCGATGATGTTGGCGTCCTCGGAAACGTTCATGATCTTCACGCCCTGAGTGGCTCTTCCAAGTCTGGAAACTTCCTTGGCGGGAACTCTTATGATGATGCCGTCGGAATTGATAAGCATCACGTCGTCCTCGTCGTCGACGGCGATGGCGCCTACCAGTTCTCCGGTCTTCTTGAACTTGGATTTATCGTAGGTGAGGAGACCCTTGCCGCCTCTTACCTGAATCTTGTAATCCCTTGCCTTGGTGCGCTTGCCGTAGCCCTTTTTGGTGACTACCATCAGCTCCTCTGAGGGATCCACCAGTTCCATGGAGACTACCTCATCGTTTCCTTCAAGTCTGATGGCTCTCACGCCGCCTGCGATCCTGCCCATTGGTCTGACATCGTCCTCTGAGAAGGAGATGCACTTGCCCTGGCGGGTAACGATGATGACGTTGTTGGTGCCTGTGGTCTGCTTGACTCCGATGAGTTCATCGCCCTCTCTCAGCTTGATGGCGATCAATCCTGTCTTCCTGTTGGTTATGAACTCGGTCAGGGCCGTCTTCTTGATGGTTCCCTTCTTGGTGACGCAGATCAGGAACTTGTTGGCTTCCGCCTCGTCCAGCCTGATCACTGCGGTGACTCTCTCCGTGGACATCAGGCTTATGAAGTTCACGATGGGAATTCCCTTGGCTGTGCGGGATCCTTCGGGGATCTCGTAGGCCTTGATCATGTGGACCTTGCCCAGATTGGTGAAGAACAAAAGATTATCGTGAGAGGAGCACATGATCATCTGCTTCACGAAATCGTTCTCTCTGGTGGTGAGACCGGTTATTCCCTTGCCGCCCCTCTTCTGAGCGCGGTAGGTATCCGCAGGAACTCTCTTGGCATATCCCAGATGTGTCAGGGTTATGCAGACATCCTCTTCATGGATCAGATCCTCTTCATCGATCTCAGCCTCATCGGCCTTGATCTGGGTCTTTCTCTTGTCTCCCCATTTCTTCTTGACCTCGAGAAGTTCGTCCTTTACAACTCCCATGAGCTTGTGCTCATCTTCAAGGAGCTCTTTGTAGTAGGCGATCTTTCTCTCCAGTTCCTCGTACTCGGCTTCGATCTTTTCACGCTCCAGACCCTGGAGTCTTCTCAGCTGCATGTCGAGGATGGCCTTAGCCTGGATCTCGGAAAGTCCGAAGCGATCCATCAGTTTCTGCTGAGCGTCATCGTAGGAAGCCCTGATGATCTTGATGATCTCGTCGATGTTTTCCAGAGCGATCAGGTATCCTTCCAGGATGTGAGCCCTGGCTTCGGCTTTTTTCTTGTCGAAGATGGTCCTTCTGGTGACCACTTCTTTCTGATGGTTGAGATATATGTCTATGATCTGCCTGATGTTCAAGATCTTGGGTTTGCCCTCATCTATGGCAAGCATGATCATGGATACGTTCTTCTGAAGCTGGGTGTGCTTGTAGAGACGGTTCAGGATTATCTGGGCGTTGGCGTCCTTCTTGAGTTCGATGACGATCCTCAGTCCTTCTCTGGAACTTTCGTCTCTGATCTCGGTGATGCCTTCCAGCTGTTTAAGCTTTACAAGCTCTGCCATCTTCTGGATCAGGGCAGCCTTGTTGACCTGGAAGGGGATCTCGGTGACGATGATCTGCTGCTTACCTCTGGATCCTTCCTCGATGGAAGCAACTGATCTTACCACTACCTTGCCCTGGCCGGTCCTGTATGCTTCTCTGGCGCCGCCCTTTCCCATGATTATTCCGCCTGTGGGGAAATCCGGAGCCTTGATGATCTTGATAACATCATCGATGGAGCAGTCCGGTTCATCGATCACCTTGACGCAGGCGTCGATGGTGTCGCTTAAGTTGTGGGGCGGGATGGCTGTCGCCATACCTACAGCGATACCGTCGGAACCGTTGATCAAAAGATTGGGTACCCTTGAGGGGAGCACCACCGGCTCTTCTTCTTCGCCGTCATAGTTGGGAACGAAGTCTACGGTATCCTTTTCGATGTCTCTCAGCATCTCCAGTGAGAAGGGAGTCATCCTGGCCTCGGTGTAACGGGATGCGGCTGCGCCGTCTCCGTCGATGGAGCCGAAGTTTCCGTGGCCGTCCACCATGGGATATCTCATATTCCAGGGCTGGGCCAGTCTGACCATGGCATCGTAGATGGATGAGTCACCGTGGGGGTGATATTTACCCATTACTTCTCCCACGATCCTGGCGCTCTTCTTGTGGGGCTGGTTGGGACCGATGCCCAGGGCGTTCATTCCGTAGAGTATCCTTCTGTGTACCGGCTTCAGGCCGTCCCTCGCATCGGGAAGGGCACGGGAAACGATTACGGACATGGCGTAGTCGATATAGCTCTGCTTCATTTCAGAGTATATCTCGTGCTGTATCATCTTTGTGTCTTCAAAAAATGTTGTCATCGCTTTCCCTCCTTTCCTATGCGTCTATTGTTGCGTAATGAGCGTTATCTTCTATGAATTTTTTGCGCGGCGGGACCTTATCGCCCATGAGGGTGGTGAATATCTCGTCGGCTCTGGCTGAGTCCTCGATGGTGATCTGGACCAGAGTTCTGTGATCGTAATCCATGGTGGTCTCCCACAGCTGGTTAGCGTCCATCTCTCCGAGACCTTTGTATCTCTGGATCTCCACCTTGCCGGGAAGGGATTCAACTTCCTTGAGCTTTCTCTCCTGCTCGGCGTCGGAATAGGTGTACCAGATGTCCTTGCCCTTCTTGATCCTGAAAAGGGGCGGCTGTGCAGCGTAAACGCAGCCGTTCTCGATCAGGGGCTTCATATATCTGTAGAAGAATGTGAGAAGCAGGGTCCTGATGTGGGCTCCGTCCACGTCAGCATCGGTCATGATGATGATCTTGTGGTATCTCAGCTTGTTGATGTCAAAATCGTTTCCGATACCGCATCCGAAGGCTGTGATCATGTTCTTGATCTCTTCGGAGCTTAAGATCTTGTCAAGTCTTGCCTTTTCAACGTTTAAGATCTTACCTCTCAAGGGCAGGATGGCCTGGCGCTTACGGTCTCTTCCATCCTTGGCGGATCCGCCTGCGGAGTCTCCCTCTACCAGGAAGATCTCGGAAAGTGCGGGATCCTTCTCGGAGCAGTCTGCAAGCTTTCCGGGAAGGGATGTGGTGGTAAGCGCGTTGGTATTTCTTATGATGTTTCTTGCCTTGCGGGCAGCCTCTCTGGCACGGGCAGCCTTAACGCACTTCTCGATGATCGCCTTGGCCTGGGCAGGATTCTGCTCAAGGAAGGCCATGAGATAGTCGTTGGTGGCTGATTCCACAAAACCTCTGGTCTCGGGGTTGCCCAGCTTGCTCTTGGTCTGTCCTTCGAATTCGGGATTCTGAAGCTTCACGGAGACTACCGCTGTGAGACCTTCTCTCACATCGTCTCCCGTAAGGGCATCGTCGGAATCCTTAAGGATCTTGGCGCGCCTTCCGTAGTCGTTTATGACCTTGGTCAGGGCGGATTTGAATCCGATGAGATGGGTTCCTCCGTCCACGGTGTTGATGTTGTTGGCGTATCCCAGGATAAGTTCGGAATAATTGTCAGTGTACTGCATGGCAATTTCCACTTCCTGAGTATCTCTTATTACCTCAAAATATATTACGTCCTGATGGATGGGATCCTTGTTGCTGTTCTGGAAGGCCACCATCTCCTTGATTCCGCCTTCGTAATGGAAGACTTCGGATTTTTTGCGGCCTACTCGGTCGTCCTTAAGAGAGATCTTGATGCCCTTGTTCAGGAAGGCCATCTCTCTCAAGCGGTGCTGCACTGTATCATAGTCGAAAACGGTGGTCTCAAAGATCTCCGGATCAGGCCAGAATGTGGTCTTGGAACCGGTCTTCCTGGGGGCTTCGCCGATCACTTCAAGCTTGCTGGCGTACTTGCCCTGCCTGTATTCCTGGAAGTATATCTTACCGTTTCTCTTGATCTCTACCTGCATCTTGGTGGAAAGGGCGTTAACTACTGAAGCGCCTACTCCGTGCAGACCTCCTGATACCTTGTATCCCCCACCGCCGAATTTACCGCCGGCATGAAGAACTGTGTGGATTACTTCAACTGCCGGGATGCCCAGCTTAGGATGATTATCCACAGGCATTCCACGACCGTCATCTTCTACGGTTATGGATCCATCCTGGTTGATGGAAACTTTTATGTTCTTGCAGAATCCCGCCAGTGCTTCGTCGATGGAGTTGTCCACTACCTCATATACCAGGTGGTGAAGTCCACGTTCACCGGTGGAACCGATGTACATTCCCGGCCTGCGTCTGACGGCTTCAAGTCCTTCCAGGACTTGGATCTGTTCCGCATTATACTGTTCTGCTGCTTTTACTTCTAAAGCCATTCTTTTCTCCTCAAAATATAGAGTTATTATCCTATTTTCAGACAAATTTTATGCATAATATAGTGTATCACAAAAACGGGGCATATTCAAGAGAAATGCCCCGTTTTATAATATTTTATTTAATTTAATTAAAACTCGGTCAAATCGTAAAAAATCTACCGAAAACCGCCGATTTTTATCTTAGTATAACCTCGAACATATATTCTCAGATATTACTTCTTCTCCCTGGCGATCAAAACAGTGAAAAATCCACTGTCTTCGGGAATATCATCCATATTTTCGTAGATTTTCTGATTGGGAAGTCCGATATTGGCGATTGCTTTTACTTCTCTTCTTCTGAGACCGGGGATATCCCTTAAGCTCTTCATGTGTCCCTCAGTCTTCATAACTATGTAGTTTCCTGCAGAATGATAGTATCTTCCTGCAGAATATGTGGCCGGAATGATGTGGCAGGGCTGTTCTCTCTCTGCCAGGGGAAGCTTGAGCTGGCCGGCTGCAGCTGTGAATGTGGTAACTCCACTGGACATTACCGTCGCATATCCGTCATGTTCCAAGGCATAAAGTATATATATGGACCTGGAATATACCATCGGATCGCCCAATACCAATATTGCAAGATTCTGGCCTCTGTCCAGGTATTTTTCAAGGTTTCTGGCTTCTCTCCAGCAGATCTCTTCCAGTCTGTCAGGGTCGATCACATCAGCTATTTCAAGGGAGAGCACGGTCTTGTCCTTGATCTCGGGTACCACAGCTTCCGCCACCTTATATGCAAGTTCCTCCCTGGGATCTTCTCCCCTTACAAAGAACAGATCATTCTCTTCTATCAATCTTTTGGATTTGATAGTCATAAGTTCCGGATCTCCGGGACCTACTCCCACAAAATATGCCGTTCCTTTATTTCTTCCTCTGTTCATTTTCTTCCCTTTCTGATCTTTTATTTTTTTGAGACCTTACCCTTTGATACGTAAAAAACTTCAGCACCGGGAAATTCTTTTATAAAGCTCTCTTGCATCTCTGCAGCTGAAATAAATAACTGATTGTATGAAAGCGTCTTTATCAAATACTTCTGACGCTCAAGATCCAGCTCACTCATCACATCATCAAGAAGAAGTATGGGGTCTTCCCCGGTCTCATCCTTGATTATTCTGATCTCTGCCAGTTTAAGTGAAAGAGCTGAAGTCCTCTGCTGACCCTGGGAACCGAAGCTTCTGGCATTTATCTCCTCTTCATCCCTTTTTATGAAGAAGTCCATGTCATCCTTATGAGGTCCCTTTGTAGTAGTCCTCATCCTGATATCCTGCTCGTCGGATTCCCTTAGTATTTCATAGAGTTTATTCTCGTCTTCTACGTTAGGCTTGTAGACTAATCTCAGATCTTCTGAATTATTGGTTATACTTCTATGTATCTCTCCTGAAATATCAGATAATTCTCTGATGAATTCTCTTCTTTTGGAGATTATGGATGCGCCATACTTTGCAAGCTGGGCATCCCATATATCAAGCATGGATCTGTCTATGTAATTCTCTTTTAAATAGGTATTTCTTTCATTAAGGACTTTTTTGTAGTCCAGAAGGTCTTTATAATATGAAGGTCTTATGAGACAAAGTTCTCTGTCTATGAATTTTCTTCTCTTTTCCGGTTCATCCTTTACTATTTTCAGATCATCCGGGCTGAATATTACAATATATATATTATCAAGGAGCTGGGATATCTTTTTTAAATTTACACCATCCATTTTTATGGATTTTTTTCGATTACTGAAGAATTGTATCTCTATTTCAGTATCGCCGGTATATTTAGAAAAGACCATTTCAACTTTTGCGGAATCCTGTCCGAAACGTATCATTTCTCCTTCTTTTGATGTACGAAAAGATCTTCCAATGGACGCAATATATATGGATTCCAAAAGATTTGTCTTTCCCTGGGCATTATTGCCCAGGATTATGTTTACTTTTTCATTAAATTTCAAATCAAGGATTTCATAATTTCTGAAATCCTTGATCTTTGTGCTTTTGATGTACATATATTATCAGTTTCCGAGAAGCCTTACGGGAAGTACCAGATATTCAAAACTGTTTCCTTCCACCGGCTTTATGATACAGGGGCTGATAGGAGTATTAAAGAGAAGTGTCACAGTCTCGTCTTCAATATATTTAAGAGGATCTTCGAAATATTTTGAGTTAAATCCTATAGCCAGGTCCTTGCCCTCTTTTGAGATCATAACTTCCTCGCGGCCCTTGCCTTCTTCGGATTCTGAAGTGATCTCAAGGATATTATCTAAAATATTTACTCTTATGAGATTGTTTTTGCCTGCTCTTGAAAGAAGAGAAGCTCTTTCAACTGCATCTATCAGGTCTGTTCTGTTAAGAGTGACTCTTATCTGGCTTTCCTTTGGAAGAATATTTTCGTAATCGATGTAGTCTCCGCTCAGGAGTCTAACTGCGACCTTGATCTCTCCGATGATGAACACCGCTCTCTTATCGCTTAAGAGAACATCTATTGTATTCTTTTCAACTCCGGATTCGTTGATTATCTTTGAAACTTCAAGAAGTGTTCTTGCAGGAATGATGATGTTCTGATCGTATTCGCTCTTTATGGCTTCCCTTGCAACCGCCATTCTGAATCCGTCAAGGGCTACCATATTGAAGTTTCCATTTTTGAGTTCGAAGAGAACTCCTGTTATGACTCCTCTTGACTCATCTGATGAAGCTGCGAATACGGTCTTTCTGATCATATCCTTTAAAATATCTCTGTCGAAGGAAAGCTTCTCATCGTATTCATCCACATTCATTGAAGGAAATTCATCTGCAGAACTTCCAACGATATTGAATTCAGATGAGGAGCACTTGATATTGAAGTTACCGTCTTTTTCTTCCATATATATAATATCTGAAGGAAGTTTTCTTACGATATCTCCGAAAAGCTTAGCCTGTACCACTACTTCACCCGGTTCATATTCTACAGTTTCAAACTTATCTTCTATAGATATATCCAGGTCTGAAGCAGACATGATAACTGAACCATCCTCTGTAACTCTTATTAAGATACCTTTAAGGATAGGAATGGTGGTCCTGGATGTAACTGCTTTAGATACTATGTTAAGTGCTTTCAAAAGAGTGCTCTGTGCACAAGCAAATTTCATATTCATCCTCCTATTTTTTGATTAATAATATATTAAAATAGTAGTAATAGTAATAGAGTCTGTTGAAAATGTGTAAAACCTTCTTAAAGCCTTATTTTTCAAGGAAAAGTTATTATTAAAATGCCTTGGAAAAGTTGAAAACTTTATTAAAGTTATTCTTTGATCTCCCTTTTTATATATTCTATTATATCCCGGAAGTTCTCATCGTGCCTTATCTCGTAGTCGATCTTATCGCAGGCATATTTTACTGTGGTATGGTCTCTGCCACCGAATAAAGATCCTATTTTAGGAAGAGAACTGTCAGTCATCTCCCTTATGAGATACATCGCTACCTGTCTCGGGAAGGCTATATCGTTGGTCCTCTTCTTTGATTCAAGGTCAGCTACCTTGACACCGTAGTATTTAGCCACGATCTTTTTTATCTTTTCGGGAGTAATGAGAGTCTCCGCATCTGAAAGAAGATCCTTCAATACTTTTTTTGCGAAGGCCTTATTAGCCTTTTCGTTCAATCGTTCGGAGAAGAACTTGACCCTGGAGAAAGCTCCCTCCAGTTCTCTGATATTATCCTTTATCTTCTCAGAAATGAGATTGATAACGTCCGCCCAATCATCATCTACTTCTATATTATACAACTCTGCATTCTTATATAAAATAGCAACTCTCGTGGCGAAGTCGGCCGGCTGAACGTCGGCCATGAGATTCCACTGGAATCTGGTGACCAGTCGCTCGTCCACTCCCTGCAGCTTGTTGGGATCCTTATCCGCAGTAAGTATTATCTGCTTGTCATTCTGGAAAAGTGCATTGAAAGTATGGAAGAATTCTTCCTGAACTCCTTCTTTTCCCTCAAGGAACTGAACATCATCGACTATGAGAACGTCCACTTTTCTGTATTTGGATTTGAATTCTCTCATCTTTTGCTCTCTGATGGCAGTGACGAATTCGTTGGTGAAATTCTCAGATGATGTGTAAAGAATATTGGTCTTCGGCGCATGCTGAAGAATATAGATACCGATAGCCTGGATCAGATGTGTCTTGCCCAGGCCGGATCCTCCGTAAATAAAAAGAGGATTGGATGCTATTCCCGGAGATTCTGCTACTGCGTGGGCTGCGGCATAAGCGAAGCTGTTGGAAGGTCCCACGACAAAGTTCTCGAAGGTATACTTGGGATTAAGCAGCTTCTCTGCAATAAGAGTCTGCTTGCCGATGGTATCAACAGGTGATTTTTTAAGAGTTTCTTTCTTTGAAGCCGGTTTTTCTGCACCAAAAGAAGCCGCATCGTCCAATACATCCAAATCATTTGAAGGCATTCTTAATACAACGCGGTATTCTCTTCCTAAAATTTCCTTAAAAATCTCCTGAAGAAGGGGCAGATAGCGGTCGTTGATCACGCTCGCGAAAAGATCAGGGTCAAGAGATGTCTTGAAACCCATGTAGATTATCCTTAATTCCGTATTTATTTCTTCAACGTCAAGATGATCCTGGAACCAAGTGTTGTACATTACTTCGGTCACCTGTTCCTTGATCATAGAAAGCGCGGCTTTCCAGACGTCATCGTATTTGTTCATTTTATCCCCCAAGCAATAACTGAAGTAACTTCATTATACATAAAAAGTTATCCACAAACAAGGGATAATCTGTGGATAACTCAAATTTTTAAGAGCGTTTTTTGCGCCTGAATCGTTGACAACAAAGGCTTTATTTATTATAATACTTTAGTCTATGTGCCGTTTGGAATTCAGATCGGCATCAAATTATTCAGAAAGGAGACTACAGACCATGAAAATGACTTACCAGCCCAAGAAGAGGCAGAGAATGGTGGAGCACGGATTCAGAAAGAGAATGTCCACAAAGAACGGAAGAAACGTTCTCAAGAGAAGAAGACAGAAAGGCAGAAAGAGACTTTCCGCTTAATTTGCCATGCTTAGAGAAGACGTCCTGAGGAAAAAAACGGATTTCGACGCCGTATACAGCAAGGGAAGATCCACCGGATCAAGGTATGTGGTGATCTTTTACCTTAAGAACGATTTGGGACTCACCAGGACATGTTTTCTCGCCAGTAAGAAAGTGGGAAACAGCGTTATGAGGAATCGCGCCAGGCGCCTGATGAAGGAGAGTTTTCGTCAGATAAAGGGGCGCCTGCCGGAAGGTTACGACCTGATTTTCATAGCCAGGACCACGATTAAGGGAAGAGTGTGCTCTGAAGTAAAGAGATCCATGGAGGATGCTTTAAAGAGAGCCAAACTCATAGCCTGATCACAGATATGAAGAAGATAATCATACTCCTGATAAGAGGTTATCAAAATTTCATATCTCCCCTATTCCCGCCCACGTGTCGCTTTACTCCAACCTGTTCTACATATTTTATACAGGCCGTGGAGAAATATGGGGCAATTAAAGGAAGTTACCTGGGAATAAAAAGGATATTGAGGTGCCATCCCTGGAGTCCCGGAGGATATGACCCGGTACCTTGACGCAAACGGAGGAAATCAATGAGATTATTAGCCACACCCTTAGGCTATCTATTGACCTTTCTGTACAATCTTGTAGGTAATTACGGAATCGCCGTTCTTATCATTACCATCATCGTAAAAGCCTGCCTGTATCCTGTATACGCCAAGCAGATGAAGTCCAGCATGAAAATGTCAAAGCTTCAGCCCAAGATACAGGAACTCCAGCAGAAGTACGGAAACGACAGGGAAACGTACAGCGAGAAGGTTCAGGAACTGTACAAATCAGAAGGCGCATCCATGTACGGCGGATGCCTTCCCATGATCATCCAGATGTTCGTGATCATGGGTCTGTTCGCATTGTTCAGAAACCCCATGACATACATGACGGATGAGAACATGCTCTACGCTATTCACGAGAACTTTCTGTGGATTCCGGACCTCGCTCAGCCTGACAAGTGGATCCTGCCCATAGCGGCGGGCGCAGCCACTTTCATTTCCTATTCCATGAGCTCCAGCCAGCAGATGCAGAGTCAGCTGGCAGGCGGCGGAAATGCTAAACAGGGCAACATGATGTCGAAGATGATGAAATATTTCTTCCCCATCATGATCCTTTGGTTCGCAAGAACATATCCGGCAGGTCTTGCAATTTACTGGTTCGGCAGCCAGGTCATCCAGATCTTCTATAACCTGAGATTCAACAAGTGGAGAAAGAAACAGCAGGAAGAAGAAAAGGAAGAGAAGAGAAAGAAGAAAAAGAAGTAGTTATACCGGAGGAAAATAAATGGATTATTCCGAAAAATGGGGCCGGGATACTGATGAAGCGGTGAGACTCGCTTTGGATGATCTCGGACTTACCATCGACCAGGTCGAAGTGACGGTCCTGGAAGAACCGTCCAGAGGATTTTTCGGCATAGGTTCCAAATTGGCGAAGGTAAGAGTAGAAAAGAAGAAACCGCCTAAAAAGGAAGAAGCGCACAAACAGACCAGACCCGACCTCGTCATCCCCATTGAGGAAGCGAGAGCAAGAGATGCTGCAAATCGTGAGAAACAGGCAGCAGAGGGAATAAGCGCAGAGGAGCCTAGAGAAACAAGAAGAGAAAAAAGACCGAGAAACGGTAACAAAAGAAATAACCGTAAGGAGCATAGTGACCACACAGGGTCCCACGCTAAGAGTGAAGTTCCGGAAGTAAGAGAACCCATAATCCCCACCGAACCTGAAGAGGATCTTAAGGTTATTGAGGATCATCCTTCCATCAACTTCTTAAAGGATCTCATCAAAGAGATGGGTCTTGAAGCAGATGTCACCGGTAAGATGGGCGAAGAAGCTATCTACCTGAACATTCAGGGAAAGGATTCAGGAACCATAATCGGCAAGCGTGGACAGACACTGGATGCAGTGCAGTATCTGACCAGCCTTGTGGTAAACAAGGATCAGAGCAAGTATACGAGAGTAGTTGTCGATGCGGAGAATTACCGCGCCAAGAGAGAACGCACCCTCGAAGCACTGTCCTACCGCCTGGCAAACAAGGTCGTCAAGAGCAGAAGACCTGTCAGACTGGAGCCCATGAATCCCTATGAGAGAAAGGTCATCCATGCAACTCTTCAGTCTCACCCCAAGGTAACCACCAGGTCCGAGGGAGAAGATCCTTACAGAAGAGTCGTCATAGAACTTAAATAACGAAGTGAGCCTCGCGGTTGGGAGATCCCCCTGCGAGGCTTTTTTGAAAGAATAATAAGATGGAAGATACAATTGCTGCGATCTCAACGCCATCCGGCGAGGGCGGCATCGGGGTGATCCGGATTTCCGGGCCCCGCGCTCTCAATATAGCAAAAGATGTTTTCCGCACGGTAAGCGGTAAGATCTTAGATGAATTCAGACCAAGACAGATGTATTTCGGTCGGATCGAGGCCGGCCCTGAGAACATCCTGGACGAGGCTATGGTCTGCTATTTCAAAGCCCCCGCAAGCTACACTGCAGAAGACGTGGTGGAGATTCAGTGCCACGGATCCATCGTTTCCCTAAGGAAGATCCTCTCCCTGGTCATCTCAAGGGGAGCCAGGCTGGCGGAACCCGGTGAATTCACCAAGAGAGCCTTCCTGAACGGCAGGCTTGACCTGAGCCAGGCAGAGGCCGTAATGGACCTGATAAAGGCCAGGACCGATAAGACCTTCCAGGTGGCCCTGGACCAGCTGGAGGGCAGCTTTTCCAAAGGGATCAGGGACATCAGAACGGATCTCACCGACATTCTGGTGGATATGGCGGTGAATATCGATTATCCCGACGAAGACATCGAGGAACTGACCTACGGCAAGCTTCGTGACGGCCTGAAAAATGTGGAACATAAGGTCGCAAAATATCTTAAGACTTGCGGTACAGGTAAGATCTTAAGGGAAGGCCTGAGAGTCTCCATCATCGGAAAGCCCAACGTGGGCAAGTCTTCCCTTCTGAATGCCCTCCTCAAGGAGGAACGGGCCATCGTCACCGAAATTGCAGGAACCACCAGGGACACCATCGAAGAGGCGATCTCAGTGGATGGGATCCCTGTGATCCTCACAGATACCGCCGGCATCAGGGATACGGACAACGTGATCGAGAAGATTGGTGTGGAGCGCAGCAAGGACGCCTTCAACAAGGCGGATCTTGTGATATTCACCCTGGACCTGAGCAGGGCTTTGGACCGGGAGGACATGGACATTGCAGAGAAACTGACAGACCGCAAAGTCGTCGTCTTCCTCAATAAGGAAGATCTGGCAGCCTTGGACGGATCAGAACGGGGCTTGTCAGACGCGGACATTTCCAAGCTCAAGGCCATGCTTCCTGATGCGACTTTTATAGAAGGCTCCGCAAAGAAGGATTCCGGCCTGGAACAGCTCAGAGAGTGCATTAAGAATACTGTATACACGAATAGTGGGGAGTCCCAGTCAGGAGATATCGTCACCAATGTGCGGCACGAAAATCTTTTGCGGGAAGCCCTGGAATCAGTGGAGAGCGCGCTGGAGCTCACGGAGCTCAGACAGCCTCTGGAACTTATAGAGATAGACGTAAACGCGGCCTACCTTTCCCTCGGCATGATCATTGGCGAGGAAACGGCCGGCGATATAATAGACGAAGTGTTTAGGCGCTTTTGCCTTGGAAAGTAAGTATTATGGAAAATATTTTCATGGGAGATTATGACATCATAGTCATTGGGTCCGGTCATGCCGGATGCGAGGCGGCTCTGGCGGCAGCCCGCATGGGTCACAAGACCCTCATGTTCAGCATGAACCTGGAGTCCATAGCTATGATGCCCTGCAATCCGTCCATCGGAGGCACCGGCAAGGGCCATCTCGTAAGAGAGATCGATGCCCTGGGCGGCGAGATGGGCGTGAACATCGACAAAAGCTTCATACAGGTAAGGATGCTCAACACCGCTAAAGGCCCGGCGGTCCATTCTTTAAGGGCTCAGGCCGACAAGAATCTCTATCACATAGAGATGAAGAAGACCCTGGAGCACACAGAGAATCTGGACCTTAGACAGGGCGAGGTCACTGAGATCATCGTGGAGGACGGAAGAGCCTGCGGTGTCAGGACTAAGACCCACACGTGGTACAGCGCAAAGGCGGTGATCCTTGCCACGGGCACCTTCCTCAAGGGCAAAATATTCATAGGCGACGCTGTGTATTCCAGCGGACCCAACGGCCTGGCTCCATCGGAACAACTTGGGGATAACTTGAGGAAAATGGGGATAAATCTCAGGCGTTTCAAGACCGGTACTCCCGCAAGGTGTCTGGGCCAGAGCCTGAACTATGAAAAGATGATCCCCCAGGCCGGAGACGAGCCACCTGTGCCCTTCTCCTTCATGGATGACGAGATCGGCGAGAACAAGGGACTTTGCTGGCTCAGCTATACCAATGAGAAGACCCATGAGATCATAAGAGAGAATTTCTCTAGATCCGCTCTCTTCGGCGGTCAGATCGAGGGCATAGGACCCAGATACTGCCCATCTATAGAAGACAAGGTCAACCGATTCAGCGATAAAGAGAGACATCAGCTCTTCGTGGAACCTGAAGGCTTGGATACTGATGAAATGTACATCCAGGGAATGTCCAGTTCCCTGCCGGAGGACGTGCAGCAGGCGTTCTACTCCACCATCCCCGGACTTGAAAACATTAGGATCGTGAGACCCGCATACGCCATAGAGTACGACGTGATCGACCCCCAGGACCTTAAGCTCAATCTCGAATACAGGAAGATCCCGGGACTGTTCATGGCGGGACAGATCAACGGTTCTTCGGGCTATGAGGAGGCAGCCTGCCAGGGACTCATGGCCGGAATCAATGCGGTGCTTTCCATTGAAGGAAAAGATCCTTTCGTACTGGGACGCGATGAAGCGTACATCGGAGTCCTCATCGATGACCTGGTCACCAAGGGAACCAATGAGCCCTACAGGATCATGACATCGAGGGCTGAGTACAGACTGCTGCTCCGCCAGGACAATGCGGACCAGAGACTGACAGAGAGATCCTACAAGATAGGCCTTGCATCTGAGGAGCGTTACCAGAGGATGCTCGAAAAGAAGCAAAAGGTGGAAGCCGAGAAGGAAAGGCTTAAGAGCACCTTTGTGGATAGAGACAGGGCTTCAGAATTCCTTGTGTCCCACGGTACGACAGAGACCGAGGGAAGGGTCTCCCTTATGGATATGCTCAAAAGACCTCAGATCACCTACGATGATCTTAGTGCTGTGGACAGCGCTGACAGACCTCACCTCTCCTACCACGAAAAGACGGAGCTGGAGGTGGAGATCAAATATGAGGGATATATCACAAAGCAGCTCAAGCAGATAGAGCGTTTCAAGAAGCTTGAGACCAAGAGCCTTCCTGAAGACATTGAGTACGAAGGAATAGACGGGCTCAGAATAGAAGCCAGGCAGAAGCTTTCAAAGGTAAGACCATTAAATATCGGCCAGGCATCAAGGATCTCCGGTGTATCCCCCGCAGATATAAATGTGCTGATGGTCTACCTGGAAAAGAGAAGAAGAGAAAGGTCTCTAAGGAAATGAACAGACTCTTAACCGAAGAACAGACTAAGATGCTTGAAAGCTACAGGGATGGCATACTTGAGATCAACAAGTCCATGAACCTTACAAGGGTATGCGATCCCGAGGAGTTCTGGTATAAGCACGTCCTTGACTCCATGGCTTGCGTCGGGCTTGATTGCTACAAGGATGCAAAGAAGGTGCTTGACCTTGGCACAGGCGCAGGATTCCCGGGCATCCCCCTGGCGGTGTTCTCCCCGAACAAAGAATTCCTTCTCGTAGACTCTGTGGGTAAAAAACTCAAAGCTGTCGAAGGGGAAGCCAAGAACATCGGTCTTCAGAATGTATCCTTCGTCCACGGAAGGGCGGAAGATCTTGCAAGAGACTCAGCGTACAGAGAATCCTTTGACCTTTGCGTGTCCAGAGCGGTGGCATTTCTTCCGGTGCTTCTGGAATATTGCCTTCCTTTCATTAGAGTGGGAGGACATCTCGTCTCATATAAAGGGCCGGACTACGCTGAAGAAATCGAAGCCTCTTCTAAGGCACTTAAAAAGCTGGGTGGAGAGATCATATCAGTTGAGAGCGCCGGGCTCGAGAACAAGGAGCTGGAGCACTACATGATCGTTATTAGAAAGACCTCCCCTACTCCCAAATCCTATCCGAGAAAGGCCGGCACCCCGTCAAAGAGTCCTCTCTAAGTCCAGGGCACGGATTAAAGCTCATATAAAACAAAGGATGTTTCACGTGAAACATCCTTTTTTATATTATTTTGGTGTTTCACGTGAAACATGCAATAAAAATACAATTATTATTCGAGTTAAATGTGGCAAACTTATTTGAAGTATAGTATAATTACTGTGTTGAAGTATATAAGGAGGGGCATAGTGGGAAAAGCAATTGCAATCTTCAATCAGAAGGGCGGAGTCGGCAAGACTACGACAAACATCAATCTGGCAGCCTGTCTTGCCATAAAGGGAAAGAAAATCCTTGTGTTGGATATAGATCCGCAGGGAAACACCACCAGCGGACTGGGCGTTTCCAAGAAGAAGCTGTCGGATACGGTGTACAATGTTTTAATTGACAAGAACTACGACCCGAGGCGGGCCGTGATCCACACGGCGGTGGAGAATCTGGATCTCATTCCGGCCAGCGTTGACCTGGCAGGGGCGGAAGTAGAACTGGTCCAGATAGAGGAACGTGAAAAGACTCTGAAACACGGCTTGGATCAGGTGAAGGGCGATTATGACTATATCTTTATAGATTGTCCTCCATCACTGGGACTGCTCACCATCAATTCTCTTACAGCAGTAGACTCGGTACTGATCCCAATCCAGTGCGAGTTCTATGCTCTGGAAGGAGTGAGCCAGCTGGTGAGCACCATCGAGCTCGTCAAGAAGAGCCTGAATCCAAGGCTGGAAATCGAGGGAGTCGTCCTCAGCATGTTCGACGGCAGGACGAACCTCAGCGCTGCGGTAGTTCAGGAAGTAAAGAAGTATTTCAGAGATAAAGTGTATTCAACGGTCATTCCCAGGAATGTTACGCTGGCGGAAGCACCTAGCTATGGACAGCCGGTCATCACCTATGATCCGAGGTCAAGAGGAGCTGAAGCGTATGTAGATTTTGCTGAGGAATTCCTTGATCGGGAGGGTGAATAATGGCGAAACCAAAGAAAGGCGGACTGGGAAGAGGCCTCGAAGCACTCTTTGCGGACCAGGTCTCTGTCGTTCAAGAAGATGAGGCGGAACCTAAGAAAAGAACAGGTAAATCAAGCGGAACAGATGAGAGCGCATCGGGCGCGGCCCCAAAGGACGGCGTGATGTATCTCAGCATACACAACATAAAGCCGAACCCCGATCAGCCGAGAAAGACCTTCAATAAAGAGAAGATCACTGAACTGGCGGATTCCATCAGGGAAAACGGCATAATCCAGCCCATTATAGTCAGCAAGTCGGGCAAGACCTATGAGATCATATCCGGCGAAAGACGTTTCAGAGCTGCCATGGAGGCAGGTCTCAAGGAAGTGCCCTGCCTGGTCAGAAAGCTCAGCGACGAGCAGAAGGCGCTGTTTGCCATCGTTGAAAACATGCAGCGCGAGGACCTGAACCCCATGGAAGAGGCAGCAGGTCTTGAAAGGATGATCACCGAGTACGGACTGACTCAGGAACAGGTGGCTACAAGCGTAGGCAAAAGCCGCCCATATGTGGCAAACGCCCTGAGACTGCTGAAGCTTCCCGAGTACATCCGTGACTACGTGGCATCCGGGGCCCTTACTCCGGGACACGCCAGAGCCCTGATCAACATGAAGGACTCCAAGGCCAGACACGAACTTGCGGAGCAGGCAAAGAACGGCGGCCTCACCGTAAGAGAGACCGAGAAACTTGCAGGCCAGGTCAAGAAAGGCAGAAAGGCACCGGTACGCGTGCCCAAAGACCCCAACCTTGCAAAGGTAGAGGAAGATCTTAAGGAGATCCTGGGAACCAAGGTCACAGTCAAGTCCGGGAAACGCAAAGGAAAGATAGAGATCGAATTCTTCTCCGAGGAAGAAAGAGAGAGACTGATCGAGCTTTTATGGAGCTTGAGAGATTGATAGAGATTTTATAAAGTCAAAAGATTGATAACCGTTTAACAAATACGCTTATATGTGATCATATGGCCGCCCTTCGGGCGGTCTTTTTATGCGGTTGAGAAGAAGTCGGGATGGCTGAGGGAAAAAACCAGGACGCAACTGGGTCAAACAGGGATTTGCGTCCTAGTGGTCAGGATTCCATTCAGGCTACAAGTGTTGGAATCGAGCCAATGTAGCCTGCCCCCTGCCAAAATATTGGGTCAATATGCCCGACATCCTCGAATCTGACCCAATCACCAACCAAAATATTGGGTCAATATGCCCGACATCCTCGAATCTGACCCAATCACCAGCCAAAATATTGGGTCAATATGGTCGACATCCCCGAAATTGACCCAATCACCAGCCAAAATATTGGGTCAATATGCCCGACTTCCCTGAATCTGACCCACTAGTCAACCAACAATGCCGGCCTCCCAGGCCACTCCTCCTTGCCCCATAGGGCACCGAAGCCCCAAGACACGGGCAAAACCGCAACATCTTGTAGATGCATACGCTTGAATTTGGTGATATAATAATACTGAATTTTTGTGACCTTTCCATATCAGATGATCTGAAATAGAGTATCAGAAAAGGTGGTTCAAAATGGATCAGATCGAAGAAAAGATCCAGATCCCTTCTGGGTTTCCTCTGCCGGAGCTTACGATAGACGCTCAGGGCAAGGTGACCAGCGCAAACGTCCACATCGGGGAAGTTTTCATCTATGAAGGGATACTGGGCACAGATATTTTCGCCCTGACAGGATTCAAGGGCGCAGAGTTCAGAGAGAACGCTGAGACCGGACGGTATGTCCACCTGGAGAGAAACTATAAGTCTTTCAGGATCTATTCCTACAGGATGGATCCTGAGAAGGAAGAATGGACTCTCCTCTTCAGGGACGACACATCTCTCGAGGAACTGAAGACCAAGTACAATTCGGAGCGGCCCTGCATGGCCAAGATCCAGATCGACAACTATGACGAGCTCATCGAAGCGGTGAGGGACGCAGGAGGTTCTGACCTGAGCGCCAGGATCGACCGCATCGTCAGGGACTGGGCAGAGGACATGAAGGCTTCCGTAAGCCGTGTCAAGAACAACAGATACAATATCTGGCTGACCCAAAAGTACATGGATGACGAACGGTTCAGAAAGTTTGACCTTCTTGACGAGGTGCGCAAGCTTGAGACCAACGCTGACTTCCCCGCCAGCCTTTCCATAGGAGTAGGCGCAGGCGGCGAAGACCTGGAGGAGACCGAAGGCTACGCCGATGCTGCACTGCAGCTGGCTTTGGGCCGTGGCGGTGACCAGGCGGTCATCAAGAGGATCAATGACATCTCATACTTCGGCGGCAAGCTTCAGACCGTAGAGAAGAGCAATAAGGGCAAGTCCCGTATCGTCGGGCACGCCCTGACCCAGCTGATCCTTCAGGCTCCCAAGATCTTTATTATGGGCCACGTCCATTCGGACATGGACAGCTTTGGGGCCACCCTAGGAATAGCCAGACTCTGCATGGTCAACGGCAAGAAGCCCTACATCGTCATCGAGGATCCCAATGAATCCCTTGAGACGTTGTTCAATCTCGCAAAAGATACAGAGAAGTACGGCTTCATAAACTGCGACAAGGCGACGGACCTCTGCACTGAGGACAGTCTGGTAATAGTCGTGGATACCCACAAGAAGGACATCGTTCAGTGCCCGGAACTTCTGGGAATATCCCGCAAGGTGGTAGTCATCGATCACCACAGAAAAGCGGACAAGGGAATAGAGGATCCCGAACTTATCTACATGGAATCCTACGCATCCTCCGCCTGCGAGATGGTAACTGAGATTCTGCAGTTCATGCTTCAGAAGAAGAAGCAGATGGAAAAGATCGAAGCCGAGGCCCTTATGGCAGGCATCATGGTGGACAGCAGCTTCTTCTCGGTTAGAGCGGGAGTGCGAACCTTCGAGGCGGCGGCCTGGCTTAGAAGGCAGGGGGCGGACCCCACAGAGGTAAAGAGATTCTTCCAGGAGGACTGGGAGAACGTAAAGATAAAATCCAAGGCACTGCTGGACGCGGATATTTTGAACCATGGGATCGCCATGGCCTCTCTTCCCGGAGAGAGGGGAGATGCGCAGCTGCTTTGCGCACAGCTGGCGGACAGGCTTTTGTCCCTCAAGGGAGTGAGAGCATCCTTCGCCTGCGGAAGGGACAGCGAGCAGAGGACCGTCATAAGCGCCAGGTCCCTGGGAGCGGTGAACGTCCAGGTCATCATGGAGAAGCTGGGAGGAGGCGGCCACCTGACCAATGCGGCGGCTCAGGTCTCGATCCCCGTTGAAGAGGCGCTGGAAAAAATAAGGATACTTACAGAGGAGACGATAAAATGAAAGTAATACTTCTTGAAACTGTGAGAGGCTCCGGCAAGGCCGGAGAAGTGGTGAACGTGTCGGACGGATACGCCCGTAACCTTCTGATCCCCAAGGGACTGGCTCAGGAAGCCACACCCCAGAACATGGCTCGCCTCAAGAAGACTCAGGAGCGCATAGCGAAGAAGCTTGCTGAGGACAGAGAATCTGCTGAGAGGCTTGCAGAGATCCTGGCCAACACTCAGGTGGAGATCAAGGCTAAGGCCGGTGAAGGCGGCAAGGTCTTCGGATCCGTCACATCCAAGGACATCGCAGATGCATTAAACGCCCAGGGCTTCGACATCGACAAGAAAAAGATCAAGCTGGACGGCCCCATCAAGGAACTGGGAGTGACCACTGTAGAGATCAAGCTTTTCAACGAGATAAGCGGTAAAGTAAAGGTAAACGTTATCCCTAAGTAGGGTTATTTGGGAGCTTAAGCTCCATAAGGAGAAAAAATGGCAGAGAGGATCCCTCCTCAAAGTAAAGAAGCCGAGAGATCGGTACTGGGCGCGGTCATGCTCAACAAGGACATGCTCTTTGAAGTGGTGACCAAACTGACCGCAGAGGATTTTTACTATCCCGAGAACAGGGAGATCTATGCGGCCATACAGGATCTTTACAACGAAAACAAGGCGGTGGACGTGCTCACCGTTTCAGACAAGCTGAAGCAGCGAGGAACCCTGAAGATGGCCGGGGGAAGAGCCAATGTGGCCCAAATCACCATGGATGTACCTTCCACGGTGAACGCCATGGAGTATGCCAGGATCGTGTCGGACAAGGCGGCCCTCCGCAGGATGATCCACGTCACTGAGGACATTACGGACAAGAGCTATCAGGCCACCGTAGATGCCCAGGAAATAATGGAATACGCTGAGAGCAGCATCTTCGCCATCGCGCAAAAGAATCAGAAAAAGGATTACGAGGGCATTTCCAACGTCCTCATCACCAACATCCACGACATCGAGGAGGCGGTGAAGAACGGCGGCAAGATCACCGGCGTTCCCACTGGCTTCAAGGAGCTGGATGAGGTGGTAAACGGGTTCCAGAATTCCAACCTAGTGGTCATCGCCGCCAGACCGGCCATGGGAAAGACCGCCTTTGCCCTGAATATCGCAGAGCAGACGGCGGTGAAGAACGGCTCCACCGTGCTGGTCTTCAGCCTTGAGATGTCCAAGGAGCAGCTGGGACAGAGAATGCTGTCCTCAGAGGCCAGGGTGGACCTCAAGAAACTCCAGAGAGGCAAGCTTGAAAGCGACGACTGGAAGAGGATAAACATAGCGCTTGATGAACTGAACAAGGCCAAGATATTCATAGACGATTCTCCGGAGGTATCTTTTGCGGAGATCAGGAACAAGTGCAGACGCCTCAAGGCGGAGCACGGGCTGGACATGGTGCTGGTGGACTACATGCAGCTCATGAAGTCCCCGGAGAGGGCGGACAACCGTCAGGCGGAGATCTCCGCCATCTCAAGGAGCCTGAAGCTTCTGGCCAGAGAGATGGACTGCCCGGTGGTGGCTTTGTCCCAGCTTTCCAGAGGCCCGGAACAGCGTCAGGACCACCATCCCAACCTGGCGGACCTGAGAGAATCCGGAGCTATCGAGCAGGACGCAGACCTGGTCATCTTCCTTTACAGGGATGAGTACTATAACCCGGACACCACCACGAAGCCCGGGATCTGCGAAGTTGACGTGGCCAAGAACCGCCACGGCGAGACCAAGAAGGTGGAACTCACCTGGATCGACAGATACGCCAAGTTCAGCGATAAGGCGATGTAGAGACCGCTGCTAAAGTGGGCGGTAAAGAGGAAAGACAATGAAGTTTTTAAAGGGTGGAGTGGATTATTCCAGGCTCTCCACCACCGTTGAAAACATTTTCATATCGGAATACATGCCGGGAGCTCCCGGGGAGTTCGTGAAGGTCTACCTCTACGGCCTTTCCCTGGCCGAAGCCGGACTGGAGAAGGACGAAGGCGCCATGGCTGAGGACCTGGGTATCACCACTACGGACCTTAGAAAAGCCATGGTTTACTGGGAGGACCAGCAGCTCATAAAAGCGGGTCCGGACGGAGGCATGGTCTTCGTAAATCTGGTGGCCAGACCCGACAGATCCGGCGCAAAAGATCCCGCCCCGGAGGCCTTGACTCCGGAACAGCCGGCGCAGGACGAAGATTCCTTCAAACGTGTGCTTGACCACGCAGAGACCATCCTGGGCAGACCCCTGAACGTCCGTGAGATGCAGGAGATCGAAGGCTGGATCGAGGAGATCGGCGTAAGCGAAGACATGATCAAGAAGGCCTTTGACTACTGCCAGGAAGGCGGGAAGACCGGCATCAGCTATATTTCCAAGGTGGTGCTGGGCTGGGCCAAAGAGGGACTGGAGACAGTTCAGGATGTTGACAACTATCTGGAACAGAGATCCGAGCGCCAGGGCATATACAGGCGCATCCTGAATTCCCTGGGTCTGAGGAGGAATATCACCGAAGCCGAAAAGACCATGATCGACGGCTGGCTGGACACCTACGGCTTCACCGTGGAGAAGATCCTGGATGCCTGCGAAAAGGCAGGCTTCACTCAGAGCCCAAGCATACGCTACGTCAACAAGGTCCTGGAAAACTGGAAGAAGGAAGCGGAGGACATGGGTCGGGATATCAATTCCAAGATCACCGTTACCCAGGGAACTCTTAACAAGTATTATGACTATCTGAGAGAAAAAGCCGAAAAAGAAGCGGACAACAGACGGGAAGAGATCTATAAAAAACTACCGGAAATTCGCGATATCGACATAAATCTCCAGTCATTATCGAGTAAAATATCAAGGGGTCTTCTCCGTGGAGTATCAGGAGAAGAGACCGCAAAGATAAGAAAAGAGATCTCAGATCTCGAGAAGCAGAGGGCGATCCTCCTTACGGAGAGCAACTACCCTCTGGACTATACAGATATAAAGCATCTTTGTGACAAGTGCAGCGACACCGGTTTCGACGAAAACGGAAGACGCTGCTCCTGCCAGAAGATCAGAATGGGAGAAGCAGAATTATGGCAAAATGGCAGACTGCAGTAAAAGCAAGTGCCGTTCTGAAAAACATCAGAAGTAAAATAAGCACCAAGGTAGAGGCGAAAAAGAAGCCTAAAAAGAAAAGTTCGATCACCTGGGGAGCGATCTTCAGGCGCATAAATGAGATAGTAATGGATCACGCCGGAGATCTGGTAACGGGAGCAGATAAGACCCTGGACTTCGCAGCGTGGAGCGTGGAAAGGACCTCGGTCCTGATCCTGAGAAGGATACATAAGTTCAGGGAAGGCCTGAATGAACATGCAGCTCTTCTTAAGAAGGTGGTGCTGTTCGCCGTGGCAGCTTCAGTAGTGATCATCGGCGTTTTCGTAAGCGCCATAGACTATTCATACTCCTACAATGGCAGGACCCTGGGCATAGTAAAGGAGCAGAACGATGTTCTGGAAGTGCTGGACCTGGTGTCCGACGGACTTTCCAAGGAATATGGCTCCGTGATATCTATAGATCCCAATAAGGATATAACCTTCTCTCCTGTGATCTCCACCGGAATGGAGATAGATACCCCGGATGCAGTTCTCCAGAAGTTCACCTATATGGGTGATATAGACACCACAGCCTATGCCATCATGATCGATGGCGTTCAGGTCACTACAGTCCAGTCAGAAGATATGGCCAACAAGGTCATTGACTCAATAATAGACAGCCACATCCTGAAAGACCGTTCAAGCTACGAGGTAGTAGAGATCAATGCGGATGTGGACATCCAGGAAAAGACCGTTAAGCTTTCAGCTGTTCAGAGCAAGGAGGACGCCATCGCTCTGATCGAAGGAGGAATTTCCAAGACCTACGTTTACACCGTCAAGGAAGGAGATACTCTGGAGACCGTCGCAAAAGAAATGGGTACAACGGTGGATGATCTGGTGAGACAGAACCAGATCACCAAGGGCGAGGGAGCCCTCAAGGAGGGTCTGATCCTGAGAAATACCGTCAGCAACAAGACCATCTCAGTAAAGACTGTGGGGGTTGAAACTTTTGCGGAAGTAGTGCCTTACAAGACCATTTACCAGGAGTCCGACAAGTATTATGAGGGCGACGAGATCGTCTCCGTTGCAGGACAGGATGGCAAGAACAAGGTCAAGGCAAGGCTTACAAGAATAGATGGGGAGATCACTGACAGAGAGGATCTGGAAGTGGAAGAGATCATCCCCGTTGTGGACAGAGTAGTTATAAAGGGAACTGCCGAGAGACCGCCTACAGTGGGCTGCGGCAAGTTCATCAGACCTTGTACCCTTCCCATCTACTATCACTTCGGATGGCGCTGGGGAAGAATGCATGAAGGAATCGACATGTCAGGAGCCTCCGGCACGCCCATAATAGCTGCCGACGGCGGAACGGTCATAACTGCAGGCTGGTATCAGGGATATGGATTGGCGGTCATCATCGACCACCAGAACGGTTACAAGACACTTTATGGACATTGCTCGACCCTGGCCGTCTCCGTGGGAGACAAGGTATATCAGGGCCAGCACATCGCTAATGTGGGATCCACCGGAAACTCTACCGGACCTCATCTCCATTTTGAGATATGGATCAACGGCACCAAGGTGGACCCGGAACCCTACATTTCATAAGGAACAATGTCAAAAGCAGACCCCCAAAACGATATAAAGAAGGTCAGGGAAAAGAAGACCCGGCAGAAGAAGTCCCGGAAGAAGAGCTCCATCACATGGGGAGCGATCTTCCGCAGGATCAATGAGATCGTTATGGATCATGTGGCCAACGTGGTCACCGGGATCGATAAGGTCCTGGATCTGGCAGCCTGGAGCTTCGAGAGGACCTCTGTCCTGACTCTAAGAAGGATTCATCGGTTCAGAGAAAGAATGACCGAACATTCAGGGATCCTGAAGAGGATTTTCCTTTTCGGTGTGGCAGGAGTGGTGATCATCATCAGCGTCTTCATGGGAGCCATCGATTACACCTATTCTTACCACGGCCGGGCGCTGGGCATAGTCAAGGAGCAGAGCGACGTCCTGGATGTGCTGGATCTTGTGTCAGACGGGCTGAGCAAGGAGTACGGATCCACGGTCTCCATAGACCCGGAGAAGGATATAACCTTCACTCCCGTGATCTCTGCAGGCAAGGAGATAGACAAGCCCGATACTGTCCTTCAGAAGTTCACCTACATGGGAGATATACCCACCATGGCCTACGTTATCATGATCGATAACGTGCAGGCTGCCACCGTCCAATCTGAGGACGCAGGAAACCGTGTAATGGATGCCATCATAGACAGGTATATCACCGGAAGCCGCGAGGACTATGAACTGGTGGAATTCAGCGAGCCCGTTGAGATCGTGGAGAGATCCGTGAAGCTTTCCAGCATCCAGAGTGAACGAGAAGCGCTGGCTGTAATAGACAAGGGCATCAGCAAAACATACACCTACACCGCCCGTCAGGGGGACACCCTGGAGAGCGCAGCCAAGGCCCTGGGGATCACCGTGGAGGACCTGGTCAGTCAGAACCAGATAACCAAGGGAACACAGGAGCTTACAGAGGGACAGATCCTTAAGAACACAGAGACCAGCAAGACCCTTTCTGTAAAGACGGTTGGCATCGAGACCTTCTCCGAGACTGTGCCTTACGAGACGAAATACGAAGAGTCATCCAAGTATTTTGAGGGAGACGAGATTGTCTCTGTAGCCGGTCAGGAAGGGAAGAATGCAGTAACCGCCAGAATAACCAGAATAGATGGTCAGCAGGTGGAGAGAGAAGACCTTGAGGTAAAGGTCATAACTCCCGTAGTGGACAGAGTGATCATCAAGGGCACCTCTCCCAGACCACCTACAGTTGGTTCCGGCCGCTTCATCCGCCCTGTGCCCTATTCCATCCATGATGGATTCGGAACGCGCTGGGGAAGGATGCATGAAGGAGTGGACATGTTCGACGGCAACTGCTACGGAGCACCCATCGTCGCAGCCGACGGAGGAACAGTGGTGGTGGCAGGCTGGTACCAGGGATACGGATTGGCCGTGATCATCGATCACCAGAACGGCTTCAAGACCCTGTACGGACACGCCTCCGCACTGATGGTATCAGTGGGAGACCAGGTGTACCAGGGTCAGCACATCGCAAATATCGGTAACACCGGCAGGTCCTACGGAGCGCACCTGCACTTCGAGATCTGGTATAACGGGACCAAGGTAAATCCCGCACCGTACATATCATAAGGGGAAAAGGAATTCATAAGGGGAAATGGCAGATCTAAAAGGAAACTTAACTGAATACAAGTCCCGGCGCAAAAAACTCAACGTCATGAAACTTGTGGTCGTCCTGATCGCAGTTGGCGTGATCCTGTATTTTGCGATCTCCGCTGTAAAGATCGTGAATCTCACCATTGAAAAGAATAGAGTGGAGACAGAGAACGAGAGACTCAGAAACCAGAAGGAGGATCTGGAGCAGAAGCTGGAGATAGTGAACTCCAACGACTATCTGGAATCCCTGGCCAGGAACAAACTGAGGCTGGTGAAGGGCAACGAGATACTTTTCGTCCTGCCCTCCTTCAGGTCCGCCCCTGAGGACGAGCAGCTGACGCCTGAAGAGGAGCTTTTCCGCCTAAGGCTCAAGGAGGCCGAGGAGAAGGCTATGAGGGATGCGGAAAACGAAAAGAAGGCCAAGTCCGGAGAACAGCCCGAGGGCGATATGGAAGGGGAAAGCCCGGATGCGACCGATGGCGGTGAGTCAGGTGACGTGTCCCAGGGAATCTCCCAAGGATTGGGAGCAGCCGGCGACGCAGTCTCAGGTAATGATAGCCAAGAGGGCGGAAATGGCTGAAAAACTCAGAATAGACAGAGCGGTCATAGTTGAAGGCCGCGATGATACCACAAACTTAAAGAGAGCCGTGGATTGCTATACCATAGAGACCCACGGCTTTGGTATAACCGGGGAGACCTACATGGAGATCGGGAAAGCCTATGAACAGAAGGGCATCATGATCTTCACCGACCCTGATCATTCCGGGGAGGAGATCAGGAGGAAGCTCACCGAGAGATTCCCGGAAGCCATCCAGGTCTACCTCACGAGAGACGAGGCCTTAAAGGATGGCGACATAGGGGTGGAAAATGCCGCACCGGAAGCCATAATCAGGGCTTTTGAGAGGGCTCTAGCCCTTGAAAAACAAGCATCATCGCAATTAGGCAAACTGACGGAGCAGGATCTCTTCGAAAGGGGTCTTGTGGGAGCCCCGGGGTCCGGAAAGCTGAGAGAAAAGCTGGCAAGAGACTTAGGAATAGGCTACGGAAACTCCAAGAGCTTTCTTTTGAAAGTGAATGCCTTTGGAATAGGAAAAGAGGAACTGGATGGAGCATTACTCAGGATCTCAGAAGAATAAAAACAAATCAGAGCAGAATTTCAGATTCCTCAAGAGTCTGGGCCAGAACTTCCTGCAGGATGAAAAGGTCATCTTTAAGATCCTGGATGGATCGGAGATAGGTCCGGAGGACCTGGTGATCGAGGTGGGACCCGGAGCGGGAGCCCTTACGGTGGAAGCTGCAAAGAGGGCGGGAAAGCTCATTGCAGTGGAGCTGGACAAGCGCCTCATACCGGTCTTGAATGCTGCACTCATCAATTGCGGGAATGCTGAGATCATAAACGGAGATATCCTTAAGACCGACATCGCTTCCCTCATCAGGGATAACCGGATGGGAGGCAAGGTGAGGATCATAGGAAACCTGCCCTACTACATAACCACACCCATAATCATGAAATTCCTTGAAGAGGGGGAGGGCGTGGATACCATAACGGTGATGATGCAAAAGGAAGTGGCGGACAGGCTGACTGCGGCGCCGGGCACCAAGGAGTGCGGAGCCATCACCCTCCAGACCGGATATTTTGCGGAGGTCAGAAGGATATGCGATGTGCCGAAGGAAGCTTTCGTCCCCATGCCCAAGGTGGAAAGCGCAGTGCTCAGGCTGGACGTGCTAAAGGATGCTCCGGTGGATGTGCCGGACAGGAAGTTCCTCTTCGACGTGATCAAGGCGGGATTCACCCTGAGGCGCAAGACCCTTAGAAATTCTCTCATGACTCTGGGCGGATTTACAAAGGATCAGATCGAAGATGCACTTAAGGAGAGCGGGATCGATCCGGTGAGAAGAGGGGAGACCTTAAGCCTTGAAGAGTATGCTGAACTCAGCCGTAAGCTTACGGAGATCAGAAACAGATAGGAGGAGACCATGACCGCGAAGAATGAGACCTGGAGGGAGACGGACATTATAACTACTGAGCGCCTGAAGCTGGTGCCCTGGGAGGACACGGAAGCTGACGCCCGGGAGATCTTCAGGATCGCCTCCAATCCCAATATCGGACCTCACGCAGGCTGGAAGCCCCACGAGAGCCTGGAGGAATCCAGAAGGATACTTCGGGAGATGTTCCTGCCTTTCGGAGGGGGAAATGACGCCTTTTCCATAAGACTCAAGGACACTGGCAGGGTCATAGGAAACATCAGCGTGTATGAGGATTCTGCCAGGGAGAACGTAAGATCTCTGGAGATCGGTTACTGGCTGGACGAGGCGGAGTGGCACAAAGGCTACATGACGGAGGCCTGCAAGGCCATCCAGGATTACGCCTTCCTGAAGTATGATCTGGCCATCATGGCCATCAGAACATCCAATGTGAACATGAGATCCCAGGGGGTGATCCGGAACTGTGGCTTCACCTATGAGGGGACCATAAGAAAGGCTTATCACATCTATACCGGCGAGGACCGGGACAGCAGGATATATTCCATAACAAGAGAAGAGTGGGAAGCAAGATAGAACGAAAAAGACCGGCGCGATGCCGGTCTTTCGATCTTTTTCAGTTGTGATCAGCTAGTCGTTGTTGACCTATTCATTGACCTCTTCTTTGACTTCTTCCACGGTTTCCTGGAATTCGCCCTTGAGATCGGCTACCTTGTCCTGAAGGTCATCTTTAACGTCGTCAAACTTGTCCTTAGCCTGTGCGAAGTAATCGCCTGCGTTCTCCTTGACATCGCCGATAACGTCGTTGACCTTGTCCTTAGCCTGTGCGAAGTAATCGCCTGCGTTCTCCTTGACATCGCCGATAACGTCATTGACCTTGTCCTTCACTGTGTTGACGGCGTCCGTTACCTTCTCGGTGACTTCAGGAGCAGCTTCCTTGACCTTGTCAGAAGTTTCAGCATAAAGCTCTTGGGCGGCCTTCTTGGTCTCTTCTACGTAATCCTTGTAGTCTACTCTTCCGTCCTGATTTACGTCGCCTACTCCGTCCGGATTGTTAGCCCTAACTCTCTCTACGACCTTAGCTGTTGCTACGGCGGTTCCTGCTACGGCGGCTCCGCCGAATAATTTCTTAAAAAATCCCATTGGTAAGTACCTCCTATTTAAAACTGAATAAAAATTCAAATTTTGACAAGAATATTATACCACACAAAGAAAAAACTGTGTAGTATTTTTTGCGCAGGCACAAGTGCGGCCCTAGGACTGGGAGGGGACGACATCTCCGGCGTAGGCAGGTGGAAGTTTCAGGGCCGTCTGGAACAGGTCCTTGGTCCTGGCCAGCACCTCGCGGAGCTCTCTCTGAACGGCGTAATCGTAGTTGCTCTGGTCGGAGCATACGCCCAAGGAATCGATCCCAAGGCCCTCTGCTATTTGAAGGGCCCGGAAGATGTGGTACTTCTGAGTGACTATGACCATGCGCTCCACCTGAAACACGCTTTGGGCGCGGTAGACGGATTCATATGTGGAGAAGCCGGCCTGGTCCAGAAGAAGAGCCTCTTCGGGCACACCCTGAGACAGGCAGTAGCTGTGCATGGCGCCGACCTCGTTGTACTCCACCTGGCCGGCGTCGCCTGACAGAAGCAGGCGATCCACCACCCCGGTTTTGTACAGCAGGATGCCGCAGTCCAGGCGGTCCTTCAGCATGAGACTGGGGGACCCGTCGGGGTTCACAGAGCAGCCCAGGATCAGGGCGCACTGAGGGTCGACGGCCTTGAGCCGTTCCAGGTCAGACTGAGAGAATGCCTCCTGGGCCCGGTCGGGAACATCCTTCAGGGAACAGACTATGTCTCCCGATACGGAAAAGCAGATCAGGGCGTTTATGATGAGGACCGCCAGGATCAGGTTGACCGGGATGGAAAGAGGCAGGCCCAGCCTGAACTTCCACTTCAGGGTCTTGTGCCTGAAGACCAGGGCCCCTATGATCTCTCCGACGCCGCCCAGAAGGAAGGCGCAGAGGAGCAGGGTCCTCTCCGGGATCCGCCAGCCGCCCTTTACGGCGCGGCGCTTGTCGATCCCCATGAGGACGAAGGTCACCAGATTCCATATGACAAATGCAAGTGCAAAATATATCAATTCCAAGTTCTCCCGGATAAGTTTCGTAAAAAATAACGAAGCCCATTATAGCATCAGGGACATGGTTTATCAATCGGGTGTTTTGTGATATAATCGAGAAGATTCAGGGAAGATGCCCTGCATAAAGAAAGGAATGAGATATGCAGATCGGAGACACATACGAAGTAAAAGCCACCGTTACTGATGAAATAACCGCCCAGGCCGCAGGAAGCGGCACCCTGAGGGTGTTCGGCACCCCCTTCCTTGTGGGGATGATGGAGACCGCGGGAGTGGCATACATGAGCCGTGAGCTCCCCGAGGGCAAAAGCACCGTAGGGACCATGGTCATGGCCGAGCACACTTCTCCCACGCCGGTGGGAATGGATGTGACGGTCAGGGTCACTGTGACCCACATATCCGAAAACGGTAAGATGGTGGACTTTGACATGGAGGCCTTCGACGAGACAGGCCCCGTGGGACGTGGCAGGCATCAGAGAGCCATCGTCACTATCGACAGATTCATGGATAAGTGCGTGGGTAAGCTGGCGGAAGCGGGCAAGCCCTCGGACTATTAAGGGTGGGCCCCATGATCTGGAGCTCACTTTGCTATATCGAGCATCAGGGGAACTATCTGATGCTCCACAGGACCAAGAAGGACCACGACATCAACAAGGGAAAGTGGATCGGAGTGGGAGGCAAGACCGAACCTCTGGAGACAGTGCCGGAGTGCCTGGTAAGGGAGGTCCGGGAGGAGACGGGATTCATTCTGAATTCCTATGAGCCCAGGGCCATCATCACCTTCAACTCTGACTTTGCCGAAAAGGAGATCATGTTCCTCTTCACCTCCCGGGACTTCAAATGCCACCTTGGGGAGGACGGCATGCCGGCCCTTCCGGTGTGCAATGAAGGGGTGCTCAGGTGGGTGCCCAAGGAGGAGGTACTGAGCCTGAATCTCTGGGAAGGCGACCGGGTGTTCATCGAGAAGCTTCTGACGGACGACCCCTTCTTCTTCATGAGGATGGAATACAGGGGAGACGACCTTACGGAATACGTGGTGGGCGCGGAGAACTTCAAGGACAAGGTCTACGAGGCCACCGCCAGGATCCCCAAGGGCAAAACATCCACCTACGGCGATATAGCCATAGAGATCGGCCATCCCGGGGCGGCCAGGGCAGTTGGGAACGCCCTCCACGATAACCCCTACGAAGGGGTGATCCCCTGCCACAGAGTGGTGAACGCCGGAGGCTATTGCTCCAGAAGCTTCGGATTCGGCGGAGCCGAGTCACAAGCCAGGCTTCTTAGGGCCGAAGGCGTGAAAGTTGAGAAGGGCCGAGTGGTCCTTTGAGCAAAACATCCCGGGCGCAAGTTTTTTGCGCAAACAGAAACGAGGATAGAATCATGAAAAAAATTACAGCTATACTGATCGGCCTTGCGCTGATATTCACCTTTACTGCCTGCGGAACGGGAGGCGGCCAGACAAGCGGGATCGGAGAGGGCGACCTATTCACCTTTTCCACCGAGACTTTCCAGGGGGAGGCCTTCACAAGCGACAATGTGAAGGACGCCAAACTGGTAATGATCAACCTGTGGGAGCCCTGGTGCGGCCCCTGCGTAGAAGAGATGCCCGATCTTGAGAAGATCTACGAAGAGTACAAGGACCAGGGTTTAGTCATCCTGGGGGCCTTCTTTGAGACGGGACAGGATGAGGACGTGGCAAGCATTCTTGAAGAGGCCGGCATCACCTATCCCATCCTTAGAGCCAGCTCGGAATTCGCAGGCTTCAACACCGGATACGTGCCGACCACAGTCTTCCTTACGGGGGAAGGCAAGCTGGTGTCATCGGAACCATATATCGGCTCCCGCTCCTACGAGGAATGGGAGCAGATCGTAAAAGAACTCATGGAGGGGCTTTGATTTGACCAAGAGAACGTTCATACTGGCGGCTATCCTTTTGGGAGCGGCGGCACTGGTGGTCGTTGGCGTCATTCAGGGGCAGCCGGGCCAGGTCCTGAGCAAAGCCATAAACATATGTCTGGAGTGTGTGGGCCTTGGATAGCAAAAAACGCCTTGCCATACAGGGCATAGCTGCCCTCATACAGAATGCGGACTTCAGGGGATTCTTCAGAGGAGGCATCTATCAGCGCCACAAAGGCGGTCTGTGTGCCGGGCCTCAACTGCTATTCCTGCCCGGGTGCTGTGGGAGCCTGTCCAATCGGATCCCTTCAGAACAGCCTGTCGGGCATGACCTTCAGGTTCCCTTATTATGTGCTGGGACTGATGATATTTTTCGGGGCCTTACTGGGAAGAACAATCTGCGGATTCCTCTGTCCCTTCGGGCTTCTGCAGGATCTTTTGAACCGCATACCCTTCCCGAAGAAGATAAGGACCTTCAAGGGCGACCGTAAGCTGAGGAATCTGAAGTACCTGGTACTCATAGTCCTCGTGATTATGGTGCCCATATTCGTGAAGCTGACCCCGGCCTTCTGCAAGTACGTCTGCCCTTCGGGGACCCTTTCGGGGATACTGCTTGCGCTGGGTGACTCCAGGCTTTTCGCGGTGCTGGGAGGCACCTTCTTCTGGAAGCTGAGCCTGCTGATATTGGTGATACTCATAAGTATCATGATCTACAGGCCCTTCTGCAAGTACATCTGCCCCTTGGGGGCCTTCTACGGGCCCTTCAACAAGGTGGCCCTTATGAAGATGTCCTGTGACAAGTCGGCCTGCGTGGACTGTGGCGCTTGCAGCGCTGTCTGCGGCATGGGTGTGGATCCTTCGGAGGATCCCAACAGCACAGAGTGCATACGCTGCGGGTCCTGCATCAAGACATGCCCCGCCAAGGCCCTCGGCTATGAATTCAGCCTCAGGAAGAAGGAAGCCGGGGATCCTCTTGACACAAGTGCATAGCATAAGAGACAATAAAAAACCTGCTCATCTGAGCAGGTTTTTAGTTGGTATCCCCCGACAGAATCGAACTGTCAACTGAGCTTTAGGAGAGCTCCGTTATATCCATTTAACTAGGGAGACTCGCTTTGCAAGAGATATATTAACACACAAGGGGGAAAAATAAAAGAGAAATTTGATAATTGCTTTTGTAATCTTGAAAACTGCCTTGGATTGCGGTATAATAGTCGTACTGTTTGTTCATTTTTTAACAGTATAACAAAGGCCCGGACAGGATGAAAAGCGAGGCCGGACGATAAGGGGAAATATATGTACAAAGTATCAGAATTAGCCAACGAATATAAGCGCAAGCTGATCACGGCGGACAAGGCTGCTGCCATGGTCAGAAACGGCAGTCGTATCCACTTCGGTCTGGGCTGCGGCACGGTCATAGACATCGACAAGGCTCTGGCCAAGCGGGCGGATGAGCTCAAGGACGTGACCATCATATCCACGGTATCCATCAGGGAGAAGCCCTTCGAGACCTTCTATGCCACCCAGTCCAACGACCAGGTGAGATTCGCCTCCGCACACTTCAGCGCCCAGGACAGAATAATGAACAGGGAAGGCCGCTGTTGGTACATCCCGATGATGTTCAACGAGCTGCCCTTCCTCTGGACCAACAATAACAACGAGGTGGACATCGCGTTCTTCCAGGTAGCACCCATGGACGAGCACGGCAACTTCAATATAGGCCCCCAGGTGGCAGACATGTGGGGAGTCATCAAGTCCGCCAAGCTGAGGATCGTGGAGGTCAATGAGAACATGCCCATTGCCCACGGCTACCAGACTCAGCTGAACCTCTACGGAATAGACTATATCGTGGAAGGCTCCAACACACCTCTGGCGGAGATCCCCGCCAAGGAGCCTACGGAGATCGACAAGATCATCGCAAGCCACGTGGTAAAGAACATCAAGTCCCACTGCACGGTGCAGCTGGGAATCGGAGCTCTCCCCAACTATATCGGCAAGATGATCGCCGAATCCGACATCAGAAACGTTGAAGGACACACGGAGATGGTGTCCGACGCTTACGTTGCCCTTTTCGAGGCGGGCAAACTCACCGGAAACAAGCCGGTGGACAAGGGAAAGCTGGTGTACACCTTCGCCGGCGGCACCAAGCACCTTTATGACTTCATAGACGACAACCCCATCTGCTGCTCGGCACCTGTGGACTACGTCAATAACTACGCCACGATCTCCAGGATACCCAATTTCATCTCGGTTAACAGCTGCATCGGCGTAGACCTCTACGGCCAGGTGTGCGCAGAGTCCGACGGACACCGTCAGATCTCCGGCACCGGCGGTCAGCTGGACTTCGTAATGGGAGCCTTCGGTGCGGACGGCGGCAACAGCTTCCTCTGCACCCCCTCCACCAAAACATCCAAGAGCGGCAACGTCTACTCCCTGATCACTCCAAGTCTTGCCCAGGGAGCCATCGTGACCACCCCCAGAATGTGCACCGACTACATCGTCACCGAGTATGGCGCAGTGGAGCTCAAGGGCAAGTCCACCTGGGAAAGAGCGGAGCTTCTGATCTCCATTGCGCACCCCGACTTCAGGGATGACCTGATCAAAGAGGCGGAAAAGATGGGTATTTGGAAGAACTCTTCCAAGATAGCATATTAAAATTTCAAAGACAGGCCCCGGTGAAGTGAACCCCTTTCGTTAGACAAAAAACTCTAATGAAAGGGGTTTTAAAATGTCAGGAAAGAAAAAGTACAGTGATGAGTTTAAACTCAAGGTAGTCAATGAGTACTTAGAAGGTAAAAATGGCGGGGTCAAAGTTCTGGCTGCAAAATATGGGTTGGCACAC
>ONAY01000014.1 GCA_900315895.1 uncultured Eubacteriales bacterium
CGGCCCTGATGTGACGGCAGCCGCGGAAGCGGTAACAAACATGGGAGGCATTATGCCGACCACCATGGGTCAGTCACAAGCCCCCGCTTCAAGGTCTTGCCCTAAGCGGTGGGTAGTTGACTTGTGCTTGTAGATTCCTTTCTATAAACTATGGGGTATTATACATTTTTAGGCTGGGGATAGCAAGAGTTGGGGCGGCCGGCGGGGGAATTGTTTCCCTTTGAGGTGCAATTCATGAGCAAAACATGGGAAATGAAGCAGTTTTCTCATCCATCGAGGCCAAAATTGAGTGTTTTGCGCATGATTCGTCAAAATATTGACGAGCCGCAGGGTGCGAACCCGCACCAGCTGCAATCGGAGATGGACTTTGGGGCGGCTTTGGGGTAAAATCTGTAGCGAGGATATTCAAATGAAAGAATTCGAGCAACAACTGGACATCAGCAAGAAGATCGCCGCCCGCGTGGCGGAGCGGGGCGGGCGCGCATATTATGTGGGCGGCTTCGTCCGCGACCGGGTGCTTAAGAGCGAGCTCCGCACCCCGGACATCGACATCGAGGTCCATGGGGTGGAGCCTGAGAAGCTCTTCCAATTGCTGGAGGACCTCGGCGAGCCTCTGGCTTTTGGCTCCAGCTTCGGCATATATTCGCTCAAAGGCTATAGCATCGACGTGGCGCTCCCCAGAAGGGAGCGGTCTGTGGGCGGCGGCCACCGGGATTTCGAGGTGGACGTGGACCCGTTCATTGGCACTGAGGCGGCGGCCCGCCGCAGGGACTTCACCATGAACGCGCTCATGGAGGATGTTTTGAGCGGTGAGATCATTGACCATTTCGGTGGCCGGGAGGACATCCGGCGGGGCGTCATCAGGCACGTGGATCCGGAGAGTTTTCCGGAGGATCCGCTGAGGGTGCTTCGGGCGGCGCAGTTTGCGGCCCGCCTGGGCTTCAGCGTGGCTGAGGAGACCATGGATCTCATGAGGACCATCGATATCAGCGGTCTTTCCATGGAGCGAATCGAGGGCGAGATGAAAAAAGCTCTCCTGGAGAGCCCCAAGCCTTCGGTGTTTTTTGAGGTGCTCAGGGGCTGCGGCAAGCTGAGCCCGTGGTTCAGGGAGATCGAGGAGACCATCGGGGTCCCGCAGGATGCCATCTACCATCCGGAGGGCGACGTGTGGACTCACACCATGGAGGTGCTGGATCGGGGCGCGACCTTAAGACACCTGGCGGAGGAGCCCTACGGTTTCATGATGCTTTGCCTGACCCACGACCTGGGCAAGATCGTGGCCACGGAGATGGGTGCGGACGGCAGGATCCATGCCTATGGGCATGAGGATGCCGGCTTGCCTATCGCCGATAGGCAACTGGACCGCGTGGTCAGCCCCAAGGACATCAAAAAATACGTGCACAACATGCTGCCCCTTCACATGAAGCCCAACATGACCGCTTACGCCAAGTCCAAGGTGAAGGTCACGAACCGCATGTTCGACCAGGCGATGGTCCCGGGTGACCTGGTGCTTTTCGCAGCTGCCGACAGGCCTGTGTTCGCAGGTGGCGACCGTTTCAGCGGAGACATGGGCTTTCTCATGGATCGCCTGGAGGTGTATAATGAATACATGTCAAGGCCTCACGTCATGGGTCACGACCTGATCATGAACGGCATCGAGCCCGGCGAAGATTTCACCGAGATCCTGGAGTACGCCCACAAGCTGAGGCTGGCGGGGATACCCAAGGAGGAGGCGCTGAAGCAAACTTTGAAGTATGCGGAGAAGATACGCGGGAAGTAGGGCCGGCGGCGCGTCCGTGCGACCTGACTTCGCTGGATACGGAATACACGCCGAAAGGGGGCGGCGAAACCGCCCCGCCCGCGGCACACCAAAAACCGATAATAATCGACATCAAATAAAGGAGGAATTTTGATGCATCCCATAAAGGAACTTATATTAAATAGAAGCAAGGGCGGAGCCCTTGCCATACCTTCTTACTGTACCGGCTCTCTTCCGGTGATCCGCGCGGCCATAAGGCGGGCGGCTAAGACCGGTCTTCCGGTGCTCATTGAAGCCACCGCCAATCAGGTTGACCAGAACGGCGGCTATACCGGACTTAAACCCAAGGACTACTACGATCTGGTCATGGGCATGGCCGATGAGGAAGGGCTCAGCAGGGATCTTTTGATCCTGGGTGGGGACCACCTGGGACCTCTCACCTGGTCTCACCTTCCCGAAAAAGAGGCCATGGCCAATGCGGAGGTTTTGGTCAGGGAGTACGTAAAGGCGGGCTTCACCAAGATCCACCTGGACACCAGCATGAAGCTGGCCGATGACCCGAAGGGTGCTTTCCCGCCGGAGATCCCGGCCAGGCGAGGCGCTTTCCTTTACCGTGTGGCCATGGACGCTTATGAGGAGAGGCTCAAGGAGGTGCCCGGCGCGGAGCGTCCGGTGTTCGTCATCGGGTCCGAGGTGCCGGTGCCCGGCGGCGCTCAGGAGGAGGAAGAGGGGCTCACAGTGACTTCGCCCAAAGCCTTCAACGAGACCATGGAAGCCTATCGGAAGTTTTTTGCGCAGGAGGGAATGCCCGACGCTATGGAGGACGTGGTGGCCTGCGTGGTGCAGCCCGGCGTGGAGTTCGGGGACGAGCAGGTCTTCCAGTATGACAGCGGGGCTGCGGCTGAGCTCATGGCGGCGCTGAAGGACCACCCGGGTCTGGTGTTCGAGGGCCACTCCACGGACTATCAGTCCAGGGAGAGCCTGAGGGCCATGACAAGAGACGGCGTGGGGATCCTCAAGGTGGGACCGGCGCTGACCTTCGCCTACCGCGAGGGGCTTTTCGCCCTGAACATGATGGAGGAGGAGCTGATCCCGGCCCTGGACCAGTCGCTTTTCGACGATATCCTGGAGCAGGTGATGCTGGCTGACCCAGGCAAGTGGAAAGCCCACTACCACGGAAGCCCCGAGGCCCTCAAGCTGAAACGCCGTTACAGCTTCTCGGATCGCTCCCGCTACTACATGGGGCACCCGGAGGTCCAGGCGGCTGTGGCCAAGCTAATCGACAACCTGCGCAGGGTGGACATCCCGCTGTCCATGCTGCATCAGTACATGCCACAGCAGTACGACGCGGTGAGAGACGGCCTTCTCGCAAAAGATCCGGAGGCGCTTCTTCAGGATTACGTGGAGCGCGTCATGGCGGATTATGAGTATGCGTGTGAGGCAGAATAAAATGTAAAATTAAAAGTGCGGCGCCCGGGGGCGCCGCACTTGTGCGGACATGACGGTGTTACTCAGGTAGGAGGGCACCGTTTTTATAATGTTTTGCTGATGCCGCCTTTCAACAATATGTTCTCGGCGATATTTTTTGCTTTGGAAAATCCCAACGAGCAGAGTTCTTCTGAAGCTTCAAGCAGCGCAGGCCTAAAAGTTTCTGCCAACCGATCGAGCCTGTCAATCGCCAGACCACGGCCGATGCCAGCCTGAGATGCGGCTTTCAGCCAATTATCGCGAGAAACTTTTTCTACGGCATACTCTCCTCCGATATTAAAGCTCATGTTTCGTGAAGAGCCTTCATAGATCACAGTGCTCACCATGTCATAGGCCGGTGCCAAACGGACTGAAGACAAGTCATCCGAATATAGCAGAGAATAGTTTTTCAGGTGGGCGTCTGTATTTCCTATGAGCCAGTTGAACACCACCATGTCCCAAAAACCGATGATATCATCGATGGGATCAGTGGAATGATGCCTCAAAAGATCGGTCATCATCGGCAGATAACTGTCCCCGGACCTTTCATATTTTGAGACGGGAGGCACACCCAGAGCCTGACAAAAGTCTTCCTGGTGGAGACGGAGGGGTCTTTTGAGGCCTGAGATCGTATCGTCTGAATATTCCTTCCGGTCATATCGCTCGGTAGCGAAGAGAACATCTCCTTCGCCGGAATCACCGGTATCGATGATGAAACTGTGAGGAACAGCGATCCCCAGTTTTGAGGCGGTCAAAAGACAGAGCTTCTCATTGGTGACGATGGCATCGTACCTTACGTGACTTTGCTTTACGATGCAGTTGCTGGGAGCGGAACCCAGAGGCAGATACCAATGGCCTGAGGATCCATCATGATATAGGCCAACCTTGCCCGACGCACCGGTCAGTGACAGGTGAGCTTCTGCCACCAACTGCGCGGACTGGGTGGCACCCTCCTGCGCCAGAGCGCTGATCCGGTCGAGGCCCAGAGGCTCGTATGATGGAGTCGGTTCCGGCGAACCGTCTTCAACGATCCTTATGGCTCCAAGACACTCGTTTCCGAGGTGGGCGAGAATCGCCGGGTAGTCTCCCTCATCTGCGCGGACCCATTGAGATACCGTCCTTCTGGTGAAACCTTCCGGAAGAAGGCCATCGAAAAAGTTTCCCGTCTCAGTCGGGCTGAAAGGCGCCGCCTGAAGTGGCAGACTGATGGAAACAGGTTTTGCTATGGGGGAAGACATATAGGATTCATCATACGTGAAAACAGTGTCTTCCGGTCCTGAGCCACGAAGAGTTCCTATGAACTTTTGAGCCCCTTTGATCTCAAGATATACTGACAGTTCTCTCATTCTATCCTCTCCCCTTCAGTTCCAGATCGAGCCCCAGGGTGTTGGCGATGATGATCGCCTTCTCCAGCTCTGCTGTCTTCTTTCCCCTCTCAAGATCGGACAAAAAACTCACGCTGAAGCCCGTGAATGCCGCAAGCTCCGCCTGGGTGTATTTTAGAGCATTACGTCTGTCGCGGATGGCTTGGCCGAAATCCTTGCTGCTGGTGATCGTCATAATAATGTACCTCGACTTGCAAAAAACTTGTGCGTACGGCTATTAATCGTGGATCATGGATAAATTTAGCCGTACGGCTTATTCTGGTTGACTCTATTATATATTTAGCCGTACGGCGAAGTCAAGTGGCTGGGCATGAAGGTAATAAAAAAAGATAGACAACCATTTCCGATTAATGAACACATCCGATTTCTATTGGATGTGCAGACTGTAGAAAAAGCCCCACACTTTGTGTGAGACTTTGTCTACAGTCTGAGCGCGCCCTTGCGGCGCGCTAATGTTTTGCGCAGGTTATTCCTCGATCTCGGTCTCACCCTTGATCTGGGCACCCATGACCAGCACCATGGCGATCAGGGTGGTAGCCAGGACCACGGGGAAAAGCGCTTTCAAAGTCCTCATGGTTAGGCCTCCTTTCCGGCTTCTTTAAAGTCTGCAGAGTGCAAGGATGCTGTCCTTGGGCACCACGCCCACGGACTTGTCCAGGGCCACGCCGCCCTCGAAGTAGATCAGGGTGGGGATGCTCATTACGCCGAACTGCATGGCGAGCTGGGGCTCTTCATCCACGTTGATCTTGCCGACTTTGAGCTCGGGATGCTCTTCGGCCACTTCGTCAACTACGGGGCTCAGCATGCGGCAGGGGCCGCACCAGCTTGCCCAAAAGTCGATGAGCACGGGCTTCTTTGATTTGATCACTTCTGCTTCGAAATTATCATTTGTTATTACAACTGGCATATTTTCCTCCTTTAATGGCTTGCGCCGATGAAATTCAAACTTATGTGGGTATTTTACCCCATAAGTGTGGGTGTAAACAAGGGCTGAGAAATATTTTCTTTGGGACGGGGCGGGGGTAGGCTTTGTAATACTGAACGTTTAGCATACTTGACAATCTGGGTAGCAATGGTATAATCAAAGTACATGAGCTGGTCGCAAGACCCAGGTTCAACCTAACAGGCGTGGGAGACTCCCCGCCATTTTTTTATCCGTGGGGTTTTTGGGAGAAAATGGGGTATTTAAGTATATTTGTGGACGAATCTGGCGATTTCGGAGATTATCAATCCCACTCGCCATACTATATTTTGACATTGGTTTTTCATGATCAGGTATAAAGATTTTGTTCGAAGGCTTGAACTGAAAAAGTTCTAGGAATTATGAGCGAAGGGGCAGTATATGATAGCCTTGCAATGTAAGTAGCATGAGGCTTTTTCCTTTTTTTGCCCATCTTTTTTGCATATTGGAAAAAACTGCGGTGCGGTGTATAATGGTTTTGTGGGAGGGCGGAGCCCCGCACCACGAAACCCATCATTGACATTAAACAAGGAGACTGACATGTACGAAACACTCAAGTATGAAGTGAATGGAAACGTTGGAATTATCACCATTTCGAGAGAGCAGGCGCTGAACGCCCTGAACCGCCAGGTGCTGGAGGATCTCGACAAGGTGCTTGATGAGATAAAAGCCGACAAGGACGTGCGCGGCCTTGTGATCACCGGAGCAGGCAGATCTTTTGTGGCAGGCGCAGACATCGCTGCAATGAGCACCATGAATGAGCAGGAAGGCTTCGACTTCGGCGTATTCGGCGCAGGAGTTTTCAGGAAGATCGAGCTTCTGGACATCCCCGTCATCGCTGCGGTCAACGGTTTTGCGCTGGGCGGCGGCTGCGAGCTGGCCATGGCAACTGACTACATCGTTGCCAGCGAAAAGGCTAAGTTCGGACAGCCCGAGGCCGGCCTCGGCATCACTCCCGGCTTCGGCGGCACCCAGAGACTCGCCAGAAAAATCGGAGTCTCCAAGGCTAAGGAGCTGATCTTCAGCGCCAGGATCGCCGGCGCCCAAGAAGCTTACGAGCTGGGACTGGTGGACAAGCTGGTGGCACCGGAAGAACTGATGGATACGGTCATGGCACTCATGGCATCCTTCACCAAGAATGCTCCCATCGCTGTAGCCAACTGCAAAAGAGCCATCGACGAGGGTTATCAGCTGGACATCGACGGCGGCGTTCGCGTAGAGAACAAGTACTTCGGCAAGTGCTTCGCCACTGAGGACCAGAAGGAGGGCATGGCTGCCTTCCTCGGCAAGCGCCCCGCGGAGTTCAAGAACAGATAATATATGTAGGTGATGTGAAGAGGCGCCGCGGGCGCCTCTTTTTGTGTGATTTTTGGCGGGACGGGGTGAGTGGGGGCAGGTGGACTGTCTAGGCTGAAGGACTCAGACGCAATTGAGATTTTTTGCGATTGCGTCCTAGGTTTCGGGGAAAAGACTAGGACGCAAATGGTCGAAACAGGGGTTTGCGTCCTAGTGGGGCAGGAAAAAACTAGGACGCAAATGGTCGAAACGGGGGTCTGCGTCCTAGTGGGGGTGACTGGAGTCGATGTGTGGGCGGGGTGATTGGGTCAGAATGGGGTGTTTTGTGCAATTCTGACCCAACTTGCTGGCACGAAACTGGGTCAAGCATGGTGTTTCCCTCGAATCAGACCCACTTCCAGCCCGAAAACTTGGGTCAGATAAGCCTACTCCCCCAAATCTGACCCACTCCCAGCCCGAAAACTTGGGTCAGATAAGCCCATTCTCCCGAATCTGACCCAAACCCCGATCAAAATATTGGGTCAGCTTGGCCAGGATCCCAAAATCTGACCCACTCCCAGCCCGAAAAATTGGGTCAGATAAGCCCATTCTTCCAAATCTGACCCAAACCCCAATCAAAATATTGGGTCAACTTGGCCAGAATCCCGGAATCCGACCCACTCCCCATCACAATATTGGGTCAGATAAGCCAAATCCCTCATTTCCGACCCATCCCCCCGAAAAAATACTTCCTACTTTCAAGTTTTCTTCAAGGTTCGGCGGATATAGTGGTACCATCAAAAGCAAAACCTTTTAGGAAAAGGGAGGGTAAGACAATGAAATTCAAAAGATTTTTAGCTGTCGGCCTGGCTGCGTCCATGATCTTCACCATGGCGGCCTGCGGCACAGCACAAAATACACAGGAGCAGGCGCAGGCGGAAACTCAGACTGAGGCCACCGCGACGGCTTCTGACTATACATATGATTCAGTCGTAAGTTCCATAGACGGGGTCTACGAAAATTCGGTCATCGACACCGCTGATATGTTCACGGAGCGGGATCTCACTCAGAATGCGGACCTGACGGACGCTACATACTTCACTGTATCTGACGGGCAAAACATTGAGATCACGGAAGCCGGCGTCTACGTCCTTCAGGGGACGGCTGCCAACGTGACTGTCAAGGTGGAGTGCGCGGACGACAGCGCAAAGGTCCAGCTGGTGCTGGACGGCGTGAGCATCACCAATGAATCGGCTCCTGCCATCTATGTGACAAGCGCGGACAAGGTCTTCATCACCACCACAGATGGCACAAAAAATACCCTTAAGGTCACCGGCACTTTTGTGACTGACGGGGACACTGACCTGGACGGAGTGATCTTTTCCAAGGATGATCTGGTGCTGAACGGCCTGGGGACTCTGGCGATCTCCTCCACTGATCACGGTGTGGTTTCCAAGGATGGCCTCAAGGTAACAGGCGGCTCATACGAGATCTCAACTCAGGGCGACGGGCTCAAAGCTCATGACTATATTGAGATCGCAGCAGGTACATTCAACATCTCAGCTGATGACTGCATCGAAGCAAAAGACGATGATGACGACACCATCGGTTATGTATACATCCTGGGCGGGGCCTTCAATCTTAACGCCACGGACGACGGTATCCACGGGACCACATATCTTGAGGTAGACGGCGGAAGCTTCAATATAAACGCCGCCGAGGGACTGGAGGCAACTTACGTGCAGCTTAACGGCGGCGATGTAACCATAAGTGCCACGGATGACGGCATCAATGCGGCTCAAAAATCCACTTCCGTCTCCTGCAGACTTGATATAAACGGCGGAAGCTATGATATCACTATGGGCCAAGGGGACACGGACGCTGTGGATGTTAACGGCACGCTGAACATCACCGGCGGTGAGATCAATATCACAGCGCAGTGGTCCTTCGACGTAGACGGACAGATCTCCTTCACGGGAGGCACCGTAATTGTCAACGGAGAGCAGCTCACCACCATTACCACGCAGATGATGGGAGGCCCTGGACAGGGCGGCATGGCGGGCGGTCAGCCCGGCGGCATGGGCGGCGGGCCCGGAATGGGTGGCGGCCCGGGAGGCGGCAGAGGTCCCTGGGGCTGATGCCAGTCGGCCCCTCGAACCTGTGACAGCCCAGAAGCCCATGGACTAAGCTAATAATTCAGCAATATGACGATACCTTTCAATCAGGGCCTTCCGGCTGCGGCCGGAAGGCCCTTCCTCTTGAATATTGGGCCAAGTGGGGGTAAAATCAGAGCATGACGGCAAAGATGCGGCGGGGGCGGATGTTTTGCGCCCCGCCCACACCATAAAATCAAATTAAAAGAGAGGAAATCATGAATTCCACATTTAAAGAGAAATTAACCGAAAGATTTTTCAGATATTCGGAGATCCCCAGCCAGAGCGACCCCGCCAACCCGGTGGTCCCCTCGTCTCAGGGCCAGTGGGAGATGGCGGAGCTCCTCAGGGAGGAACTGGAGGGCCTTGGCCTTCAGGAGGTCACGGTGGACCAGCACGGCATCGTCTACGGGCATCTGCCCTCAAGGCTCAGCCCGGGCCACGGTCCGGTCCACGCCGTGGGCTGGTGCTGCCACATGGACACGGTGGCGGTGGGCCTGAGTCCTGAGGTGCACCCTCTGATCATCCGAAATTATCAGGGTGGTGACATCCTGCAGAATCCTGAGAAGCAACTTTACATAAGGGTTGCGGAGCATCCGGAGCTTCTGGACTACGTGGGCCAGGACATCATCGTGTCCGACGGCACCTCGGTGCTGGGCGCCGACAACAAAGCCGCCGTGGCCAACATCATGACCGCCCTTGAGATCCTTTGCGAGGACCCCTCCAGGGAGCACGGGGACATCTACGTGGCCTTTACTCCCGACGAGGAGACGGGCCTGAGGGGCGCCAAGCTCATGGACTTCACCAAGTTCCCGGTGGATTTCGCCTACACCATCGACTGCTGCCAGCAGGGCGAGGTGATCTACGAGACCTTCAACGCCGGGGAGGCGGTGCTCAACGTGACGGGCGTTTCGGCCCACCCCATGAGCGCCAAAAACGTGCTGGTCAACGCCTGCACGGTGATGCGTGACTTCGCGGATCTTTTGGACAAGGCGGAGGTGCCGGAGCACACCGAGCTTCGTGAGGGCTACCTTTGGGTGTCCGAGATGTACTCCGACGGCGTCACCGGCAAGATGATAATCGACATCCGCGACCACGACCGCGCAAAATATCAGTATCGCAAGCGCGTCCTCTCTGAGGCCCTTGAGATGGTCAGGCTCAAGTACCCCAAGGCGGAGATCACGCTGGATGTAAAGGACATCTACGGCAACATCCTGGACTACGTCACCGAGGAAAACAGGGAGTGCGTGGATCTTTTGCTTAAGGCCGTGGAGGAGCTTGGGATCGAGCCCAAGATCAAGGCCATGCGGGGCGGCACCGACGGGTCTTTCATCTCCACAAAGGGGATCCCCACGCCCAACTATTTCACCGGGGCTCTCAACTTCCACTCGTCTAATGAGTTCCTGCCGCTGGATGCCTTCGAGAACGCCCTGAAGGTGACCCTGAAACTCGTGGAGCTCATCGCGTCCCCCAGATAGTTTTTCCAAATAGTTTGCGCAAAACATTCAAAATCCCCTGTGGTCGGTATGGAAATGCCGGATATGTTGTGATATAATCACTATGTATACGATTAAAGGGGATTTTTTGTTTTTTGAGAAGGGGAGGAAATAATGAAATATTGTTCCAGATGTGGGAATGAATTAACTGAAAAAGACGTTTTTTGCTCCAAGTGCGGGGCGAAGGCTTCAAGATATGCGGTGGACTCTTTGGATAAAAAGCCTGATGCGGGCAAGACCGAGAAGCATGCGGCTCTGATCGGCGAGAGCGTGCCGGGGGCCAGATACACCGCGGCCGTTGAGAAGAACGCTATCGGAGTCACTGAGTACTTAAGGCGGGCAGCTGACCTGGAGCTCATGAGATACGGCATCAACCGCATCGGCTGGAGCCTGGAGCTGAAGGAAGCCGAGACGGTGAAAAAGGTGGAGGCCGAGGACGAGGCCCTGAAGACCTTTAGAGAAAAAGAAGAAAACGTAGAGAAACGTATCAACGACTACCAAAAAAGAGAATATCGTGAGAAGGTCTACAGCTTTAGCCCAAAGCCGGAGCCGAAGATGCTGGGTATAGTTTTCGGAGGTTTTATACTTCTGTATATCATCCTTCTCATCGCCAAACTGGACTGGGGGATCCTGAAGTTCCCCGGGACGCTGATCTTTGTGGTGTTGCTTCCGGTGCTGACCATCCTTGGCATCGAGATCTACAAGTACATTTCAGGCAAGGCGGAGCACGCCCGTCTGGAGGAGGAGGCCAAGGTCGCCTACGAGGAAGAGCAGAACAAGATCATGGAGAGCACCCTCGAATTGCTTAATAACGATCTTATGGATTATCAGAGGATCATCGCCGAGCACGAGAAGACCAAGAAGGATCTGCAGAACATTGATTTAAGCGAGATCGAGGCTGAGATCATCATGAACAACAAGGAGAAAAAGGCTACGGAGGAGATGCTGGACAAGTTCTACGCTCCCCAGGCCCTGAACGGCGAGTACAGGTCGCTGGTGCCCGTGGCCACCCTCTACGAATACTTCAAGACCGGCAAGGTCAAGGACCTGACCTCCGGGGACGGAGCCTACAGGGTCTACAAGAAGGAGCTGGCTGAGGGCATAGTGACCAACGACCTGCAGGAGCTTTACGCCAGGTTCGCCGGAAAGGGCAAGACTGAAGATCTGCAGTACGCGGTCTACGACAAGGTCAAGAGTTACGATGACCTGGCCATCAACTTGATGAACTCCCTGGATGAGGCCATCAAGAAGAGCCACGAAAGTGAGGGAGACCTCAAGATCAGCAGAGAGATGAACAGCTTCTACAGAGGAATGGCTAAGAACAGAGAGAGCCACAGGGAATACGTGGATAACGTGGATACCTACTCCAGAAACTGGTTCTGATAAGCGGTCGCCGAATGAGGCGGAGCAGAATACGCCGGGCGCAGCCCGGCATCAAGCCGGAGCAACCGGCACCCCGGCCCTGACGGGCCGAAAAAATACCGGGTGATACCCGGCACTGAAAGGAGTCCAAATGGAAACAACATTAGTAAGAGATCTGTATCGCGCAACAGAAAAGTACGGCGGCAAAGAAGTCCTGGTGAGAGGCTGGGTAAGGAATAACCGTAATTCCAATAAGTTCGGATTCATCGATCTGAACGACGGTTCCTTCTTCAAGTCCGTACAGGTGGTATATGAAGAGGACTCCGTAAATAATTATGAAGAGATAGCCAAGTGCTACGTGGGCTCAGGCCTTGCCATCAGAGGCATCCTGACCCTTACGCCGGAGGCCAAGCAGCCCTTCGAGATCAAGGCCAGAGAAGTGGTGGTGGAAGGGACTTCCACTCCCGACTATCCGCTGCAGCCCAAGAGACACTCCATGGAATACCTGAGAGAGATCGCCTATCTGAGACCCAGAACAAACATGTTCAGCGCTGTGTTCAGAGTGCGCTCCGTGGTGGCCTACGCCATCCATAAGTTCTTCCAGGAAAGAGGCTTCGTATACGTTCACACACCCATCATCACCGGTTCCGACGCTGAGGGCGCAGGCGAGATGTTCAGAGTGACGACCCTGGACCTGGACGACATCCCCAGAACAGAGGACGGCAAGGTGGACTTCTCCAAGGATTTCTTCGGCAAGTCCGTGAACCTGTCCGTATCCGGCCAGCTGGAGGCGGAGATCTTCGCCCTGGCTTTCAGAGACGTGTACACCTTCGGACCCACCTTCAGGGCTGAAAACTCAAACACCACACGCCATGCCTCCGAGTTCTGGATGATCGAACCCGAGATGGCTTTCTGCGACCTGGAAGGCGACATGAAGGTCATGGAAGACATGATCAAATACATCATAAGCTTCACCCTGGAGAACGCTCCCGAGGAGATGGAGTTCTTCAACAAATTCGTGGACAAGAGCCTTTTCGAGAGACTGAACCACATTCTGGAATCCGACTTCGAGCGCGTCCCCTACACCAGAGCAGTGGAACTTCTCAAAGCGTCCGGCAAGCAGTTCCAGTATCCCGTGGAGTGGGGCATCGACCTCCAGACAGAGCACGAGAGATACATTACCGAGGAGATCTTCAAAAAACCCATCTTCGTCACTGACTATCCCAAGGACATCAAGGCCTTCTACATGAGACTGAACGACGACGGCAAGACCGTGGCCGCCTGCGACTGCCTGGTGCCCGGTGTGGGCGAGATCATCGGCGGTTCCCAGAGAGAGGAGAGGCTTGATATTCTCACAGAGCGCATCAAGAGCCTGGGCATGAACGAGGAGGATTATTGGTGGTACCTGAACCTGAGGAAGTACGGCGGAGTCCAGCACTCCGGCTACGGCCTGGGCTTCGACAGGATCATCATGTACCTCACCGGAGTGGAAAATATCCGTGACGTGCAGCCCTTCCCCAGAACACCCAAGAACGCTGAATACTAAAGACTATCATATGACAGAGTAGGGACCCCGCCGAGGCGGGGTCCCGTTTGTTTTTTGTGCCGGCAGTCAGTGCAGACCCCGAATTGTATATTTTGCGCTGATAACTCGCATCCGGATGGGCCTGTTGCCGTAAAAAAGCATTGATAATAGCCAAACCCTTTGATATAATCTAGTTTAGGTGTGTGTCGGTCAACACACCAGCACAAAGGTATATTATTTCAGGAGGAAAACATAAATGAAAGGCTACAACAAAGAGACCATCAGAAACGTTGCTTTGCTCGGCCACGGTGGAAGCGGCAAGACCACTTTCCTGGACGCTGCGCTTTTGGCGACAGGTGTCATTTCCAGACTCGGCAAGGTTGAGGATGGAACGACAGTCTCCGACTATGACAAGACGGAGATCGAAAAGGGTTATTCCATCAACACCACCATCGTGCCGGTGGAGTTCAACAAGGTTAAGATCAACTTCCTGGACACTCCGGGATTCTTCGATTTTGCCGGTGAAGTCCAGGGTGCACTGAGAGCTGCTGAGGCAGCTGCAATACTGGTGGATGCTTCTTCCGGTGTTCAGGTAGGAACCGAGAAGGCATGGCTGGCCTGCAAGAAGAACAACACTCCGAGATTTTTCATAATCAACAAGATAGATAAGGACAACGTAAATGTGGATCAGGTGGTAGCTGACCTTCAGGCCAAGTTCGGAACTTCCGTTGTTACCCTTGACGACAGAGACGCTGTTTCCGAAGCCATCGCAGAAGTGGACGAGGAACTCATGGAGATCTACTTCGACGCCGGAGAATTCACCGATGAGCAGTTCAACACAGGACTGTCCAAGGGCATCCAGCAGGGAGATATCTGCCCGGTATTCACCTGCTCCGCTCTCACAGGCGAAGGCATCAAGGAAGTGCTTCAGAAGGTGATCGATATAGTTCCCAAGGCTGACTGTGACGAGAACGGACGTCCCGTGGCATTCATCTTCAAGACTCTGGCAGACGCTTTCCTGGGCAAGATCTCCCTTGCAAAGGTAGTGTCCGGCAAGCTTACACCGGGAATGTCCCTTTACAATCACACAACAGAGAAGGACGAGAAGCTTGGCTCCATGTTCTTCTTAAGAGGTAAGACTCAGGGCGAGTGCCCCGCAGCAGTTGCAGGCGACATCGTAGCTCTTGGTAAGCTTCAGTACACAAAGACAGGCGACACCCTTTCCGAGAAGACCAACGAAGTGGTGCTGGATGCCATCGACTTCCCGCAGCCCACTCTGTATCAGGCGATCGTTCCCGTTGACAAGGGCGCTGACGACAAGCTTTCCTCCGGCTTCCAGAAACTCATGGAAGAAGACCCCTCACTGGTACTTCAGAGAAACAAGGAGACCAGACAGACCCTTATCGGCGGTCAGGGAGAGATCCAGCTTGCTATCGCTTTATCCAAGCTTAAGGATAAGTACGGCGTTGCCGTTAACGTAGTTCCCCAGAAGATCGCTTACCGCGAGACCATCAAGGGCACATCCGACGTTCAGGGCAAGCACAAGAAGCAGACCGGCGGTTCCGGACAGTACGGCGACGTTCATATCAGATTCTCACCCTCCGATCAGGAGTTCGAGTTCTCTGAGGAACTCTTCGGCGGATCAGTTCCCAAGCAGTACGTTCCCGCAGTTGAAAAGGGACTTCTGGAATGCATGGAGAAGGGCCCCCTTGCCGGATGTAAGGTACAGAACGTCAAGGCCGTCCTCTACGATGGATCATACCACCCGGTAGACTCCAACGAAAACGCATTCAAGACTGCCGCATCCCTGGCATTCAAGAAGGGTATCGTTGAAGCTAAGCCCTGCCTGCTTGAGCCCATCATGAAGCTCAACATCCTGGTTCCCGACGAATACGTAGGATCAGTAATGGGCGACCTTCCCACCAGAAGAGGCGTTGTAATGGGTATGGATCCCCAGATCGGCGGAGGCCAGCTGCTTCACGCAGAGGCACCTCAGGCTGAACTCTTCGATTACGCCATCGCGCTCAGGTCCATGACTCAGGCAAGAGGCTCCTTCACAATGGAGTTCGACCGCTATCAGGAAGTACCTGCAGCCAATGCACAGAAGATCATCGAGGCTCACAAGGCTGAGGAAGCTGACGCATAAAACAGTCGAGATAAAGGCTCGCGTATGCGGGCCTTTTTTAAACCCCTGAAGGCGGCGCCCATGGCCCACCCTTCAGGCGCAAAACATCATAGGCGGACTTCCCGCCAATGGAGGTAAAAAATGAACAGACCTGTAGTAACGACCAACGCACCCGGAGCCATCGGCCCCTATTCTCAGGCAGTTGACTGCGGAAATATCGTATTCACATCCGGCCAGCTGGGACTGGACCCCATGACCGGTAACCTTGTGGAGGGAGTGGAGGCTCAGGCCAGACAGGCTCTCTTGAACGTGAAAGCCATAGTGGAAGCCAACGGCATGACCATGGACAACGTGGCCAAGACCCTGGTCTTCCTCACTGACATGAACGATTTCGCCAAGGTAAACGCCATATATGCAGAGTTCTTTAATGATGCCTGCTATCCGGCAAGATCTGCCGTGCAGGTGGGAGCTCTTCCCAAGGGCGGTCTGGTAGAGATCGAGACGGTCTGTGTGAAATAGTCGGAATAGAATTTTTTGCACTTGATTGCGGGATGGGTTGTTTTGGAGCCGTCTGATGTGGTATAGTTCATCGGGCGGGGGAAAGGTACCCCCTGCAATGAGAGGTAATGTAATGCTTGAACTGAAAAATATTGTTTTTGATGTCAAGGAGGAGACCGGGGAGACAAAGAGGATCCTGGACAATGTGAGTCTCTCACTTGACGAAGATATGTTTTATGTGGTCACCGGTCCCAACGGGAGCGGCAAGTCCACGCTGGCCAGGATAATCATGGGAATCGAAACCCCCACCTCCGGTCAGATCATTTATAACGGAGAGGACATCACTGAGAAGTCCATAACTGAGCGCGCCCAGATGGGCATCAGCTTCGCTCTGCAGCAGCCCGTAAGATTCAAGGGCATCAAGGTCTCCGACCTGATCAAGATCGCTTCCGGCAGGGAGCTCAGCACGGGAGAGGCCTGCGAGTATCTCAGCGAAGTGGGACTTTGCGCCAGGGACTATATCGACAGAGAGGTGAACTCCTCACTTTCCGGCGGCGAGCTCAAAAGGATCGAGATCGCAACGGTGCTGGCAAGGGGAACCAACCTGACCCTGTTCGACGAGCCTGAGGCGGGCATCGACCTTTGGAGCTTCCAGAATCTGATCCAGGTGTTCGATTCAATGAAAGAGAAGACCAAGGGCACCATCCTCATCATCTCCCACCAGGAGAGGATACTCAATATCGCTGACCAGATCATCCTGCTGGAGGATGGCCAGATCAAGAGGATCGGCCGCAAGGAGGATATGATGGTGGACATTTTGGGAGCCACGCTGGAAGGCGGATTCTGCGGAAAGATCATGGAAGGAGGTAAGAACTGATGGCTGAACTTACACAGGCTCAGAAGGACCTTCTGGAGCAGATCGCAGGTCTTACCTGCAGGCCGGACGGCGCATTCAATATCAGGGCTAACGGCGGACTGGCTGAAAGAGCTGTGACCGATCACATCAATATCACTTCCAAGAGTGACGTGCCCGGGATCGACATCACCATCAAGTCCGAAGCTCAGGGCGAGACAGTCTACATCCCGGTAGTCATGGACGAGAGCGGGATGGTGGACGTGGTATACAATGATTTCTTCGTGGGTGATGGCGCAGACGTGACCATCGTGGCCGGCTGCGGCATCCACAACTGCGGAGCGGACGACTCCCAGCACGACGGTATCCACCGCTTCTTCGTAGGGAAGGGTGCTCACGTCAAGTACGTGGAGAACCACTATGGTTCCGGCGACGGCATGGGCAAGCGCATCCTTAACCCTGTCACTGAAGTATACATGGACGAGGACTCCTCTGTGGAGATGGAGATGGTCCAGATCAAAGGCGTGGACTCCACCATCAGGACCACCAAGTCTGAGCTGAAGGCCGGAGCCAAGCTGATCATCCGCGAGCGTCTCATGACCCACGGCGAGCAGCACGCCGAGTCCATTTACACCACCGAGCTCAACGGCGACGGTTCCTCTGCGGACGTTGTTTCCAGATCTGTTGCAAGGGAGAATTCTTATCAGAAGTACACCTCCAGGATCGTAGGAAACGCCGCCTGCACCGGACACACCGAGTGCGACGCCATCCTCATGGACAACGCCAGAGTTCTGGCCGTGCCCGAACTGGACGCCGCCTGCCTGGACGCTTCCCTGGTGCACGAGGCTGCAATCGGCAAGATCGCCGGTGACCAGCTCATCAAGCTCATGACCCTGGGCCTCACCCAGGAGGAAGCTGAAGAGGAGATCGTAAACGGTTTCCTGGCATAAAATCAGATCTGTATGGAGCCGGGCCCCGCGGGGCCCGGTTTTTGCGTGCGGGGGTGGGGTGTTTTGCGCGGGGGTGGGTTGGGCGAGGCGGCCGGGGTTTACTGCTTATTTCCAAAAAACAGATCTAAGCAGTACAGAAAACAGGATATTTACTGTTTATCCGCAAAAAATCCATCCAAGCAGTAAACCTATGGATCGGGCTTTACTGCTTGTGCGCAAAAAATCCACCTAAGCAGTAAAATCACCCGAAACCCTACTGCTTATTTTCAAAAAATCATAATAAGCAGTAAGCGCCGGTGAGCCCGACAGTAGAGGCGCAATATGTTAGCCGCAGGCGGTTTTTATTGCGCTAAAGTGCTGAATGTGATAAAATAACTTGATAATATGTGCGTTTTCTGTCAGTTCGCACGTGTTGGGCATAGGCTGTCGCTTAGGCGACGTTCTAATATTTTTATGAGGGATGACTAATGAAAATTACGAGAAAGCTCCTTGCAGTTTTGTTGTGCATGGCGGTGATTTTTAGTATGGGAGTAGACACCGCTTTTGCATTTGATCTTCCGGGTAATTATGCTCAGGAAGAAGCAGCAGGCGAGGCGGTACTTTCTGATACTGAAGAGACGGATGGTTCTGACATCGATGGAGATGCCCAGGGCGATCCGGCTTTTGACGTGGAGGAAAGTACGCAGGAAGAACCCGTAACGGAAGAACCTGTAACAGAAGAACCTATAACGGAAGGTCCGCTTCCGGAAGGTTCCACTACGGATGCTGTCGGACCCGAAGCGGCAGAACCCGACGTTACAGATCCGGTAGTTACAGATCCGGAAGTAAGTATTATTACGAAAGAAGAGCCGGCAAACAGGGATGCGGTCTACACCGTGGCCCTCAACGATGACTTCCCGCTGGACACGGATGCTCACGCAGGAAGGCTCTTCGAATGGATCGGAGGCGCCACCTTCGAAGTGTACGATGAAAACGGAAACGTGGTCACCGATGAGGAGATCCGCTCCCGCTATGCCTTCCACATCATAGACGTAACAGGAACAGAGGAAGGTTTCGAGTGGGACATGGGAGAGAGCTACGTGCTGTCCCCGGTGAACGATGTGATATACACCGTTCAGTTCGCCATATTCGAAACTGCCACAGGAGAACAGGTCTCTCCTACCTACACCAGGACCATCAAGACCTACAACTCGTCTCAGATCCTACCCCTTCTGGATTCCGACGATCAGTACGTGACCAGGGCATGGGTGGAACCCTCCACCTACCAGACTGGCTTTGCCCCCTGGGACGCCGACAACAATCCCGGAAACGACCAGAACGCCACCAACAACATAGTAAGGAGCTTCGACTCCATCCACTATGAGGTGATCTATCAGACCAAGAGTTATTCCGAGAACTACTACAAGGAAGGCTACGTCGGTTTCCTGATCCTCATGGCTGACGAGAACGGCAACCCCCTGGATCCGGACGGATCAGAGGCTTACGTTGTCAAGGACTCCGTCAGCTGGATGAAGACCGATTCAGCCAACACCAAGCTGAACCGCAAAATAGGCAAGGAGGAGTTCACTGTAAACGGCGTAACTCAGACCTATTCCTACGTTCAGGGTTATCTGCACCTGGTGGCGGATGAGCAGGCGGACAACGTAATGCCAGTAGCATCTTCATCAGTAGAATTCGACGTGAACGCAGGCGCCATGATCAACGGCTCCACCATCAAGCCCCTGGTCTACGTATGGTGCCAGTACAACGATTTCGGCGACACCAACGGCGACGGCATAGTGGACGTCGTGGACACGACCCACGTCTGCGAGAACGACGCCACCCACGCTCATGCCCAGAACGGCGGCAAAGAGCTGGTCCAGGTGGCGATCCCCAAGGTCATCGTATCTGCTTTCCCCAGATACAACATTCAGCTCAAAACATACAATTCTGACGGCAACATCTGGGGCATTGGAGGTGTTCTCGGGACCTACGATTTCAGCACAGGAAATGATAAGGCTCTGGATAAGAGCGCAGGTTCCGTCTACGGCCGCGGATACGGAATGGGTATCACGGTCCAGCTGTATAACAGCAAGAGCGACAAGAACCTGAAGGGTATAGAATTCCCCAGAGGGGACATCCAGCTGGACATCAATTTCTCCGGCAAGTTTACCCCGGACAGTCCCAACGGCGCAGTATATCCCATGGACTATACCGGAGCAGAGGCCGGGTTCGCACCCCTTATCTGGAGTACTGAAGGGAACAAGGGCGGAGCAGGACAGCAGGACGGAAGAAACCTTTCTCAGTTCACAACTGAAGGATTCCCCCGCTACGTTGCGCCATACAACAAAAAAGGCGCCAATGATGTTCTTACGGACGGGAACTTGTGGGGCACCGCAAGCTGCTATGACGGCGGTACATGGAACGTTCAGCGCATCGATAGTGACACCATAAGATATACAATCAAAAACTATAAATTCAATTCTGCCTGGTTCCCCGCGCAGAACGGGCTGCTACTTGATTGGCGGTACGATGCCAATATTTACTGGGATCCCAGAATGGGAATAGAGAACAGCTGCCACATCGGCTGCTTCTCCGCAGCGGAACTCTGGGTGGTGCTTCCGCTGATCTCACCGGACGGCGAGAGACTGGAAGACCACAAGGCCCCCAACGGAGCAGAATACGGCTCAGGCATCGAGACCTTCTTCGTGGAGGATTCATCCCTTGTAGCCACATCCGCCAGCGGAGTCAACGTGGGATACAGAGATGCCAATGGCAATTACTATGTTGGAGAAGGTGAACCCGGTGACGGTTACACCCAGGTGACAGATACAAGCAACCAGGAGAGGACCAGTGATGATAAGCTGTCCTTTACCGCAGAGACCTATAAATGGACAGCAGGCACATACTCTGCTTCTGTCAAGTACAGTTCCCCCTCGATCACGGATCTGTATTGGATATATGACGCATCCTCAATTCCCGGAATAACCAAGGTGGGTCCCGCACAGGCTAATGGCAGGGACGTGGCAGAAATATCACAGCCCATAAGCTTCTGGTGGAGAACTTCGGTAGGCTTAGGAAAGAACAGCGATGTCCTAAACTCGTCATACGGAACCAACGCTCTGGTTCTTTTCGACGACGCGGGAGTGAGACTCAACAGCGAAGCCGGAAGGATGTCCAATACAGAGCATTCCGGCTACCAGCGCAGTAAATTCCTTTTCGCCGCAAAACCGGACGGAACCGGCTGGAAGCACTATGGCCTTAAACCGGACAGCACCGATGAAAACGGTACAGTCTGGTACTGCGATGAGGCCACGGGCAGCATAACCACGGACAAAAAGACCTACCTGGCATACGACTACGAACAGACCACAGCACAGGAGGGTGATCTGGTCTACTATACCTCATATGCAGATCTTGTTGCGGATGGAAAAGTCTGCGTAGGTGTTTTGGGCGAGGCCAGATCCTTGACCAAGAGTTCGAGTACCAAATATGCAACATTCAAGAACCTTATAAAGGTAAGGGATGATGCAATGATGGGCTATGTCTATCAGATCGACATCAAGAGCAGAGCCTGGACGGCGAAGACATATGAGGATGCAGGCTTATCTGTGGATACAGATGGAGATATCGTGAGCAGGATGGATATTCAGAACGGTACTGCTACGACTGAGCAGCAGTATTTCTTTGAGCATCCTACGTACAGGGGCAATCAGACCAAGTATTACGTCAAATCCACTTACAATGAGACCGGCGTATACACCGGAGGACACAGCCCCCACGATACAGTTCGCGGAGACTCTCTGTACATCATACCTTTCCGCCCGAGCATAACCAAATATATCCTTCAGGTGAAGGAGTCCGGCACCACCAAGGAAGTCTACAACATGGACGAGAACCAGAACATCGTGGACTTCAGGCTGTCGACGAAACTCTATCAGAGAGTGCCCAATGAGTCAGACTTCGTTTCTACCACCACTCTGATAGTGAAAGATACTTTGCCCAAGGGCGTCACATACAATGAGGACGCCATGCTGGGCGGCACCTACACTAAGAGCGCTACGCCGGGCTACCACGGTTCCTGGAGCGGCGGCGCACTTCCGGGAGAGACCTATGAACTGACTCTGGCCAACGGTCAGACATATACCATAGAGTTCCCCGAACCGGAGGTGGTAACGAATACAAACGGTGTGACCACCCTCACCTTCAGATTTGCGGACTTCCCGGTGGGAGCAGATCCGATAGACATATTCTACTCGGTGACCATCGACAACTCCGCCGAAAACGGTCAGACATACACCAACGTCGCAGAGGTGGATACTTCTGATGTCCATCTGCTGAGCGATGAGGTATACGAGACAAGATCCGAAGTCGACTTCTCCGTCATCAGGACATTCACCATCTCTCTGAGCAAGCTCACAGAGAAGTCCTTCGTGGACATCAGCGCCCAGATCGGCTACACCATGGCGTGGCAGAACGTCGGAAACAACGATGTAACCAATGCGCCCATGATCGACACCCTTCCGTACAACGGTGACGGAAACGGAACATCCTTCTCGGGCACATATACGCTTTCGTCCGTGAAGCTGACCAACAACAACGGCACCAAGACTTCGCCCATCAAAGACTTTACGGGGCTCAGGGTGTTTTACACCACAGACACTGCTGTAAGAGACATCGATGTGAGCCTCTGGAAGGATGATTCGATCCAGTCCGGCTCCGTGACGGATCTGGACGGAAACACATTCAGCTGCCAGTGGACCGAGGCGACCGTCAACGCGGACGGGACAGTGACCGGAATCGATCCGAATGCTACGGCTTTCTGCATCCTCGGACCTCTCAAGTCCAAGAAGATGGTGGAGGCGGCCTGCGTGATCGATCCATCGAACAACGAGCCCGGAGACAAGTATGTCAACGCAATATCCATCAAGGGCAGCATCACCATCGCCCGCGGAATAGTCCTGAACAGGATCCTTTCCGGACTGGCATGGTATGACGAAAACTTTGACGGAGCCCGCCAGGCAACAGAGAAGAAGCTGGCAGGCATAACCGTCAAGCTGGTGAATAAGAGTGATTTCGAGGATGCGGTAGGCCCCGGAGACCATCAGTCACCGGCTCCCGCACCCGTTCCCCAGAGAAGCAGCAGCACCGTGACCGGCATCGCTCCCGCCATCAACCTGAGAGGCGAGGAGTGCGTGACAACCACCGGTACGGATGGTAAATATGAATTCGCATATCTTGCTGCAGGAGAATACGTGGCGATCTTCATGGACGGCGAGACAGTCCTGAGCGACTTCTACATGTCGCCCCTTGAGGCTGACACTGCCCGTGAGGTGAACAACAGCAATACCATACTTGTGGCTGCGGATGAAGAGGGCCACGTGGACTATGGCTACCTGTACGTCACCATGCCTCAGGCTGATGACATCAAGGCCAGCCCCTACATGATAAGAAACGAAGACATGGGTCTGGTGGAAGCCATCAACATCTACGCAGAGAAGAAGTGGCAGACCGCAGACGGCGGCGAAGAACCGCCTGAAGGCGCAAAGATCACCTTCACCCTGACAGGCGGCGGCAACGCCTACAGTGTGGAGCTTGACGGCACACCTGACGATCCTCTGGAGGCCAACGCCATCGGAGCCTTTGAAAGCGCTGCATGGTACGCCACTTTCCAGAATCTGCCCAAGTATGATGTGGACGACACAGGCAAAACAGTAGAGATAGAGTACGAACTCACAGAGTCTGTGAAGTGGCCCGCCTTCACCGATACATATTCGGATAATGCAGGAGCTCTGACAGAGGGCGATGTTGGAACAGTTACCAACACCGAAACGACCATGGAGGTCCTGGTTAAGAAGGCATGGCAGAATGCAGACGGAACCACCACTCCGCCTGAGGGAGCACAGGTCACGTTCACACTTTATGCTGACGGCGACCCCACCGGCTACTCCGTGCCTTTGGATGGAACACCGGACGAGGAGATCACAGGTGCCGGCGGATTTGAAGCCAAGCCCTGGAATGCTTTGTTCAGGAAGCTTCCCAAGTACAAGGTGGTTGAAGGCGAAGCGACTGAGATTCAGTACACCGTGGAGGAGAGCGGCCAGTGGCCCGGATATACGGTGGTATATCCTGACGCAACTCAATCTTTTGCGGTAAGCGGCGACACCATCACCAACGTTCAGAAAAAAACTGAACTCTCAGTGATCAAAGCATGGAAGAATGTGGACGGAACCACAACTGCCCCAGAGGGGGCAGAGGTGACATTCACACTTCTTGCTGATGAAGCCCCAACATCTTACACCGTGACGCTGGACGGAACTGCTGATACCACCGTGCCCACGGGAACCGGTGGATACGAGAGCGAAGCCTGGAAGGCGACCTTCGTGAACCTTCCCAAGTACAAGACAGCAAACGGCTCAGCCGTTGAGATCCGGTACACCGTTAAGGAGACCGGAAAATGGGCCGGATACATAGTGATCTATGAAGGCGAGGGAGCAGTAAGCGCCATCGCTGACGGTGTGATCACAAACCAGCAGGTAGGCACAAAGATCGTTGTGACCAAGGCGTGGCTCAATGCCGATGGCACTTCGACTCCGCCTGAGGGAGCGGAGGTGACCTTTACACTGTACGCTGACGGTCAGGCAACAGACTACACTGTGACTCTTGACGGAAATCCGGAGACCACAGCACCTGCAGGAACCGGCGGTTATGAGAGCGAAGCATGGAAGGCTGCTTTCATTAATCTTCCCAAGGAAAAGAACCTAGATGGTACGGCTGTTGCCATTGACTACACTGTAGTTGAGAGTGGCAGCTGGCCGGGATACCAGATAAGCTATCCGGGCGGAGAGACCGCAACATACGCAACAAACAACACAACTATAACAAACTATCAGAAGACCACTGAAATTTCCGTCACCAAGGCATGGGCGCCTATCGTAGGAGATGTTCCCAGGGGAGCGAATGTGGAATTCACTCTCTGGGCTGACGGCCAGGCCACCAACTACACCGTCACTCTTGACGGGACCACAGATCCTGATCCGGAGGGCACAGGCGGATATGAAAGCGAGGCCTGGAAGGCCAGCTTCGTAAACCTTCCCAAGTACAGGGTAGAGAACGATCGGCTGGTCGAGATCGGTTATACCGTGACCGAGAGCGGTCAGTGGCCGGGATATACCGTAAGCTACGGAGACAACAACGAGACCTTCGCAGTGGACGGCGGAACCATCACCAACACTGAGGTCATGACCGGGCTCAGTGTGACCAAGGCCTGGAAGAACGCAGACGGTTCCACCACTGCACCGGATGGCGCAAAAGTAACCTTCACGCTTTACGCTGACGGCCAGCCCACCAACTTCAAAGTTGAGCTCGTGGGAATCGACAATGCGGATTCCATCATGCAGGGCGGACAGGAAACACCTGCCTGGACGGCCTCCTTTGTCAGACTTCCCAAGTACAGGATCAACGACAAGGATGAGGCCGTGGAGATCGTCTACACAGTGGAGGAGACCGGCACATGGCCGGGCTACACCGTAAGCTACGGCGATAACCAAGAGACCTTCGCGGTTGATGGCGGAACCATAACCAACGAACAGATCACCACCGAGATCGGCGGATTCAAGACCTGGAGCGACGATGACTTCTTCGTTGACGGAGTACCCGTAAACGGATACCAGAGACCTGAGAGCATCACTATCGACCTCCTTGCAGACGGCACAGTGATCGACTCAAAGACAGTCACTGAAGACGACGACTGGGAGTATGTATTCACAGATCTTCCCAAGTACAAGATCGTAGACGGACAGGCTGTGGAGATCGTGTATACGGTAGAAGAAGAGACCGTCCCGGGCTACACAGCAGTAGCTGAGGGAACCGATGTGGAAAACACACCAGTCAGCAAAGAGGATGTAAGACCTACTCAGATTCTTTTGATAAAGGTAGATGCACTTACATGGGACGCCATCCAGGGTGATGAGAGCATTGAGCCCATAGTACCCGGAGAGAACGTTCCATCAACGGGAATGGCAGGGGCAGAATTCGTGCTCACCGCTCCGGATGGAAGCGAGACCACGCTGACCACAGGCGCGGACGGAACTCTCACCATGGAGTTTACCGCTGAAGGCAGGTATGTTCTCAGAGAGACCAAGGCGCCGGAAGGCTATCAGAATCCCGGAGAGGAATATACCATCGATATCGTGAAGTCGCCGCTGGGCTGGGTGGAACTTGTAGATGATGAGAGTGCACCCGGCGGAAAGATCTGGGTACGGCATTACGTACTGGATGCATTCGCTGCCGACTTCTCCTTTACCAATGATTGCATGATCGTCAAAGATCCTCCCGAGCTTATCAACATCGAAGGCGAGAAGATCTGGGACGACGGAAACGATGCAGACAAGATCAGACCGAAGGAGATCACTGTAGAGCTTTATGCCGATGGCGAGAAGATCGGCCAGCAGACAGTAACTGCTGCAAACAACTGGAAGTACAGCTTCACAGATCTTCCCAAGGCGAAGGACGGTAAGGAGATCGTTTACACCGTGGGCGAGATCCCGGTGAAGGGCTACACCACTGTGATCGACGGATTCAAGATCACCAACACCCACAAGGTGATCAAGACCGGAGACGAGATGAACCTGGGACTGTGGATCGGCATCCTGGCGATTGCCGTGGCAGCCATAGGAATCATCGCCATCCTGATTTTTAGGAAAAAGAAATAAGAGATAGTGGATTTCAAAGAAGGGACCGCGGGCCGAGGCTCGCGGTCCTTGGATTTTTTGCGCTCTGATATCTAAAAAAGTATATCGGGAGGGGTTGACATTTGCAATCTCGTTAAATATAATTAACTAAGGTTAGAAGAGGTTAACCGATATTGTTCCTTTCGCATAGGAGAACAGGATGGAGAATATATTAAAGATGAAATGGTTTACCAAAGAACCCAGCAAGGCTTCAGATAGTGTCGAAGAAGTGAGGTCAGAGAGAGTATCTGGCGGGAAAATGGATCTTCATGATGCTGAGCCAGGCGTGACTTATACAATAAAGGAGATAAACACCGAAGATGAGGATATGAATGCCTTCCTTTTCAGGCTGGGCTGCTATACCGGAGAGCCGGTGACTCTGATCTCAAAGAAAAAGAAGAACTGCATAGTAGTCATAAAGGATGGCAGGTACAACCTTGATAATCTTCTGGCTGAAGCAATCATCGTAGAATAACGGGAATATAGCGCTTTGAGTTCTACCAAAGCGCTTAAATTATCTCACTGGGTTAGATAAAACTAACAAAGATTACCGCCGGCTAAGGCTAGGCGGTAAAAAGCCACAGCAGAGAGTTTTTTGATAGTTTACTATTTTTCTAAAAAGGAGTTTTAATATGAGAATTGCATTTGCCGGCAATCCCAACAGCGGAAAGACGACCATGTTTAATGCCCTGACAGGCATGAGTGAACGTGTAGGTAACTGGGCCGGCGTTACCGTAGGCAAGAAAGAGGGACCTCTGAAAGAGGAGTTCAGAGGATCGGTGGAGGTCACAGCAGTGGACCTTCCCGGCGCTTACTCCATGTCTCCTTTCACACCGGAGGAATCCATCACGTCCGAATTCGTTCGTGATGAGCACCCGGATGCAATAGTAAATATCGTAGACGCCACCAACCTTTCCAGATCGCTTTTCTTCACAACGCAGCTTCTGGAATTGGGCATCCCCGTGGTTGTCGCATTGAACAAGAGCGATATCAATGCCAAGGAAGGAACTGAGATCGACGTAGACAAGCTCAGCGCAAAGCTGAACTGCCCGGTCATCAAGACGGTTTCCACCGAGTCGAAGCATGCCGATCTCAAGGAGGTCATAGAGAAAGCCATCTCCTTAAACGGTAAGCTGCAGAAAGCTCCTTATCTTCAGGCTGAAATCGACCTTCACGACAAGAACGCTGTAGACAGAGAGGACCGCAAAAGATTCGACTTTGTAAACAGCATAGTAAGCGACGTTGAGGTCAGGCAGCAGCTTTCCTCCGAGAGCACAGGAGCAGATAAGCTGGACAGCTTCCTGACCAACCCGATCGCGGGTATTCTGGTCTTCGCCGCAGTGATGTACTGCGTGTTCTGGGTCTCCCAGGCATGGGCAGGCCCCGGCATTGCCGACTGGCTTGTAGGCTGGATAGAGACATTCCAGGAATGGGTAGCGGGCAAGCTTGAAAACAGCCCTGCCATCGTATCCGCCATCATCGCTGACGGTATTGTTGGAGGCGTAGGAGCCGTAGTGGGATTCCTTCCTCTGGTAATGGTAATGTACTTCCTGCTGGCGCTCCTTGAGGACTGCGGATATATGGCAAGAGTATCTGCCGTAATGGACCCCATCTTTAAGCGTGTGGGTCTCTCGGGCAAAGCCATCATCCCCATCATCATCGGAACCGGATGCGGCATCCCGGCTATCATGGCCTGCCGCACCATCAGAGATGAGAGAGAGAGACGTGCATCTGCCATGCTGACCACCTTCATCCCCTGCGGAGCAAAGATCCCCGTAATCGCACTGTTCGCAGGAGCATTCTTTGCAGGCGCCGGCTGGGTGAGCACAGTATCCTACTTCCTTGGGATCGTGCTGATCTTCCTTGGAGCCCTGCTGGTAAAGGCAGTTACCGGATACAAATATCGCAAATCCTTCTTCATCATTGAACTTCCTAAATGGAAGGCACCTAGCCTTAAGAGAGCGTTCTTTTCCATGATGGAGAGAGCCAAGGCATATATCATCAAGGCTGCGACCATCATCCTGGTCTGCAACTGCGTTGTCCAGGTGATGCAGAGCTTCAACTGGCGCTTCCAGGCAGTTGAAGAGGGAATGGAAAACACTTCCATCCTGGCTTCGATCGCTTCTCCCTTCGCCATCCTGCTGATCCCCCTGGGATTCGGCGCATGGCAGCTGGCAGCAGCGGCAGTTACCGGTTTCATTGCCAAGGAGAACGTAGTAGGAACTCTGGCAGTTGTTTACGGACTTACAAACTTCATCGATGTTGATGAACTGGAAATGACAGGAGACGGAAACGTGGTAGCCGCCACTATGGGACTTACCTCAGTTGCAGCTCTCGCTTATCTGTTCTTCAATCTCTACACTCCGCCCTGCTTCGCAGCAATAGGCGCTATGAACTCTGAGATGAAGTCCAAAGGCTGGCTCTGGAGCGCCATCGGCCTTCAGCTTTGCACCGGCTATACCGTAGCCTTCCTCGTTTATCAGATCGGAACTCTGATCAGTGAGGGACACCTGGGAACAGCCTTCCTGCCCGGACTCATCGCCATAATCGTGATGGCGCTCTGCATCGTTGCCATCGGCAAGAGGATGAGAGCAAACTTCGACAAGGAGTACGAGCTTCACCAGGCTCAGGCAATTGCTGACTGATAGAGATCACTCACAATTGATTTTTTAAAACGGTTCCCGCAAAAGTGTTTTGCGGGAATCGTCATGTGGTATATAATGTGTGCTGACAGAGACAGAAAGGAGATGACCCTGATGGAAGGACAATGGAATATGGCAACAGTGATCGCAGTTATAGCCATAGTGGTCATACTGTTTCTGGCCATAAGATATATAGTCCGCGAGAAGCGCAAAGGCGTCCACTGCATCGGGTGCCCCATGGCAGGCAGCTGCACCGAAGCCTACAAGCAGATGGAGCAGGAGATGAGAGCCTGCATTAAGAGAGATATGGCTGAGCAAAGCACAGAACAGTAAGACATAATTGAGATCTGCCCCAATGTAAAGCGGGGCAGTTTTATTTTTTGAGGGTTTAGAGTATAATACGGGTGACTCAGACCAAGGAGGAAATCATGAGCTTCAGTGTGGATAAACTTAATATTCTTTATGAGACGCCTGTGGAATATCTTCCCCGCATAAGCGAAGAGCTGGGCATCGAATTCTATATCAAAAGGGACGACCTGACGCCCCTCGGAGCAGGCGGCAACAAGCTCAGGAAACTGGAATACCTGGTGAAGGATGCCATGAACAAGGGCGCCACCATGCTGATCACCGTAGGCGGAGGTCAGACCAATCATGGCAGACAGACCGCCGCCATGGCCGCGAAGTACGGCATGAAGTGCGCGATCCTTGCGGTGGATGAGTATCCGGGAGAGCTCAGCGCCAATATGCTTTTGGACAGACTTTTCGGCTGTGAGCTCTATTTAAAGCGTCCCGACGACCGGCCGGAATCTCTGCAACTCAATGAACTCGTGGAATCGGTGACTGCCAAGTACGAGGCTTTGGGCGAAAAGGTATACTTCATTCCAGTTGGAGGATCCAACGTTCTGGGTGCTCTGGGGTATTACGACTGTGCCGTGGAACTGGACCGCCAGGCCCGTGCTATGGGTCTTGACAGGGCGAGAGTAATAGATACCGTGGGTTCCACGGGAACATATGCGGGGCTTTACCTGGGGCTCAGGGATGTGAAATCAGACCTCCATCTGACAGGCATCGCCATAATGCCCTTCGGCGAAAAGAGCTTCGGCCGGCTGGAAAAATACATGAAGGAGGTCAAGGACGCCTTCGGTATGGATGTGGAGGTAGACCCGAAGGACTTTGACATAGAGACCGGATATGTGAGGGGAGGATACAATCTGCCCTCCAAAGAAGTGAGGGAGGCCATAGAACTTATGGCGTCGCAGGAGGGAATCCTGCTGGACCCCTGCTATACCGGCAAGGCCTTCGCAGGGATAATGGATATGATCCGGGAGGGAAAGATCGCCCGGGGAGAGAAGATCATATTCATCCACACCGGGGGAATGCCGGGCCTGTACACGCCTGCCCACAGGGTGGAGCTCGAGAAGGAAATCATGGACGGAGTCCACGTGCTGTAACGGCGCGGAGAAATGAGAAGACAACAAAAGGCGGGGCGCCGGTGGCGTCCCGCCTGTGTTTTTAGGGGAACTATTTGTCTTTCTGCCTCTCCAGCCTGAAGGCCACGGAGTTTTTCAGGTATACCAGATAGTCGGGATCGTCGCACATAGCCTTGCCCGGGGAGTCGGACAGCTTGGCCACGGGGCTTCCGTTGACGTACTGGAGCTTGATAACGATGTTCAGAGGATCCACGCATGTATCGTTGGAAACGAAGGTTCCGATACCGAAAGAGGTCTTAGCCTTGCCTTGGAAGTAGTCGGCGATCTCCTGAGCGTAGTCGAAGGTGAGACCATCCGAGAAAAGCAGCACCTTGGTCATGGGATCCACGCCATATTTCTTGAAGTGGGCGATCATCTTTTCGCCCCAGGCAAAGGGATCTCCGGAGTCGTGACGGACGCCGGTGTAGTTGTTGACCATGGAACGGTCGAAGTCCTTGAGGAAAAGATCCGTGGTCAGGGTATCCGAAAGAGCGGTTCCGTTGTCTCCTTTGTACTCGTCGTACCAGTCGCGAAGTGCGTAGTGGTTGGTGTAAGACAGGGGGATCTCATCGATTCCCTGGTACATCTGGACGTACTCGTGAGCGTAGGTTCCGATGGGAGTCAGGTTGTACATCTTGGCGAAGTAAACGTTGGATGTACCTACCATGTTCTGGGTTTTTTGCGCCAATTCCCTGATGGCGTATTCCTCGAACTCGGCGGAGAGTCTTCTGCGGCATCCAAACTCTGCGAACTTGAAGGTGTACTTGCCCTCGTTGAAAGCTTTGACCTTGGCATCCAGCCTCTCCTTGGCGGAGGCCAGCAGCTCGTCATAATCATACTTGAACTTGAAGTAGACCTCGTTGATGATCTCCAGCAGGTAGATCTCGAACTGCATGGCGGAGAACATGGGACCCTTGACGATGACTGAGAGCTCGCCGTCTTCCTTGAGCTCGGTGTGCACGTACTGACGAAGGGGATGCCACAGTCTGAGGAATTCCACGTAGTCATCGGAGATGTAGCGGATGCTCCTCAGGTATTCCAGTTCCTCCTCCTTCCAGGTCAGGGTGCAGAGGTAATCGATCTGCTCGTCGATCTCCTGAAGCATCTCGGGTGTGAACACCACTCCCTCGTTCCTGCACTTGAAGTGGTACTCTCCCACCAGGTTGGTGTGCTTGTGGAAGATCACCTGGTTCATGTTGAATTTGTATAAGTCTGTGTCCAGCAAAGACTGGACGATGGGGTTCAGTTTCATTTTATCTGTCTCCTCTTACGGCAAAAAACTATCTTTTGTTGGCCCACGGCAAGCGGGCTACCCCTCATTATACCACAGGATGCGCAAAAAACAATGAAAACTGCACAGGCATGTGGCGGAAGGGTGGCGGCAATACTCCAAAACTCCCACTTGCCCCTGGGGAACCCCTATGATATACTCTGAATAGAACTTATGTTCTTTTGAGGCGCGGGTAGCCGCGCATTTACGGAGTAAGAAATGGCAAAGAAAGCTAAGACAGTATACGTATGCCAGGAATGCGGCTATGAATCTCCCAGGTGGATGGGGCAGTGCATCTGCGGCGCCTGGAACTCCTTTGTGGAGGAGAAGGTGCTGCCGGACACGGGAGATGATACCAGGCAGCGGTTCAAGGCCGGTTCCAGGTCGCCTTCGGTGCTCAAGTCCGTGGGCACACTGAACTATGAGAGGCTCAATACCGGCATCGGCGAGCTCAACAGGGTGCTGGGCGGCGGCATGGTCAAGGGATCTCTGATCCTGATCTCCGGCGAGCCGGGCATAGGTAAATCTACATTGATAATACAGACGGCGGAGAACGTGGCTAAGGGAGGGCACACGGTGCTATACGTGTCCGGAGAGGAATCCGAAGAGCAGATCAAGCTGAGAGCTGACCGGGTCTGCGGCAACCTTTCGGACAAGCTTTTCGTTCTGGCTGAGACCAACATCGAAAACGTGGAGACCGCATGCGAGAATCTGAAACCGGATCTTTTGATAGTGGATTCCATCCAGACCATGTATTCGGATCAGCTGGATTCTGCGCCCGGGTCCATTTCTCAGGTGAGGCAGATAGGAAACGTGCTCATGAGGCTGGGCAAATCCTCTGACATGCCGGTGTTCATAGTGGCTCACGTCACCAAGTCCGGCGACCTTGCGGGACCCAAGACGGTGGAGCATCTGGTGGACTGTGTGCTGAACTTCACAGGTGAGCGTGACCAGGAGATCAGAGTGCTCAGGGCGTATAAGAACCGTTTTGGCACCACTTCGGAGATAGGCGCCTTCACCATGGAGGAGAAGGGACTCAGGGAGGTGCCGGATATCAGTGCCACCTTCCTTGAGAACAGTGCGGCGCAGACGGAAGGCTCCGTCACCACATCCATATATGAAGGGTCCCGCCCTGTGATGTTCGAGATCCAGGCTCTGGTGACTCCGGCTTCGGGCGTGGGATTTTCCAGGCGGACCGCCGTAGGAATAGACAATACCAGACTAAGCATGATAATCGCTGTCATGGAGAAGAAACTGGGCATGCCTCTGGGAAACGAGGACATCTATCTCAACGTGGTGGGTGGCATCAGGCCTGACGGCACCGGAACAGACCTGGCTGTGGCACTTGCCATCTATTCCAGCTTCAGAAGGATCGCTCCGGTGGAGCGGACCCTGGCCCTTGGAGAGGTGGGACTCACCGGAGACCTGAGACCGGTAAGGAATGCTGAAAGGATAGTTAAAGAGGCTGCACGCCTGGGATTCACCAGGATAATAATGCCTCGCTCCAACGCCGAGCGCATCAAGGATAAGGTGGGGAACTGCAGGATCTTCGGCGTCAGGAACATTTCCGAGGCGATCAGGGCGTTCCAAAAGGAGGATAATGGCTGAAACCGTTGATTTTATGAGGGTTTTAGTGTAGAATCTACACAGTCTTTTTAGGAGGTATTGGAATGGATCAGAGATCAGATGTTGAAAGAATAAGAGAATATAAGCAGCTCCTGGATGAGGGAATGATCACCCAGGAAGAGTTCGAAGCCAAGAAGAAACAGATACTTGAAGAGGGAAGTGCGCCCGGCCAGAACTATTCTCAGGCTCAGGGAACGGGAGGCGAGAAGCTTTCTCCCAAGGTCACCAATGTGCTTAGCTACATCACATGGATAGGCTTCCTCATCGCATACTTCGCAGGTGACAGAGAGCACTGCATGTTCCACCTGAACCAGGGACTGGTGCTGAATCTTTTCAGTTTGATCAGCCTGGTGCCGCTCATCGGTTGGGTCGCAAGCCTGGGCTCAATCGCACTGATGATACTGGGAATCGTGAACGCTTCAAGCGATGTGGAAAAGCCCCTGCCCCTTATCGGGACCATCAAGCTGCTGTAAAATATCAATCAAAAAATACCGGCTCAGCCGGTATTTTTTATGGGATGAGGTGGGGCACCGTTTTAACGTCTCAAATTGGCTTAATTCCTCTTCATCATGTCCAGTTCGAACCAGAATGTGGAACCCTCGCCTTCCTGGCTCACAACGCCGAATTCGGCCTTGTGGAGGGTCAGGATCTCCTTCACTATGGACAGTCCCAGACCGGAACCCTTGGTGGGACGGACGTAGTTGGAGCTTGCCTTGTAGTAGCGGTCCCATACATGGGGGATCTCTTCCTGCTTGATTCCCGGACCGTGGTCGGAGACTTCCACCCTGAATACCTTGCCCGCCTTACGGATGTTCACGATGACTGTCTTATCCTCGCCGCAGTACTTCACCGCATTGGATATCAGGTTGGTCAGCACCTGTGCGATATTGTCCCTGTCAGCGTACACCGGAGCCTCCTTGGGGGCATTAAAGATGAAATCGTAGCCGTCTCTGGTCACGTAGATATCGTAGGAGGTCAGGATCTCAGCGGTCAGCTGGACCAGATCGAAGTATTCCATATCCAGCTTTGTCTCGTGCCTCGCCATGCGGCTCACCTTGGACATGTCACTGATGAGGTTGGACATGCGGTCAGACTCATCCATGATGACCTCCAGATTGGCGTTCCGCTTCACAGGATCGTCTCCCGAAAGGTCCCTGATCATCTCCGCGTAGGAGCGGATCAGAGTAAGGGGAGTCTTAAGATCGTGGGAAACGTTGGCGATCAGGTCCTTCTGACGGTTGTCTGCCTGGGCCATCTCGTAGGCGGCGGTGTTAAGGGTTTCCGCCAGCCGGTTGACCTCTGAATAGGACTTTCCCTGGAACTTCACGTTGAAGTCGCCGTCTCCCAGCTTTCTGGCCTCGGAGGTTATGGCCTTGATGGGCCTTGACAGCCTTCTTGAGAACAAAAGGGCCAGAATGAAGGCGACTACCAGTGCCATCACTGTGATCAGAGTCAGCTGGCCCTGAAGGATATGTACGGTGGAATCCACGGGGTAGAGAGGCGTGAAGATGTAGAGGTAGACGTTATTGTCCGGCTCCTCCTCGGTCTCCTGAGGCTCTTCGTTTGCGTCCACAGTCTCCAGTATTTTGACGTAGCCCAGAACATAGTAATCCTCGGGCCCTGCGCTGAATTTCACTGAAGCGTGGTCGCCGCCTTCCGATGTGGACAGTGCGTCCTTCAGGTTGGGCACCAGCCTCTGATAGGTGTACACAGGCTTGGTGACCTCGCTGTCCGGCTGGAAGGTCAGGAGCTGTCCGCCGTACTCCATCATGAAGTAGTAGTCGTTGGTGACGGACATGTTCCTGATACTGTCTGCCAGAGACTCATCATCGTTATTGTAGGCGGTGGTGAAGGCGTTGGACATGGATGTGACTTCGCGCATCTTCATCTCTTCGTAGTATTCCTTCATGAAGTAGACCTGAAGGAACCATACCAGAGCCAGTATGAGGACGGCCAGGATAAGGAAGTAGACCCAGATCCTGAACCTTATGCTTTTGAAATCAAATCTGATCTTCATCAAAAAATCTTGACGCGGAAACCCCCACCTCTTAAGGTGGCGGGATGAGCGTACCTAATGGCCCGCATCTTTTCTCCTTTCTTCTCTTTCTTAGATTGTTCTATATTTGTTTTTGTGCGAACATATGTTCCTTTTTCTGCAGTTCTGTGGTATAATCAATATATGGAACAGACCCTTAC
>ONAY01000055.1 GCA_900315895.1 uncultured Eubacteriales bacterium
TTGTGGAAGATCGGGCAACTTTTTCATGGATCGGTCTCTGTATATCGCAAGAATTGGATCCGGCATCCTTCAGCAAAAGTGGAACGATTCATCCCGCCATTTTAGAAGTGGGGGTATTCTCGTTGAACTTTCCGATAAATACATAAAGTTTCCAACCAAGACCCGTAAGAGAGATCATACGGGTCTTATTTTGATTTTTTGTAATAAAACAGTTGACTACAGTTATAGACTGTTATACACTGTTTACAGCAAGAGAACAGGAGAGGTCATTCATGCAGATAATAATCAACACAGCGTCCATGGTGCCCATTTATGAGCAGATAGTTGACGCGGTAAAAAAACATATAGCCTCCGGCGATCTTAAAGAAGGGGAATCTCTTCCTTCGGTCAGGACCCTGGCCAAGGATCTTAAGATCAGCGCGCTGACCGTGAAGAAAGCATATGACATCTTGGAAGAAGATGGATTCACTGCTACGATCCACGGCAAGGGAACCTATGTAAAAGGTCAGAATGAAGCTTTGGTCAGGGAGGAACAGTTGAGAGAGCTTGAAAAAGACATGGAACGTATGGTGGATAAAGCCAAACGTTACGGAATTGAGTTATCTGAACTTAAGCAGTTGTTCGATTTGTTTATTGAGGAGTGATATATCATGCTGGAGTTAAAAGAAGTCAAAAAGGTTTACAATTCCTTTACCCTGGATGTATCTCTTAATGTACCCAATGGGCAGATAGTGGGGCTGGTGGGAGCCAACGGTGCAGGGAAGAGCACCACCTTCAAATCCATCCTTCATCTGATCAGGCCGAGGAGCGGCTCCATAGAGCTTTTCGGTACAGAGACTATGGGTAGGGATCTTACCAAAAAAGAGCGTGAGCGCCTTGGAGTAGTGCTGTCAGACTCAGGATTCTTTATCTATCTGACCGCCTCAGACATCATGATGGTCCAGCAGGCAATGTATCCCTCCTTCGAGAAGGACAGGTTCCTTAAGCTATGCCGTGAACTGGAAATACCCCTGGATAAACAGATCAAGGATTTCTCCACAGGAATGAAGGCCAAGCTCAAGGTGGCTGCAGCCCTCTGCCACAAGGCGGATCTTTTGATCCTGGACGAGCCCACGGCGGGACTTGATGTAATAGCCAGGGACACAGTGCTGGATCTTCTCAGAGATTACCTGGACGAGAGAGAGGATGCATCCATCCTGATCAGTTCACACATCTCTTCGGACCTTGAAAGCATATGCGACAGCTTCTATATGATACACAATGGATCGATCATATTCCATGAAGACACTGACGTGCTTCTCTCTGAATACGCTGTCCTCAAGGTCACAGATCAGCAGTACAACGATCTTGACAAGAAGTACATCATCAGAGTCAGGAAAGAGAACTTCGGGTGGAAGTGCCTGACTCATATGAAACGCTTCTATGCGGAAAACTATCCTGATGCAGTTTTCGAAAACGGCGGGATCGATGATCTCGTACTCATGATGGTGAAAGGGGAGGTGCTGTAATGAAGGCTCTGTTTATTAAAGATATACTCATGCTTTTCAAGCAGAAGAAGACACTTCTAATGATGCTGATCCTGGGAGTTTTGTACACCATGATGGACATGGGGACCTTCGGGATCATGTTCCTTGGAATGATGCTCATGATCTTCGCTACCAGCACCATAAGCTATGATGAATTCGATAACGGTAATGCTTTCTTGTTTAGTCAGCCCTTCACCAGGAGGCAGTACACCATAGAGAAGTACCTGCTGGCCATGGGCGGCGGTGCCATTGGAAGCGTCCTAGGTTTCGTTCTGACCATGATAGGGGGATTCATCAGGCGTTCCGGTGACTTCACGATAGAAGAACTTGTTGATGTCATGTTCGCAGGAATGCTGTTCTTCTGCTTCATATCATCTTTCATGCTTCCCATGATGCTTAAAGAAGGTGCGGAGAAGGGTCGCAATTCAGCCTACATCCTGTTTGGAGTCATTTTCATAGGCGGAGTCCTCGGTATCAAATTCATCCCGGAAAGCGCTAAGAATAGCCTGATATCGATCCTTGAGTCGGCTTCTCCCGCAGTCTGGATAATTGGTGTGGTGGCTCTGGTACTGATCATCGCCATCGTATCCTGCCATATAAGCATCAGATTCATGGAGAGAAGGGAATTCTGATACATTGATAAATAGCGGATCTGCCTTGCCGGGTGGCGGGGCAGATTTTTTGCGCAAAAAATTCAATAAAGGTATTGAGGCTTATAGGACAAAAAGCGTTGGTAAAAACCGCTGAAACCATTGATAATTAAGGGCTCACAGCGGTTTTATCTTTTTTGAAAGAAGATACAGGGTGG
>ONAY01000021.1 GCA_900315895.1 uncultured Eubacteriales bacterium
TCACACCTGTTCCCATCTCGAACACAGTAGTTAAGCTCCTGAGCGCCGATGATACTTGGTGGGAAGCTGCCTGGAAAAGTAGGACGTCGCCCGTTTTTTATTCTAAAAGAGTCTCGGTTCATCCGGGGCTTTTTTGCTTTATTACAAAAAATTCTGCGCACATGCATTGCATGGCGCAGTTTTTTATATTCTATTTAACTTTACCGGTCCTTAGCGTACCGTCCAATACATCTTTTAGTCCCTGCATATATTCCAAAGACTCCTTGATTGGGACAGAGGATGTTTTTGCACTGAATAACAGTCAGTGATATAATGATCATATAATAAACAGGCGCATTGATTCGAGGAGGAAAAAATGAATAAAAAACGTATTGTGGCACTTTTTATGGTTGTATTGATGCTGATGCTTGCCCTGGCCGGCTGCGGACAAGCGAAGCCGACTGCAGAAGACGCCAAGGCTTATGTACAAGCTACACTGGATCTGCTCTGCACAGGTGATTATGATCATTCGGTGGATCTGACCGATGTTGAGGAAGGTGAAGAAGAGGCTGTACGTGAGGAGATGTTTGCCGGAGTAAAACAGCAACTCATGGATGAAGCAAGTATCTCGGAGGAGACTGCAGACGTGTTCAAAGAATTCATGTTTAAGTGCTTCGGCCTGGCAAAATACGAAGTCCTGGACGCAGTTGAAACCGAAGACGGAGGATTCGATGTCACAGTCAGCGTTGAGCCGCTCAAGGCGTATGCGGGAGCCGATGAATTCATGGATTCATTATCCTTTGAGAGTATCGGCGTCTCTGCCGATGACTTTATGGCACTTACGACTGACGAGCAGCAGGACATCGTTCTTCGCGCTCTGTTCGAATTCCTCATAGGTAAACTCGATACCCCGACATATGGAGATCCTACCGAGGTAGTTCTGCACTACGGACTTCTCGATGAAGAGAACAATCTCTACGGCTGTGATGAGGATCAGGGAGAGCTGTTCGGAAGCAAGGCGTTCTCATTTGATTGATCAAAAGATTAAGGGAAAACATACTAGAATAATGTGATCTCCGGGAAATGGTGAGTATCACATTACTTTTAAACAAAAAACAAAACTACCGGCAGAGCCGGTAGTTTTTTGCTGTAAACAGTATTATCCAATATATCTGGACTCGATATAGAATCTCTTTTCGTTGGCTTCTCCCATGGAGAATGTCTTTCTGGGAAGGGCGCCGTCAGCTGCAACTGCGGGGAAAAGCATGAACTTGTCCATTGCGGGAAGCATGAAGCCTGCGTTTCCTTCTCTTGTGGCCAGAGATTCAACGGCCTTGGTGCCGTGGATGTAGTCGATATCGCAGCTTGATCTCTCCTTGACCATAACGTCCAGAGCGTTCTGCAGTGCGCCGACTTCCAGCTTGCTTACAGGTGCTTCGACCACGATGGTTCCGCGCTTCTCGCCTGTGATGTAGGGGATGGAGAAACAGCCTTCCTTGGTGAAGCCTTCCTCAGCGAGGTAAGCATTTCCGTTCTGCTCCTTGAGAAGGTCCACAGTCTCATTTACCAGATCCATTCCGGACTGGCCATTCTTCTGGAAGATCACTCTGTGGATGGGCTCGAATACGATGCCGTCATCGTGGATGTTCTCGATCTCGCAGAGAGCATATCTTGCGGGATGATTCTCCGCCTCTTCAGGAGTCAGGGTCTTCTTGAGATTCTCCCAGTTGGTCTTGGCTGTAGCAAGAGAGTGGTTGCCGTCACCCATGGCCTGGAAGATAACGTTTCCGTCGCCGTACTTCTCAACTGCCTTGTCGAAAAGGACGCTCAATGCATCTTTTGCGCCTTCCAGATCCTCTTCCTTGATGAAGGAACCGGTGATGTGTCCGCCGTTCATCATAAGGTCGGTGTCGTAGATCATCTGCTGGGGAGCATTTACCAGAGGCTCAATCACGCTCTTATCGGGGTCGTCGATCAGGATCAGGATGTGGGGAAGCTCCACGGGAGCGCCTTCACGGATCCTGAGGCGAGGGGGTATACGCTCTATTACTGTGCCTTCGGTGGCTCTGGTGAGTGACTTGGAACCTTTGTTAAAGTCATAGGCTTCCAGGTCTGTAGCGATGACCAGTCCCACGCGGCTTCTGCCCTCTGCGGTACGCTTGACCAGCATGCAGCCCTTGGGCATCTTTCTCAGAGTGCCGTCCTTGAGATACTGATCCATGGAAGCTCTGATAGCCTTGATCTTCTCGGCTTCGCCTTCCTTTCCGAGATATATCTCGGGAAGCATCAGCCTGAGTGTGGAAGGAGCGTCTCCCACTATAGACTCTACTTCGTCCCAATATTCGGGCTCAGAAGTGTACTGGTCGCAGGCAACTACTGCCCACTTGCTGTAATCTGTTCCCTCCTTGGGAAGCATTATTTCAGGAATATGGAAACCGAAGGTCCCCCAATCATATTTTGCCATTCTCTCTCTCCTTCTTTTAACAAGAAATCTTTGTACTTCAATTATATCCACAGACGAAGAAAAATGCAACGGTAAAGAGGAGGACCATATCTTCTCCCGCAGCGCAAAAAACTCGCCCCGGGGTGCTCCCACCTGAAGCCCGTGCACCTTCCGACAACCGCTCTTTTTATGTTGGAATTATGCCTGATATATGATATAATCCAACTAGGTGTAAGTAAATGTATCCGGACTTTCCGGTGAGGTTATAATGGCAGTATTGAAATTTATTTTCGCTATCCTGGTCTCCATACCGGTGGCTGTGGCAGCGTTCATATTACTCAGAAATCTGGCGAAGGATATTTACAGGAAACCATGAGAGGTCTATTCATATCAGTGGAGGGACCCGATGGGTCCGGCAAGTCCACGCAGGTAACTAACATAAAAGAATTCTTTGAATCAAGGGGCAGGGACGTAGTCTTAAGCAGGGAGCCGGGCGGCACCGTGATCGGCGAGAGGATCAGAAACATCATCCTGGACAAAGATCTCAAGGAGATGGATCCCATGACCGAGGCCATGCTCTATGCGGCATCCCGGGCTCAGCACGTCTCTCAGGTCATAATGCCCGCTCTAAGTGAGGGCAAGGTGGTGATCTGCGACAGATTCGTGGACTCCTCCCTTGCGTACCAGGGCTGCGGCAGAGGTCTCGGGGAGGCTGTAGCGGTAATCAACAGCTATGCTGTAAGGGGCTGCATGCCTGATCTGACTTTCCTCATGAAGCTGGACCCGGAAGTGGGCAAGCACAGGATCGAGGAGAACAGAGCAGAGCAGGATCGACTTGAGCAGGAGAAGCTGGCCTTCCACAGAAAGGTCTACGAAGGTTTTCTTGAACTGGAAAAGGAGCATCCGGACAGGATCGTGGGAATAGACGCATCGCTTGCGGTGGATCGTATAAGAGATCTGATTTATGCTAAGCTGGAGGAACTCTTGGGATGACTCCTACGGAAAGGATCAAAAGGTCCATATTTAATGGCACAGTGTCACACGCATATATCTTCGAAGGGAGCAGGATCTCAGGAAGAGAAGACGCGGCGCTGAGTTTTTTGCGCGCTCTTTCGGGGCGGATGGAGCTGGAGAACGATCCGGATTTTTATGAGGTGAGGGCCGAGCAGGGCAAGGGCCGCACGGTGAAGAGCATCAAGGACCAGGACATGGAGGAGCTCCAGGCCAGGCTCAACATGAAGCCTCAGGGAGACAGGAATTTAGCCCTGATACGTGATGCGGATACCATGACGGTGAGGGCCCAGAACAGATTCCTCAAGACTTTGGAGGAGCCCCAGAAGGGCACGGTGATCATCCTTCTTTCGGAGAACACTGAGAATCTTCTGGAGACCATCAGGTCCAGATGCGTGATCTATAGATTTTATGATGGTAAGAAGAGCGATACAGTATCCTTCGATGAGATGAACGAGCTCCTGGAGACGGTGATCAGGAAGGGCTCGTTCCACCAGATCAGGCAGGCGGTATCCGGCAAGATCAGGGGAAGGGAAGACGCCATGTGCTTCCTGGATCTTTTGGAAAACAAGCTTAGAAACATAATGGTAGGCGAAGATGCCGACACGGAATACATGGACAGGAAGTCGGCTATAAAAGCAATTGAACTTACGGAGCAGACCGCACGGGACATAAGGGGGAACGCAGTTCCCGCCTATGCGGTGAAGGGATTGGCTCTCAAAATACAGGAGAACAGCAGATGGTAACAGTAATAGGTGTCAGGTTCAAGCAGGCGGGAAAGGTGTACTACTTTGACCCCTGTGAACATGTGCTTAACATAGGCGATCACGTGATCGTGGAGACGGCCAGGGGAACTGAGTTCGGCGAGGTCTCAATGGCCAACAGCGAGGTGCCGGAAAGCGGCATAGTCGCACCACTTAAGCCCATAATCAGGATCGCCACTGAGCAGGACTACATAAGACACGAAGAAAACGAAAAGAAAAAGGCGAGAGCCATGGAGCTCTGCCAGGAAAAGATCGACAAGCGCGGTCTGGATATGAAGCTGGTGGACGTGGAATACACCTTCGATAATTCAAAGGTGATCTTCTACTTTACCGCTGACGGCAGGGTGGACTTCAGAGAACTGGTAAAGGATCTGGCCGGCGTCTTCAGGATGAGGATAGAGCTGAGGCAGATAGGAGTCAGGGACGAGGCCAAGATGCTGGGAGGCATCGGGTCCTGCGGCAGACCTCTGTGCTGCCATTCCTGGCTTGCGGATTTCGAGCCGGTATCCATCAAGATGGCCAAGGTACAGAATCTGAGCCTGAGTCCCACCAAGATCTCAGGGATCTGCGGCAGGCTGATGTGCTGCCTCAAATTCGAAAATGACGTGTACACCGACCTCAGAAGGAACATGCCGGAGGTGGGCGAGCAGGTCAAAACACCTGAGGGCCTGGGCAAGGTGGTGGATACTACCATCCTGGAAGGCAAGGTAAAGGTCAGATTGTATATAGACGATTCGAGGGATTCCGTTAATGACCAGGGAGAAAAGCTGAGTTCCGACATTTATACCTTCACAAAAGACGAGATCAGACGGGTCAACAAGCGCTTCAAGAAGAAACAGGACGACATCTTCAAGGGCGTGGACGCCGAGGAACTGAAGGAACTGGAGAAGATCATCCAGGATTGACATGACCGAAATAAAGCAAAATGAGAGAGTGGATCTGACCGGTTTCGGCAGCATCGGCATCATTCAGGATCCGGGGGAATTCTGTTACGGAGTGGACTCTGTGCTCCTGGCGGATTTTTGTGCGGGCTTGATCAAGAAGACCGGCACCTTCACCAGGATCATGGATCTGGGAACAGGGTCCGGGATCATTCCTCTCATTCTCTGCCACAAGACTCCGGCAGGGACCATTTACGGCATCGACATTCAGGAGAATTCCGTAGACAGAGCGTTGAGGTCATCGCATTTAAACGATCTTGAGGACAGACTGAACTTCATGGTAGCGGATGTGAAGGACTTTGTGGAAGAGAATGGAGATCTGAAGGGCACCTTCGATGCGGTCACCTGTAATCCTCCGTATTTTGTGGATGGAGGCGGGATCAAGCCGGACAATCCGGCTAGACTGATCTCCAGACATGAGACCACGGCGGGGCTGGAGGATTTCATAAGATGCGCCTCAGAACTTCTCAGAGACAAGGGAGATCTCTTCATGGTGCACAGACCGTCCAGGCTCTGCGACATCTTTCAGGCAGCGAGAAAGTATTCTCTTGAGCCCAAGACCTTGAGACAGGTGGTGCCCAGAAGGGGAGAGACCGCCAACATCGTTCTGGTACATATGATTAAAAACGGCGGCTCGGACCTGTCGGTCCTTCCGGAGCTGGCCGTTCACGATAACAAAGGAAACTATACCGAGGAATTACGGGAGGCATACCTATGAATGTAACTATTTCACTGCAGGCGCTTCTGATCGCGCTCCTTATCATCGCTGCCATCGTGGTGCTGATCCTACTTGCTGTGCTCATCGCGAAGCTCCTGCCCACCATCAAGAAACTTAATGCTGTTCTGGACGACGTCAAGGACGTATCAGCTTTTGCATCCAACCAGACCAGCAAGGCCGATGGAATCATCACCGGAATGGGCGACTCCTTATCAGCTGTTGCCACCAACCTTAAGGCTAACAAGAATACCATCAAGAACATCAGCAGCCTGGTTGGAGCGGCCACCAGCATCATCGGCGTGGCCAAGGCCACAGGCGCAGCATCCGCAAAAAAAGAAGCTAAGGCTAAAAAAGAAAAATAATAATAATACATAAAGAGACTTTAGGAGTTATTTATGGCTAAGTACATCGTTAAAAAATCCGGCCCCCTTAAGGGTGAGGTGGCGATCTCCGGCGCAAAAAATGCCGTGCTGCCTCTCATGGCGGCCACACTTCTCAACGAAGAAGAATGTGTAATAAGATCCGTACCTGACCTGAAGGACGTTCAGGTCATGAAGGAGATCCTTGAATCTCTTGGTGCGAGCATAGTGGTGACAGCTCCGGGCGAGTTCACGGTCACATGCACCGAGATCAAGACCACGGAAGCGCCCTTCAATCTTGTGAGCAAGATGAGAGCATCCTTCCTGGTGATGGGACCACTTCTTGGCAGGGAAGGTGTTGCAAGGATACCTCTTCCCGGAGGATGCAGCATCGGGGCCAGGCCCATAGACCTTCACTTAAAGGGATTCAAGGCTTTGGGCGCAGACATCATCATGCATGAGGACGGAGCGTTTTCATACGTGGAAGCTGTAGCCGGACCGGAAGGCCTCATCGGTGACAGGATATATCTGGACTTCCCCTCTGTGGGAGCCACCGAGAACATCATGATGGCGGCTGTCCTTGCCAAGGGGACAACATACATTGAGAACGCCGCAGAGGAGCCTGAAATTGTTGATCTTGCCAACTTCCTCAACAAGATGGGAGCCAAGATCAAAGGTGCAGGAACGGATACCATAAGGATCGAAGGAGTAAGTGAACTTCACAGCGTGAAGCACACCGTCATCCCAGACAGGATAGAGACCGGAACATTCATGCTTGCAGCGGCTATTACCAGAGGAAACGTGAAGATCACGAATGTTCTTCCCGATCACGTGAAGCCCATAATCGCCAAGCTCAGAGAGTGCGGCGTAAGGATAGAAGAGGGAGATGACTATCTGGAGGTCATGGGTGACCAGGGACAACTGGTGTCCACAGACATCAAGACCCTTCCTTATCCCGGATTCCCCACGGACATGCAGAGCCCCTTCATGGCATTTCTAACTGTGTGCAACGGCAACAGCACGGTCATCGAGACTGTGTTCGAGAGCCGCTTCATGCACGTGGCCCAGCTCAACAAGATGGGAGCATCCATAGAGACAGCAGGAAGCAGAGCCTTCGTAAAGGGCAATTCCAGACTGAGAGGATGCGAAGTCATGGCCACCGACCTGAGAGCCGGCGCGGCCATGGTGCTGGCAGGGCTGGTTGCCGAAGGACAGACAGAAATATCCGAGATCTATCATATAGAACGTGGTTACGAAAAGTTCATAGAGAAGATGAGAGGACTCGGAGCTGATATTTCAAGAGTTGAGTCATAAAAAACGGAGGATGTCGTGGCTGATCTAAAATATCTTACAAGACTTGCGAAGGAGTATCCAAATCAGAAGGCCGCCAAGGCTGAGCTTATAAATCTCAGGGCCATACTGGCGCTTCCCAAGGGAACGGAATACTTCCTTTCAGACCTTCACGGAGAGGACGAAGCCTTTATTCACATGCTGAAGTCCGGTTCCGGAACCATCAAGAGGAGGATCGATGAAAGATTCGACCGCATCCTGACTGAAGAGGACAGAAACGAGCTGGCCTCTCTGATCTACGATGCACCCCATGAACTGACCAGGCGCAAAGCTTCAGAGGAGGACTTCGACAGCTGGTGCTCCACATCCATCTACAGGATGGTGGAGATACTCAAAATAGTCTCCTCCAAGTACAGCCGTTCCAGAGTAAGGCGCAGACTTCCCAAATACTGGGGTTACGCCATAGACGAGCTGCTGCACGCCGACGATGTGGAGAATCGTCAGCACTATTACACTGAGATCATCAACTCAGTTATCGAGATGGGCCTGGGTGAAGACTTCATAACGGAACTTGCAGAGAGCATCTGGAGGATAGCCATAGATCAACTCCACATTATCGGAGACATATTCGACAGAGGTCCGCACCCAGACAGGATCATGGACTTCCTCATGGACTTCCATGATGTGGACTTCCAGTGGGGCAACCACGATGTGGTATGGATGGGCGCAGCCACAGGAAACTGGGCCTGCATCACCAACCTTCTCAGGATGAATATCAGCTACAACAACTTCGACATGCTGGAGGTGGGCTACGGGATCAATCTGAGACCCCTTGCATCTTTTGCGGAAAAGGTCTACGCAGGAGATGACTGCAAGAAATTCTGGCCCCACGTCCTGGACAGAAACATCTACGACGCCATAGACGACGCGCTGGCCGCCAAGATGCACAAGGCCATAGCCATAATGCAGTTCAAGATCGAAGGGCAGAGGATCAAGGCTCATCCGGAGTATCACCTTGAAAAAAGGCTCCTCCTGGATAAGATGGACCTGGAAAAGGGAACGGTAACAGTAGAGGGCAAGGAATGGCCCTTGAACGATACCAACTTCCCCACCCTGGATCCCAACGATCCCTATGCACTGAGCCCCGAGGAGGAGGAAGTGATGAACGCTCTGGAGGCCTCCATCGTCAACTCGGAGAAACTGCAGAGACATATCAGATTCCTGTATAGCCACGGCGCCATGTATTCAGTGACCAACGGCAATCTTTTGTTCCACGGATGCATCCCCATCACAGAGAACGGTGATTTCGCAGAGGTGGAACTCAGGGGCAAAAAACTCAGCGGCAAGCACCTGATGGATTATCTGGATGATCAGATGAGAAAGGCATACTTCTCGCCTGACAGGTCTGAGGAGAACGGACTGTCGGGAGACCTTATGTGGTATCTGTGGCTGGGACCCGACTCGCCTCTTTTCGGCAAGGAAAAGATGACCACCTTCGAGAGGCTGTTCATTGATGACAAGGCCACCCACAAGGAGCCGGCCAGACCCTACTACAAGATGAACAATGAAAGGTGGCTGGCAGAGAAGATACTTAAGGAATTCAATCTTGATCCCAATACTGCCAGAATATTAAACGGGCACGTTCCCGTAAAGATCAAGAATGGAGAATCCCCCATAAAGGGCGGCGGACTGATCTACGTCATAGACGGAGGCATATCAAAGGCCTACCAGAAGGATACAGGTATCGCCGGATACACCCTGATATATAACTCCAGAGGAATGATGCTTGCGGAGCACAAGCCCTACAAGCCCATCAATCCGGATGGGACCCAGGAATTCACATCCCCGACCATGAAGATCGTCTATACCCTTCCCGAAAGAAAGGTGATCATGGACACGGATTCAGGCAGGGGCCTGGTAGAGCAAGTCAATGATCTGATGGAACTCATCAGAGCATTCAAAGAAGGATTAGTCAAGGAAGAAGCATAGGAGGAGCATATGGCTTTTTATTTCGATGAACCGTCAAGAACTTTCAATGAATATCTGCTGGTACCGGGCTATTCCGACACCAATTGCCGCGTGGAGAACGTTTCTCTGAAGACTCCCGTGGTCAAGTTCAAAAAAGGTGAAGAGCCTGCTCTTACCATGAACATTCCGCTGGTATCCGCCATCATGCAGGCTGTGTCCGATGATAAGATGGCAGTTGCTCTCTCCAAGGAGGGCGGCATATCCTTCATCTATGGTTCCCAGTCTGTGGAGAGCCAGGCAAGAATGGTCAAGGCAGTGAAGGAGACCAAGGCAGGTTTCGTAGCATCTGATTCAAATCTCAAACCGGATCAGACGCTGAAAGACGTGCTGGAACTTAAAGAGAAGTATGGACACTCCACCATAGCCATCACTGAGGATGGCACGGCCAGCGGGCGCATGGTGGGACTGGTTACATCCAGAGACTACAGAGTATCCCGCATGGACGTGAACACAAAGATATATGAGTTCATGACACCCTATGAGAAGCTGATCACAGGCCAGGATGGAATATCATTGAGTGAGGCCAACGACATAATCTGGGATCACAAGCTCAACGCTCTTCCCATAGTCGACAAGAATCAGAGACTCAAGAGCTTCGTTTTCAGAAAAGACTACGATTCTCACAAGTCCAACCCCAACGAACTTCTGGATGATCAGAAGAGGTTCATCGTGGGAGCCGGTGTGAACACCAGGGACTTCGAGGAGAGGATCCCTGCTCTGGTAGAGGCCGGAGCAGACGTGCTCTGCCTGGATTCATCGGAAGGATATTCTCAGTGGCAGTCAGACACCATCAAGTGGGTGAGAGACCGCTACGGTGATTCCGTAAAGATCGGAGCCGGAAACGTTGTGGACGGCGAGGGCTTCAGATATCTGGCAGACGCCGGAGCTGACTTCGTGAAGATCGGTATCGGCGGAGGTTCCATCTGCATCACCCGTGAGCAAAAGGGTATAGGCAGAGGTCAGGCTTCTGCAGTAATGGATGTTGCCCGCGAGAGAGACAAGTACTTCGAGGAGACAGGAATCTACGTTCCCATCTGCTCAGACGGCGGCATCGTCTATGATTACCACATGACCCTGGCTCTGGCCATGGGAGCTGACTTCCTGATGCTGGGCAGGTACTTCGCCAGATTCGACGAGTCCCCCACGAACAAGCTGAACATCAACGGAAGCTACGTCAAAGAGTACTGGGGCGAAGGATCTTCAAGAGCCAGAAACTGGCAGAGGTATGACCTGGGCGGAGACCCGAGAATGAAGTTCGAGGAAGGAGTGGATTCCTACGTTCCATATGCAGGGTCCCTCCATGACAATGTCTCCATCTCCCTTCTCAAGGTGAAGTCCACCATGTGCAACTGCGGAGCACTTTCCATTAAGGAACTCCAGCAGAAGGCCAAGCTGACCCTGGTATCCGCCACATCCATTGTGGAGGGTGGAGCCCACGACGTCATCCTGAGGAATGCTTCGGACAATGCTATAAAATAACTGAATAAGAAAGAAAATCATTAGGCGTCTCCCGTCGGCTTTTGATCGGCAGGAGGCGCCTTTTGTGCTTTTTTTGATACAACAAAAAAAGCACACTTTTTCCCTTGAAACAATTCTGAGCCCTGTGATACACTTATTCGGTATGACATTAGTCTATCAATATATATAGGAGAGTGTTTTATGAGTTGTGAAAATTGTCAGAAGGAGCGAGAGATGCTTCAGGAGATCATCCTGAAACACAAGGGTACGCCCGGCGCTCTGATTCCCATTCTTCATGAGGCGCAGAATATCTACGGCTACCTGCCTCAGGAAGTTCTTCACGAAATCGCCAAAGGCCTTGGAATGCCGGAGGCAGAAGTCTATGGGGTGGCCACTTTCTATTCACAATTTTCCCTGGAAAAGAAGGGCAAATACAGAATAAACGTATGTCTCGGCACCGCGTGCTATGTTAAGGGCGCCCAGGATATCCTGGACAAGTTCAAGCTGAGACTGATGATAGATGTTGGAGAATGCACCGATGATGGGCTTTTCTCTCTTGAAGCATGCCGCTGCATAGGCGCATGCGGTCTGGCTCCGGTGGTCACCATCAATGGCGAAGTATATGGCAGGATGACAGCCGATATGGTGGATGGGATCCTTGATAAGTATGAAGCTATGGAGCAGGCGGAAAGAGCCGAAGGAGGTGAACTTCAGTGATCATCAAGACAAGAGACGACCTGAGGAGCCTCAGGGACAAAAAACACAAGGAAATGGCTCTTCGCCTCGGCGAAGAATTCGATGCTAAAGACGGAGGCAGGATGCACATCCTGGTATGTGGAGTGGCAGGCTGCCAGTCAGCAGGATCCATGGCCATATATGAAGATCTGAGGAACAGGATCGATTCAAACGGCCTTCAGTCAGAGATCAAGCTCATCTCCACAGGATGCATGGGGCTCTGCGCCCAGGGACCACTCATGGTCACATATCCCGACGGGATCATGTACACCCACGTGGAGGCATCAGACGTGGAAGAGATCTGGAACTCACATGTGATGGGAGGACATCCGGTGGAGCGTCTGTTTGCTACGGAAGCTGACGGAACCAAGGTGGCCCATGCTTTGAAGGATCACTCCTTCTATTCCAAGCAGCTTAAGATCGCTCTTAAGAACTGCGGTCTCATAGACCCCATGGACATAGAGGAATACATCGGCGTAGACGGATATGAAGCTCTGGCCAGATGCCTGAACGACATGGATCCGGAAGACGTCATAGATACTATGAAGGACGCAGTGCTCAGAGGAAGAGGCGGCGCTGGCTTCCCCCTTGGCGTCAAGTGGGAATCAGCAGCCAGAGAGCTTGCTCCGGTCAAGTACATCTGCTGTAACGCTGATGAAGGTGACCCGGGCGCTTTCATGGACAGATCCATCCTTGAGGGAGATCCCCACTCCATACTTGAAGCTATGGCCATAGCAGGTTACGCCTGCGGCGCTAAGCAGGGCTATATCTACGTTCGTGCGGAATACCCCGTGGCCGTAGAGCGTCTCGGCATTGCCATCAGACAGGCTCACGAGTACGGACTCCTGGGCAAAAATATTTTGGGAAGACCCTTTGATTTCGATATAGATATCCGTCTCGGCGCAGGAGCCTTCGTATGCGGTGAAGCAACTGCTCTCATGGCATCAATCGAAGGAAAGCGCGGCGAGCCCCGTCCCAAGCCCCCCAGATCCACCGAGAAGGGCTTGTTCGACTGCCCCACAGTGCTGAATAACGTTGAGACCTTCGCCAATGTTCCGCAGATAATTTTGAAGGGAACAGACTGGTTCAAGGCTATCGGCACAGAGAGATCCAACGGAACTAAAGTTTTTGCTCTGGGCGGCAAGATAGAGAATACCGGTCTGGTGGAAGTTCCCATGGGAACTACGTTAAGAGAAGTGGTATTCGACATCGGCGGCGGAGTTCCGGGACACCTGAGCTTCAAGGCTGCTCAGACCGGAGGACCTTCAGGCGGCTGTATCACTGCTGAACACCTGGATACACCTATGGATTTCGATTCACTGACGAAGCTGGGCACCATGATGGGATCCGGCGGACTGATCGTCATGGCCGAGGATTCATGTATGGTGGACATCGCTAAGTTCTTCCTTGACTTCACAGTGGACGAGTCCTGCGGCAAGTGCCCGCCCTGCAGGATCGGCACCAAGAGGATGCTGGATATAACCAGGAAGATAACCGAAGGAAAGGGCAACATGGATGACCTTGAGGAGCTGGAGGACCTGGCTGGAATGATCAAGACAGGAGCCCTTTGCGGTCTGGGTCAGTCTGCACCAAATCCGGTGGTATCCACCCTTAAGTACTTCAGGGATGAATATATCGCCCACGTCAGGGACAAAAAATGCCCTGCCGGCGTCTGCGTATCCATGCTCAAGTACGTCATCATGGCGGAGACATGCAGAAGGTGCGGCATCTGTGCCAAGAATTGTCCCGTGGGAGCAATCTCAGGAGACAAGGAGCATCCATACGTCATCGATCAGGACAAGTGCATCAAGTGCGGCGTCTGCATGAGCAAGTGTCCGTTCAAGTCAATACTCAAGAACGCATAAGGAGGTACCCGGACCATGAGCAAAGTACACGTTACTATAGACGGTATTCAGGTCTATGTGCCTGATACATATACCATTCTGGAAGCAGCAAAAGAGATAAACATCCACATCCCCACACTTTGCTTCCTTAAGGATGTCAGCGAGCTGGGCTGCTGCAGGATGTGCCTGGTGGAGATCAAAGGCAAGAAGGATCTCCAGGCCGCCTGCGTACACCCCGTAAAAGACGGGATGGAGGTAATAACTCACTCCTCCCGGATCAACAAATACCGCAAAAAAAACCTGGAGCTTATACTTTCAAACCACCCGGCCAGATGCCAGTCCTGCACCAGATCCATTTCTCAGTGCGAACTTCAGGTCCTGGCCAACAAGCTGGACGTTGACTCCACTAACTACCTGAAGTATCAGGATTCCATCACCATGAATCCAAAGAGCGACATAGACGAGGGAATATCCATTTTCAGAGATCCCAACCGCTGCGTGCTCTGCAGGAGATGCGTGTCCATCTGTAACAACATTCAGACCGTAGGCGCCATAGCTCCTCTCTTCAGGGGAATGTCAACGGTGATAGGAACAGCAGGCATGGGTTCCATAGACTCATCCGTCTGCGTTAACTGCGGACAGTGCATCTCTGTATGTCCCACCGGAGCGCTTCAGGAGAACCGCACTCTGGACGGTGTAATGGATGATCTCTATGACCCTGAGAAGATAGTTATCGCTCAGACTGCACCTGCGGTACGTGCCGCTCTCGGCGAAGAGTTCGGCAACCCCATCGGAACCAATGTAACAGGCAAGATGGTTACCGCCCTTAAGATGCTGGGCTTCGATAAGGTCTTCGACACCAATACCGGGGCGGACCTGACCATTATGGAAGAGGGAACAGAGCTCATCGACAGGATAAGGGGAGGCGGCACACTTCCGCTGATCACATCCTGCTCCCCGGGCTGGGTCAAGTTCTGTGAACACAACTTCCCGGAATTTCTGGATAACCTGAGCACCTGCAAATCTCCTCACGAGATGCTGGGAGCCATAATCAAGAGCTACTATGCCGAAAAGAACGGGATCGATCCCAAGAAGATCGTAGTCGTGTCTGTCATGCCATGCACGGCCAAAAAGTTCGAGGCACAGCGTCCTGAACTGGCAGCGGTGGATGATCTGCCCGACGTGGATTACGCCATCACCACAAGAGAGCTGGCAAGAATGATCCGTCAGATAGGTATCGACTTCAACTCTTTGGCTGATACCGACTTCGACGATCCTCTGGGAATGTCCACCGGCGCAGGTCTGATCTTCGGAACTACAGGCGGAGTCATGGAGGCTGCACTTCGTACTGTAAACGACCTTCTGACGGGCGGAAGCTCTGATGCCCTGGACTATAACGAAGTCCGCGGCATCGATACAGGTATCAAGGAAGCAGAGGTCAAGATTGCAGATCTGACTCTCAAGGTGGCAGTAGCCCACGGACTGGGAAATGCCCGCCAGCTCATGAACCGCATGAAGGCAGGAGAGCACTTCGATTTCATCGAGGTCATGGCATGCCCGGGCGGATGCATCAACGGTGGTGGACAGCCCCTTCAGGTGTCCGACGTCCGCAACTGGATCGACTTCAAGGAAAAACGTGCCAGAGCACTTTATGAGGGAGATCAGAAGATGTTCATGAGAAAGTCTCACAACAATCCGGCCATCAGGAGACTCTACAAAGAGTATCTGGGATTCGCCGGCGGCATGAAGGCGCACAAGCTCCTTCATACCCATTACGTGGACAGATCCAAATAAAAGAAAAAACCATCACTCAACTGATGTTGGGTGATGGTTTTTTGTTACAACACTTCATTTTCCTGGGCCACCAGGTTGGCGCCGCCGTAGATCTCTCTGAGCTTGGGCTTTTCGATCTTACCGGTGGCATTTCTCGGAACGTCCGCAAAAATTATTTTGCGTGGGCGTTTGTACTTGGGAAGCTTCAGGCAGAAGTCGTGCACCTCATCCTGAGTACAGGTGAAGCCCTCCTTGACTTCTATGATGGTTGCAGATATCTCGCCAAGCCTCTTGTCGGGAAGGCCGATGACGGCCACATCCTTTACGGGAGGGAAGGTGTGGAGGAAATCCTCGATCTGGACGGGGTAGATGTTTTCTCCTCCGGAAATGATCACGTCCTTCTTGCGGTCCACCAGGAAGATGAAGCCGTCTTCGTCAGTGGTAGCCACGTCGCCGGTGTACAGCCATCCGTCATCGGAGAGAACTTCAGAAGTTGCCTTGGGATCATTAAAGTATTCCACCATGACGCCGGGGCCCTTCACTGCCAGTTCTCCCACGGAGCACCGTGGCAGGGTATGGCGGTCCTCATCCACTATGCGGACATCCCAGCCGTATCCCGGGACGCCGATGGCTCCCACCTTGGACAGGTTCTCGACTCCCAGATGCACGCAGCCGGGCCCCAAAGACTCAGAGAGACCGTAGTTGGTGTCATACTGATGATCCGGGAAGTATTCCAGCCAGTGGCGGATCATTGAGGGCGGCACGGGCTGGGCGCCGATGTGCATCAGCCTCCATTGATCCAGGTTGTAGTCTGAGATCTTTTCGTCGCCCCTGTCCAGGGCGTCCAGGATATCCTGGGCCCAGGGGACCAGAAGCCACACTATGGTGCAGCGCTCCTCGGAAACCGCGTGAAGTATGAACCTTGGAGTGGTACCGCGGAGCAGCACTGCACGGCTTCCGGAGATCAGTGAACCGAACCAGTGCATTTTGGCCCCGGTGTGATAGAGGGGCGGGATGCAGAGAAAAACGTCCTTCTTGGTCTGGCCGTGGTGCTTCTGCTCCACCTCACAGGAGTGCATGAGCGCACTGTGCCTGTGAAGTATGGCCTTGGGGAATCCTGTGGTACCTGAGGAGAAGTATATGGCAGCCAGGTCGTCGTCAGTGATATCCACTGAGGGGGCCTTACTGGAATAGTTTGAGGTCTGGACCAAGAAGTTCTCTGCGAAGGTAGGTGTGTTCTCGCCTACGAATAGAAGAAGGCGGTTTCTGGAGACCTGCTCCACCACGTCCTCGATTCGGCCGATGAACTCCGGACCGAAGATCAGGACTTCCACTTCTGCCAGATCCAGACAGTATTTGATCTCATCTGAAGAATACCTGAAGTTCAGGGGCACAGCTATGGCACCGGATTTCAGGATACCGAAATATATGGGCAGCCAGGAAAGGCAGTTCATGAGAAGAATGCCTACCTTCTCACCTTTTTTTACGCCGCGGGCCATGAGATAGTTGGCCACCCGGTTTGCCTTTTCGTCGAAGACCTTCCAGGTGATCTCCTCGCGATACGGTCCGGTGTGAGCGGGCTCCATGAGCTCATACTCCTTCCAGGTGGTGAGCCTGGGTACAGTGATGGTGGGGTTCAGTTCCACAAGGGCTACGTCATCCGGCCACTCACGGGCGTTTCTTTCAAGGTATTTGGTTATGGGCATAATTATGACCTCCTGAAATGCTTTAGGCGTTTTTGTGTTTTCTAACATTATATTGCGATAAAATTTGTTTTTCAATAGAAATTTTAGGCATTTTGGGGCTTTGATCGTCGTAAGTACCGGAATTATATTTTTTGCGCGAGATAAGGTATTCGGCAAAAAAATGTTGCAAGGATTCTCAAAAGTAATTATTATATTTTTATTATTATTCCACTATGTAAAATGGGGTAGAGTTTTATGAGAAACATTGTGATCAGGGACGTAACTCCCGCAGATGACGAATTCATACTTAGGATCAACGAGATCAATGTGGACGTTCTCTCACCCATGGATCAGGCTAAGCTTGATTTCTATAAGAGCATAGCCGATATCTTTTGGACCATAGACGTGGATGGTGAGAGAGCCGCTTTCCTCATCGGGATCAGGGAAGGGGCGGCCTATCCCAACGAGAATTTCGATTTTTTCTCAAGGACCTTTGATAAGTTCCTCTATGTCGACAGGATCGTCATAGATGAGCCCTTCAGAAAGATAGGTCTTGGGACTAAGATCTATGAGGCCGTTAAGGAGCACGCCTTAAAGAGCGGCGTGACCACCGTCACTGCAGAAGTTGACACGGAGCCTGTGTACAACAATGCGAGCCTGATATTCCATGCGGGCATGGGATTTAAAGAAGTTGGAGAACAGCGGGTCAGAGGCAATACCGTCAAGGTATCCCTTCAGGCCTGGGAACTGGTGTAAAATATAAGGAGGAACTATGACAAGCAACAAGAGACCTGATACCATGGAAAGAATCACCACACCTCAGCAGGCGGAAGCTTTCATCGAAGAGCAGCTTAAAGAATTGAGAGAGCAGATCGGAGACAAAAAAGTACTTCTCGCTCTTTCGGGAGGAGTTGACTCCTCAGTAGTGGCAGCACTTCTCATTAAGGCAGTGGGCAAGCAGCTCACCTGCGTTCACGTGAACCACGGACTTCTCCGCAAGGGAGAGCCTGAGCAGGTCATCAAGGTTTTCGGCGAGGAGCTGGGAGCAAACCTGATCTATGTGGATGCGGTGGACAGATTCCTGGACAAGCTTGCAGGAGTGGACGATCCGGAGACTAAGCGCCACATTATTGGAGAAGAGTTCATAAAGGTCTTTGCTGAAGAGGCAGCCAAGCTTGACGGCATAAAGTTCCTTGGACAGGGCACCATCTATCCCGATATCCTTGAGAGTGAAGCCGGCATCAAGGCCCACCACAATGTAGGCGGACTTCCGGAAGAACTGGACTTCGAACTGGTAGAACCTGTGAAACTTCTCTACAAGGACGAGGTGAGAGTAGTAGGTAAGGCTCTTGGCCTTCCTGACAGCATGGTATACCGCCAGCCCTTCCCGGGACCGGGACTGGGCGTGAGATGCACGGGAGCCATCACCAGAGATCGTCTCGAGGCAGTTAGAGAGTCCGATGCAATTCTCAGAGAAGAGTTCGAGAAGGCAGGGCTCCAGGGCAAGGTATGGCAGTACTTCACAGTAGTTCCCGATTACAAGTCCACCGGTATCACAGATGGCAAGAGGACCTATGCATGGCCCGTGGTCATCAGGGCGATCAACACCACGGACGTGGTGGAAGTCACCGTTGAGCATCTGGATCCTGCTCTCATAGACCGTCTCGTTCAGAGGATCACCACAGAAGTCAAAGGCGTGAACCGTGTGCTCTTTGACTACACACCGAAGCCGCCTGCAACGGTGGAGTGGGAATAATTCCATCTTGTTTGGGTTAGAGGCAAGAAATGCCCTAATTTCAAGGGTTTTGGGACATAAAACAAGTAAAAACAATGTCCCCAAAGCCGCTTCCAGTACCAAATCAGTACCAACTGCAAGATTTGATGAGTAAATTCTAAATGGCTTTCGAGTCCCTGTTGTTTTCTCAATTCGAGGAAACAACAGGGACTTTTTCTGTTTTCTTATTCTGTTCCTCAAACAAGCCATTTGTTCCTGATACCAGTGATACCAAAATTTTTTCCCAAAAGGGCTTAAGTTTTACCCCTTCTTATCTCCGAATATATGAGGACGGTAATAATGTCCTCCGAGATGTAAAGGAGGTAAACAACATGGCAGAAAGCATTTTTATGAAAGCTGAAGAAGTGGCAAGATTTCTCGGAGTCTCTAAAACAGAGGCGTACAGAATCATTAAAAGGCTCAACACTGAGCTCAAGGAAAACGGATATATGGTCATCAGCGGTAGAGTCAGCAGAAGATACCTTGAGGAACAGGTTTATGGCTATCGGGGCTGCACCGGAATAGACAGTTTATCTGAAGAACAGGAGGTATAAGGTATGTCTGTCTATAAGGATGAAAAACAAAAAACCTGGTATGTTTCCGTCAGGTATACCGATTGGCGAGGAGAAAAGACCAGGAAAGTCAAGAGAGGCTTTAAGACCAAGCGAGAAGCTTTGGAATGGGAGCAGAGTTTCCTGAATGAGAATTGCGGAAACCTTGAAATGACATTTGGTGAATTTGTCGATGTCTACGAGGAAAATCTGAAGGACCGGCTCAGACAAAGCACCTGGCAAACCAAAGTCAGCATCATTGAAAGCAAGATCCTTCCATATTTCAGGAAGAAACGAATGATTGATATCCGTCCAAGCGACGTGGTTGCCTGGCAGAACAAGTTAATGAGTTTTAAGGATGAAAATGGGGAACATTACTCTCCTGTATATCTTAAAACAATCCACAATCAGCTCAGCGCAATTTTTAATCACGCAATGCGCTTTTACGATCTTCCCTCCAATCCAGCCCTGAAGGCCGGAAACATGGGAAAAGAAAAAACTCATGAAATGCTTTTCTGGACAAAAGAAGAATACCTAAAGTTTTCGGAAGCGATCATGGACAAGCCTATTTCGTTTTACGCTTTTGAGATGCTCTACTGGTGTGGTCTCCGACTTGGTGAGATGCTGGCACTGACCCCTGCTGACTTTGATTTTGAGAGCAAGGTCGTTCGGATAAACAAGTCGTGCCAACGTATAAACGGTGAGGACATAATCACAGATCCCAAAACACCTAAGAGTATCCGTAAGATACAGATGCCTGACTTCCTGGCAGATGAAATGAAGGACTATTTTGACTCAATATATGCCCTCAGCCCAGATCAGAGAATCTTCCCACTGTCAAAAAGTTATATGCACCACGAAATGACACGTGGAAGCAATCTGGCCGGAGTAAAACGGATCAGGATTCATGATCTTCGACATTCGCATGTATCACTGCTGATAGAACTCGGATTCGGAGCCGTGGCAATTGCTGATCGCGTGGGGCACGAAAGCATCGATATCACATATCGCTATGCCCATCTCTTCCCGACAACACAGAAAGCAATCGCGGAAAAACTTGATCTTGAAAGGAGTTAATCATGTATAGAAGACCAAATTTGAAGGAAACAGCTGTCACGGCAAGGGCCAAACAAACAGGCCCTTACATGACGGTTCAGCAAAGACTGGAACAGTCAGATGATCCCAGACTTCTTAGGGACACAAGCGGGCGAATACGAAGTATCCATGTTTGCTTCCGCGTTTCTCCTGAACAAAACGAAATGATAAATGCAGCCGTAGCCATATCAGGACTCCCCAAGCAGGAGTATTGCTATCGCAGATGTCTATGCCAGGATGTTATCGTTCAAGGAAATCCCAGAGTCTATAAAGGTCTAAAAACACAGATGGAAAGCATCTTGCTTCAGCTAAAAAGAATCGTTTCTGTTGATGAAGTAACTCCGGAAATGCTTGAGACAATCAATCTGATTACAAAGGTAATGGGACAGATGAAAGGCTCTGAGGAAGAAATCTGAAATTATTTTTACATGGAGGCTTAAGTTTTACCCCTTCAAATCTCCGAATATATGAAGGGGTTCCTCCTATCCAAGGAGCTACCGCTTCGGTGCTCCTTGAAAACTTAATATACAGATCATCAGGTACGTTAATCAGGCTGATGAGCCGCACGGCATGTACGCAAGGCCCCACGAGGACTGCGATAATCCAGTGCCGCAAAGGAAGGGCTGTTCTCTTCCGTGGCGATGACAGGCATGAGGATAATGATACTTCTCTACGGAGCTGGCGGAGAACCCGGCAGAGGTGAGACTCCTATGAGGCTGTGAAACACACAGCCGCCTGATGATTTCCCTATAGAAGCTACATGACTTCTACCGCAGGGGGCGTTGAGAACAAATACTGCGATCCTTACATGCCGGAGATCTCCGGCTAACTAAGGAAAGGAGGAATCCCCAATGGAAAACTGTAAGGTGATTGCCATCACCAACCAGAAAGGCGGCGTTGGAAAGACAACTACCACTGTCAACCTGGGTGCAGGGCTTGCAAACGATGGATACAGAGTCCTTCTGATTGATGCAGATCCTCAGGGCAGTCTGACTGTCAGTCTCGGAATCAGAAATCCCGATGATCTGGATGTGTCGCTTGCCACTGTAATGGATGCTGTGATCAATGATGAGGATCTTATTGAAGGCGCTGGCATCCTGCACCATAAGGAAGGCATGGATCTGCTCCCCTCCAACATTGAGCTGTCAGGTATGGAAACAGGGCTCTTTAACATCATGAGCCGCGAATATGTACTGAAGAACTATATCAGCACAGTCCGCAAGAACTATGACTATATTCTGATTGACTGCATGCCTTCACTGGGAATGATGACGATCAACGCGCTGGTCGCCGCAGGCAGCGTGATCATACCGTCTCAGCCGAGCTTTCTGTCCGCAAAAGGTCTGGACCTGCTGCTTCGCTCCGTATCAAAGGTGAAGCGCTCAATCAATCCGGGTCTTACTGTGGACGGCATTCTGCTGACGATGGTGGACAGCCGTACCAACAATGCCAGAGATGTTATTGAATCACTGCGCAACGGGATCGGCAGAAACATCCGTGTCTATGAGACAGAGATCCCTCATTCCGTAAGAGCTGCTGAATGCAGCCTTACCGGAGAGAGCATCTTTGTTCATGACAGGAACGGAAAGGTTGCGGCAGCCTATGCGGAACTGACGAAGGAGGTGGAAAGCATTGAAAGAGCGACCAAAAATCGATCTGGGCATGACTGGGTACGATGAGCTTTTCATGAACGATCAGGAGCGTGCGGAAAACAGACTTCCCAAAATCTATGACATCCCGCTTACGGAAATCGATGACTTTCCGGATCATCCATTTCAGGTCCGTCTGGATGAGGATATGGATCAGCTGGTGGAGAGCATCAAGAACAGAGGCATTATCACTCCGGTCATGCTGCGCAAGAAAGATGACGGCAGATATGAAATGATCTCCGGTCATCGCAGAAAGCGTGCATGCGAGCTGGCAGGTCTGGAAACTATCAAAGCAGACGTCCGGGAACTGACACGCGATGAGGCGATCCTGCTCATGGTGGATTCCAATCTTCAGCGGTCCACCATCCTGCCCAGTGAGAAGGCCTTCGCATACAAAATGCGTCTGGATGCGATGAAACGTCAGGGCAGCAGAACTGACTTATCTTTGTCGCCCGAGGCGACAAAGATTGATTCCGCGCGAGAGCTCGGAGACATGGTGGGAGAGCGCCGTGATCAGGTGTTCCGATATATCCGCCTCACGAAGCTGATTCCTTCCCTTCTTGAGATGGTAGACGAAGGCCGCATTGCACTGCGCCCCGCTGCCAATCTGTCATACCTCTCGCCTGATGAGCAGGCAGCGGTTGTTGAAGCCATCGCTTATACAGACGCGACGCCGTCGCTGGCGCAGACCATCAAAATGCGATCCATTTCGAGAAATGAGGGTCTGAGCGATCACGTCATTCTCTCCATCCTCAGCCAGGAAAAGCCGAACCAAAAGGCACGGATCAGCATTCCGGAAGATCGGATCATAAAGTATCTTCCGCCTTCCCTATCTCCCCGGGAGGCGGAAAACTATGTGGTGAAAGCATTGGAGCATTATCATGCGGTTCTGATACAAGAGAGAAAGGGACGAGATGCAAGATAATCACTCGCTTTCAGATGCTTGCTATCATTTACACATGCACAAGCTAAATTGACGATATTAATAAATAATTTACAAAGAAATGAGAAAAACTCTCATTTAGCTGTTGATTTTTGAGCCGTTTGCATATAATATATAAGTAAGCGAAAGGTGTGATGAACAATGTTAATACAGTTTAATTTCTCCAATTACAAATCTTTTATGAACAATTCCACACTTGACCTATCAGCAGCAAAGATGACAGAGTTTTCTGATCGTGTAGTTACAGTGGCAAATGAAAAGGTACTTCCTGTGGCTGCAATTTTTGGAGCAAATGCAAGCGGAAAATCCAATGTTTATAGTGCTTTTGAATTCATGTCTTTGTACGTTGTTCAATCCTTTAATTACGGTGATGATGAAACGACATTTCAGGAACGAAGACCTACTCCCTTTCTGTTTTCAGAGGATACAGAAAAAAAAGACACTAGCTTTGAAGTGTATTTCACTATACCTGAAGACAAAAGAGAACGAGTATACAACTACGGTTTTTGTATAGGGCTAAACGGAATCTCCGAAGAATGGCTAAATTATCGAGCAAAATCAGCGCGAAGCTTTTCCAAATTCACCATTTCTGCCGGACCCCGTTTTTAAAATATTCCTTTTCTCATGCTTGTCAGTTTTGCTCTCAGACGCATATTCGCCTTTGAATGGAGCTGACTGATGCGGCTTTCACTGACATTCAGAACCTGACCTATTTCCTTGAACGTTAAATCCTCGTGATAATACAGGACTATAACCATCTTCTCATTCTGAGGAAGCTCATTTATCGCCTGCATTATAACGCGCTTTATCTCCATACGCTCGACAATGACATCAGGATTCAAGCTGTTCGGAGACTCTATATTGTCACCTATCGACATCTTTTCGCTGTCATCGTTGGAATACCAGACATCATTCAAGGACAATATGCTGGTTCCGCTGACTTTCATCACGGTGGACTCGTATTCACTTTCAGTCATACCCATAGCCTTAGCGATTTCAGCATCATTCGCAGTACGGCCGAGTTTTGCCTCAAGTTCAACAATCGTGTCTTCTATTTCACGGGATTTTTG
>ONAY01000011.1 GCA_900315895.1 uncultured Eubacteriales bacterium
CACGCATGGCCACGGCGACCACGTGGGCGGTGCGGTCTGCATCCCGGAGGTCTGGATCCATCCGGCCGACACGGCCCTGAGCAGCGGCGGCCGCCGCGCCTACCTGGGGACGGTCCATTACCTCGCCGACGGCGAGGTCATCGACCTGGGAGGCCGGCAGATCGAGGTGCTCCACCCCCCGGGCCATACCTCCGGCTCCGTCACTTTCTTCGACAAGGAGCATCACTACGGCTTCAGCGGCGACGCCTTCGGTTCCACGAACCTGCTGCTCTTCGCCGGCCCGTTCAGCACGCTCATCGAGACCACGTCCCGCACGGCGGACTACATGCAGAAGAACGGCATCGAGAAGCTCTATCCCGGCCACTATCACGGTGACAACCCGGAGACGCTCCAGCGCGTGCTGGACGAGAAGAAGATGTCGGAAGAGGTCCTGAAAGGAAAGCGGAAGGGCACCCAGGACCCGTCCGCCAGCAACGGCCTCAACAGTTACCTCTACGATTACGGCGTATATATCCGCTATAACGACCCTGAAGCACTCAAATAACAGCCATGGTCCCTACCGGAAATCTCATCATGATGGCCGTAAATGCCCTCCTGGGCATCGCCATCCCCATTTTTCTGTGTTGGTGGGCGGTAAAAAAGCATCAGGCCAACCTGTCCACGATCCTGATCGGCGCCGGCGTCTTCGTCGTCTTCGCGCTGGTGCTGGAGTCGATCGTCCATCAAATCGTCCTCAAGGGCCCGAACGGGGCGGTCATCCAGGGGAAAACCCTGTACTACGCCCTCTACGGCGGCCTGATGGCCGGACTCTTCGAGGAGACCGGCAGATTTGCAGCCTTCAGGACTGTGCTCAAAAAGTACCAGGGTAACGACGTCAACGCACTGATGTACGGAGCAGGCCACGGCGGCCTGGAATCCATCGTACTGGTGGGGATCGCCATGATAGCCAACCTGGTGCTGGCCTTGATGATCAACTCCGGAACGGTGACAGCCATGCTGCAGTCACTTCCGGCAGAGTCAGCGGAGTCAGTGAACCAGGCTCTGGCCGCACTGACAGATTCAGCGCCCATGACATTCCTTGCAGGCGCAGTGGAAAGGGTATTCGCCATAGCCCTCCAGATATCACTGTCCGTCCTGGTATGGTTCGCCGCAAAAGACCAGAGCCGCATCCTGCTGTTCCCGCTGGCCATCGGCCTGCATGCTGCGGTTGACTGCATCATGTACATAGTTTCCCAGAACGTTGGGAGCATATGGATCACCGAAGCCGTCATCGGCGTGATGGCCGTGATAGTGGCGGTCATAGCGAAAGCTGTGTGGAAAAAGAATAAGGAAGAGTGGAGTTAAGAGATTAGAAATATAGAGTAGACAGTAGACGCCCGGGCAGACGCCTGGGCGTATTTGCGTGCAAGCGCCTGCTTAGGAGTCTCCAAAATCAGACTCATAAAGGTATACGATAGGAGTAGAGTGGGTATAAATCAAATAGATATAAGGGTAGAAAAGTGATATAATTATATGTAACATAGGGGTATAATACCCTTTTTTAGTAAAGAAGTTTTCATTATGAGCAATGAGTATAGGACAATGAATTCTACGCCTAAGGCAGAAAAAAAGAACGGGTGTCTTGTTTTAAAAGCGGCTAAGCCGGTTAAGCAGGCAGGCGTCAAAATAGGAGATAAGACATATCAATATGCTTCGAATTATGAAATAGAAAAGAATGATATAGCAATTGTCGGTGTTAAAAATCAGCCTAAAACCCAGGGTGAAATGGGCATTGTTGAAAGCACTCTCGACAAACTTGAAATAAAAAAGATTTTTGCTGCAGATCTTGCTTTTGTGTTTACTGATAAAGTAGATAAGAAGATGATAGCTGCCTGCAAGAAATATATCTCAGACGATAATGACAAAGCAGATGCAGACGGAACGAATCTTTATCCTGTTACTTTTAAAGTAAGAAAACTCCTGGCAGCCTGCTGCATAGTTGTGTTTCCGCAGCTTGCCTCTAAAGATGATCTGAAGAATGCAAAAGAATATATTGATGATAAGCAGATAACCATGGATAAGGATGGACTGGAAAACTTGAAAATGGCAAATGGATTGATTTAGAAGCCAATTATTCATCTGATATTCTTGATATTGACTTCGGGCAAGATTGGTGGTGTTGGAATCAGGATCTATACATTGAATTTGATTATGAAAAATACTCGGACATTTTAGAAGCACTACACGAAACAATTCGTAAAAGAGTCCCAGGAGATCAAGTAGAATACTGTGAAGATGCTTGGGAAAGTGGTGAAAACCAAATTCTTTGTAACTCCATTGCATGGGAGCCTAGGAAACTTAGATTTGTCCAGGAATTTTTGGATGAACTCAATACTATTATAAAACCTATTATGAACGAGTGTGAAGGAAGTGCCGAAGGATACTGGTACATCAAAGAATATCCGTTTGCAGTTGCAACATGGAAATGGGCGGATGAAGGATTTAAAGTAATTGGTACATCATTGTAGAACATGTATTCAGTAAGATATTATTAGTTATTAAGCTGAAACAGTGCATGAACGAAGATGGGGGTCAATTGGTTACAATTTGTAACCAATTGAAAATGACATCGCCAAAAGACTGGAAGAATTATTGCACCTATATTGCCATCACTGAATAGGGTTCATTTAGAGAGAAGGAGGAAAAATAATGAAAAGTTTCTATGAAATAATTGATCAATTTGATGTTGGAAGGCTTGTAAAAGATTATGGTGCAGGATCAATTGGACATCTGATTTATCCAAAGAATAAAAAGTACACTATAGATGTAGAGGGTAAACCAATCACAATCAATTTCAAGCTTGGTACAACACTTCCTAAGGTGGGATTCAGTGGGTTTAAAGTCACTTTCGTGGACTATAAGAACGCGATTGGGCACATTATTTTTTCTGATACTGTAAAAGAGAAAGTTCTTGCTGAAGGTAAGCCCTTGAACGCCCTGATGACCAGCAACAAAATAATAGTTGATCCTGACGTTCCAAGGATGGACGAGGGCTCTGCTCTTAAGAGAAGGGCATTACTGGTATGCATCTCATACCTAATCAATAACGAAGATTGTCTGAAGGGGATATACCAGCTAGCGCCCAAGAAGAAAAATGGCTCTCTTCATAAGAATAGAGTCTCTAGGATTGTATCATCAGCAATGATCAAAATATCTGATGATTACATTTTTGGTGACCACTCATCTATAGAAATAATCGCTAAAGCTGATGGAGATGATAGCCTATCAATTCTAGCAGATGCCAGAGCATTTGATGAAGAAAAACTATACGACTTGGACGAAGACTACATATCATCCAACTGGGCAAACCTCGGGCTGGGAGATTATGTGAGGTAGAAAGGTGAATGACAATCATATTATCGCTATAGCAGCGGTTATTTCTGCTGTATTTGCATTTGCCACACTTTTTAATACTATTGTAATTCAGCGTAAGACGGCAGCTGAAAACAAGAAAAACAACACCATCAGCGCATATAACCGCCTGCAGGACAAGGTCCTGGATTATATGGCCAAGTATCCTAAGGAACAGGTTGAGATCCTCGTCGACGACAGGGACTATGAGCCTGAGATCAAGGAGGCATACGATGCATACAGGACGCTGATTGCCAGGTGTGAGCACTTTGCGGTCGGGGTAAACACTGGCGTGTATGATATTGATCTTGTGGATGATCTTGGGGGCAAACATCTGATCTATTTGTACAAAAAGGTTCTACCGGTCATCGATGAGGCGAGGGCATATGATGAAGATGCTTACAAAGAGTTTGAGAAGATGGTCACGGCACTTGCGAAGTTGAGAGACCTCAAGTGAACGGATATGATAAGCGGCCACGCAGAGGATTATTTCAAGGCTAAGGATGCTTACCGCCTGATCATCATGGGCGGAACAGGCGTGATCGCAGACGAAACAGCCGATAGGATATTCGGCGTAACTGAATAGAAGACATGCGAAAGGGCACCCTTACGGGTGCCCTTTCTTTGCTTGATATTGATCTTCGACGTTGGGTACAAGACCTAACGTGTTGGAAACCTGTTATTTGAACTTGTTCTTGAAGATCTCACGGTTCTGCCTGCGCTTGTCGGATGGGAACACGAGATCCAGGATGGCGATAAGCACACCACCGCCGATTATCTTGTACCAGTTTATGACCACTTCATTATGCATAATGACCGGAACCAGCCAGTATACCAGAAGCAGTACAGCACAACCGAGCACAAAAGTGATCAGTGCTCTCAAGACAGGGTTCGTCTTCTTAGACATGAGCAGGCCCTCCTGATGATCTTTTTTAATTAGCCGAAGTATCTCTTAAGGAGTCCTTCAAGAGCCTTGCCGTGTCTGGCTTCGTCTCTGGCCATTTCGTGAACTGTGTCATGGATGGCGTCGAGGCCCAGCTCCTTGGCTCTCTTGGCCAGGTCTGTCTTGCCCTTGGTTGCGCCATACTCGGCGTCAACTCTCATCTCGAGATTCTTCTTTGTGGAGTCGGTCACGACCTCGCCCAGGAGCTCTGCGAACTTGGCAGCGTGCTCGGCTTCTTCATAAGCAGCCTTTTCCCAGTAGAGACCGATCTCGGGATATCCTTCTCTATGTGCAACTCTTGCCATTGCCAGGTACATACCTACTTCGGAGCATTCTCCCTCGAAGTTGGATCTGAGGCCGGCAACGATCTCGGGATCAACGCCCTGAGCTACTCCGACAACGTGCTCTGCTGCCCATTCTCTTCCTTCTTCAAGCTTGTTGAACTTATCTGCGCCAACGTGGCAGATCGGGCATTCCTTCGGTGGTTCAGCTCCTTCGTAAACATATCCGCATACTGTGCAAACCCATTTCATATTATTTACCTCCGTAAAAAATCTAATGCATCTAAGCTCTATAATTATATCACATCACAGGGCCCATAAACAAAATATTTTGCGCCCGGAAGCATAAATTCCTCTCTAACTTGAATTATTCTACCGAACTGTGGTATAATCCACGTGATATGGCTAAAAATACGACTAAAACTACAACTAAAGATAGAAAGAAACTCATCACCAAGATCGTAGGGACTCTGGTGACGTTCGGGGTTATCGCCGCCATATTTTTCTTGGGCGGCAGCACCACCTATGTGAATTTCCGGAATTCCATAATTAAACCGACGCAGACTGATACTTCCGATGCCATCAAGATCGGCATCTTCGAACCTATGTCCGGCAAGGACAGTCAGGCCGGTCAGGATGAGGCGGCGGGAGTTGAACTGGCTCACAGCCTGAAGCCCACGGTGCTGGACAAGGATGTGGAACTTCTCTATGCGGATAACCGTTCAAATATGTACGACGCCAAGACTGCAGCGACGGAGCTCATCCAGAAGAAGCCGAACGTCATTATCGGAAGCTACGGCGATCTGCTTACCATAGTGGGAGGAGACCAGATCAAGGAGGCCAGAATACCGGCCATAACGCCTACGGCCACCAACCCTCTGATCACTGTTAACAACCCCTACTATTTCACTGCAACTTTTTCTCTGGACAGGCAGGGAGAGGCTCTGGCTTACTATGCGGTGGACGCTCTTGGCAAGACTTCCTTTGCTACAATCAAGGGAAGCCGTGACGATTCGGCAACGGCACTGGTTGACAGGTTCGACTCAGAGGCTAAGAAATTAGCGGGAGACAGCGCCATTGTGGCGGATCTTACCATCAACGCCACCAACAACAACTTCTCTCAGACCATCGAGCAGCTCAAGTCTTTAGAGGTGGACACTGTGGTGCTTGCAGTGCCTTCCGTGACCGCCCAGGAGTTCATGAAGCAGTGCGTCGCAGCGGATTACATTCCCACCTTCCTGGGAGACAGGGACTGGGACAATCAAGAGATGTACAACTTCTTGGAGAAGAACAATTATATCATCGCATCCTTCCCATCCGTAGCGCCTGCACCGGCCACTGAGACCTATGACCTTTTCATAAACGCATACTATGAGAAGTATGGCCAGAATGCTCCGGAGCCATCGGGCAACATGGCTGCGGCCTTCGATTCCTACATGATGGCCATGCAGTCCATCGAGGATGCTTACAGCTATCTGAGAAGAACGGACGAGGATAAGATCATGTCCAATGCCTCCAGTGAAGCTGAGGGTCAGGCTCTTGTGGAAGAGTACAAGAAGCCTCTGGAGACGGGCATACCATCCAGCACCCAGATCAGGGACGCCATGAGAAAGATCTCTGACTTCAATGGCGCATCCGGTGTGCTGAGCTACGACGGTGAAAACGAGGTCAGTAAGACTGTAACAATAATCCACTATTTCAAAGGCAAAAAACTGGATCCATACGTTGTGGACTAGTGATCATTATTTAAGGAGAACAAAAAATGGAAGAATGCATCAAGGACGCTTTAGCGCAGATCAGACCTTATCTTCAGAGAGACGGCGGAGACGTTGAGTTCGTAGAGTACACAGACGATCATATCGTTAAGATCGCTCTTCAGGGACACTGCAACGGATGCCCCGCAGCTACCATGACCATCAAGGGAGTAATCGAGAGACTTCTCACTGAGACATATCCCGAGATCCAGGGCGTGGAAGCAGTATAATGGAACTGAATTTCAAGCTTGCCAAAAAATTCTCTTCAGTCACAGGCAAAGGTCTGGAACTCAGAAGGCTCACCCCGGACAGGGCCGTGGTATTCAACTCCGCAGGGGAGGGATATGACAAGATCAAGGCCTTAAGGGACAGCATGTTCGGACGGGACGTGAAGCTGAAGGGAACCGGCAAGTCCCTTGAGATAACAGGTCCCGGCTTAAGGGACTTTCTTGGGGAACTGATATTCATTAATGAGGGTCAGAATGACCTGGTCAGGTTCCTCAAGAATGAGTCCAAGGGTGTCGGGGAGATCATTGATATCGAAGCCGACGGGAAGGCAGCAATGGTGACCGTAAAGGCAGAAGCAGAGGATGCTGAAGTTTTTTACGCCAGACTGTTGCCAATCCTGGCCGACTATGATATAGGTATATTGTATTAAATAATTCAATCGTTTCAGGGCGGGGTGGAAGTCCCCACCGGCAGTATAGTCTGCGAACCCCGAGGGTCTCCCGAGGGGCCGATCCGGTGTGATCCCGGTACCGACAGTTAAAGTCTGGATGGAAGAAACAAGATCAAAACTTGTATTTTTTGAGCCTTGAAACTTTCAGGGCTTTTTTAGAGCCCGGGAAAGGAAAAGGAAAAGAAATGGAAAACTTATCCAAAAGGAATACCAGAATGGCTAAGATGGCCATGCTGGTAGCAGTATCTATCGTACTCGTGGCTCTGATTCACCTGCCCATATTCCCGGCAGTGCCGTTTCTGGAGTATGACCCGGCTGACATTCCGATCCTGATCGGAACCTTCGCCTTCGGACCCGGAGCTGGGATACTTCTGACTCTGGTCACATCCATACTTCAGGGAGTCACTGTATCCGCAGCTTCAGGCGTGTACGGCATCATCATGCACGTCATCGCCACATCTGCACTGACCCTCACCGCAGGGCTGATCTACAGCAAAAACAAATCCAAGAAGTCAGCTATCATCGCCCTGGTCGCAGGGACCCTGGCCATGGTCATCGTAATGATCCCGGCCAACATGCTGATCACCACCAGATTCATGGGGCTCACTCTGGAGGCTCTCATGCCCTTCATGCCCTGGATCATCGCATTCAATCTGGTGAAGGCCGGCATCAACAGCGTGGTGACCTTCCTGGTATACAAGAGGATAAGTCCCTTCCTCCACAGGTAATCAGCGCAAAAAATATATAATGGAAATATTAAGAGAAGTCAAAGTCAAAAGTGAATCGGAGACCAGAGCCTTCGGAGCGGAGCTTGGAAGGAACGCCTCCCCGGGAGATGTGATCGCCCTGATAGGGGATCTGGGAGCGGGGAAGACCGCTCTCACATCTGCCATAGCGGAGGGTCTGGGGGTCACCGGAAGGATCTCGAGTCCAACCTTCACCATCGTGAAGGAGTACCGGACCGGCAGGATCCCTCTGTATCATTTTGATGTGTACAGACTGGCCGGAAACGAAGAGATCATCAGCTGGAGAGACTTCTGGGGAGAGACAGGCCGGGACCTCAGAGAGGGAGCCATAGACGAACTGGACAACATCGGTGCCGACGAATACTTCTACGGTGACGGACTCACCGTGGTGGAGTGGGCGGATCTGGTGCTGGAAGCCCTTCCCGAAAACACAAAATATATCTTTATTGAATACGCCCCTGAAGAGGGGCAGAGGATCCTCAGATGTACATTTTAGCCATTGAGACCACCGGACCCAACGGTTCGGCAGCCCTTATAAATGAATACGGAAAGCCAGTGTCTCACAGGGTATCGCATGAATCCATGAGTCATCTGAAGGATCTGATCCCCATGATAGAGGATATGACCGGTGAACTTAAGATCGGTGGGGAGGATATCTCTGCCATTTCATGCAGCATAGGCCCCGGATCCTTCACGGGCATCAGGATAGGCGTGTCCACAGCAAGAGCTCTGGCTCAGGCCTGGGGCAAGCCCTGTGTGGCCGCCTCGTCCCTTACGTCTTTTGTTCACAGAAGAGGCAGGGAAGAGGGGCTAAGGGACGATGACATGATCTGCGTCATATTAAACGCCAGACGCCATCAGGTCTACGGCTTCGTGGAAGGCCTCATGAAGGCCGGCCCCTACATGATAGAGGACGTGCTCAAGGTCATAATGGAAAATGTGACAGAGGGCCGCAGGGTGGTCTTCTACGGAGACGGAGTGGATGCCTACGAGAGCATCATAAGGGAAACCTTGGGAGAGACTGTGGACTATGTCTTCGCACCGAAGGAATCAAGATATCAGGATGCGGCGGACATCGCCTTAGCCGGACTTGAGAAGTTTAGGGCAGGGGACACGGTTCACTATTCCGAACTTCTTCCGGACTACATGAGGGAGGCTGAAGCTGAGCAAAAACTCAAGGCCGGAGAACTTCCCATATCCAGGCTTCCCAAGCAGGAGTAGCGCCATGGAATTTGAGATCAGAAGGGCGGAGGAAAAGGATATCCCGGCCATAACCGATCTGGAAAAGGTCTGCTTCGAAGGGAAGGACCCCTGGTCCTACGGAGCCTTCTATAACGAGATCGTGGAGAACAGCGACAAGACCCTCTACCTGGTGGCTTTGGCGGACGGTAAGGTCATAGGGTACATGGGAGTCTGGATGATCTTGGACGAGGGGCAGATCACCAATGTGGCGGTGGACCCTGAGTACAGGAGAAGACATATCGCAGAGTCTCTCATAGAGGAGATGGTGCGCCGGACAGCGGAAGAGGGCGTTACCAGCTGGACACTGGAAGCCAGGGTGGACAATGAGCCTGCCATAAGGCTCTATGAAAAGATGGGCTTCCATGGGGAAGGCATCCGCCCGAAATACTATGAATATGATGGAACAGATGCCCTTATCATGTGGAAGGGCTGTGAATGATGAAAGATAATAGTTTTTTGACATTGGGAATAGAGACTTCATGTGATGAGACTGCCATCTCTGTGGTGGCGGACGGGCGCAGAATGCTCTCCAACGTCATCGCCTCTCAGATAGATATCTTCAAAAACTACGGAGGCGTGGTGCCGGAGATCGCTTCTCGTCATCACCTGGAGAACATCAACAGCGTGCTGGAGCGTTCTCTTGAGGACGCAGGAGTCACTCTGGACGATATCGACCTGATCGGTGTGACAAACGGCCCAGGCCTGGTGGGAGCACTGCTCATGGGAGTATCCACCGCCAAGGCTCTGTCCTTCGCCAAGGGGATCCCCATGGTAGGTGTGCATCACCTTTCGGGACACATCAGCGCCAACTTCATCTCACACCCGGAGCTTGAGCCTCCCTTCATGAGCCTCATCGTTTCAGGAGGTCATACTGAGATCGTCAACGTCAAGGATCATTCCGTAATAGAGGTGCTGGGCGGCACCAGAGACGACGCGGCAGGAGAGTGCTTCGATAAGGTCGCAAGGGTGCTGGGACTGGGATATCCCGGCGGTCCCAAGATCGACCGTGCCGCAAAAGAAGGAGACCCGGACAGCATCTACTTCAAGAGGGTAATGCTGGAGAAGGGAAGCTACGACTTCAGCTTTTCCGGCCTCAAGACCGCAGTATTGAACTACCTCAACTCCCAGCGTCAGGCGGGCAAAGAGGTGAGAAGAGAGGATGTGGCAGCATCCTTCCAGCAGGCTGTGCTGGACGTCATCGTGAGAAAGACCATGGATGCCTGCCTGGAGAATCACGAGGACAAGATCGTCATGGCAGGGGGAGTGGCAGCAAACTCCAGATTAAGGGCCATGATGGAAGAGGAGTGCAGGAAGAACGGCATCAAGCTCTACTATCCGGAGCCCGTGCTTTGCACCGATAACGGTGCCATGATAGCCTGCGCCGCATACTATAAATACAGGAGGAATGGAGCAGACGGGCTGGACCTGGACTGCTATCCATATCTGGAATTTCAGGCATGATAATTCTGTCAGCCAACAAGTTAACAAAAGCTTACGGAGAAGAAGTGATCTTCAAGGACGTGTCTTTTTCCATCAACGCCGGCGAAAAGGTGGGCTTGATAGGAAAAAACGGGACCGGCAAGACCACTCTTCTTAACATACTCTCCGGAGAGTGGGATGCCACCGAGGGGGAGTTTTTTGTGCCCCAGGATGTGAAGGTGGGATACCTGAAGCAGAGGGACAATTTCTTTAAGGAAGACACGGTGATCGAAGCTGTGGACGGGATCTACAGTGATCTGCACCGCATAGAAGCCGAGATCGCCAAGGTGACCGAAGCCATTGACCGGGAGCCCACCAAGGAGCTTATCGCAAGGCTGGACAGCCTTAACCTTGAGTATGAGAGCAAGGGTGGCTACACATATAAGTCGGAAATGGCAGGGGTGCTTCAGTCCATGGGATTCCCAAAGGAGGAATACCTCAAGAGGATCCAGGAGCTTTCAGGGGGCGAAAAGACCAGGCTGGCTCTGGCCACCCTCCTTCTGGAGAAGCCGGGGATCCTGATCCTGGACGAGCCCACAAACCACCTGGACATCGACACCTTAAAGTGGCTGGAGCAGTATCTGGCATCCTACAGAGGGACCATGATAGTGGTCTCCCATGACAGGTATTTCCTGGACAGGGTGGTGGATCACATACTGGAGATCGACAACAAAAAACTCTACTCCTACAAGGGCAACTACTCCCAGTTCGCCGAGAAGAAAAAGGCTCGCCGGGAGGCGGAGCTCAAGGCCTACAACATCCAACAGAAGGAGATCCGCCGTCAGGAGGAGATCATAAGGGTCATGATGGGCCACAATACTGAGCACCTGGTGAAGAGGGCCCAGTCCAGAGAGAAGAGGCTCCAGATGATCGACAGGCTGGAGAAGCCGGAATCTTCAGGAAAAGATATGAAGCTCACTTTCAAGCAGGACTTCAAGTCGGGAAGCGACGTGCTTCAGACCGAGGACCTGGGGAAGACCCTTTATGACAGAGAGCCCCACAGGCATCTTTTCTCCCACCTGAACATGGATATCAAGAGGGGAGAGCGGGTATGCATCGTAGGGCCTAACGGAGTGGGCAAGACCACGCTCCTTCGAATGATCATGGGAGAGCTGAAGCCCACGGAGGGTAGGATCAAGCTGGGCGTAAACGTGGCCTTCGGCTACTATGACCAGGGCCAGCAGATGCTTCACGACGATCTGAACGTAATCGAAGAGCTGAGGGATTCATATCACCTTTATTCGGATACCGAACTGAGGAACATCCTGGGCAGGTTTCTGTTCAGGGGGGAGGATGTTTTTCTTAAGGTAGGCTCCCTTTCAGGCGGCGAGAAGGCCAGGCTCACTTTGGCCAAGCTCATGATGAGCGGCGCCAACACTTTGATCCTGGACGAGCCTACCAATCACATGGACATCGAGTCAAGAGAGGTCTTCGAGGAGGCTCTCATGGACTTCGAGGGAACTTCTGTGATCGTTTCCCACGACAGATACTTCCTGGAAAAGATCCCCACCAGGATACTGGAACTGACCCCCGAAGGAGCAGTGGAGTATCTGGGCAACTACGATTACTATCTGGAGAAGAAGGAAGAAAACGAGACTCTGAGAAACGCTCAGAATGGCTCTAAAACAGCTTCTGAGCCAGACAACGGGAATAGGACCGCCCAGGCCGGTTCCAAGGAGGAGAGAGCCCAAAAGAAGGCTCAGGAGGCCAGCGAGAGAAGACTCAGGCGGGAGATAGAAAAGACCGAAGCTGCCATCACTTCCAATGAAGAGGAGATGGAGCGGCTGAGAGCTGAGATGGCTGATCCTGCGATCGCCACGGACTTCGCCAAGCTTGGGAAGCTGGGCACTAGATTAGAGGAGTTAAGGGCCCAGACAGATGAGCTGTATGAGCTTTGGGAAAAAATTCAGCAGGGATGATTTTTTGCTCTTGCATTAAGGCATTAGTGTGTATATAATCCAAGTGTTATATTTTAACAAGCATAGGAGGATGTTATGGTTTTTGACAAGATCAGAGAGATAATCGTAGAGCAGCTTCAGGTGGATGAAGACGAGATCACTCTTGAAACTAACCTGATGAAGGACTTAAGCGCAGATTCACTGGACGCAGTAGAGATCATCATGGCCATCGAGGATGAATACGGATTTGAGATCCCTGACGAGGAAGCAGAGAAGATGCAGACTGTTCAGGACCTGGTAAATTTTGTCGAAGATAACAAATAACGGCGTATATTCATGAAAGAAAACACCGCACAGGAAAAGAAAAAAAGAGTATCCAAACCCGTGATCAAAAGGCTTCCCAGGTACAGACGTTTCCTTGGGGAATTGATGAAGGAGGGAGTTGAGAGGATATCTTCAGCCAAGCTCAGCGAACTCATGGGTTACACAGCCTCTCAGATCCGTCAGGATCTGAACAACTTCGGAGCCTTCGGACAGCAGGGGTACGGATACAAGGTAGATTTCCTTTATGAACAGATCGGCAACATCATGGGTCTGGACAAGGAATACTACATCATTGTGGTCGGTTTCGGCAGACTGGGACAGGCCATGGCAGGATACATAGACCAGTATGAGAAGCAGTTCAAGATCGCGGGCATCTTCGATGTTCCCGACAAGGCTTCAAGCATTGAATTCAAGGACGTCTACGTATCTGACATGGATTCCTTAAAGGCTTTCTGCAAGAAACACAGGGTAGACATGGCTGTGCTCACAGTACCCAGAAGCGAAGCTCAGCACGCTTGCGACACCGTAGTCGATGCCGGCATCAAGGGCATCTGGAACTTCACATCAGTTGACCTCAAGCTGCCTGAGGATGTTTACTGCGAGAACGTTCACATGTCAGACAGTCTTCACGAACTGTCATATCACTTAAATGAATAAAAAAACAACCGGCCTCGGCCGGTTGTTTTTAACTCTATTAAGCCTCCTGAGGTGCGTCTACCGGGCAAACACCGGCACAAGCTCCGCAGTCGATGCAAGTATCAGCATCGATGACATAGATTCCGTCTCCCTCAGAGATGGATTCTGTCGGGCACTCTTCAGAGCAAGCTCCGCAAGCGATGCAATCTTCTGTAATCTTATAAGCCATTTCTTACCTCCTGTTAACAGTAAAGATATCTTAACGCACTGAATTATAGCAAACATAATCTTAATTGTAAAGGTTTTTTGAATATATTAGATATCAACAACATCTTGTAGTATAATCTACCTGCAGGAAATAACTCTAACTATTATTCAAGGGAACAGCCATGGAGATCTGGACTCTCACGGGACCCTCGGGCACAGGCAAAAGCTTCAGGGCCATCGACATCACACAGAAATACGACATAGACGGCGTCATAGACGACGGGCTTTTCATATACAGAGGAACGGTGGTGGAGGGAGAATCCGCCAAGCTGGCTGCCACCAAGGTGGGGGCCATCAAGGCTGCCATATTCAACGACCCCAAGAAAGCGGAGACTGTCAGAAAGTCCATCAGGAAAAAATCCCCGGACTCCATACTGGTCCTGGGCACCTCCGATGAGATGACGGACCTGATCATCGAGAGACTGGGGCTTTCCGACGGGAAGCAGGAGATCCACAGGATATATATCGAGGACATCACCACTGAGGACGAGAGGTCTGAAGCCAAGACTCAGAGGGAAAACTACGGCAAGCACGTCATCCCTGCTCCTGCTCTGGAGCTCAAAAGATCCTTCGCCGGCTACTTCCTGGATTCCCTGGGGCTCTTCAAGGGCCGCTTCAGACACCAGAACGAAAAGACGGTGGTCAGGCCGTCCTTCAGTTACATAGGCGAATATGTTTTGTCCGAAAAGGTCATCTCGGACATAGTTAAGCTGGTGGCCGAGGAGGACAAGGCGATCTCAGGGGTGATCATGGTCACTCAGGACCCGTCCCCGGGAAACTATGTGGTAAACGCGGCGGTCAGGATAACCTCCGCCTGCAGCCTTTGGGATGATATGCAGAGATTCCAGCAAAAGGTGAAAGACGCGGTGGAGCAGATGACGGCCTTCAATGTGGCTGAAGTAAATGTGGAAGTCAGAGGCATAGAGTATCATGGAAGATATTAAAAAATATACATTCAGGGAAGTGGACTGCTTCGATCCCACCCAGACCTTCGACTGCGGGCAGTGCTTCAGGTGGACTGAGGAGGCTGACTTGAGCTGGACCGGCGTGGCCGGGGATCACGTTGCCAACGTGAGGGCGGTGCCTTCGAACGGAGGTCGCCCGGGCATTGTAGACATCGTGGTGGAAGGCACTGGGTCCGAGGAGTTCTGGAGGAACTATCTGGACTTGGATTCGGACTATGCGGCCATGAGCAAGGCTCTGATGGATCGCGAGCCGGAGATCATGCCCGGGGCCTGCGAGGCAGGGCGTGGCATCAGGATCTTAAGACAGGATTTCTGGGAAGCCACCCTGGATTTCATCATTTCACAGAACAACAACATCCCCAGGATCAGGGGCTGCATCGAGAAGCTGTCGGAGAAGTTCGGAAAGCCTCTCGGTGAGTTCAGGGGCAGGGAAAGATATAGTCTCCCTGCGCCGGAGACCCTGGCGGGGCTTAGCCGAGAGGATCTGGCCGACGTCCACCTGGGATACAGGGATGAATACATCATTAAGACTGCTTCTCAGTGGCTGGAGATGACGGAGGAGGAGAGGAAAGCCTCGGTCATAGACTTCCCGGGAATTGGCCCTAAGGTGGAGTCATGCATCCGCTTGTTCGGACTTCACGAGATGGAGGCTTTTCCCATCGACGTGTGGGTGGCCAGGCTCATGAACCGTTTCTACGGCTTCGAAGAGAAGGACAAGAAGGGAATGAAGGCCTTCGCAGACGAGAGATTCGGGGCTTTGGCGGGGCTTGCCCAGCAGTATCTTTTCTACTATATCAGGGGATTGTAAAGAGGCCGCGGGGCGGATTTTTTGCGCCCGGGCTATAGAAATCTTTTCATCAAAAAAACACATTTAAATCCTTGACAAAGGGCAAACCAGAGATATAATAGACTATGTTAGCACTCAGTGATTTGGAGTGCCAAACAAATGAAAGAGAACCGGCCAAAAGCGGCCGGTCGAATATAAGGAGGAATCAAAATGATCAAACCGTTAGGTGCAAGAGTAGTCATCAAGAAGAAGGAAGCCGAAGAGAAGACTCAGGGCGGCCTTATCCTGACATCCGCTTCCAAGGAGCAGCCTCAGTATGCAGAGGTCGTTGCAGTAGGCAAGGGCACAGACGAGGAACCCATGGAACTCAAGGTGGGTGACACGGTTGTCTTCGCCAAGTATGCAGGAACTGACATCAAGTTCGAGGGTGAAGAGTATACGATCATGAAGCAGAGCGACATTCTCGCTGTCATAGAATAATTATCGGAGGAAAGAAATGGCAAAAGATATCATTTACGGAGAAGAAGAACGCAGACTTTTACAGGCCGGCGTAGATAAATTAGCAAACGCAGTCAAGATCACACTTGGACCCAAGGGCAGAAACGTGCTCCTTGCCAAGCAGTTCGGAACACCGCTGATCACAAACGACGGCGTTACCATCGCAAAAGAGATCGAGCTTGAGGACCCCACTGAGAACATGGGCGCTCAGGTAGTCAAGGAAGTCGCTTCCAAGACCAACGACGTAGCAGGTGACGGAACCACGACCGCTACTCTCCTTGCACAGATCATCGTCAAGGAAGGTTTCAAGAACGTAGCTGCAGGCGCTAACCCCATGGAACTCAAGAAGGGTATCCAGGGCGCAGTAGACGTTGCGGTCAAGGAGATCGCAAACAATGCTCAGACCGTTCAGACAAAGGATGCTATCGCTCAGGTCGGCGGCATCTCCGCATCTGATCAGGCCATCGGAAACCTCATCGCTGACGCCATGGAGAAGGTTGGCCAGGACGGAGTCATCACAGTTGAAGAGTCCAAGTCTCTGGGAACCACTCTCGAAGTAGTGGAAGGAATGCAGTTCGACAGAGGATATCTCAGCCCTTACATGGTCTCCGATACAGAGAAGATGGAAGCTGTCATCGAGAATCCCTACATCCTCATCACAGATAAGAAGATCTCCAACATTCAGGACCTGGTACCTCTTCTTGAAAAGATCATGCAGCAGGGCAGGAAGCTTCTTGTTATCGCAGAGGACGTTGAGGGCGAAGCTCTGGCAACTCTCGTTGTTAACAAATTAAGAGGAGTCATCGACGTAGTTGCCGTCAAGGCACCCGGCTATGGCGACAGAAGAAAGGCTCTCCTGGAGGACATCGCAGTCCTTACAGGCGGTACATACATCTCAACAGATCTCGGATATGAGCTCAAGGAAGTGACACCTGACATGCTGGGAACAGCGGGAACAGTCAAGGTCGACAAGGAACACACCACAATCGTCGGCGGTGCCGGAGACAAGGAAGAGATCAAGGCCAGAGTTGCAGCCATCAAGTCTCAGGCAGAGACAACTGATTCTGAGTTCGACAGAGAGAAGCTCATGGAAAGACTTGCTAAACTTTCCGGCGGCGTAGCTGTCATCAGAGTAGGCGCTGCTACAGAGACAGAGCTCAAGGAGAGAAAGCTTAGGATCGAGGACGCTCTCAACGCCACAAAGGCAGCAGTTGAAGAGGGTATCGTCCCCGGCGGCGGAGTTGCACTGGTCAACATCATCCCCGCAGTATCCGCTTACGTCCAGACTCTTACAGGAGATGTTAAGACAGGCGCAGCCATCATCGAGAGAGCTCTTGAAGAGCCCATCAGACAGATCGCTGAGAACGCAGGTCTCGAAGGCTCCGTGGTGGTAGCTGAAGTCAAGAAGGCTCCCAAGGGAACCGGTCTGAACGCTGCTACAGAAGAGTACGTTGACATGATGAGCGCAGGAATCGTTGACCCAGCTAAGGTCACACGTTCAGCTCTTCAGAACGCTGCTTCCGCATCCGCTCTGCTTCTCACAACAGAGGCAGGCATTGTGGACATCAAGGAACCTGCACCCCCGGTAATGATGGGCGGCCAGGGCGGAGCTCCCGGCATGGGCGGCATGATGTAAGGCACGGATGCCAAGCGTCTCTGAAATCTAACACTGAATAATTGACGGCATAGTCGGTTCATATCGGCTATGCCGTCTTCTTCAAAGAAGAATATATCTGCAAACGGATCATGAAGAGGGAGGAAAAAAGTGAAAATCACAGGATTTCGTCCATTGATAATAACAAATGACGCAGAGGCAGTGATCGACATGTTCGAAGACTTGGGATTCGCGCTGCGCCACACGAAAACAGGGATTGGAGAAAATTCGGACACAAACTATGTGATGAAGGACTCCGGCGGAAACCGCGTATACATTACCGGCTCGGAGTCGGCCCGGAGCGATCTGACGGGAATCAGTATCAACGTGGATGATTTTCAGGAGACGTATGACTTCCTGATGGCCCGCGGGTTCAGGGACCCTCGCGGAGGACAGGTCACTGAGACGCCTTCTTCCAGGACGACAATGCTTTATTCTCCGTCCGGTTTCCCCCTGTTTATAACCGAGCACATTACGGACTCGCCTTACAAGACCGGCATAATAGGCGCGATGAAAGAGGAGGTCGATACCCTGAAGGCCGCCCTCACAAAGCTCAAAACATCCACGATCGCAGGCATGGAATTCAACGAGGGAAAGTTGAACGGCAAAAGCGTGGTGGTGGTTCAGTGCGGCATGGGTAAGGTCAATGCCGGCATCTGCGCCAACACGCTGGTACACACCTTCGGCGTAGACCGGATAATCAACACCGGAGTGGCGGGTTCCCTCAATGCAGACATTGACATCGGGGATCTTGTGATCTCCACGGACGCCGTACAGCATGACTTCACAGTGGAGGCCATCGGGTTCAAAAAAGGTGAGATCCCGTATACGGGTCTCTATGCTTTTCCGGCGGACGACGAGCTTCGGGCCATGGCCCGCCGGGCCGCAGAGGCCACGGCACCTGACAGCAAGGTGTTCGAAGGGCGGGTCTGCTCCGGAGACCAGTTTATCGCTACGCGTGAGCAAAAGGAGTCGATCCTGGAGGCTTTCGGAGGTATGTGCTGCGAGATGGAGGGCGGAGCCATCGCTCATGCCTGTTATCTGAACCACACGCCCTTCGTCATCATCCGGGCCATCTCTGACAAGGCTGACGACAGCGAAGAGGTGAGCTTTGAAACTTTTGCGGAGCAGGCGGCTAAGCACTGCGCTGCCATAGTCCGGTATATGATCTCCCATTGATATCCTGCCGTCAGTACCGGCTAAAAAAAAGAGATGTGAAAGTCCTTGGGCGCTCAGCCTGAGGGCTGTATTTTTTGCGCCTCTTAAGGTTGCCAAATCGTGCACGATAGTGTAGACTGAAATCAAGGATTACGTACGATAAGACTGCGGGGCGGTGCGCCGCGTACTGCAGATCTGTAACAAGAAAGGAAATGAAATGTTCAAGAATTTCGAAGAAGCTAAGAAGTTTATCCAGGATAATGATGTAAAAATGGTTGACTTCATGATGGTGGACCTGGCGGGAAGGTGGAGACACGTTACGATTCCTGCTGCCAGATTCACAGAGGATACCATGAAGTCGGGCATTGGATTCGACGGATCCAACTACGGATTTGCACCCATAGAGAACAGCGATATGGTATTTATTCCGGACGTGTCCAGCGCTTGGATCGATCCGTTCCTTGAGATCAAGACCATGTGCATGATCGGCGACGTTCAGGTCATCGGGCACGGCGGGGAGCCCAATCGTCCCTTCGACCAGGAGCCCAGAAATGTGGCTAAGCGCGCAGAGGAGTACATGAGAAGCACGGGCATCGCAGATAAGATCCTGCTGGGACCTGAGTATGAGTTCTATGTGTTCGACCATGTGGATTATGAGAATAAACCGCAGGGTGCTTCATATCACATCGACACCAAGGAAGCTGAATGGAATAGGGGACTGGACTACGAGCAGAACCTGGGCTACAAGACAGGCTACAAGGCAGGCTATCATGCCGCTCCTCCCCAGGACGTGCTCTATGACTATAGGTCAAAAGTGACCATGATCATGGAGGAACTGGGCGCCAAGGTCAAGTACCATCACCACGAAGTGGGCGGCCCCGGACAGCTGGAGATCGAGGTGGAGTTCGATGAACTGGCTCCTCAGGCTGACAAGACAATGCTGGCAAAGTATATCATCAAGAACGAGGCCATTAGAGAAGGGCACACGGCTACTTTCCTGCCCAAGCCCGTCTACAACGAGGCAGGGTCAGGCATGCACGTCCACATGATACTTTTCAAGGACGGAAAGCCGCTTTTCTATGATCCGTCCGGCTACTCAGAGCTTTCCAAGACAGCTATGAACTTCATCGGAGGACTGCTTCGTCACATCGGTGCGCTTTGCGCCATCACCGACCCAACCACCAATTCCTACAAGAGGCTGCTTCCGGGCTTCGAGGCACCGGTCACTGTGGGATTCGCTACGGCAAACAGAAGCGCGGTCATCCGCATCCCGGCCTACGCCAAGTCACCTGACAAGAGAAGGTTCGAGATCAGAAACGTGGACGGCACCTGCAATCCGTACTACGCCTACGCTGCCATCCTCATGGCAGGCCTGGACGGCATCAAGAACGAGATCGACCCGGTTGCCGAGGGCCACGGACCCTACGACTTCAACCTCTATGAACTTTCAGACGAGGAAAAGGCCAAGATCTCATCTCTTCCGAAGTCGCTGGACGAGGCCCTGGACGCTCTTGAGAAAGACCACGACTTCCTGACCGAAGGCGGCGTCTTCCCCCAGAGGCTCATCGATCTCTGGATCGCCGGCAAGCGCGCCGAGATCGAAAAGATCAACAAGGTGCCCACACCCATGGAATTTGAGATGTACTACGATCTGTAAAAAATGTTATACGACCCCCGGTGCCCTGCCGGGGGTTTTGTGTTGGAGAGCAATCACTTTTAAGGAGGTTTAACCTGAGAGTTAGTAGAACTACAGTCTCAAAGGAGCATAATAGGGGTGTTGGGTGAGCCAGGCGGCTAAACTCTACTTTCAAGAGGTGTTGTTTTTTTAGTTCGGAAGGTACAATCGATTATCAGATGTGGGAGGTTCACTTATGGATCTTGTGAAGATAGGATCATATATCGCATCAAAACGCAAAGCTTTGGGGATGACTCAGGTACAGTTGGCCGACAGGCTTGGAATGAGCGATAAATCTGTTTCCAAGTGGGAGAGGGGCATATGTCTCCCGGATGTGTCTTTGTACATGGAGCTTTGCGGTGTACTGGGGATATCCATCAACGAATTTCTTGCCGGAGAGGACCTGATCAAGGAGGACATCCCTAAACAGTCAGAAGAAAACATAATCAACATAGCCAGGATAGGCCAGCGGAAATACAGCAAACTGCAGAGGATCTTCATCATTCTGTCTGTCATATATTTTTTGCTGGCATGCGGGATGGTATTATGGAAGACTGCGCCGGGACTGAGCTATGTGGGACCGGCAGGAGATCTGAGCCAGGAAAAGATCCTTGCCGAAAACATTTTCACAGGCAAGGACGTGATGTTGTTCAATTACAGAACAGACAACAGCCACGAAAAGATCGATCTCATATTATATGGGTATGAGGACGGGCACCTGAAAGACATGACAATAATTGACAGCTTTGATACGTCCGGCAGGAATCTTCGGCAGGGAGCGGTCATGGCGGTGGCTGATCATGATGCATTCCGCCTGACGGTGATGGCAGCCAGCAAAAGAAGCGGCAGATCTCCCGAGACGATAGAGATCCTGAATGATGTTGAAGGAGCAGGAACTTTAAGACACGATGTCGTAATGATGAAAGAAAATGTGCACATTAGACCCGGTATGGAAACGATTTTGGCTTATGTTGCGTACAGTGAAGGCGATGATTTTCACGTCGTACCGCTTGAGGCAATAGGAAGTGAAAAGATAGAGTCAGGAAAGGGGTATTTATACGCTTTATCTTTCAGGGTCGGTTGGGCATGAAACAGGAGGGATGAGTATTGAGTAAATATCTGTCTTTGGTCTGCCTTTACAATAAGGCGGCGTTCAGGAAGACAATACTTTTGGGAGCAACGATACCTTTAACGTTCGCGGCCATATATGCTGTAAAGTTCCGGCTTATGGTACCGGGCGGGTCTTTCATGGTCATGGAGAGGACGTTAGGAGGCGCATGGACCGTGCTGGCTTTCGTGTTAATCCTGGTGCTTTCAGTGACTGGGGCCATGAACTCGGTAAATGGCAAAAAAGCCTTGAAGGCTGCGCATTCCACCACGGGCTACACCATAAGAAGATTGTACATTTCCCCGCTGGCATCATACCTTACCATGTATGGATACTATTTGCTTATGATCGTGATCCTGTGGGGGGCAGCCATAGTTTCCGTTTTGGGGATCGGATACTTTGGAATGAGTGCCGCCGGAGCCGCGGATACGGATGCGAGGCTGGCCTTGGGAATACTAAGGACTGACATTGGCCACGCTCTTCTTCCCATTGCCCATCCTCAGGTACTGTTATTCAACATCGTTTCTGTACTGGCGCTGGCGGGGGACACCGCCAGATCCAGCTACCTGAGCTGGCACAATAGCAGACCCTCTGCCGGAATCCTGGTGGTATCTTTGGCCATGTTCGTGGTCTGGTCCTTCAAACTCAGCGACAGTTATCTGCTTATTGTGATCCTGGTGCTGTCCATGTACGTGGTGTTCCTTGTGGGGGACGTCATGGCCAGGGAGAAACATCCAAAGGGGGATCCTTTCCTGGTGAACAAATACGTTGGAATGGTGGACATGGACAGTACTGAGTTCGATGAAGATCTGCTGATGGCGGTAAACAGCAATTCCGGCACGATCGGCCAGGAAGGGGGAGAAACTGCTCATTTTGAAGATATTGAACATCACAAGATAGATCTATTCTGTCTCAGAAGGAGATATCTTCCCATGGGGATCAACATGGAGAGAGCGGACTTTCTGCTTGGAGCGTGCATCTTTGTGGGGTTGGCAGGTAAGATCGCCTTTTACGGAAGTTTTTTTATGAAGCTCAGGGCCATCAACAACAGCCTGACCGGAGTGACCATCGATTCAGAAATGATGATGCCGTATTTCTGGGATCTTCAGAAACATGCCTATTACGGGTATCTGATTGCGATAATACTGGTGTTCTTCCTTCAGGCATACCTGAATTACAGCTATTACAACAAGGAGACCAAGAGCGTATTTGTAATGAAGAGGCTGCCGGACAGAAAGGAATACGCCCGGACTATCTGGACATCTCCTGCTCTGGAGAGCTGCATGATAGTCATCATCATGGCAGCCCATACGGTACTGGATATGATCCTGTACGTTTTTTTCACTCCCCATGTAGCCCTTCATCCCGACTATCTGATCAATTTACTGCCGTTTTAGGAGGTCAACCATGATCGAATTAATAAACGTATCGAAGGAATATAAGAACAAGACGGCTCTCTCCAACTGCAGCATCCGGATTCCTGAGGGCCAGATCATCGGTCTTTTCGGTTCGAACGGAGCGGGCAAGACCACGCTGATGAAGTGCATAATGGGATTTCTTAAGTATGACGGAACGATCACCCTTGACGGGGAACCTATCAATGAAAAAAACATATTCAGGCTTTCTTACGCCACAGGAGATCATTCATTCTTTCCGTCGGTCACCGCAGGCGATCACAAGGCTTTTTACAAGATGCAGTTCCCGCGGTTCGATGAACGGAGATATGACGCGCTGATGGAGTTTTTTGAACTTCCTTCAAAGAAAAAGATCAGCGAGTTCAGCCTGGGCCAGCAGAACCAGTTTGAAGTGGTTCTGGCCATCAGCCAGGGGGCAGATTACGTGTTCATGGACGAGCCTTTTGCGGGGAATGATGTTTTTAACAGGGAAGATTTCTATGAGGTGCTTATCAGCGTTCTTAATGAGGACGAGACTGTGGTGATATCGACACACCTCATAGAAGAGATAGCTGATTACATAGACAGAGCCATCCTGATCCGCAGGGGTGAGATAATAGATGACCTGGACATTAATGAAGTAGAGGCCGGCGGCCGTTCGCTGATCCAGATCGTCAAGGAGAAATATGACTACAGGGCAGACAGGATCAGGACAGCTGTGAATCAAATGAAATAGATCTGCGCAGGGGGTATTTTATGAAAAAGATTGGCATATTGTTCATGATGACAGCTCTGATATCTGCCGCGATCATAGTCTCGGGCTTTAAGCTCGTGAATGACCGGGTAGGAGGTGTTGTCCTTACAGAAGAGACGATCATGGGAAGCAGCACGGCCTGTGAGGGGTTATCTGCAGGTTTCAGGGCAGATTCATCTGAGGATCTCCACTGGATCAACAGCTATGATTTCAGCTCAGGAGAGACTGTTTCCAGCTTCAAAAGAGGCTTCATGGAGGTAAACGAGGAAACATCTGTATATGATGATATGCGTTTTGTCGGGTGGTCTGTGAAACCATTCTGCACCATGATAGAATATGGTCCTCTGGGGGATGTGGCATCTTCACGCGTACAGGATTTCTACCAAGAGATACAGGAAAGAGTGCTGACTTCCGGAATTCCGGAAGATGGTATGGTAAGACTTAAAGATCTCTTGGATTATTACCCTGTAAGTTTCAGGTTTCAGTTCGGCACCAAGGTCTACAGCTCTGACGACATGCTGGATGGCCTGAAGATATTGGACCGGATGGGGAAACTGAAACATGAAAACACTTTGGCATATAACTCGACCATGAATCTGTTCGTTTGCTTTAATGAAATGTTCCGGATCCCGGTGATCGATAATGAGTATCATAGATATAAGGTCACAAAGCTGGACAACTACGACAAAAAAACATCTCTCGGATATGAAACTGATATTGTGAGGGTCGATGAAAAAAACAGTGACTATTATGAGTTTGACCCATTTATCGTTCTGCAGGAAGAGAATGTCATAGACGGTATTCAGTGGGAGCACCCGGATATTTTGTCCGGGTATTCATACGAGGCAGGCGAAGAAGTGGCTGACACAGAGAACAGGACCGCAGCTGATTACAAGTTAAAAAACAGACTGCTTTTCGTTGTGAACAACAGAACTGCCAAAGGGGAACCGGTGGATGTCTCACAGCTTCCGGAGGGATTTGGGATCTATGAACTTCCCATCGAGATATCACCGTCTGCCACCGTCAGGCGTGGAAAGAGAAGTGAAGGCATGCGTAACCCGCTGCCTCACGCAGAACAACTGTCAATGGTCTGCCCGCTGGCCACGGAACATGAATATGTGGGGCTAAGTTTGTCCGGCGACCACAGGTGCCTGGCTGTATTTTATGTGCAGGAAGGCCGGATGAACGTTGAACTGCTGGATGCAGACCTGTGGGAGAGCAGGGGAAGGTTTGAATTGTTCGGTTCGGCGCAAAAAATCTCATATGCCTGGGGCGAAGATGGCAGTCTTGCAGTTACGGACAACGAAACAAACCTTGCAGTTTTATACAGGAAGGGAGACGGATCCTATTCAGAACTGTACGGGGGCAGGATCGGAGGAGACTTGATAAGAGCGATGTTTGACGGGGGAACGGGATGGAAAGAAAACTCATATGCCGCAGTAAACTGCGGTTACGAACCCGGACTTGCGGTCGCAGTACAAGACGGAAAGGCTGTGCTGGTTCAGGATCTCATGGTAGGAGATGAGTCCCGGAGCATTAGGGTGCCTGCACTGGAGTGTGTCGTGATCGACTCCGGTGGGGTGCTCTACCAGGGGATGCTCAAAAGCGATCTGTGCGACCTGAACTATGATCTTAGGGGAGACGAGCTGGAAAAGATTTTAAGAGACGAGGGAATCGTTGGATCGCTCTTGATCAGACCAGTGGAAAACGAGAACTGGGTGAAATGGGGTGCGGCATGAGGGACTTAGCAGCCATTCGCTTTGCTCATGTCTGCCGTTCTGCGCCGCCCCGTACGGGCGGCTTGAACCGCTCCCTACAGAAGTGTCCACCGGACACTTCTGCTTAACGGTCGCGCCCTTTCGGGTTCGAGTCCCTCATGGATCTCGTTAGATTAAAAAGAAGCAGTCCAAACGGACTGCTTCTTTTCAATGGTGCGGCATGAGGGACTCGAACCCCTAACCTTCGCATTCGTAGTGCGCTACTCTATCCAATTGAGCTAATGCCGCATGTGACTTTCGGCACCATATTATTATACTTATAGGCGCCGATTTTGTCAAATGGTATTTATCTTGTGTTATGTAATTAACGAATTATGAGCAAATCCATGTTTTTTGCGCCAAAGTGACATCAGGTGGAGGTAAAATCGACTGAAATGCTCATGAATTGCATATCAATCAAGAACAATCCGCCGGTCGGACCATATCCACAACTCGCAACGCAACCAATATTATCAGTCAACTCTCTCCGGCTGAACTTCCACGTTGGCGGCGCGGGCGCCATTGGCGTATTCCATGAGGCCGGTGGCTACCAGGCGCCCGTTGGTATCGTTGTAAAGTTCGCCGCTGCAGGTGATGAAGCGGGCGCCGGCGTGGATGACCTGGCCCACGCAGGTCAGCTGATCGCCGAGGTTCACCTGGCTGATGAGCTTGACGTCGATGTCCACGGTGGGGCACCAGTGCCCCAGGAATGCGTAGGCGGCGTAGCCTGCGGTGTGGTCCAGGATGGAAGCCATGATGCCTCCGTGGAGGATGCCGATGTGGTTCATCTCCCATTTTTTTGCGGTCCAGCGGATGGTGACGGTGCCGCTCTCGTAATCGGAGGACACATAGTCGGGGTCCATCTGGGAATCGAAGTCGCCCATGTGGTCGTAGCGGTGCTCCTGAAGGTAGTTTCGGATGTACTCCACTTCCTCAGGGGTGGAAAGCCTCACTTTATCGGTGTGGCTTATTTTTGTTTCAATACTCATCTATCGTTTACCTTTCGCATAGTTTATTTACCCTTGTTGTAGTAACCCGCGGCTTCGTCCGCGGGGACCATGCTGCCTCCGGTGGCCCAGAGGATGTGGGTGCCGGGCTTTTTAACCAGGGAGGGGCCCTGGAAGGAAGCTGTGGAGGAGGGTTCGATGAAGATCCCTTCGCTGTCCTTCAGCTGTGCCAGGTAGGGGTAGAGCTCCTCGTCCTTGGCGGTGTAGCAGCCCTCCAGCATGTTTTTCATAAGGTCCGCCACAAGATATGAGGCGCGTCCTACGGCCAGCCCGTCGGCCGCTGTTTTTCCGTCCAGTCCGATGTCTGAGCAGGCGATATCGGAGCCCAGGCCTGACACCAGTGCCAGGGTCATGCAGGGAGCATGGGTGGGCTCTGCGAAATAGATGTGGACGTTAGGACCGAACATGGTCTTGAGACCGAAGGCGATGCCGCCGGGAGCTCCGCCTACGCCGCAGGGGATGTAGACGTAGAGCTGATTTTCATCGTCCACCTTGATGCCGTTTGCCTCAAGCTGGGGCAAAAGCCTTTTGGCCGCCACTGAATAGCCGAGGAAAAGATCCAAGGACCCTTCATCGTCCACGAAGTGGCAGTATGGGTCACCCTCGGATGCTTTGCGGCCTTCAGCCACGGCGACCTGATAGTCCTGGGGATATTCGATGACTGTGACGCCGCGGGACCTGAGCAGGTCTTTTTTCCACTGGCGGGCGTCGGCGGACATGTGAACTGTGACCTTGAATCCCAGCTTGGCGGAGATGATCCCTATGGAGAGCCCCAGGTTTCCGGTGGATCCCACCTGAACTGAGTATTTGCCGAAGAGCTCTTTGAATCTGTCTTCCAGAAGTATGCTGTAGTCATCGGTCTCCTTCAGCATGCCGTTTTCCATGGCCACCTTCTCGGCGAACTTCAGCACCTCGTAGATGCCGCCTCTGGCCTTGACGGAGCCGGATACCTTGAGGTGGCTGTCCATCTTAAGGAAGAGCCTGCCTGGGAAGCTGCCGTTCTCGGCTTCCAGGACCTTTTTCATCCGGGGGATCTCCTTTAAGGGGGATTCGATGATGCCCTGGGTCTCAGCTGTTTCGGGGAAGGCCTTCAGAATGAAGGGCGCGAACCTTTTGAGCCTCGCCTCGGCGTCCTCAATGTCCTTTAAGCCGTAGGGGCAGGAGGGTTCGGCCTCGCAGTCCGGATTGAGCCAGAAAACTTTTTCGTAGTCAGACATTGCGCGGATAATATCGCTGTTTTTAAGATCGTTTATGTTCATGTTTTCCTCCGTAATGTGAATGGGCGGCTTGGGCGAGCTTTTCCTATTGTCCGTCAGCCCAGTTGAATAGTTCTCTCAAGTGTCCGGCTTTGGCCTTGCCCACGGGCTTTGAGACACCCTTCATGTAATCGTCGTATTTGAGGACTGTAGCCTCGAAGCCGTCCTCTCTGGTGTTCAGTATGGCAAAGGTCCCGCCGGACCTGTCTCTGGGCTTCGATATGCTTCCCGGATTCAGCAAAAGAAACCCGTCCACATCCACGTTTTCCGACCGGTGGGTGTGGCCAAAGATGGCGCCGGTGCAGTCGTATCTTGCGGCTGTCTCATAGATATCTTCGTTGCTGTAACCCACGTTGTACATATTGCCGTGGGTCACGAAGAAGTCTCCCGCCTCGGTCTCCAGAATGGCGAACTCGTCTCTCGTGAAGGAGCGGTCGCAGTTTCCCTTGACGGCCACGGTCTCTATACCGAACATGTTGCCCAGCTTCACGGCATCCTCGTAGTAGTCGCCGCAGTGGACCAGGACGTCCAGGGGACCGGCTTTTTTTAGATTTCTTATGACGGCCTCAGCACGACTGAGGTCGTGGTGAGTATCGCTGATCACCAGTATTTTCATGTTTTCCTCTTATATTGTAGAGTCTTATGGAGTGGCCCGGCGCGCATTATTAAAGGTAAATCACAGCGCAGTGCGGGCAGTTATGACTATATCACAAATCTAGTTCCCAGGCAAACGGCTTTATGATATAATATATCTGTTAAAGTAGCGCTCTGAACAAGCAGATGCTTATCTGCGGAGGGTCACAGCATGGACAAGGAAACCAAAAAGTTCAGTATCAAATCTTGGAAAAAAGGCGGATATTTCAAGGCGGGACTCACCATATTCCTCGTGGGTCTGGCTCTGATCATCTGCCATTACTACATAAGCCATTTCGGTGTAGTAAAAGCAGGGTGGAACAATTTAAACAGCATACTCATGCCATTCTACATAGGACTGATCATGGCTTATCTCCTTTGCCCTATATACAACTGGGCGGTGGGCTGGCTTTTCAAACTGATCAAGACCAAGACCAAGACTCAGCCGAAGGCGCTGAAGCTTTCCAGAATATTCGGTACCGTGGTGGCTCTCGTCGTGATGTTTGCGGTGCTTACAGGCTTCGTGATGCTGATAATCCCCAATCTTTATGAAAGCATAGTCGGTTTGGTGGAAAGGATGCCCGGATATTTCGACCAGACCACCAAACTCATCGAAAACGGCGCCAATTCAGACAATCAGATAGTGCAGTACATCGCAGGCAACATGGAGAATCTGTCCGAGAAGATCACCGCCTGGTTCGAGGAGAAGGTGCTGCCGGCATCCACCGAGATAGTTTCCTTCGTATCCTCCAGAGTGGTGTCCACCATCAAGGGCGTAGTGAACTTCTTCGTGGCAATGATCATCTGCGTATACATCCTTAACTCCAAGGAGAAGTTCATCGCACAGGGCAAAAAACTCATCCTGGCTATCTTCTCCAAGGAAAGGGCAGACAGACTCTTTGAGCTTGGCAGGCTCACCAATACCACCTTCGGCGGATTCATCTCAGGTAAGGTCATCGATTCCATCATAATCGGCATCCTCTGCTACATACTGATGAGGATACTGTCCATACCCATGGCGGTGCTGGTCTCAGTGATCATCGGTGTGACCAATGTGATCCCCTTCTTCGGACCCATCATCGGCGCGATCCCCTGTGCACTGCTCCTTGTGATCATCAACCCCATCGCGGCCCTCAAGTTCGTCGTAATGGCTCTGGCCCTTCAGACTGTGGACGGCAACATCATCGGACCCAAGATCCTTGGCAAGACCACCAGGCTACAGAGCTTCTGGGTAATGTTCGCCATCATCGTCGGAGGCGGACTCTTCGGATTCCTGGGCATGATCCTGGGCGTGCCGCTGTTCGCAGTGATCTATACCTACTGTTCAAGAGCGGTGAACAATTCACTTAAAAAGAAAGATATTGAAACGAATACATTGACATATGAAGACTTCTCAAAATATGAGATAGATAAGGCGGAGGTCTTCGGAAAGGCAGCTGAACCATATGGAACTGATGGACCTGAAAAGAAAACTGAGTGAGATATGTCCCTCCCTTGAAAACAGGATCAGGGAGAACGTACCCATGTCATCCTACTGCTCCTTTAGGGCAGGGGGATGCGCCGGACTTTTCATAGAACCCGCCACCGTGGAAGAACTCAGGGCGGTCCTGGGGACAGTGACGGAGATGGGCATCCCTCACATCATCCTCGGAAACGGCACCAACACTCTTTTCGAAGACGGCACCTATGAAGGTGCAGTCATAAGGCTGGACAATTCCTCTGAGGATTTCGGAGGAATAGAGATATTCGTATCTCCCGAAGATGAGGACAATATCATCTTAAGGGCAGGAGCAGGGGCGCTTTTGGCCAAAGCATCAAAAATGGCGGCAGCGGAACCCTGGTCTGCCACAGGCATGGAAGGACTTTCGGGGATCCCCGGCTCCATAGGAGGCGCAGTATTCATGAACGCCGGAGCCTACGGATACGAGACAGGCAAGGTGCTCAAGTCAGTCCACGCCGTATCCTCGGATGGATCAGAGGAAAGGGACTTCACCAAGGATGAAGTGATGCCGGGATACAGGCACTCTTCCTTCATGGAAAACGGATACATCATTACTTCTGCAGAGTTCTCCCTTTTCAGGGATAAGCAGGAGGATATCCAGGACAGGATATCAGACTATACCAAGGCCCGCACTGAGAAGCAGCCCCTGAACTTCCCATCTGCCGGCTCCACCTTCAAGAGGCCCGAAGGCCATTTTGCAGGCAAACTCATAGAAGAGGCGGGGCTAAAAGGAACATCAGTGGGCGGCGCACAGGTATCTCAGCTTCACGCCGGGTTCGTGGTGAACACCGGAGGAGCCACGGCCACGGATATTTTGGACCTGATAGAGCTTGTGAAGGAAAGGGTCCTGGAGAATTCCGGAGTGACCCTTGAGCCTGAGGTCAGGATCATAAGGAGCGGCAGGTAGTAAAATGACGGATAAGGTCGCAAAATATAAAATGCTGTGGGATCATCACACCCACACCACATACTCCCATGGAAAGGGAAGTATCCTGGACAACGTGAAGGCGGCCCATGAGAAGGGTCTTCAGTCCATTGCGATCACTGACCATGGGCCGGGGAATTTTTGCTACGGAATGAAGATGGAAAAGATCCCGGAGATGAGGGCGGACATAGAGGAGGCTATGAAGATCTATCCGGATGTGAAAGTCCTCCTTGGAGTGGAGGCCAACACGCTTCTCAGGGCACCCTATGTGGATATTTCAGATGATGACTGGAAGGATCTGGACATAGTGCTGGCGGGATTCCACTTCGCAGTACTGGGATGCGGAATGATCCCCAACAGGCTGGGCATCAGGAGCCAGAGTCTTTTGGTCCGGAATACGGACATGATCCTTAACACCCTGTATCACGCAGAGGAGCAGGGCCATCACATAGAGATACTGACCCATCCCGGGGACAAGGGCCCCTTCGATATCACAGAGATCGCAAAGGCCTGTGAGGATACGGGCACACTGATGGAGATAAACGGAAAGCACCCCCACCTGACCTCCGATGAGATCAAGCTGGCTGCACCCTTCGACGTGAAGTTCGTCATAAGCTCAGACGCCCACATTCCGGGAAACGTGGGACTCTTCCGGCCACAGCTCACTAGAGCACTGGAGGCAGGCCTTGACCCGGAGAGGATCGTAAACATAGTACTTACAGAGGAGAAATAATGGACATAACCATAATCACAGGACTGTCCGGCGCAGGAAAGACCAAGGCTTGCGACTGGTTCGAGGACAAGGGATACTATTGCATAGACAATATTCCGCCCACGCTGATCAAGAATTTCATCGAGCTCAGCATGACCGGCAAGAAAAAGATCCAGAAAGCTGCCTTCGTGGTGGACGTGAGAGGCGGGGCGTTTTTTAACGACCTTAAGAACGTTATTGCGGAGCTGAAGGCCATGGACGACATAAACGTGAAGATCGTCTTCATTGAAGCTTCCGACCAGGTGCTGATCAGGCGATACAACGAGACCCGAAGGATGTACCCTGTGATAAACGGGCCAGTGACCAGGGACGCCATTGCCAACGAGAGGGAGATCTTGAGCGAGATCAGGGAGCAGGCTGACTATATAATCGACACATCCAGGACCAAGGTAGCCGATTTCAACGCCGCCATGGAAAAGATCTTTTCCCAGGGCAAGGAGAAGCGTACCTTCGTGGTGAACATCTTTTCCTTCGGCTTCAAGAACGGCATCCCAACAGAGGCCGACTGGGTGGTGGACACCAGGTTCATTCCCAATCCTTTCTACGTGAATTCCCTCAAAAAACTCACGGGGAACAACAAAAAAGTGGAGTCATATGTTTTGCGCCCCAGCGTGACTACCACGTTCATAAACAGGTACATGGAGATCATGAGGATAATAATCCCTCATTATATAAAAGAAGGCAAGTACAGCCTGACCATTGCGGTGGGCTGCACCGGAGGACATCACAGGTCTGTGGTCATCGCCAATGAATTCGCAAGGCTTTTCAGGGAAGAAGGAATGCGAGTCACCCTTGAACACAGAGACCTTTAGTGATATAATAATGGGTGGCACAGAATCGGCTCTGCCGGTCACCTATAAGTCAAATAACTAATATATAAAATTTCTTGTTGCAAAGGAGACAGACATGGAAAAACTCATTATCAGCTGCTGCATTTGCGGAGCAGAAGTAACCAAGGAAAACAACCCTGCCGTTCCCTACACCGTAGAAGAGATCGTAAGAGAGGCTAAGTCAGCTTATGACGCAGGCGCTGCTCTTATCCACCTTCACGTAAGATGGGATGACGGAACTCCCACACAGGACAAGGGTAGATTCCAGGAATGCGTAGACGCTATCAGGAAGGTTTGCCCGGACGTTATCATTCAGCCCTCAACCGGCGGAGCAGTGGGCATGACTGACCTTGAAAGACTGCAGTCCACAGAGATCACTCCCACCCCCGAGATGGCTACTCTCGACTGCGGAACCTGCAACTTCGGCGGCGACGAGATCTTCATCAATACAGACAACACCATCGCCAACTTCGGCGACATCATGAAGCAGAGAGGCATCAAGCCTGAGTGCGAAGTATTCGACAAGGGCATGATCGACCTGGCTCTCAAGGCTGCTAAGAAGGGTCACATCGACTATCCGATGCACTTCGACTTCGTTCTCGGCGTTCAGATGACAGCCACAGTAAGAGACCTGGTATTCATGGTTGGTTCCATTCCTCCGGGATCCACTTGGACCGCTACCGGAATCGGCAAGACCTGCTGGGACATCGTTGCTGCGACCATCGCTATGGGCGGACACGTTCGTGTAGGATTCGAGGACAACGTTTACATGTCCAAGGGAGTCCTTGCTAAGTCCAACGGCGAGATGGTAGAGAGAGTAGTTCAGATGGCTAAGCTCATGAACAGAGAGATCGCTACACCTGACGAAGCAAGACAGATCCTCGGCCTTAAGCCCAGACAGTAAACCAAAACTAAAGGCGAAAGCCCTGAACCCCCTTCCAATCGGAGGGAGGTTTTTTGCTATGGGAAGGTTGCCCCGGACTCATGTATACAATACATTTTGTGTGATGCGATTGTATTTTTTATGCGTAAGTGGTAATATTTAGTTACACGGAGACGGGAGTGTGTTGCAGATCTGCGACACATCCACTCACAAGGAGGGGATCATGTCCTTTTCATCAGAAGCCAAAAACGAACTGGCAAGACTGAATATCGAGAAAAAGTGCTGCATGCTCTCAGAGATCGCAGCTTATATAAGGACGGCCGGGGATATCGAACTGGATAATGATAACAGCTACATGATAGACCTTCAGACGGACCAGGCCGCCATCGCCAGACATCTCAAGAAGCTGATCAAAGAATATTTTTCTGTGGACTGTGACCTTGAGGTATACGAGGGAGGCGGAGTGGGCCGCAACCGTAAGACTTCCGCCAATAGTTACCATCTGATCCTGGGGCCTAAGGAAAGGGCCGACCAGATCCTTAGAGAGTGCGGCATAATAAGGATCAGAGAAGGCAGGGATTATCTCTACGACGGAATATATGACGAGCTCCTTAAAGCCAAGTGCGACAGGAAGGCTTACCTAAGAGGGGCCTTCCTGGGTACGGGGACCATGTCGGATCCCACCAAATCCTACCACCTGGAATTCGCCATCAGGACTGAGGGAGTGGCCAACGACCTGAAGAAGGTCATAAACTCCTTCACCGACATGCAGGCCAAGGTGGTGAAGAGGGGAAGCCGTTACGTGGTCTACATGAAGAAGGCGGACTACGTCTCCGACATGCTGGCCATCATGGGAGCCTCCGGCAGCATGCTGAAGATGGAGGATATCAGAATCAAGAAGGGTCTTGTCAGTACCGCCAAGAGAGAGATCAACTGCGACTCCGCCAATTTAGACAGGGCAGTGGACACATCCCTCAGGCAGGTGGAGGCCATCAAGAAGATCGATCGGCTAAAGGGACTTAAGTTTCTGGATCCAAAGCTCAGAGAGGCCGCGATGCTCAGGCTTGAACACCCCGATGCGACCATTGCAGCCCTGGGCGAGATGTGTGATCCGCCTCTCAAAAAATCCGGCATAAACGGACGCCTGAGAAAGATCGAGGATATCGCTTCAAGGATTTAGCAGAACAAACCTTGTATTAAATCTTGTACATAATTCTGGTTCATGATATAATAAAATTGCGAAGTATTTCAGCTTGAGACACAGAAGATGCCGATAATAAGCCTTCTGATAGCCGGGGCAGGACCCGGCTTGCGTTTTAAGATTGGTACTCTGAAAGGAGAAATATTGTGTTTAACGAAGAATTGACCGCCATCAGGAAGGCCGAGGAAGACTCCGATTCCATGAAGAGGGAAGCGAAGCTTGAAGCCAGGAAAATGGTGGAGCAGGCCAAGGCTGAGGCAGAGAAGATCATATCCGATGCAGAGGATGAGGGGAACAAGACCTACAATTCTCTCATCCAGGAAGGCATGAACGAGGCCGACCAGGAATATGACGAAGCCATGGAACAGGCCCGGGTGGACGCCAAAGAGATGGCAGAGAAAGCCGAAACCAAAAAAGATAAAGTCATAGATTACATTGTGGAAAGGATAGTGAGATCCGGTGTCGATAGTTAAAATGCAAAAAATCTCGGTCATCGGCCTGGACGAGAAAAAGCGAGAGCTTCTCGACAGACTCATTGACCTGGAAGCAGTTGAACTTACGGACCAGGCGTACAAACTATCGGAAGATCTTTGGAGGGACAACGTATCCATGGATACGGTCCAGGAGAAGGTGGCCTACTTCGAAGGAAAGGTGACCAGAGCCCAGCAGGCCATGGACATCATCGATGAATACGGCAAACTCAAGAAGCCGCTTTTCAAGACCAGGCGCACCATCTCCACCGACTATGCCCACTCCATTCCATCATCCAAGGGCATCGCTGAGGAACTCATCGATCGTCTCATCAGTCTGAACGACAAGCTCAGGCAGGAGAGAGATGAGGTCAACAGAATAGATGTGGACAGCCTCATGCTGGAGCCCTGGCAGAACTTTGATGTTCCGCTGGATCAGATGGAGACTAGAGATACCACAGTCCTAATGGGAGCTCTTCCGGCAGTGTTCGATCCGGCAGAACTGGAAAAGACAGTTTCTGCCAAGACGGACCGGTACGTCATGAAGCAGGTCAACGAAGACAAGACCAGAAGGTTCCTGGCCTTGATCCTGCCAAAGGACCAGGCAGAGGATATCGCCTCCTCTCTTAAGGACGGAGGATTCCAGCCCCTGGAGCTCAAGGACCGTGAAGGTACAGTTCAGGAGAACCTTGATAACAATAAGGCAAGAAAGGCTGAACTGGAACAGGAGCGAGAGGATGTCTTCTCAGAGATCGCGGCCATAGCGGCTCAGAAGAGCGTCATCGAAGATTATTCAGATCTCATGACGGTGGAACTGGACAAGAGAAGAGCCAGGTCCAAGCTGCTCAAGACCGACAAGACCTTCTTCCTGGAGGGCTGGGTCCCGGAGAGACGGGAAGAAAAGGTAAAGGCCCTTCTGGATGAACTTGGATGCGTATACAAGTTTGAAGATCCCGCAGAGGATGATGTGCCTCCGGTGCTTCTGAAGAATCCAAGGTTCTTCACTCCTCTGGAAGGAATCACGGAAATGTATTCACTTCCGGCCTATGGATCTTTTGATCCCACGTCCATATTCGCACTCTGGTACATAGTGTTCTTCGGAATGATGTTCAGTGATGCGTGCTACGGACTGATCATGGTGGTGGTCCTGGGAATCGTGCTTCTCAAGTACGATCTGGAAGGTACCATGAAGAAGATGGTGACCATGCTGTTCTACTGCGGCATATCCACCTTCGTCTTCGGTGCCCTGTTCGGAGGCTGGTTCGGAAACGCCTTCGAGGTCATAGCGGAGACCTTCTTCGGAAAGACCATAGATATAAAACCTCTTTGGTTCGATCCGTTGGATGACCCCCTGACCCTTCTTCTGATATCCATCGTGCTGGGCGTTGCCCACCTGTTCCTGGCTTTGGGAATAGAAGGGTATCTGCTCCTCAAGGAAGGTAAGGTAGTGGACTTCGTTTGCGACATCCTCCTCTGGTACGATACGGTCATCGGCCTCATTATGTGGCTGGGCGGAGGAATGATCTCAGAGAGCTTGACACCCATCGGAAAGTGGATGTCCATCATAGGCATTGCCGGGCTGCTCCTCACCGGAGGGCGCGACCGCAAGGGCATAGGCAAGGTCATCGGAGGATTCTCCAACGTATATAACATCACCAGCTGGCTGTCGGATATTTTGTCCTATGCCAGAGTCCTGGCCCTGGGCCTGGCCACAGGCGCCATCGCTCAGGTGGTGAACACCATGGGAGCCCTTGGAGGCAAGAGCGTGGTAGGAGTGATCATGTTCGTCCTGATATTCATCTTCGGACATCTCCTGAACTTCGCCATTAACGCTCTCGGAGCTTTCATACATTCTGCAAGACTTCAGTTCGTTGAGTTCTTCGGCAAGTTCTTTGTGGACGGCGGAGAGCCCTTCGATCCCTTCAGAATGAAGACCAAGTATGTAAAAGTTGAAAATACAGCTATAAACTCTTAAGGAGGCAAGAAAAATGTTAACAGATGGTAACGGATTAGCGTTATTGGGAGCTGCCATCGCGGCATGCGCAGGCTGCGGATCAGGTATGGGTGTTGGTATCGCCGGACAGGCGGCTGCCGGAGTAGTTGCCGGTGACCCCAAGAAGTTCGGTAGGACCCTTATCCTTCAGGCCCTTCCCGGAACACAGGGAATCTACGGCGTAGTTATCGCCTTCCTGATCATGGTAAAGACCGGGTTCCTCGGTGGTGCCATGCTGGATCTCACAGTTGCTCAGGGCTGGTATTACCTGGCTGCAGGCGTACCCATCGGCGTTGTAGGATTCGCATCCGGCGTAGGCCAGGGAAAAGCCGCAGCATCAGCTCTTCAGCTTATGGCCAAGCGCCCTGACCAGATGTCAAAGGGTATCATCTACACCGTAATGGTAGAGACCTACGCAATTCTGGCATTCGTAGTATCGATCCTTATCTGGCTGAGAATACCGGCATAAGGACTGAAGCCACGTAACTCGCGCAAAAAATCCAGCGGCAGACGCCGCGGTGAATCAGAGGAATTACCATGAGCATAGATAAAATCACATCGACGATCCTGGCCGAAGCTGAGTCTGAAAAGGAAAGACTTCTGGCTGAAGCTAAGGAACAGTGTGACCAGATCATCAAGGAGGCCCGCGAAAAGGCTGAAGGGATCTCTCAGAACATGGTGAAGAAGGGCAACGAAGAGAAGGAAAAGATCATCGAAAGACGCCGCTCCGTTGCATCCATCGACGCCAAGAAGATAATTCTGGAGAAGAAGCAGGAGATCCTTGATCAGTGCTTCACGGGAGCCATCGACAGGATAATCAATCTCCCCAGAGAAGAGTACATAGATTATCTTGTAAAGGTCGGAGTCAACTCCGAAATGTATGGCGGTCTGCTCACATTCAATCAGAAAGAACACGATTCCAGTACGGAGACTTTCCGTATTCGGAGAGATTCGAACTGAACCCTGAGTCGGAGCCTATGACGGGCGGATTCTGGATCAGATACCGTCTGACATACGCCGACAACACCGTGGGAACGCAGATCGATATGATCCGTCCCAAGATAGCGGGAGAGGTATCCAGGGAACTGTTCGGGGAGGAGTGACATGGCAAGTGACTATATTTTCCCATGCGTCGTAGTAAGGTCCATGGAAACGGATCTTTTGACACATGAGGAGATCCTCAAACTTACTGAGCTCCGCACAGTGCAGGATATCATGAACGTCCTGGCTCTCCACGGTTACGGAGACGGGACGGAACTGGAGAACCCCAGGGAATTCGAGGGGATACTTTCGGCGAACCTGGAAGCCACCTACAAGGAGGTCTACAGCGTCATCTCCGACGAGAGCGAACTTAACTTCCTGAAATATCCCAACGATTACCACAATCTGAAGGTGCTTCTCAAGGCTGAGTTTCTTGGGACCGACGGGTCCGGCCTTCTCATGGATTCAGGATCCATCCCAAAGGAAGAGATGGCTGAAATGGTCAGGAAGAGAGAATTCCTGGGCATGACAGTGGAGATGAGAGGCGCGGTGGAGGATGCCATCGAGCAGTTCGCCAGATCCCAGGATCCCCAGGAGATAGATATCCGCCTGGACAGAGCATGCTACAAGGATATGTATCAGGCTGCTGAGGAGTCCGGCAATGACTTTCTCAAGGGTTACGTCAGGATGCTGATCGATACTCTCAATGTCAACGCCTTCGTGAGACTCAAGGAAGTGGGTAAACCCGCAGCATTCTTCAAGAGAGTTTTCCTGGAGGGAGGCGATCTTGACGAGAGCGGAGTCGAGCGTGAAGCTTCCAACGTTCTTACCAAGGTAGGGCCAAAGGGCGTGGAGAAGTACCTTGAGGACCAGAGGATGGACTACGTGAAGGATGCACTTTACGTGCCCTTCGGCATAGAGCCCATAGTCGGCTATCTCAGAGCAAAAGAGGCCGAGGTGAAAGACCTCAGGATGATCCTGACCGGCAAGGTGTCCGGAATGGATGGTGAGGCCATAAAAGAAAGGCTGAGGGAGACTTATGTATAAGATCGGAGTAATTGGGGACAGAGAATCGGTCCTGGGCTTCAAAGCCGTGGGTCTGGATGTTTTCCCGACGGATGATCCCTCGGAAGCCAGAAAGATCCTAAAAAGGATAGCAAAGGAAGACTTCGCCATAATATATGTAACAGAGCAGATCTACCAGTACATGCTGGATGAAGTCGAAGAATACAACGACCAGAGACTTCCGGCGATAATACCCATCCCCGGCAAGGAAGGAACTCTCGGCATCGGAATGACATCAGTCAAGAAGTCAGTGGAGAGAGCGGTCGGAGCAGATATACTCTTTGGAGGTGACAATTAATGAGCCAGGGAAAAGTGTTTAAGATTTCCGGCCCCCTCGTAGTTGCGTCGGGAATGGAAGAAGCGAACATGTATGACGTGGTCCGCGTGGGCGAGCAGGGCCTCATCGGCGAGATCATAGAGATGAGAGGCGACCGCGCTTCCATCCAGGTATATGAGGAGACTGCGGGCATCGGCCCCGGAGCACCTGTTGAATCCACAGGCGCGCCCCTTTCGGTGGAACTGGGACCCGGACTGATGGAGACCATTTATGACGGTATCCAGAGACCCCTCGAGGAGATGGTGAAGCAGGTAGGACCCAATATCACCAGAGGTATCAAGGTACCGCCCCTTGACAGGGAGAAAAAATGGAAGTTCGTGCCTACAGTGAAGGTCGGTGACGAAGTTGAGTCCGGCGATGTCATCGGTACGGTTGACGAGACCGTGCTGGTGGTCCACAAGATCATGGTGCCCTATGGGATCAAGGGTACGGTAGAGTGGATCGAAGAGGGCGAGTACACCATCGAAGAAAAGGTGGCAGGCATCAGGCTCACCCAGGATCTCCCGGCGGAAAACATGAAAGCCGGAGACCTTAAAGAGCTCACCATGATGCAGAAATGGCCTGTAAGACGCGGCAGACCCTACAAGGAGAAACTTACTCCCGATGTTCCGCTGATCACGGGACAGCGAGTGATAGACACCATGTTCCCCATTGCCAAGGGCGGAGTTGCAGCCGTACCCGGACCCTTCGGTTCCGGTAAGACGGTGGTTCAGCACCAGCTGGCAAAGTGGGCGGACGCAGACGTGGTCGTATACATCGGATGCGGCGAGCGTGGAAACGAGATGACCGACGTACTCATGGAGTTCCCGGAACTGAAGGACCCCAGATCAGGAGAGTCCCTGATGAAGCGTACAGTGCTCATCGCCAACACCTCCGACATGCCGGTAGCTGCTCGTGAGGCTTCCGTATATACAGGTATCACCATAGCTGAATATTTCAGAGACATGGGCTACTCTGTAGCTCTCATGGCAGACTCCACATCCAGATGGGCAGAGGCCCTTCGTGAGATGTCCGGAAGACTTGAGGAAATGCCCGGTGAAGAGGGATATCCCGCATACCTGGCCTCCCGTCTGGCACAGTTCTATGAGAGAGCAGGACGCACCATTTCAATCGGTAAGGAGGGACGCCCCGGGGCGCTGAGCGTAATCGGAGCCGTATCCCCTCCGGGAGGAGATATTTCAGAGCCGGTATCCCAGGCGACCTTAAGGATTGTCAAGGTGTTCTGGTGTCTGGATTCATCACTGGCTTACGCCAGACACTTCCCGGCCATCAACTGGCTTCAGTCATACTCACTTTATGTAGATAAGCTTGAGAGATGGTACAACGAAAACGTTGCAGCAGACTTCCCGAAGATGAGGGCCAAGACCCTTCACCTTCTTCAGGAAGAGGCCGAACTCAACGAGATCGTACAGCTGGTAGGTGTGGACTCCCTGTCTTTTGAGGACAGAATGAAACTTGAAGTCTGCAAGTCCATAAGGGAGGACTACCTCCACCAGAACGCTTTCCACGAGGTGGACACCTACAGCTCCATGAACAAGCAGTACAAGCTTCTGAAGCTGATCCTCAACTATTACGATCTCTGCCAGGAAGCTATCAAGAAGGGCGCATCCTTCCAGAAGCTGGTAGTCCTTCCTGAGAGAGAGGACATCGGAAGATTCAAGTACATCGAAGAGGACAAGGTCGACGCTTCCTATGATGAGCTCATGGGAAGGATCACAGAGGACATAAGAGAGCTTACACAGAAGGAGGCAGAAGAGGATGATTAAAGAATACAGAACGATCAGTGAAGTCGTAGGACCTCTGATGCTGGTCCGTGACGTGGAAGACGTCACATACGACGAGCTGGGAGAGATACTTCTTCCCTCCGGAGAAGTCAGGCTCTGCAAGGTGCTTGAGATAGACGGACATAACGCTCTGGTCCAGCTCTTCGAAGCGTCCACCGGAATCAACCTTAAGGAATCAACTGTAAGGTTCCTGGGTCACGGTACGGAGCTTGCCGTATCAAAGGACATGCTCGGAAGAGTATTCGACGGAATGGGAAGACCCACAGACGGCGGTCCGGATATCATTCCGGAAAAGATGCTTGATATCAACGGACTTCCCATGAACCCGGCAGCCCGTGACTATCCTGCAGAATTCATTCAGACAGGCGTATCCGCCATCGATGGACTGAACACTCTGGTAAGAGGCCAGAAGCTTCCCATCTTCTCCGCATCCGGACTTCCCCATGCGGAGCTGGCGGCACAGATAGCCAGACAGGCTAAGGTAATAGGTGCCGACGCAGGCAATTTCGCTGTAGTTTTCGCAGCCATAGGTATCACCTATGAAGAGGCTGAATTCTTCGCCAGCGACTTCAGACGCACAGGGGCCATCGACAGAACGGTAATGTTCATGAACCTGGCCAATGACCCTGCGGTAGAGCGTATCGCGACGCCCAGAATGGCCCTTACGGCCGCTGAGTATCTGGCATTCGACCTGGGCATGCACGTTCTGGTAATCATGACGGATATCACCAACTATGCAGAGGCTCTTCGTGAGGTATCCGCTGCTAAGAAGGAGGTACCCGGAAGAAGAGGATATCCCGGATATCTTTACACCGACCTTGCGACCCTCTATGAGAGAGCGGGAAGGAAGAAGGGAAGCGCAGGATCCATCACCATGATCCCGATCCTGACCATGCCTGAAGAGGATAAGACCCACCCGATCCCGGACCTTACCGGATACATCACTGAGGGTCAGATAATCCTCTCCCGTGACCTTTACCGTAAAGCCATCCAGCCGCCCATCGACGTGCTGCCTTCGCTTTCCAGGTTAAAGGACAAGGGAATCGGCAAGGGCAAGACCCGTGAAGATCACGCAGATACCATGAACCAGCTCTTTGCGGCATATGCCAAGGGAAAGGAAAACCTGGAACTGGTGGCGATCCTCGGAGAATCCGCCCTTTCAGAGATCGACCTTAAATATGCAGAATTCTCCCAGGAATTCGAAAGAAGATACGTATCTCAGGGTTACGAGACAGACAGGTCCATCGAAGAGACGCTGAATCTGGGCTGGGATCTTTTGAGGATACTTCCCAGATCCGAACTTAAGCGTATCAAGGACCAGTATCTGGATCAGTATTACGGAGAAAAAACTGACGCTGAGTAAGCGGAGGAGGCAACATGGAAAGATTAAATGTCAATCCAACCAGAATGATGCTCTCTACGCTGAAGAAGCGTTTGGCCACATCCGTCAGAGGACACAAGCTCCTCAAGGATAAACGTGACGAGCTCATGAAGGAGTTCCTGGAACTGGCAAGACAGAACAAGGAGCTCAGGGACGAGGTGGAGAAACAGCTCATGTCGGTCTACGGCAGCTTTTCCATCGCATCCGCAGTCATGAGCAAGGAAAACCTTGAAGAGGCTCTGATGTATCCCAAGCAGGGCGTAGAACTTGAAGTAGGCAATCAGAACGTCATGAGCGTCAACGTGCCGGTGTTCAAGTTCAAGACCACAGCGGAGGATCCCACGGATATCTATCCCTATGGATATGCGGATACCTCCGGAGAACTGGACCTGGCTCTGGATGATCTGTCCGGGATCTTCCCCCTGATGCTGCAGCTTGCGGCCAAGGAGAAGGAAGCCCAGATGCTGGCTGCGGAGCTGGAGCGTACCAGAAGAAGGGTAAACGCCCTGGAGTACGTGAAGATCCCTCAGCTGGAGATGACCATCAGATACATCAGGATGAAGCTTGATGAAAATGAGAGAGGCAACCAGACCCGACTCATGAAGGTCAAGGATATGATCCTCAATGAAGCCATCAAAGAGAGACGTGACCGTTACGAAAAGGCGTACAGCGAGAGCGTCAGCCCCGGCGAGAAGGCCAGGGCAAAGAGAGAGGCTGCGGAATTTGAGACCAGCAGCAAAAGACCTGCAGGCGGCAACTGATGCGGCTTGAAGGGAGAGCAAAAAATATAAGTACTTCATGGAGGTGGGGGATCACTCACCTCCATTGAGTTTTTTACGAGAGATCTGATCATGGAAAAAGGAAAGGTAGTAAAACTTCATATTGAGGATATGAGCTCCGAGGGGAGCGGCATAGGCAGGTCCGATGGACAGGTGGTGTTCGTGGAGAACTGCGTAAAAGGCGACACCGTAAAGGCCAGGATCACGAAGGCCAAGAAGAACTATGCCCTGGCGGAGTGCCTGGAGATAGTAGAGCCATCAGGATCGAGGATCCATGGTTTTTGCCCCTACGCTAAAGAGTGCGGAGGTTGCCCCTTAGGAGATATGGAATATGAGGCTCAGCTTGAGATCAAGGAAGGCTGGGTCAGAGACAAACTGGAGAGGATAGGGGGCCTTCAGGCGCCGGTGGTGAGACCCATCATCGGAATGGAGGAACCCTTCAGATACAGAAATAAGGCTGAATTCAAGGTGGGACCCATGGGGGAGGTGGGATTTTTTGCGCGGAAGTCCCACAGAGTCATAGACTGCCCCGACTGCAGGATCCAGAGGCAGGAGATCATGGGCGTGGCAGATGGACTTAGACAGTACCTGGCTGAATTCGGCAATGGTGCAGGGATCAAGGGCATGACGGTCAAGATGTCCTTCGGAACAGGGGAGATGATGGCTATTCTGGAGGCCAGATCCGATGACGTACCCTATCTGGAAGAGCTCTGCGGGTACATGAATGAAGGCTCGGGATACAATCTGGAGAGCATATTCATAAATGAGGAATTGGTGGCCGGAAGATCGGTAATAAGCGATGAGATGGAGGGGCTCAAATTCGAGATCTCCAGGGATTCTTTTTACCAGGTGAACCCTGCACAGACCGCAAAACTTTACGGGAAAGCCGTGGAATATGCGGATGTGAAGGAGGGGCATACCGTTCTGGATCTCTACTGCGGAGTGGGTACCATAGGCTTGTTTGCGGCGAGGACCGTGGGGAACGACGGACTGGTACTGGGCATCGAGACAGTGAAACAAGCGGTGCTGGACGCTAACCGCAATTCGGTGATAAACGGCATAGTATGCACCAGATATATCCAGGGAAAAGCCGAGGAGGAGCTTCCGGCGGTACTGGGCATCAGGCCCAAAATGGGTTATGATGGGGAAAACAGACTGGTGGAAAAGGAGCCTGTGATCAGGATCAGCCATGCAGATGTGGCCTTTGTGGACCCTCCCCGGGCCGGATGTGAGGAGACACTGCTGGAGGCAGTAGCAGAAGCCGGACCGGACAGGATCGTCTACGTTTCATGCGATCCTGCAACCCTTGCAAGAGATGTGAAGTATCTGGAGGAGAGGGGATATTGCTTTGTGGAGGCCCAGCCCGTGGACATGTTCTGTCATACAGGGCATGTGGAAACGGTTGTATTGATGACGCGAGTTTAATATGTAATTAATCAGAGTGGAAACGGAGGGTTTGTGCAATGGGTGTTTTAAGAAGTAAAAAACAACCGGAATTGACAGAAGCGCAAAAGAAAATCAACAAGCTATGGGAAATGTATGATTCGGGGAAACTTGCGGAGACAGATTACAGCACATTTGTTTTGTGTGAATATGAGAGCGGTGTAAACGGCGAAGGACACAGCGGATGGTTTTTCAATATAGAAAACACAGAAGGAAAAGAAGCAATCAACAAAATCCTTTATGCTTTGGAAGAAGTATTGCCAACCCATTTGTATGACAATCTCAATAAAGCATTTCGTTCATACGGCACGGAAGACGAAGAAGACGTTTGTGACTCGGCAGATAATTACTTCTATGAACATGAACAAGTAATACTCGAGTATTTGCAAGGAGTCGCAAATCGCCTTGATTTATAATCTGTAATATCAACGCCGTTGCCTCGACCATTTTGGAAAGTGGAAACTTCTCCACGAGGATGGACGAGCAATCAGCGTAAATAGACACCGTTCTATTCACGCTATTGTCCCAAGGCACGTGGAGACAGTTACGTTGATCACTCGAGCCGGGTAGAGTGTACAGAATTGGTAATTGTGTATGGAGAGCAGACAATGAAATGCGTTCCGGATTATTTAGAAAAGTATGCTTATGATATAAGCACCAAAAAAGATAAAGTCACTTTCAAGTTAAAGTGTACTTGTGGCTGCCAATCTTTTGACGTATTAAAAAATCATTATACAGCCGAAGAAGAACGATTGGTCTTCGAATATGAAAAGAGTTTGCCAAGAACAGGGTGGCATTCAATATACTGTGGTATAGACGCAAATGGAAACCAATATAGCTATATCAAGATTCTCGGCTTATTCAAAAAATATGTGAAGTACCCAAAAGCGCCATACTTTGTGGGGATCGAAGTGATAAAGGCTATCTGTAAAAATTGTAAAAATGAGATCATTGTTTTTGACAACAGATTACACGGTCTCTCATCCATCTCTGATATATCAGAAGAAGAACGAAACTATCTTCCCCATTTTGACATAGGAGACGGTAAATCGGGAAAAGTTGTCATGGTATTGGAACAAGACGGAAACGAAGAAAATGAACCGCAACTGTTTACCGGAATCCAAATTTACATTGATGCGGGTAATAAAAGAAGGTTGTTCTATGGTCAGGAGACAGATTAAAACTTTTAAAACCATTGTTTTTCCTCATATTGAGACTTAATACTAACTAATATGTGATCAACGGCATGTTCTTTACGAGGCGGGTCGAGACAACAGCGTTGATAACGGCATTTTTATTCACGATATTGTCCCAAGGCACGTGGAGACGATTGCGTTGATGACAAAGAAATAATCAAATCGAAATTTGTAGAGGTGAGCATGATGTTGGAATTACTGAAAGCGAGATTTTTAGAACACAAGGAACTTCATCAGGATTTGGAATGGTTTGAGGTAGAGCGTAGGCTGCACGAGGCTCCCACCGCCATCGCGGTCCTGCAAAAGATGGAGGAAAGCGGCGGTGAGCCGGACACCATCGGCTATGACGACAAAACGGGAAAGCTTATTTTCTGTGACTGCGCAAAGGAGTCCCCTTCCGGGCGTAGAAGCCTGTGCTATGACGAAAAAGCTTTGCAAGGGCGCACTAAAAACCCGCCTTCAGGTAGCGCAGAACAGAAGGCGAAAGAGATCGGCGTTTCGATGATGACAGAGGAGCTTTATCGTAGATTGCAAAGTCTCGGCTCATTTGATCTGAAAACGTCAAGCTGGATCGCTACGCCGGATGATATCCGCAGTAAGGGCGGGGCGCTGTTCTGCGAACGGCGCTATGATACCGTGTTCACTTTTCACAACGGCGCGGATTCCTACTATTCTGTGCGCGGTTTCAGAGGATATATTCTTATTTGAGTACGGACTCAATAGTAAAATCGCTGCGGTTTCATGGACTGTAGAATTGACTACTTCCGGGTTTCCGATCCGGAAATCGTTTTGTACAAAGGAAGATAGATCCCGAGGCGGGGGAGGTATTATGGATGAGAGTGGGAAAGAAGAAAGTTTTAAAAGTCATAATTTGCATATTGTTGCTTTTCGTTGTGATCAACGCATGCTGGTATGTCTGGCGCATGGTGAAATACGAGCCTTTCACGAAGGGGATGGAAAAGTCTGAAATTCCTGAATTTTTGGTACCGCGATATTATTCTATGGATGCCGATGGCTACGACTATAGTGTAAAATATCCGGACTACCTTTCATTTACAGGAAATCTCTGCGTGGGATTGCCTACAACTGATGAGAATGTTTTCACGGATTTTCTCATCATATGGCCGAAACTGTTTGGCGAGTACGAGTATGGTGTATCACTCAATGCAGAGGGTGAGACTTATCAGATCTATATCAACTCGGATGGCAGTCCCGTTGATCCCCGGTACAGCGAAATTGTGAATGAATATAAAGATACCATAGATGACCTGCTCTCAAGAGCAAAAGAAATGTGGGATATTGATCGGTCTTGACGCAACCAAACTTTACAAAACACCAATAATTCTGTAATGTGTGGTTGGTAGATATTGACGCAACCGCAGACTACAATATTCGTATAAATCAAATTTTGGAGGTTGCCATGAATATTGTAGAGGTACAGGATCTTGTAAAGAAGTATCCTGCATTTGAACTAAAGGATGTGTCCTTCGGCCTTGAGAGCGGAAGGATCACAGGCTTTATCGGCAGAAACGGCGCAGGCAAGACCACAACGATCAAGGCGATGCTGAACTTGATCCATCCTGATTCCGGAGATGTTCGATATTTTGGAAGTCCTCTCCTAAAAAGTGAGGCGGACATCAAGAAGCGCATCGGCTATTCCACGGGTACGGTCAGCTGGTATCCGAGAAAGAGGATAAGAGACATTGTAAGTATCGTAAAAAGGTTTTATGATACATGGGATGAGGCTGCATATAGAAAGTACCTGGATCTCTTCGCCTTGGACGAAATGAAAACACCCCTGGAGCTGTCCGAGGGCATGAAGGTGAAGCTGAACCTGCTGCTGGCGCTCTCCCATAGGTCTGAGGTACTGATCCTGGACGAGCCCACCAGCGGTCTGGATCCCTTCTCCAGAAACGAGCTTCTTGAGATCTTTGAAGATCTGAAGAAGGAGGGCGTGGCCGTATTTTTCTCCACACACATCATATCGGATATCGAGAAGTGTGCGGACGACATAATCTATATCTCAAAGGGCAGAATAGTTGCGGCTATGGACAAGGATGCCTTTATCCGGCAGTATTCGGAAGAGGGAGAGACCCTTGAGGAAACTATGCTCAGGCTGGAAGGAGGTGTGGACCATGACTAACGCACTCCTTAAAGAAATGAAGCTCAGCGCATCCATACTCTCATATCTTTTCATAGCTTTTGGCTTGATGTTTCTTGTGCCGGGCTATCCCATACTCTGCGGAGCCTTCTTTGTGTCGCTGGGACTTTTCCAGAGTTTTCAGTGGGCCAGGGAAGCTAATGACATTGTATTTTCCTCCTTGCTTCCAATAGCAAAGAGGGATGTGGTCGTGGCAAAATACTTGTTTGTCTGCATGATCGAAGGCTGCGGGATAATTTTGATGGGTATCTCGGTTATCCTCAGAATGACCGTATTCGCAGACTCTGACATATATAGAAGCAATGCATTGATGAATGCCAACCTGTTTGCGTTAGGCGTGGCCTTCGTGATATTCGGCATCTTCAACTGGATATTCGTAGGGGGCTTTTTCAAAACAGCATATAAGTTCGCAGGCCCATTCGTCAGATTCATCATCGTGGCCTTCGTGATCATATTCTTGGCTGAAGCTGTGCATCATGTGCCTGGTCTGGAATTCATGAACGCTTTTGGCACGGATCATATGGGATCTCAGTTGATCTCGCTGGCGGCGGGTGTTTTGATATATATGGCATTGACCATCTTATCATGCAGGAAGGCATGTAAGGATTTCGAAGAAATAGATCTATAGGGGGAGAGAGATGCTTAAAGATAATCTTGTAATGCTTCGCAACATCCATGGATTTTCTCAGGAAGCGGTGGCGGAAAAAATAGGCATTTCAAGGCAGGCCTATGCAAAATGGGAGACCGGTGCCACCGTCCCTGATATTGAGAAATGCAATCTTCTGGCTGAGATGTACGGGACCTCCATTGACAGTCTGGTAAAGACTGAACCTGTGGAAGGGGTGGGTATACTGCCTCCCGCACCGAAGGGGAAGAACATATGGGGGTCTGTGGCCATAAATGACAGAGGGCAGATCGTCATTCCGAAGGGCGCCAGAGATATGTTCGGCTTGACGGGAGGGCAGCGCCTGATCGTTCTAAGCGATGAATACGGGATCGCCCTGATACCGGATGAAGCTTTCATGGCCAATATGAATAAGGCCATGGAGAACATGAATAGAAATGTCGAAGAATAGTAAATGAGCAAAAAAATCATAGCAGTAAATGCCGAACCAAAAGAGAAAAAAGTAGAATATCTGGAACTGATCTATGATCTGATATTCGTATACATAGTTGGGCGCAACAATTCCCTTTTGCAGCATATCGAGGGAGGATTCGTGTCCGGAGGAGTGTTCTTGGGATACCTTCTGGGGACACTGGCCATAATACAGATCTGGAACTTTTCCACCTTCTATATCAACCACTATGGCAGAAACGGAGTGAGGGATCATGTATTCCTTTTTCTGAACATGTTCCTGCTGTACTTCATGGGTGAAGCCACGGACATCGCTTGGCAGTCTACGTTCTACATGTACTCCGCATCCTGGGCATTGATCCTCATAAATATTGGGATCCAGTATCTGATCGAGATCAGAAATCACAGAGATGAACCGGGAACGGTGGTGTTTCTAAAGCAGTATGCGGTCACGTTATTTGTGGAGGCAGGCCTGGTCGGGGTGCATATGTTGGTTTATACGTTTTCCGGCGCATCTATTGCATATGTACCCATCATTTTCGGCATCGTAGCCATGCGCATCCGAGGCAAGAAGGATATGTTGGTGCCGGTTGATTTTCCGCATCTCTCGGAGAGAGCCATGCTGTACGTGGTATTCACCTTCGGAGAGATGATCATAGTCCTTGCGACATACTTCAGAGGTGAGTTCACGCTGAACTCATTGTATTTCTCCACCATGGCCTTTATTATCGTCATAGGACTTCTTCTGAGCTACGGCCTGATGTACAACCGGCTGCTGGACAGGGAGAGGGACACGGACGGCACAGAATACATGTTTTTCCATGTCTTCCTCATATTCTCCTTAAATAACATTTCGGCGTCTCTGGAGTTCATGAGGGAGGAAGAGGTGTCGCTTGTGCCTAAGACAGTTTTCCTTGTGATATCCTTTGTGCTGTACTTCGTATTTCTCTTCCTTCTTGGGAAGTACAACAGAGCAAAATACACATTCAGCAGTAAGTTTATCTTAGTCATGGCTTTGGTGACAGCAGGATTCGCAGCCCTGATGATCCTATTAAGACAAAACATGTACTTAAACATTGCGTTGAGTGCAGTATATGTTTTTGGAATATTTCTTACCCTGTATCTTTTATACAAGAAAAATGGGGAGCAGGATCATATTTGATGCAGCTGAACTTAAGGAATGGCAGTGACAACTAGGGAGGACTTTGGGATGAAAAAACTAATAGATCAGCTTAACGTAGATCTTTCGGATATTTATGACAAGTACATGAGCAGGGTCAACAACGTTGCTTCATTGTTCATTGATTATGACATTCCGGAGCCATCAGAGTCAGACCTTGGAAAGAAGCCGGAAGATCCGGAGGGAGTCATAAATAACGGCATTGGCGACTGGCTCATGGAGTGTTCCTTCGATGACCGGGCAGTGCTAAGAGACATGGTGCAGAAAGAAACTGATGACCTTGGGCCCGATGAAGCAGGGGTGATGGCCATGGAGACCCTGGGCGGCAAGCTTGCAGACAGGATCATGGAGCTTATCAACGATTGCAAAGGCGAGGTCTTTATGCTCACTGAAAAAGGCGCGGATAAGTATTATCCGGACTGGTATATCATATACTATGATATGATCGGGATGATACATCTGAGGGAGCCTGAGGAGTGCTGGGCCCTGATCTGTGCCAACTGGAGCGACTAGTTCCTCCAAAGGAGAATGCCGATGAATGAAAAGAAAAACAAGGTCGCTTCGGAACTCTTCGAAATGAGAGATCCCAAGTACGCTGAGGGACAAAGGAATATAATACCTACGGTTGATCCCGAAAGGATCATAGGCGTGAGGACGCCGGCCCTTAGGGACTATGCCAAGGTCCTCAGCAAAGAGGAGGGGGTCAAGGTTTTTCTCGCAGATCTGCCTCATGGATTTTTTGATGAGGATCAGGTCCATGCCTTCGTGATATCTCTTGAGAAGGATTTCAACAAGTGTGCGGAGGAGGTGGAGACCTTTCTACCCTACATCGATAACTGGGCCACCTGCGACCAGATGTCTCCCAAAGTCTTCAAAAGGACTCCGGAGAAACTTCTGCCTTACATCAACAGGTGGATCGCATCCGATAAGACATACACCATACGTTTCGGTATCAAGATGCTTATGGAACATTTCCTGGGAGACAGGTTCAGCACGGAGTATCCGGACATGGTTACAAACGTACAGTCTGATGAGTATTATGTGAACATGATGCGGGCCTGGTATTTTGCTACAGCTCTTGCTAAGCAGTACGAGGCGGTGATCCCATATATCGAGGAAAAGCGACTGGATGACTGGACCCATAACAAGGCCATCCAGAAGAGCATAGAAAGCTATAGAATTACCGATGAACAGAAGGCGTACCTCAGGACACTGAAGGTCGCAAAACATAATAAATAAAGTATTGATTCGGAGAAGGCAAGATGAAAACAGCAGTCGTATATTATTCATTGGAGGGAAATACCAGATACGCAGCCGAAAAGGTGGCTGATGCCCTTGAGGCAGACATCATCGAACTCGTTCCCAAGAAGGCATACCCCGACCGGGGATTCAAAAAATTCTTCTGGGGCGGAAAGGCTGCGACCATGAAGGATAAGCCGGAGCTTGAACCCTACGGTTTCGATTCCTCGAAATATGATCTCGTAGTACTCTGCACCCCGGTCTGGGCAGGGACATTCACACCGCCCCTTAGGACATTCCTCTCAGAAAATGATTTAAGTTCTAAGCGTGTGGCGGTCGTGGCCTCCAGCAGCGGCGGGAGCGCAGAGAAGTGCATATCGCGCCTTATGGAGGCGGCCGGAGCATCATCAATTGCGGCTCAGGTGAGTCTGGTGGATCCAAAGGCAAGACCTTCTGAAGAGAATGAAAAACTTCTGAATGATTTCATAGACGAACTTGGGAGGCAAAAGGTATGATTTTTTACAAGATCGGTAGCACCCTGGAGGAATGCAGCCAGGAAGAGGCATTAAATAATATTCCCTTCGTTGCGGTGCTGAACTCTTTAGAATGGAACGACAGAGAAGACAGCTTCGATATGGGAATAGAGATGGAAATGCAGCTTTCATCCATCACGGCTACGAGGGCTGAGGTGAACTATGATTCCCTTACAGGAACTTTTTATCTCCCTAATCGGAACGATCCCTCTGCACCCGGTGAGGGTTTTGCATTTGCTCTGGATGAGAAGGGCATCGTCTTCGTGGATGACGGAGATGCGGCTCTTTCCATAATACAGAGGGTGAAGAGGACCAAGAAGTGGAAGCTGCCTTCACTGGAAAGGTTTCTTTATGATTTTCTGGAGCAGATCATTCACGATGACGCCTATATGCTCAACCGTTACGAGCTTGAACTGAACCAGCTGGAGGACAAGCTTCGGGAGACGGATTCACAGGAGATCATCCTGAGACTAAATGAGATACTTGGCAGCATCAGGGATCTTAGAATGCACTATGAACAGCTTATGGATCTGGGCCAGGAACTGGAGGAGAACGAAAACAGCTTCTTCAGCGCAGACAATCTCAGGTACTTCCATCTGTTCACTGCACGCATTGCGATCCTCAGGGATACGGCAGCCTCAGTCAGAGACTACATTGTACAGCTAAGGGATTACTATGAATCACAGATGGGGCTCAAGCAGAACCGGATCATGACTCTCCTTACGGTGATCACATCCATATTTCTGCCGCTTACTCTCATAACGGGATGGTATGGGATGAACTTCAAACACATGCCTGAACTGGAGTGGCCCTGGGCATACCCGGCACTTCTTGGAGTATTTGCGGTCATCACCATAGGCTGTATTATCTTTTTCAAGAAGAAAAAATGGATGTAAGTCTCTGGCCTGAGGATCAAAACAAGGGCGGACAAAGCGTTAGCATAAGGTAAAAAAACGGCCGTGGGACATTGGGTCCCACGGCTGTGATTCATTTGAACTTAAACCGTCTTCATCAGTTGCTGGATGAGGGCAGATAGGGTGCGAGAACGCCGGCCAGGTTCCTTGCGTTACGGGTCTGGATAAGAACTTTGCCGTAGCCGTGGAACTCGTTGACAAGACCCTCACCTGATTTAAATCCGATGGCGCCTGAAGCGATCCTGATGTTGTAGTCCAGGTTCGCATCCCATGCCACTACATGTTCGTTGTCGATCACCAGGGGCTTGTCCTCAGTTACCTGTAACTCGATCATGTCAGCAAAGGCATTGACAAGGAGGTCACCTGTTCCGGCAGTTTCCATGATGAAGAATCCGCCTGTTCCTCCCAGCAGTGCTTTGCCTGCGCTCTGGGACACCAGATTGTATGTAACGGTATCATCGCAGGCCAGGAATGCGCCGGTATTAAGCCTGTACTGTCTTGTTCCGACTTCCAGTTTGCGGATGACGCCGGAAACAGCCGGTGCGATTCCGATCCTGCCGTGTTCAGCAGTTCCATGTGCATAGGTGATGAACATGCTCTCGCCGGAAACTATGGACTTGGCAGCGGCCTTAAGAAGTCCGCCCAGTCCCTTGGAATTGGAATTGGTCTTTCCTTCAAGTTCCACATCCTGCATATAGACCATTGAGCCACGCTCGAGTTTGATGGTCTCGCCTCTTCCGAGTTCAACTTCTGCCAATGGGTTATCAGTATCGCCGATAAGGGTAAATTTCATATAATGCCTCCTTGAAAACTCTAATATAAAGAAAAAATAACACTAATAATTATATATTATTATCATTAATTTTACAATATTTATGAGAGACAACTCTGCCTTTCTGTACAAAAATCCTCTTTCCCTCAATTTGTGGTAGTTTTAGGTATTTATTATGGATAAAATGTGATATAATAACAAAAAAGTATAGGCACATGACAGACATGTGCTGTGAATGTTTTGAGTAGGTCCCATGGGACCGGGCTGAGAGGCACTGAAATATGTCCCCACAAACAACTGAAATTTATAGCAAAAAATATGCTTTAAGATACGGATTCGCCTTTATTGAGACGGTCATCGTTACCGTGATGTTCGCCAAGGTGTGGTACGACTTCGTAGTGGTACACAACCAGACCAACCACCTGACCGGCCTTGGAAACTTGGGAATGGCCTTCGGTATATATCTGATCATAGTCATGTTTTTCATGAAGAAGCTGGGAGGATATACCATCGGAGTCAATCGCAAGATGGTGATCCTGGCCTCACAGGTGTCTGCACTGTTTTGCGCAGACTTCGTAGAGATCTTCATATCCATGGCCACCACCGGACAGTTCAGGTTCGGATTCATGTTCTTCAGACAGTATGCGGTTCTCTGGGCTGTGCAGTCTCTGATCACCGCAGTGCTCTCATACTTCATGGTGGACATCTACCGCAAGGTGGTACCGCCCTTAAGACTTCTGGAGATCCACGGCGAGCACAGGAACACCCTTTCGGAGAAACTCAACGAGCTGGTATATAAGTACAGGGTGGTGAAGTCCCTTCCGGCCACACTTCCCATGGATGAATTAATAAGTGAGATGGAAGATGTGGATGCAGTGCTTCTCAACGACCTGCCTTCCACGGATAAGAATCATCTGCTTAAGAAATGTTTTGAGCTGGATAAGAGGGTGTATCTGACACCGAAGCTCTCCGACATAATGGTGCGCAACTCCGAGGATCTTAACCTGGTGGATACGCCAATATATCTTTTCAGAAACAGCGGGATACCCAGGTGGAAGCTGGCGGTGAAGAGGCTCTTCGACATAGTCTCAAGCGCTTTGGTGCTGGTCATTCTGAGCCCCATATTCGCTGTCATAGCATACCTGATCCACCACGAGGACGGGGGACCGGTATTCTTCAGACAGGAGCGAGTGACCCAGAACGGAAGGCGCTTCATGATCCTGAAATTCCGCTCCATGATAGTGGACGCCGAGAAGGACGGAAGACCTCACCCGGCAGGGGAGGATGACCCCAGGATCACGAAGATAGGCAAGTTCATCCGTAAGACCAGGATCGACGAGTTCCCCCAGCTTGTGAACATCATCAAGGGAGACATGTCCGTGGTAGGTCCCAGACCCGAGAGATGGGAACACGTGGAGAAGTACACTGAGGACATCCCCGAGTTCAAACTAAGACTCAAGGCAAAGGCAGGTCTTACGGGACTGGCACAGGTCTACGGCAAGTACAATACATCTGCCCTGGACAAGCTCAAGATGGACCTGATGTATATAGAGAATTTCTCACTTTTTATGGACGTGCAGATACTGTTTGAGACTTTGAGAGTCCTCTTCCAGGGAGAGAGCACGGAAGGCTTCACTGAAGAGGCCACCAACGTTATGCACGATTACGAAGGACTGTAGAGAATCAACTATGGCAGACAAAAAAGTTTTGATAATCAACTTTTATGCAGGAAGCCCCAGCTATGGCATGGTCTTTCGCCACTACTACCTGGCAAGGGAGTGGGCCAAGGCAGGGATCGATACGACGATCCTGGCCAGCAGCTTTTCACATCTCAGAAAGGTCAATGTGGAGATCGAACAGGACCTTCAGGAGACTGAAGTGGAGGGCGTGAAGTTCTCCTGGATCAAGGAGAACTCCTACGTCGGAAACGGGCTGGGCAGATTCAAGGCCATGATGGACTTCTCCTGGAAGATCCGCCGCATGGCGGGGAAGATCGCCGAGAAATATAAGCCCGACGTGATCATCGCATCCTGCACCAATCCCATAGATACCTACGCGGCCCAGAAGATCGCAAAACTCTCCGGAGCCAAGCTGATCCACGAGGTGAGGGACCTGTGGCCTCTGACACTGGAATTGATGTACGGCTTCAGCAAGCTCCATCCTCTGTGCGTGGCCATGCAGGCGGCGGAGAACTCCTTCCTGAAACATTCAGATTACGTTGTATCCGTCCTTCCGAATTCCAAGGATTACATGGTGTCCCACGGGATGGCCCCTGAGAAGTTCAGGTTCATCCCTAATGGCATAGCGGAGGAGGAATGGGTTGACACCCCGGAGGCCCCTGAGAGCATCGCCGGCGTATTCAGAGATCTGAAGGAACAGGGCAAGTTCATCATCGGATTCATGGGAAGCCACACCGATTCATATTCGCTTTCCTACCTGATCGACGCAGTGCAAAAAATGGGCGACCCAGGTGTCTGCGCAGTCTTCGTAGGGAGAGGAAGAGAAAAGGCCCGATTCATTGAGATGTCCAAGAGATCCATGGCGGATAACTTCATCTTCCTGGATCCGGTGGAAAAGAGATACATTCCTGCCATAGCTCATGAGATGGATGTGCTCTACGTGGCAGGCAAGAGGCAGAACATATTCAAGTACGGAGTGGCCATGAACAAGATGTTTGACTCCATGATGTCCGGCCGCCCCATACTGTATGCCATAGATGCTCCCAACAACTATATCTCAGAGTATAACTGCGGCATTAGCTGTGAACCTGAGAACTCAGATGCTCTTATGGAAGGCATCACAAAACTCAGGGAGATGACAGAGGCTGAAAGGGAAAAGATGGGAGAGAACGGAAGACAGGCCGTTCTTGAACATTTCACCTACAGGACCATTGCGGAACAGTTCAGAGAACTGTTCTAGATGGCATCAAGACAGTTGCGGGGACGGAAGTTTTTTGCTATAATATATCGGCTTTAAATGTCGATCATGAACATAGATCAAGAGGAGAATGATCAAATGCAATTCAACAATATTTATCAGGGACTGATCAACGGAACAGAGAAACTTGCCCTCGTGGGCCTTGGCTACGTGGGAATGCCTATCGCAGTGGAATTCGCCAAGCATGTGAACGTCATCGGATTTGACATCAACGAGAAGCGCGTCAACGAGTACGCTAACGGTATCGATTCCACCAACGAAGTGGGAGATGCCATAAAGAACACCACAGTGGACTTCACAGCAGATCCCACACGTCTCAAGGAAGCAAGATTCATCATCGTTGCGGTTCCCACACCTGTAAATCAGGACACTACACCTGACCTTCGTCCGGTCCAGGGAGCATCCAGGACAGTTGGACAGAACCTTACACCGGGAAGCATCGTAGTGTTCGAATCCACAGTATATCCCGGAGTCACCGAGGACGTCTGCGTACCCATCATCGAGAAGGAAAGCGGCCTCAAGTGCGGAGTTGACTGGAAGATCGGATACAGCCCGGAAAGGATCAACCCCGGTGACCGCGTCCACACGCTGACCAACATCCGCAAGATCGTATCCGGCATGGATGAGGAATCCGCCAGAGAGATCAAAAAAGTTTACGACATCGTGATCAAGGCAGGCACAGTTCCCGTTTCGACCATCAAGACTGCAGAAGCGGTCAAGGTCGTAGAGAACAGCCAGCGCGACATAAATATCGCTTTCATGAACGAGATCGCCATGATCTGCGACAAGATGGGGATCGATACAGACGAAGTGCTCTACGGCATGAATTCCAAGTGGAACGCACTGGGCTTCAAGCCGGGCCTGGTAGGCGGACACTGCATCGGAGTCGACCCGTACTATCTGACAAACGCTGCTGAGATGCTGGGATATCACTCACAGATCATCTTAAACGGCCGCAAGGTCAACGACAGCATGGGCGGTTACGTTGCAGACGCAGCCATCAAGCAGATGATCGAGGCTGGACTTGCACCCAAGAAGGCTACAGTAGTCATCTGGGGAATCACCTTCAAGGAGAACTGCCCGGATACACGTAACAGCAAGGTGGTTGACATCATCAACCGTCTTAAGGAGTATGACATCGTGCCCTACGTGGCAGATTCCTGGGCTGACGCAGATGTGGCAAAGAAGGAGTACGGAGTTGATCTGGTGCCCTTCGATGAACTGCCTAAGGCTGACTGCCTCATCGTAGCCGTGGGACATAACGAGTTCCGCTCTATGTCCATGAGACAGCTCAAGGACAAGTTCAAGGAAGGCCCCGATGAGGAGAAGGTCCTCATCGACGTCAAGAGCCTCTACAGGATGGACGAGCTCAAGGCTTCAGGCATGAGATGGTGGAGACTGTAGGTTTCTGATACAAGAATAAAAAGATCATTTTAACCCGGAAGAGGGCAAACCTTTTCCGGGTTTTTCTATGAGAAAACTATGCCTAAATCCTGTTCTTATGTGTTACAATCAATCAGGGAGGATCACCATGAAGGAACTGATCGTTGAAGGTAAGAATATTACTATATACCCATCCGCTTCACAGGACGCGCCATTTGTCTGGCTGAATGTCTACGACGGAAAGGGCCTTGAGGAGCATGAGAGACTTAAAGAGATCGGCGCTCCGGATCACACTCTGATCGCAGTGGGAGGCGTGGATTACGACAATGACCTGTCACCATGGCCGGCACCGGCAGTGTTCAAAGGACAAGAGGACTTTGCAGGCGGTGCAGACGAATATCTTAAACTCCTCACCGGTAAGATAATGCCGGAGGTAGCAGAGATCCTGGACTCTGAACTGGGTCTGAGACCGGCATACAAAGCACTTGCAGGATATTCTATGGGAGGACTTTTCACACTGTACGCTATGATCAAGACCGGGGTCTTCAAAAGATTCGTATCTGCATCAGGGTCACTGTGGTACCCGGGATTTTTTGAAAAAATGAAGGACGCAGAGTTTCCGGCCGAGCCGGAAGCTGTGTACATTTCCCTGGGAGGCAAGGAATCGAAGACTAATAACCCTGTGATGGCTCAGGTGGAGACCAGGACGAGAGCGGTGAGAAATCTGCTTTATGAAAGGGGAGTAGAGGTGACCTTGGAAATGAATCCGGGAAACCACTTCCGCGAGCCCGACATGAGAACTGCAAAAGGCATCAAATGGATCCTGGAGAGGTGAGTATGAAGAAACGTTTCAAGACTGTAAGAACTAAAAAAGATCTGATCGAACTGGTTAACGATATCGGTTTCCTGCCGTTTTTCAGGAATCCAATAGAGGGGTTCTCTCTGGAGGATATCGCTTCCCCAAAAGCCTGGTACGACCCGGATTGGACCAACGGGATCAAGTGGCCCTGCTGGCAGTGGAAGGGAGAGGTGACCTGGGACCACGAGCTGGCCTACGCTAAGCTTTTTAGGGACAAGGCCGGTTTCGTTAGTTTGGAGTGGCTGGCGGATCTCTGTAATTACAGGCGTGACGGTTACGAATTCGAAGAGCGCTATGGCGAGGGACTGGCCCCGCATTCAGACAAGGAGGTCGTGGAGCTTCTGAGGGAGGCCGGACCCATGTTCACCAAGGAGATCAAGCAGGCCCTCGGGTATCGGAAGGGCGGCCGCAAAGGATTCGAGACCATCATCACCAGACTTCAGATGGAGACCTACGTGACGGTTACTGATTTCGAAAAGCAGGTAGCCAAGGACGGTACGGAGTACGGCTGGGGCGTGGGCCGCTACGCCCTGACAGAAGACTGGTGGGGCGAAGAGGCACTGGACCCTCAGGGGCTTGAACCGGAAGAGTCGCTGGAAAGTATTTTGCGCAAGCTAAAGTGTGTACTGCCCGACGTGAGCGAGGCGGATATCAGGAAATTTTTAAAATAGGTGGTATAAATGAGACGAAAGGACAGAGAGGTCAGCGATCGCGCTGAGATCATTGAGATCATGAAGACTTGCGATGTATGCAGGTTAGGCATGGTGGATGAGGAAGGATTCGCATACATGGTGCCTTTGAATTTTGGACTGGAAGCGAACGATGAGCATATAACGCTCTACTTCCACAGTGCGAAAGACGGGCACAAAATTGATCTGATGAAGAGGAAACCAGACGTAGCTTTTGAGATGGACTGCGGTCATGAGCTGGTATTCAATGAGGCGACAGGACACTGCACAATGAACTTTCAAAGCGTCATGGGACGCGGAAAGATAAGTTTCATAGATGATCCGGAGGAAAAGTTCAGAGCGATGACGATCCTGACGGACGGATACCATGAGACACATTTCCAGTTCAACCCGAAGGCTATGCCCGTTACGGCAGTCTACAAGTTGGACGTGGAGACCATGACGGCCAAGAGAAAAGCGTAGAATTGGCTTGAGAGCGGCCGGGGGTTTTTGATATAATTATACGGTTGGATGCCATTGGCTCATCCATGACTTATAACGCAAAACATTCAGGAAGGAAGGATCATATATGGAAATCAAAGAAAGCATCAGCGCATGCATATCACAGAAGGACGAGATCGCCAAAGTCGTGCTCATGCCAGGAGACCCTCTTCGCGCAAAGGCTGTGGCGGACAACTATATGACAGACGTGGTCTGCTTCAACGATACCAGGAACATGCTGGGATTCACCGGAACTTACAAGGGTAAGAGGATCTCAGTCATGGGTTCAGGCATGGGGATCCCGTCAATGTGCCTCTACGCTCACGAACTCTACACCCAGTTCGGAGTGGACGCCATCATCAGGATCGGCTCCGCCGGCGGACTGGACATGGGAGTTGAAGCCAAGGACATAGTCATTGCCATGGCTGCTTCATCCAACTCTAATTCAGGAAATGCCTATGGCATTCCCGGACAGCTGGCTGCCTGCGCGGACTACGACATGCTGGAAGAGGCAGTAAGGCTTGCCAAGGAAAAAGGCTGCAACTACAAGGTAGGCAAGGTCTACAGCTCCGACTTCTTCTACTATCCTCAGGCTGGCCTCAATGAGAGACTGAGAGACCTGGGACACTTGGCAGTTGAAATGGAGTCTGCAGGACTCTACTGGACAGCCTGCGGAGATGGCAAAAAGGCCTTGACGGTGCTTTCGATCTCCGACCATCTGTTCAAGCCCATCGCACTGACCGCTGAGGAGCGCCAGAACAGCTTCACAGACATGATGGAGATCGCCCTGGACACTGCGTGGAAGTTCACGGAGTAAGATGGACGTACAGCATAAGCCCATGAAGGTGGATGAGAAGAAGCCCGACCACAACCCGGGAGGAATCTCATACGTATACGTAAACGGAAGCCCGGTCATCGCCGGTGGTGAGTACTTAGGCGGCGTGCGCCAGGGAGTTGTAGTGCTCAAAAAATAATATTGGCTGATGAAACAGCAGGCCCCCGGGGACATCCCCGGGGGCCGTTTGGGTTACAGAACGTATTTCTTTTTAAATTCGCTGAAGTATCTTTGGAAATCCTCATCGGACCTGTAGTCATGTTGAATGTGGTACTCATGTGCTTCGGTACCGTTGGGACTGGATTCTATGATGTCCACTGCAACGTTTGAACAGTGATCGGATATCCTCTCATAGTCTGTTAGAAGGTCATTGAATACAAATCCGTTCTCAAGAGTGCACTCCTGACGGCTCACTCTGGCTATATGGTTGGCCTTGATCTCGTCGCAGAGATCGTCGATGACTTCCTCAAGGGGATCGATCCTCATGGCCAGCTGAGTATCGTTTTCTACGAAGGCTTTGATGGTCATATCGGTGATCTCATCGATGGCATCTTCCAGAACTCTGAGTTCCTTATCGGCGCTGTTGGAGAAAACAAGTTTTTTGCTGTGGATCTCTTCCACGGCCTCGCCGATGTTTTTTGCGTGGTCAGAGATCCTTTCGAAGTCGGAGAGGACTCTCAGATACTTGCTTACGTCTCTGGACTGATCATCATCCAAGGTAGCATTAGTGATCTTAAACAGGTATGTGCCCAGCTTATCTTCGTATCTGTCCAGGACTCCTTCGAGGTCGAAGACTTTCTTCAGTTTGTCTCTGCTGAAGTCACGTCTCACATCCACTGCGGAAGAGACGCTTTCCAGGGCCTTGGCAGCCATGGAGTCTATGACTGTTTTGCTCTGGGTAAGGGCCAGGGCAGGGTGGGTCAGGAATCTGGATTCCAGCCTGTCCATATCGGCCTGCTCTGCGGCAGCCTCTTCGCTTTCGGGGAAGATGGCGCAAACTATTCTTTCAAGCATACCGATGGCCGGCGACAGAACGGTGACTACTGCCAGCCTGTAGAGGGTGTTCACAAGGGCGACGCCCACCATGGTCATGATGCTCTGCATGAAGCCGAAGCCGATGATCGCATTGAGAATGTAGAAGACTATTCCGACTATGATGGCGCCAAGCACATCGATTATCAGGTATACGAAGGCAGTGCGCTTACCGTTGACACTGGCGCCGAGAGCGCTGAGCATAACGGGGACAGAAGCACCGATACCTATACCCATGATGATGGGGAAGGCCATGTCGAACTCCACGGCACCGGTCATGGCCAGGGCCTGGAGAATACCTACTGCAGCGCTGGCGCTCTGGATCACTGCGGTGATCAGAAGTCCGGCCAGGACGCCCAGAACGGGATTGGTGAAGCTGGTAAGCATATGAATGAACCGGGGATCTTCTCTTAAGGGCTCGATGGCTCCGGACATCGTGCTCATCCCGTACATCAGCACCGCGAATCCCATCATGATGCCGCCCACGTTCTTGGAAGTCGTCTTGCCTGAGAACATCCAGAGGGCGATACCGATCAGGGCTACCACGCCGGTCAGCACTTCAGTGCTGAAGAAGGATGCCACTCCCGATCCGCCTAAGCTGTTCAAGGCCAGGATCCAGCCGGTGATGCTGGTGCCTAGGATCGCTCCAAGCACCACTCCGATGGCCTGTCTTACCTTCATCATGCCGGAGTTTACGAAGCCCACCACCATGACTGATGTGGCGGATGATGACTGGATAACTGCGGTGACTCCCGTACCCAGCAAAACACCTTTTATCGGGTTTCCTGCCAGTTTGTACAGGACCATTTCCATCTTGCTGCCTGCAACTTTTTTGAGGGAATCTCCCATTACGGACATTCCGAAGAGAAAGCAGGCTACACCGCCCAAAAGTGATATTATATTAGTAAAATCCATACTGTTGCAGAACCTCCATTATCTGCTGTTATCTACAAAAAAAGACTCACACCGCAAAATACGGCGAAAGTCTCGCTACTTCGAACATATTCCGGGGCAGATGTCCCGTATTGACGAAATATGTCACGCATTTCTGCGCAAGCTACTCCCTAATCTACCTATATCAATAAAACATAAACTACTTTATATGTCAAGTTTTAATGTGGTATAATAAGTCGAAAACCCGGGTTAGACCGGCAGTGTTTAGTACAAAGAAAGGGAAAGAGCGATGAAGAAGCTTTTAGTCATTTTGATTGCAGTATTTATGATATTTGGAACCGCGGCCTGCGGAGGAAATTCAGGCGGAAGCGATACACCTGCTCCCGCAGGGGATTTTGACTTTGAAGCCTGTAAGACCATAGGAGATCTTATGGCATTGAACGCTGAGGACTCCCAGTGGGGCAGCCACGATCTGGAGTTCACTTACGGTTTCCAGTTAAATGGCTCATACTATAGGGCAAAGGCTGAGATGACCTCAGAGCAGCAGGACGCACTTTTTAATATCGATTATTCGGATCAGGACTACGAAGAACAGGAGAGGGCGATCATCTCTGAGTTCGAGATCACAGAGAGACAGGAACTGGACACTCTGATCCTCAGTCAGGAACAGCTGGACGGCCTTAAAGGAAAGACCGGTCAGGATCTTCTTAATGAAGGATGGACCACCGGATATGGGTACAACCTGGCAGCAGGCGAGTTCTGGATGTACAACGGCCCCTTCGTATATGCTGTAGTATTCGACGGAGATTTCAGCGACATGGATGACATTGAGGACGAAGAGGAATTTATCAAGGATCTCAAGGTGAAATCAGCCGAGTTCATGTCCATGGGAGACGTTACCAACTGGTAAGGCTTGAAACAACAAATACGAAAAATCAAAAGCGGGTCGCAGATACCCGCTTCTTGCTATTTTTTGATGAGAGTTATTACCGCGATCAGAATGACTCCTATGAGCAGGAGGTTCAGCACAGTGGCGTTTATGGAGATGGCCAGTATGGTGCCGATGAACGCGGTGACGCAGCCTGCGGTGACGGCGGAGACCGCAAGTTTTTTGTTGTAACGTCTGCGGCGCACCACGTTGATGCCGCCGGTGACCACTGAGATGGGTACGCTGCCGAGAAGCAGGGTGAGCACGGCGATGGGGGACATGCCCAGAAGCATGAGGACAGTGGTGGTAAAAGGTTTTGCGGGAATGCCCAGCATGTTGGTGAAGCCGAAGATCAGCGTGAGGATACCCATGACAGCCAGCTTCCAGCCTGTAAGGGCAGTAGCTGTTCCGGGGGCGCCGGAGCTTAAGATCATCCTTATGACCATGGCCGCCACAGCTGCGATTAGGAGGATGACAAGAGCCTTCCTTATGACCTCACCGTCCATTTTGCCCACGGCGCGGGACCCGAAGAAGCTGCCGATGGCCAGGGTCACCATGAATACCAGAAGTGTCACGGTGTCCACCGGCGGGGCGTTTCTGAGATAGAGGAAGGCTATGAAGGCACCGGGCACGATGCCGGAGGTGATCAGGCAGTCCGGAAGGGTTTCCGGGTCGGCCAGCTTGAGCTTCCTCACCACTATGGTGTTCATGACGAAATCCGATATTCCTATGGTGCAGAGAAAGTATACGATGGCTTCCGCAACCATGGTCCCTCTCAGACTTCCCCGTTCAAGAGCAAAAGATCTGCGGTCCCTGAGCGCATCTCTCAGAATGGATACCGCGTAGATAGTGCCTGCCGCAAGAAATGCGGCTCCGATGATATGTTGAATAGACATAGTTGATCACCTGATGCATTTTATGGCTTCTTCCACCGCAGCTGCCATTTGCTCTACAGTCAGGGAGAAGGGCTGGGGCTCAGGCCTTGAAGCGGCCTGGTCCGGGGTGATGGGCAGGTGGATGAAGCCCACTTGAGTATCGGTTTCCGTGAAGCGCTCCAGAAGGGAGTAGAAAAGGTCGTTACAGACGAAGGTCCCCGCTGAATAGGATACTGAGGAAGGGATGCCAGCATCTCTCATGGCCTGTGCCATATCCCAAACGGGAAGCTTAGTGAAGATCCCGTCGGGACCGCCTGGGACGATCTCCTCATTCATGGGCTCCAACCCGGCGTTGTCGGGGATCCGGGCATTCTTGAGATTGATCCCGATCTTCTCTGGGGTCACTTCCTTGCGGCCCTCTGCCTGACCGAGACAGAGGATAACGTCCGGTTCAAATTTCAGGGCGGAGTCTATGACAGACTTCGCTGCGAACCCGAAGATCACCGGGACCTCCATCTTAATTATCCTGAAATCGCCGATGGCATCGGGAAGTGATATCAGGGTCAGGAGGGAGGAGTTCATCTTCTCGCCTTCGAAGGGCTCAAAGGCTGTTAATAGGAGTTTTTTCATATGTTTCATGTCCTTTCGGCACTGTGTTTCAGGGGATATTTTACAGTTTCAGAGGCCTTTAGGCAAGTGCCGGATGCACCCTTACAAAAGTATTATTTCCTTGTATATAATACTATTCTTTGATATAATAAAATGAAAAATTATGTGGAGGAGACTGCCCTTAAGGCAAATTACTGATGATAAAAAGAGAAAACAAAGCGAAAGCCAAATCACTGCAGCATTGGCAGATCATAGCCGGATTCCTGGTGGTCTATGACATATTTGCCACCTCGGGATCGTATTTTGCTGCGCTCCTTCTCAGGTCCGACCTGAGGATCAATGCCATTCCGGGCACATATTTCAATGCCTGGCTCAGGCTCATGCCTGTGTACGTGATATTTTGCATAGTCATCTTCGTTCTGTTCAATCTGTACCGGAGCATCTGGCGGTTCGCCAGCTATGCGGAGCTCCTGAGGGTGACTGAGGCCAACCTGATAACCATGGTCTTCCACTTCGTGGCGGTGACCATAGTCATAAGACACCTGTCCCCCAGCTATACCAGAATGCCTTTCTCATACTATGTTATGGGCGCGGTGTTCCAGCTGATACTGGTGCTTGGCATACGATTCGCCTACCGGTTCGTGGAGCTTCTCACCAAGGCCAGCGAGGCCTCCAAGAAGAACGGCGACCGGATCATGATAATCGGAGCAGGTGAGAACGGAAGCGCCCTGATCAGGGACGTGAACAAGAGCAGAGAGTACAACGGCAAGGTAGTCTGCTTCATCGATGACAATCCCAACAAGTGGAACAGGTACATCGAAGGAGTGCCGGTGGTAGGCGACCGGAACGACATCCTTCTTAACGTCAAAAAATACAACGTAAACAAGATATATCTGGCCATACCCAGCGCCACACGCCAGGCAAGGCGAGATATCCTGAACATCTGCAAGGAGACGGACTGCGAATTGAAGAACATTCCCGGAATGTATCAGTTCGTAAACGATGAAGTCACAGTAAACGATCTTAAGGACGTAGATATCGAAGACCTTCTGGGTCGCGATCCCGTAAGGATGAACATGAGCGAGGTCTTCGACGGCATCAGAAACAAGGTGGTCCTGGTCACCGGCGGAGGCGGAAGCATAGGTTCTGAGCTCTGCAGGCAGGTGGCCGCCCACGGACCCAAACAGCTCATAATATTCGATGTGTATGAGAACACCACTTACGAGATACAGCTGGAGCTCAGAGAGAAGTATCCCAGTCTGGACCTGGTGGTGCTCATCGGATCGGTGAGAGATTCCAGAAAGATGTACGAGGTGTTCAGCACCTATCATCCCGATATCGTCTATCACGCAGCTGCCCACAAGCACGTGCCCCTCATGGAGAACAGTCCCTGCGAGGCCATCAAGAACAACGTGCTTGGCACATACAACACTGCCTATGCAGCCATGGCCAGCCGCTGCGAGAAGTTCATCCTGATCTCCACAGACAAGGCGGTGAATCCCACCAACATCATGGGAGCATCCAAGAGAATGTGCGAGATGGTCATCCAATGCTTCGACGAAAAGATCAGATCCGGCAGGCAGCAGGACCTTTTCAGGCTCCTGGACAGGCAGGGGTGGTACGGCTCTCTCTACGATGAGGAGGAAGCATCTAACCTTAAGAATATCTGTACAGAATTTGCTGCGGTGAGATTCGGGAACGTTCTGGGAAGCCATGGCTCCGTGATCCCCATCTTCAAAAAACAGATCGAGCACGGCGGTCCCGTGACAGTAACCCATCCGGACATCATCAGATACTTCATGACCATCCCCGAAGCGGTGAGTCTGGTGATGCTGGCAGGCACCTACGCCACAGGAGGAGAGATCTTCGTTCTTGACATGGGAGACCCGGTCAAGATCGTGGATCTTGCCAATAACCTCATAAGACTGTCGGGACTTAAACCCGATGTAGATATCAAGATAGAATATACCGGATTGAGAGAGGGTGAGAAGCTCTTCGAGGAGAAGCTCATGTCAGAGGAGGGCCTTTCAAAGACCGCCAGCGACAGGATCTTCATCGGAAAGCCCGTGGCCTTCGACAAGGACGAGTTCCTTAACAAGCTCATGGCTCTCATGGATACGGCCTTTGCCAACGAGGAGAAAAAACTTCTCCTTCAGGTAGAGGATATAGTCACCACCTATCACCCTGCAAGGAAGAATTGAACGGCAACAAGGAAATAATATGGAACAGAGAAAGATACCCTTCAGCCCGCCGGACATAACCGAGGCTGAGATCAACGAAGTGGTGGACGCCTTAAAGTCAGGCTGGATCACCACAGGACCGAAGACAAAAGAACTGGAACGCCGGGTGGCTCAGCGCTGCGGGACCAAGAAGGCAGTCTGCCTGAACTCAAATACAGCCTGCGCAGAGATGACCCTGAGGATCCTGGGCATAGGCCCGGGGGACGAGGTGATAGTTCCGGCATATACATATACCGCAAGCGCCTCGGTCGCAAGTCATGTGGGGGCCACCATCGTTCCCATCGACTGCGAGAAGGGCAAATTCACCTGGGATCTCAGAAAACTTGAGGCTGCCATCAATGAGAAGACTAAGGTAATCGTGCCTGTGGATCTTTTCGGCATCCCGGCGGACTATGACAGCATACTTGAGATCGTGGAATCCAAGAAGCATCTTTTCAGGCCATCCCAGAACAGGCCGGAGGGACAGCCTCTGGACAGGACTGGCTTCGGCGAGAAGCTTCAGACCCTCATCGGAAGACAGGTGATAATGGTGGACGGAGCCCACTCCTTCGGCGGAAGCTACCACGGCAAGCCGGTGGGATCTTTTGCGGACTTCACCAACTTCAGCTTCCACGCGGTCAAGAACCTGACTACCGCAGAGGGCGGGGCAGTGACCTGGAGAGATATCCCGGGTCTGGATGACGAAGAGCTTTATCATCTTTACATGCTCTACTCCCTCCATGGACAGAGCAAGGACGCTCTTCAGAAGACACAGCTGGGCAGCTGGGAGTACGATATCGCCGCCCCCTGGTTCAAGTGCAACATGACGGACGTTCACGCTGCCATAGGCTTGGCTCAGATGAGAAGGTATGACGACATCCTTCTCAGGAGAAAGCACATGATCGAAAAATACAACGAAGCTTTCAGGGATCTTCCCATGGAACTTCCCGTGCATTATACAGATGACTATCAGTCCTCCGGTCACCTTTATCCGATAAGGCTCATAGGCAAGACCAGGACTGAGGCCAGCGACTTCATTGTTAAGCTGGCGGAGAGGGGAGTGGCCTCTAACGTACACTACAAGCCCCTTCCGCTCCACACGGGATATCAGGCCATGGGTCTGGACCCTAAGGATTTTCCGAACTGCGTAGAGCAGTATTCCAACATGGTCACCCTGCCTCTTCATACTGTGATGACAGATGAGGATCAGGACTATGTGATCGAATGCGTCAAGGATGCCTATAAAGAGCTTTTTGAATAAAAGCTTTCAAAAGAGGAAAAGGATAATTGAGACGAGAACTTAACTTGAGAAAATGGTATCGTCTTCCCAAGTGGGAGGACCTTCCTGATAATCTTAGAACTGACGAGGTCAGACCATACTACGACGCCCTTTCGAAACACAGGGGAGGTCTTGTGGTGAAGCGTGCATTCGATATAGTGGCCGGCTGCGTCACTTTTGTGGTGCTCGCCATTCCCATGGGAGTGATGGCGGTGATGATCAAAAAAGATTCTGAGGGACCGGTTTTCTACCGTCAGGAGAGAGTCACGGCCTACGGCGGCAAATTCCGCATCCACAAGTTCCGCACCATGGTGAACAACGCGGATAAGCTCGGGACAGCTGTGACCGTAAGCGGCGACAGCAGGATCACCAAGGTGGGAGCTAAGCTGAGAGACCACAGGCTGGACGAATTCCCCCAGGTGCTGGATGTGCTCTTAGGGGACATGTCCTTCGTGGGAACGAGGCCGGAGGCGGTGAAATACGTGGAGAGATATACTCCTGAAATGATGGCTACACTTCTCCTTCCGGCGGGGATAACGTCGGAGGCCTCGGTGAAATTCAAGGATGAGGCGGAGCTTCTGGAGAATGCGGAGAACGCCGACGAGACCTATGTCAAAGAGATCCTTCCCAAGAAAATGGAGATAAACCTTAGGGCAGTGAGAGAATTCAGCCTGGGAAGAGACTTCAGAACATTGCTGGGCACTGTGCTCGAGGTATTTTTAAAGAAATGATGGATATTTCGAACTTCAAAAGAGCATGGATATTATCGGACTGTGAGCCCCTTCCCGTGGATGATGATCCAAGGCTCATGAGGGCAGGCCTTCTGGCGGAGTACCTGTCCAAAAAGGGCTGGAAGGTGACCTGGTTCGCCCCGGGCTTCGACCACGGCAAGAAGACCGACCGCTTCGATTCCACTGAGGAGATAGAGGTGAACTCGAACGAGAAGCTCATAGCTCTTCATTCACCTGTCACATATTCCAGGAACACATCGCCCAAGAGAGTGCTTTTTTACAAGCGCCTTTCGGGGGAGCTCAAAAAATACTTTAAAAAAGAGCCCCTGCCGTACGTGATATTTTGCTCCTGGCCCACCCAGACCTTTGCGAAGGAAGCCCTGGAATACGCCAAGAAAGCCGGCGTTCCGGTGGTGCTGGACGTGCGAGATCTCTGGCCGGACATCTTCACCAGGGTATTTCCCAAGAGCCTGCAGGGACCTGCCAAACTTGCGCTTTTGCCCTCCATAAACGGCGCAAAAAAGCTCTTCAGGCAGGCTGATGCCATCACTGCGGTAACTCCCGGCGCACTGAAGTGGGGACTGGAGAAGGCAGGACGGCCCGGCGGCCCCATGGACAGGGTGATATACATAGGCTACGAGGACGGCGAGACATCTGAAGAGGGAATGGAGCAGGCCTTAGAGGCCTGGAGATCCATGGGTATCACAGAGGATACCTTCAACTTCACCTATTTCGGGACCTTCAGCATGAGCACCCTGGACCTGGAGACTGTGATCAAAGCCTTCAGGGAGATCGCAGATAGCAGGCAGGATGTGAGGCTCCTTCTGATAGGCGCGGGAGATGCTGAAGGGAAATTCAGAGAAGCAGCAGGGGACTGTGACAAGATAGTATTCCCCGGCTGGTGCTCCAACGTTCAGATAAGATCAGCACTGAAACTCAGCAATGTGGGACTCTATCCCTTCAGAAATCTGGAGGATTTCAGGGATGCCTTCGGAAACAAGATAATCGGCTATATGGCAGCTGAGCTTCCCGTGATGTCTTCCCTTGAGGGATTCTCAAAGGCATACATGGAGCAGTACGGTACAGGACGGACGTATAGTGAAGGAGATGTATCGTCGGCTAAGGAAGTCATGTTGAGCTTCCTTAGTGATGAAGAAAAGAACCGGGCCATGGGCCGGAGAGGATACCAAAGATTCAAAGAGGACTTCGACATGCAGGTGGTGAACCGCAGGCTGGAGGAACTCTTTACGGAACTTATAGAGGGTATTTTATGAGAAAAGTAGTAAGCGTGGTAGGAGCGAGGCCACAGTTCATCAAACTGTCGGCGGTCTCACCGGAACTGAGAAAAGAATATGACGAAGTGATAGTCCACACCGGGCAGCACTTCGACTACAACATGAGCGAGCAGTTTTTTGAGGAACTGGAGATACCTCATCCGGACTATAACCTGGGGATCTCCGGAGGCTCACACGCTGTGATGACCGGGACCATAATGATGGATATCGAGAAGGTCCTGATCCAGGAAAAGCCGGATTGGCTCATGATATACGGAGATACCAACTCCACACTGGCTGCAGCCATAGCAGGAGCTAAGCTGCACATTCCCATCTGCCACGTGGAAGCGGGGACCAGGACTCATTCCATGACCAATCCCGAGGAGATAAACAGGGTCTGTGCTGACCATGTATCCACCCTTCTTCTGGCGGTCACGGAGGAGGACTACGCCAACCTGGAACTGGAGAACCTGGGTGACAGGGCGGTGATCGTAGGGAATACCATGTATGATGCCTTTGTGAAGAACAGCATGAAGAGGCAGCCTTCGGACTTCACTCTGACCAGACTGGACGGTTCAGGGGAGGTCAGCGTACCTGAAGAGTACTACTACATGACCTGCCACAGGGAGGAGAACACCAACGACGACGAGTCCCTGAACGGCATCTTAAGAGCCATGAACAGTCTGGATGCGCCCACCATCTACCCGGTGCATCCCAGAAACAAACAGAGAGCCCTCAGGCTGAATGAGCAGTATGGATATGAGAACGTTATCCTCTGCGAGCCTGTGGGATATCTGGAGAGCGCTTGCCTTGTCAGGAACGCCAAGAAGATAGTCACTGACTCAGGCGGACTTCAGACGGAAGCGTTCTTTGCCGAGAAAAAGTGCGTGACGGTGCTGGACTTCGTGGTATGGCCCGCCACCATGGTATCCAACAGAAACGAACTGGCCAGACCGAATGAGAAGGACATACTGGAGAAGCTTTCTCACCGGCAGATCATCGATCCTGAGTACAAGCCCTTCGGCGACGGGCACGCTGCCAAAAGGATCGTGGAGGCCCTGCTTAAGTACGATCAGAACAGATGAAGATACTATACATAACATTCGCTGATTTTAATATTAAGACTTCCGGCTCTTCGGTGAGACCTCAGAAGATATATGAAGCCTTTCTCAAGAACGGCCACCAGGTGATATTGGTCAAGGGCGACGACTTCATCACTCACGATAATTCGGGGCACGAAAAAAGCGTTGCCGAGGCCAATGCCTGGCTTGATCATAACACCCCGGACATCTGCTACGTGGAAAACGCCACACATCCTCTTTTTCTGAAGGAGGACCGCAGGCTCATCAAAAGAGTACACGACATGGGAGTGCCGGGGGATATTTCTACAGGGACTTCTACTATAGATATCCCGAGATGTACGGCCCGGGAGAAGGGCTGAGGAACAAGCTGATCTACCACTACACTCTGCCTCTCTTCAAGAGGGACGAGAAGTTCGTGGCGAAATATGCGGACATCCTGTACATGCCGTCCCGTGCGGCCTGCGGAGTGATCCCTCATCCGGATCCCAGAAAACTTCCTCCTGCAGGGGAGATCATGGACCCGCCGGTGCCGGAGAGCAGAATGAGCCTCTACATAGGCGGCATCGCCACAGGCTACGGATTCGGTGACATGCTTGAGGCCTACGATATCTTAAACGGCCGGGGGATGGCGAATAACCTCTAACTGTGGTGTGCAGGGCAGCGGAACTCCCCTTGATCGGCAAGACCGAGGAGGAGCTCATAAAGGAGCATCCATATCTCACCATAGCCCACGCCTCCGGGGAAGAGTTGAACAAGTACTACGATCAGGCTGCAGTCTGCATGGTGCCCAAGGAGAACGATCCGTATAACGATCTGGCGGTCAGCGTCAAGCTCTATGAATATTTTTCACACGGAAAACCCTTCATCGCAAGACCCGGCAAGGCTTCGGTGGGACTTTTTAAGGACAGCGGCGCGGCGATCTTCGCCAAGGATTACACCATAGAGGCCATGGCTGAGGCTGTGAGGGACTTCTTCAAGGATCCTGAGAGGATGAAGGAGATGCACCAGGCGGCCCTGAGATTCATAAGTGAAGGCAATACGTGGGAGGACAGAGCAAAACAGATCTGTCACGACCTTTCAAACATATCAGAGAAAAGAGGAAAGAAAATTGGCTGACAAAGATTATTTCGTTCACGAATCATCTTATGTGGACGACGGAGTGGAAATAGGACAGGGTACCAAGGTATGGCATTTCTGCCACATCCAGAAGGGTGCAGTGATAGGTGAGAAGTGCTCTCTGGGACAAAACGTAAACGTGTCCAACAACGTGCACATCGGAAACGGCGTAAAGATCCAGAACAACGTTTCCGTGTACGAAGGCGTGACACTTGAGGACAATGTTTTTTGCGGTCCCTCCATGGTGTTCACCAATGACCTGACACCGAGAGCAAGATTCCCCAAGGGAAGCGCCGGATACAAGAAGACAGTGGTGCATCACGATGCCACCATCGGAGCCAACGCCACCGTCGTCTGCGGCCACGACATAGGGGAGTTCGCAACCATTGCATCAGGTGCAGTGGTCACGAAGAACGTGGAGCCCCACGCCCTCATGGCGGGAGTTCCGGCCAAAAGGATCGGATGGGTCTGCGAGTGCGGACAGGTCCTCAGGGAAAAGGACGGCTTTTATTTCTGCCCGGACTGCGGCAGGCGTTATGAATATACCGGCATTGCATTAAAGGAAAAGAACGAGTAAAAGGAGCTAATAAATGAAATACGCACTTATAGGATGCGGCAGGATCGCAGTGAACCACGTTAAAGCATGCGACAATAACGGACTGGAGTTCGTTGCAGCCTGTGATACGGTACCCGAAAACATCGATATCCTCTTCGGCAAGCAGATGCCCAAGGATGCGGATAAGATCGCAAGATATAAGGATTACAAGGTGATGCTGGAAGAGCATCCCGAGATAGAGCTGGCAGCTATCGCCACACCCTCCGGTGACCACGCAGAGATCGCCAAGTATCTCATAAATCACGGAGTAAACGTCATAATCGAGAAGCCCATGTCCATGAACATGAAGGACGCTGACGAGATCGTGCGTCTGGCCGAAGAGAAGGACGTGGTGGTATCGGCCTGCCACCAGAACCGCTTCAACATCGCGGTACAGGAGACCAAGAAGGCTCTGGACGAGGGCCGCTTCGGAACTCTGAGCCACGGCTCCATCCACGTAAGATGGAACAGAAACAAGGGCTATTACGATCAGGCTCCATGGAGAGGGACCTGGGCAGAGGACGGCGGATGCCTCATGAATCAGTGCATCCACGGCATCGACCTTCTCAGATGGCTCATGGGCGGCGAAGTGGATACAGTTTACGGCGTGACCCGTCAGCAGTTCCACCACTATCTGGAGGCTGAGGACGTAGGAATGGCAGTGGTCACCTTCAAGAACGGCGCAGTAGCCACCATCGAGGGAACCACCAACGTTTATCCCAAGAATCTGGAAGAGACCCTCTATCTCTTCGGTGAGAACGGAACAGTTAAGATCGGCGGCACCTCCACAAACAACATCGACGTTTGGGATTTCGCCGATGAGACCGAGGCTGACAAGGAGAACAAAGGCTTCCAGGAGCAGACCTCCAATGTCTACGGTAACGGCCACACCAGCCTTTATGCCGACGTGATCGATGCCATCAAGAATCACCGCAAGCCCTACGTGGACGCAAAAGCAGGCAGAAACGGCCTGGAGATGGTCCTTGCCATCTATAAGTCCATGAAGACCGGACAGCCCGTGAAGCTTCCCCTTGAGGACTTTGCTTCAACGGATATGGATGGCACCTTCTAAAGGGTGTTTTGCCCCATTACAGGGGGCGCAAAAAACTTAATTCACAAATTACGAATATTAGGAGATCATATGGAATTCAGAGATCTAAAGAAACAGTATCAGGTACTCAAGTCTAAGATAGACGCTTCGGTCCAGGACGTGTGCTCAAGGGCAGCCTTCATCGGAGGAAGCAACGTCAAGGAACTTGAACGTGACCTTGCAGAGTACGTAGGAGTCAAGCACTGCGTATCCTGCGCCAACGGAACCGATGCTCTCCAGCTTGCACTTATGGCCTGGGGAATAGGAAAGGGAGATCTGGTATTCGTACCGGACTTCACATATTTCTCATCAGGAGAGGTGGTGAGCGCAGTGGGCGCCACACCGCTTTTCGTGGACGTGGACAGAAGATCATACAACCTGGATCCTTCCAGACTTGAAGAGGCCATTGAGAAGGTCCTCAAGGAAGGAGAGTATGCGCCCAAGGCAGTCATCGCCGTGGACCTCTTCGGACTTCCCGCAGACATGCCGGCCATCAGAGCCATCTGCGACAAGTACGGCCTGCTCCTTCTGGAGGACGGAGCACAGGGCTTCGGCGGAGAGATCAACGGCAGAAGAGCCTGCTCCTTCGGAGACATCTCAACCACCAGCTTTTTCCCGGCAAAGCCTCTTGGCTGCTATGGAGATGGCGGCGCCATCTTTACTGATAACGACGAGTGGGCAGAGCTTCTCAGATCCTACGCCGTTCACGGCAAGGGAAGCTCCAAGTATGACAATATCAGAATAGGCATGAACAGCAGACTGGACACTCTCCAGGCCGCAGTTCTTCAGGAGAAGTTCAGAGCTTTCAAGGATTATGAGGTGGAGGACATCAACAAGGTGGCAGCCATCTACGACGAGCTTCTCAAGGACACCTCTCTGGTGCTTCCCGAAGTCAAGGAAGGCTTCATGTCATCCTGGGCTCAGTACACCGTTCAGCTTCCTCTGGGAACGGACAGAGCGGCCCTTCAGGCGGCCCTCAAGGAGAGAGGCATCCCCACAATGATCTATTACATCAAGCCCATGCACACTCAGGGAGCCTTCGAGGGCACCTACAGCGCAGTGGCTGACTGTCCGGTGACGGACGAGATCTGCGATACAGTTCTCAGCCTTCCCATGGATCCCTACAAGAATGAAGAGGATCTTAAGCAGGTTGCAGAGGAACTCAAAAAACTCATATGAAGATACTTAAGATCGGCTACATTCCGGCCATGAAGATCGTCTTCTCCGACAGCAGCTTAAACTACGCTCTTGAGAGACAAAGGATCGAGGACATACAGCTCTTCGGGATCAGCTACATCAAGAACCTGGTGATCATATTCGGGATCCCCATCGTGTCCTATATAACCTTCGCTTTCGCGTGGGCGAGCAAAGAATTCAAGTGGATTGCTCTGGCACTGGTGATGTTCATAGCCTCCGGTATCACCCAGACCTATGACTTCTCCAAGAGCCCCATGGTCTTCCATCTCTTCGTGTTCATGCTGATGATCATATACTTCAGGAAGGGTGTCAAAAACGTGGTGATGATAGGCTTCGGATTAGCCATGGCAGCGATCCTGATCGTGATGTACAGAGCCACAGGCTTTGACTCATCCCTGGCTAACATTTACGGAGGCATCACAGGAAGGACCATCTTCACTCAGTTCGGAGTTCTGGCCTATCACATGGAATACTTCGGCAAGATCGGAGGCTTCCTTGGAGGAAGGAGCCTGTCACCATCCATACTCAGGCTCATTGGGCAAGACCCCGCTTCACACTTGAGAAGCAGCAAGGTGATCATGGGATTCTATGGATCAAGAAGCGTGTATGACGGAACAGCAGGAGTAATGAATACCAACTTCGTGGGAGAAGCCTACGCCAACTTCGGCTGGGCCGGAGTGGTATTCTCCATAGTCTGGGTAGGACTGGTGATCAGTATGCTGTTCTACCTGATAGTCAAGATCAAAAAGACTCCGGCTACCATAGCCTTCCTTGCGGTCATGACCAAGACCTTGGGAGCTATGTCACAGGGTGGATTCTTCGACTTCATATACAGCTTTTCAACCATCGTTACCATCCTTGGATTCCTGTTCATCATCTATTTCAGTAATATAATGGGATTGTTTACAGGCAAAAGGAAAAAGGAAAAGGTAGCTGCAGAGCCCCGTGGCGCATTTGATGAGCAGGGTCCTGTTCAGCTTGCTTCAGCTCCCGGCGCAGTGGAAATACCTATGGAAACAGGTGAGAATATCTCACCTATAATTGAGGATACTGTAAAAAATGAATAGAACGATCAAAGTCTGTCACTTTACAAGCGTACACAGACAGGAGGATGTGCGTATCTTTCACAAGGAATGCGCATCTCTTGCCGCAGCAGGTTACGACACTTATCTGGTAACCTGCGGACCCCAATATGAAAAATTCGGTGTCCATATGGCAGGAATAGGTGACAGAGATCCGGGCAAGCTGGGACGCATTCTTAAGACCGCCAAACGAGTGTATAATGCGGCTGTTGAGATCGATGCGGACATCTACCATTTCCACGATCCTGAGCTTTTGCCCTATGGACTAAAACTAAAGAGAAAAGGTAAGACTGTTATTTTTGACTGCCACGAGGATATTCCCGGCCAGATCAAGGACAAGGAGTGGATACCGGGTTTCCTCAGAAAAACCATATCGTGGTTCTATAGACAGTATGAAACTCATGCCCTAAAACACTTCGATGCCGCGATCGTGGCTGAGCCTATAATCGAGAGCAAGTTTAAGGGAAGAGCAAAAAATCTTGTATTGATCCAAAACTTCCCCAAACTGGATGATATCGTTTTCCATCCGGGATCTTTTGCTGAAAGAGAGCCTATAGTCTGCTACGCAGGCGGTATCAGTGAAAACCGCGGCGAGAACATAATGCGTTCAGCAATGAAAGGTGTGGACGGAAAGCTTGTTATTGCGGGGGACCACGAGATCAAAGAAGAAGACAACGTAAGCTATGTCGGAAGACTTGACCGAGCGGATCTAAATGATCTTTATGGAAGATCAGTAGTAGGGCTCTGCGTACTTAAGCCAATTGAGAACTACTACTATGCCCAGCCCACGAAATTATACGAGTATATGCTGGCGGGCATACCATATATCTGCTCCGATTTCCCCGGATGGAGAAAGCTCTCGGAAGAAAGCAGATGCGGCATATGTGTCGATCCTTCTGATATAGACGGGATCAGAGCTGCTATTAAAGATTTGTTGAATGATAGAGAAAAGGCACAGAAAATGGGCGTCAGCGGACATGATTATGTGCTTGAAAACTGCACATGGTCCGGCGAGGAGAAGATCCTGCTGGATACATATAAGGCTTTGGAACCTAAAGCATAGGGCTGAAGTTGGACCGGTAAAGTAAAAAGATGTTCGTTCTCATAGTATCAAACGGTTATCCTACAACAGAAAGCAAGCGTGGAATTTTCGCCATGGATCAGGCAAAGGCGCTTAAGACCGCAGGCCATAAGGTGGCATTTATTGCTATGGATCTGAGGTCCATAAGGAGGAGAAGGCCTTTAGGATATCAAAGACTCAATGTGGAAGGCATCGATGTATTTACGGTAAGCCTTCCCCTGGGCAGAGTATCCGGTAGATTACCGGACGCGGTGGCCGCGGCAGGTATAAGGTTTGCGTATAAAAAAGTGGTCTCCGAATTAGGAAGGCCGGATATTATCCACGCTCATTTCTACGATATGGGCATAGTCGCCGGGGTCATAAGCAAGGAAAACAACATTCCCCTGGTGATCACAGAGCACTTTTCCGGCCTCAACAATGATGAAATTTCGGAAAAATTGCGCAATGCTGCCGTCAAAAGCTATTCCAATGCGGATGAGCTGATCGCTGTGAGCAGGGAGTTTGCCGGAAAGCTTCATAATAATACGGGCTTTGACTTTAGGATCGTTTCAAATATCGTTGACATGGATGCTTTCAGCGACATATGCCCCGCCGAAAGAGATCCGGGAGATCGCGCATTCTCTTTCATATCAGTTGGCAACTTGCGGCCCATAAAGGGTCATCGTGATCTGCTTGAGGCCTTTAGTACAGCTTCAAGGGAAAGTGCGGTTGAAATGGAACTGACCATAGTAGGGCAGGGACCGGAGCGTGAATCCTTGGAAAGGCAGGCCGGGGACCTGGGCATTTCAGACAAGGTCTTTTTCAAAGGGCAGCTTGACCGTAGGGAAATTGCAGAACTGTACAGAAGCTGCGACGCATTCGTTCTTCTGTCCAGGGCGGAGACCTTTGGAGTGGCTTACATTGAAGCCATGGCTGCCGGATTGCCGGTCATCGCCACAGCCTGCGGCGGACCGAATGAATTCGTGAATGAATCCAATGGCATAATGGTTCCAGTGGGCGATAAAGAAGCATATGTCAAAGCGTTTCTCGATATGGCAGAGAATGCCGGAAAATACGACAGCGAAAAGATAAGAAAAGATATCATAAACAGGTTTTCTCCCGAAATAATAGCAGAAGAACTGGATAAGATATATGAAGATGCGATTCTTAGGCGCAGAGGGTCATGATATATGGCGGATAGTAACGTAACACTAAAAGAATTCGTAAAGAGCAGCGCGATCCTTACGGTGGCAAATGTCATCCTTAAGGCGATGAATTTTTTCCTGCTGCCCTTGTATACGAAGTATCTGGCTCCCGCTGACATAGGTATCTCGGATTCCGTGACCAATCTGATGTCATTCATATACCCGATATTGGTATTGGGCTTCGACTCGGCTTTCAGCGCTTTTTATTTTGCGAAGGAGGACCCTGCCCGCTGCCACAAGGTATATCGTATAGTCAGGCGGGTGACCTTTGTATCCAGCGCGTTTATGATCCTGATACTCATTCTTTCAGGACGCATATCATACTGGCTCTTCGGGACCGATGCATACAGGATCGCAGTCATCATTGCGGCGTTCACGGTAGTATTCGAACTTTGGACCCTGTCTGATGCTCTGGATGTAAGGCTGGAGAACAGGATGACGATCTATGGGCTCATAACGGTGGTCACCTCCGCTGTAATGCTGGGATCCAATATCCTGCTGGTCGCAGTACTTAAACAGGGTTACATATCTCTGATCGTAAGCGCCTGCCTTGCCAATTTTGTCCGCATGGTAATGTTCAGAGCAGCTGCCGGCAGGAAGGAAAGGACTCTTTTCGACAGGGAACTGTTCAGAGAGATGATCAGATATGCGCTGCCCATGGTGCCTATGGTGGTAGTGGGCTGGGTGCTGACGTTTTCGGACAGATATATTTTGCTCTACTTTTGGGATGAGAGCGTCGTGGGGCTTTACGGGATAGCCCAGAGATTCGCCAATGTATTGAATATCGTTGTGTCCAGCGTGGCCATAGCCTTTACGACCTTTGCCTTTTCCAATGTGGAAGGGGATGGCGCCAAGGAGAAGTACCGCATGGTGCTAAACTATGTGTTCATAACGCTCCAGATCATGGTAATATTCATCGCGACCTTCGCGAGACCCATAATAGAGATAATGACGGAGCCGGCCTATCATGATGCGTACGTGCTGGTTCAGCCGTTGATGTACGGGCAGCTTCTGTACTGCATATCAACCATAATAAGGTATGGGTTCGCCTATACAAAAAAATCATATCTAAACCTGATCCCTACCGGAGCGGCAGCTATACTGAACGTGGTCCTGAATTTTATTCTGGTACCGAAGTACGGAGCTTATGCCGCGACTCTCACCACCCTTGTGAGTTATCTGGTAATGACGGTCTTGGTGGAGATACTTTCAAACAAGGTCTATCCTTGCAGGTATGATATAGGAAAGATATTTATCGTAATGGCAGTGGGATACGTCCTGTCCTACGTGACAAGGGACATGAACTATATAGTTCAGATCGCATCCTTCCTGGTTCAGGCCGCTGCCATGTTTGCGATATTCAGAAATGAGATAAATGCGGTCCTTAAGATCGCGTCGTCTGTCCTTCGTAAGAGGATAGGCAATAGATGAGTTGATGTGAGGCAAAAAATATGAGTAAAGGATTAATGAAGAAAAGCAGTTTAAGCAAGCAGATCCTGAAGGCTTTATTCGTGTCAGTCCTGGCCCTTACAATGGTAGCCGGGACCTTCGCGGCACCGGCCGGGGCTTTCGCAGATCAGGAGAAAGGTGTGGAGATAGGGGAAGCCCTGTCCATTCCGATGGGAGGCGATGCGGATCGTCCCATGGATAATACTCCGAAGGACACTCCTGAGGAGACTCTGAAGATCCAGGTGTACGAGGACTATACCAAGGCCTATGAGGTGCTGAATATGGTGAACGCCGAAAGGCAGAAGGCGGGAGTCGCCCCTCTCATCATGGACGAGAGCCTGTTGGATTCCGCCATGCACAGGGCAGCCGAGACCATTATCATGTGGTCCCACGGACGCCCGGACGGGACTCTGTGCTTCACCATAACTGGAACGTTGCCATTCGGGGAGAACATCGCCCTCTTTGCGAATACATCCCAGAATGTAATGAATATGTGGATGAACTCAGATGGACATAGGGGAAATATTCTGAATCCCGAGTATGGGGGAATTGGTGTGGGAGTCGTCAAGTACAACGGAGCATACTATTGGGTGCAGTGCTTCAGTACCACGAGCCAGACAGTTGACTGCACCAAGCCTTCGGACGGAAACAACGTGAGAGCCATCAACATGCCCTACAATACCATCACGGATCCGTCCATGAACAACACCCAGGTCACCTTCAGTTTCAGCATCTCACCCTCAAACAAGACACTGGTCATAGGTGAGAGCAGAGACCTTACTCTCAAGATGGACAGCGTCACCTTCCTGGACGGAGAGGGCAGCGTGTACTGGAGATCCAGCGATGAATCCGTTGCTACAGTGGATGCTAACGGCGTGGTGAGAGGGATCGCTCCCGGTAAGACTGTAATTACCGCCTCCTCCAGATCTCTGGACAGAAAGAGCTTATCTCTCAACGTGACCATTGTCCCCGAAAACGTAAGGATATACGGATCAGGCAGGGTGGAGACCTCCATCGAGGCCGCCAAGAAGCTTAAGACAAAGCTTGGAGTAAGCAAGTTCGATTCAGTGGTGGTGGCCAGCGGCATGAGCTATGCCGATGCCCTTTCGGGAAGCTGGCTGGGCGCAGTGAAGTCCGCTCCAATACTTCTGGTGGACTCCAAGAGCGCATCGAAGGTCGCTCAGTATGTAAAAGACAACCTTTCAGAGGATGGTACGGTATACATCCTGGGCGGAACAGGTGCAGTGCCTGAATCAACTGAAGATCTGTTCGAGGGCCTGAATGTCAAGCGTCTGGCCGGAACTTCCAGATATGACACCAATCTTGCAATTCTGAATGAGACAGATACCGAAGGCCTTGACCTTCTGGTATGTTCAGGTGCAGGTTATCCGGACGCTCTCTCTGTATCATCCGTAGGCAAGCCCATCATGCTGGTGGGGAATGAGCTTACTGAAGAGCAGACCGCTTATCTGGAATCCGTCACCTTTGACAAGATATATGTCATAGGAGGAACGGGAGTGATCTCTTCAGATATGGTCAACAGTCTGACGGAATATGCCAATGTTACCAGGGTGGGAGGCAAGGATCGTTTCGCCACTTCTCTGGGGGTGGCCAATACATTCTTCCCGGGACACCACGACTACATGATGATGGTCTACGCCATGAACTTCCCCGATGGGCTTTCAGGCGGAGCGCTGGCCTATCAGTACGATGCGCCTGTGATCCTGGCCACGTCGTCCAACACATCCGCCGCCGCATCCTACAGAGGAAGCGCAGGAGTTGCAAGGAGCATCACCATGGGAGGACCCGGACTCATTTCGGATAATGCCATCTTCACCGCCATGGGAAATACCAGCCCCATTCAGGTGAATAAGTGAAATACTATATGATAAGGATCGCCGCGGACATCGCGGCGGTTTTTGCGTATCACAGAATATATGGATATAAATTGTATTTTTTGTTGTACAATACAATATACTGTGATATAATTAATCGGTAATTTTGGAAACAAATCCATTCATATAGGAGGATAAATATGTTTAGTATCAAAGTAAGTGATACTTATGAAGAAGTATCAAAGGCAGCAGCAGAAATAATGCTGGACGTAGTAAAGGGAAAAGAGAAGCCTATTCTCGGCCTTGCAACAGGAAGCTCCCCGGTAGGTCTCTACCAGGAAATGATCAAGGATCACAAGGAGAACGGCACATCCTACAAGGACATCATCACATTCAATCTTGATGAGTACTGCGGGATCCCCAAGGATCATGAGCAGAGCTACTGGACATTCATGCACGAGAATCTTTTCAACGAGCTTGACTGCCCCGAGGAGAACATTCACGTTCCCGCAGGAAACCTTGAGGACGAGGAGCAGGCCTGCGTAGACTACGAGACAGAACTTGCAAAATACACAGTTGACGTACAGGTACTTGGAATCGGCTCTGACGGTCACATCGCCTTCAACGAGCCCGGAACTCCCTTTGACTCCCTGACACACCTGATGGAGCTCACAGAGCAGACCAGAAGAGACAATGCCAGATTCTTCCTTGATGAGAACGGACAGCCAGACATGGATCAGGTTCCCAAGTTCGCCATCACTCAGGGACTTGCCAGCATCATGAGAGCCAAGAAGATCATCATGATCGCAACAGGCCTCAACAAGGCTGACGCTGTATACGGAATGCTCAAGGGACCCAAGACTGAGGATTGTCCCGCTTCCATCCTTCAGGATCATCCGGAAGTATACGTGTTCCTGGACAAGGACGCCGCAAGCAAACTTTGATTTAACATCCCGGGCCGCGAAATGCGGCCCGTGCACTGTATTTTTTGAGAAAAAGAGGACATAAATATGGGTAAATATTTTGGAACAGACGGCTTCAGAGGAGAGGCAAACAAGGCCCTCACCGCTGAGAAGGCCTTTCAGGTAGGAAGATACATCGGCTGGTACTATGGCCAGAAGCATGAGGATCAGAGAGCACGCATCATAATCGGAAAGGATACCAGACGTTCCAGCTATATGCTGGAGCATGCCCTGGCTGCAGGTATCACAAGCTCCGGCTCAGACGCATGCCTCATGGGTGTCACCACTACACCTTCGGTAAGCTACGTATGCAGGACGGATGACTTTGACTGCGGTGTGATGATCTCCGCATCCCATAATCCGTTCTATGATAATGGTATCAAGATCATGAGGGCCAACGGTCAGAAGATCGAACCTGAGATCGAGGAAAAGATCGAGGCCTACATCGACGGCGAGATCGGTGAACTTCCTCTGGCTGAGCGCGAAGCCATCGGCCGCGTCACGGATTATTCCGCAGGCCGCAACAGATACATAGGCTACCTCATGACCATACCCACCAAGGGATTCAACGGCTACAAGGTAGGGCTTGACTGCGCTAACGGCGCATCCTGGAACATCGCCAGAGCTGTCTATGAGGCACTTGGCGCAAAGGTATACGTCATGGGTAACGAGCCCGACGGTCTGAATATCAACGATAACTGCGGCTCCACGCATATCGGCAGGCTGCAAGAATTCGTAAAGGAAAAAGGACTTAACGTGGGATTCGCCTACGACGGAGATGCCGACAGATGTATCGCAGTGGATGAGAACGGTGAAGAGGTCAACGGTGACCAGGTCATGTTCCTCTGCGGCAAGTTCCTTAAGGAGAGGGGACAGCTGGACGGAAACACCATCGTAACCACCATCATGAGCAACATGGGACTCTACAAGGCCTGCGAAGCCATCGGCGTCAGAACTGAGAAGACTAACGTAGGTGACAAGTATGTCGCTGAGAACATGATGCAGAACGGTTTCGTCCTTGGCGGCGAGCAGTCCGGACACATCATCTTCGGCAAGTACGCTACCACAGGCGACGGTATCCTCACCAGCCTCATGATAATGATGACCATGCTTGAGAAGAAGATGCCTCTTTCGATGCTGGCAAACGAGATGAAGATGTATCCTCAGTGCCTTAAGAACATCGTGGTCAAGGACAAGGAAGCTGCCCAGAAGGACGAAGTGGTCCTCAAAGAAGTGGACAGAGTAAACCACGAACTGGAAGGAAACGGAAGGATCCTGCTCCGCGCATCCGGCACCGAGCCCAAGATTAGAGTCATGGTTGAGGCCACCTCTGATGAGACAGCTGAGAAGTACGTGGATCAGCTGATCGAAGTGATCAAAGAGAGAGGGCTGGCGGCTGAATAAATACATTCCCCCAAAAATAAAGCATCCGGGATCGAGAGATCCCGGATCTTTTTATAGCAGAGAGGAAAGCTATTGACATACCTAGATAATCAAGGTATAATTCAGATACATAGATGACCGAGGTATTTTGTACTTAGGGATCTGAATCTTGGATCATTTGGCCGGAGGTAATGTAATGGTAAGCGATAAGGGACTTTTGGGCGGAACGACGATGCTGCTTCTTCTGTCGCTTTTGAGCGAGAAGGACTGCTATGGATACGAGATCATCAAGGAACTCAGG
>ONAY01000001.1 GCA_900315895.1 uncultured Eubacteriales bacterium
ACCTGGCACAGAGTCAGGGGAGTATATCTTCTCTGACCGGGTCGCAGTCAGCCGGCCCTGATGTGACGGCAGCCGCGGAAGCGGTAACAAACATGGGAGACATTATGCCGACCACCATGGGTCAGTCACAAGCCCCCGCTTCAAGGTCTTGACCTAAGCGGTGGGTAGTTGACGATAAATGAGCGGTTCCTCTGGAATCATTATGATGGTAAGACTTATCTTCAGATCACTCAGTTCTGCTTGTCCATGGGGCTGATCATGAACGCCATGTACACCTTCGTCCGGGGTGCATCCTTCGTGGGCCTCACTCTGTACATAGTGCTCTATGCCATTGAGTGCACTCAGGAGATGAATTATTCCCGTAACAGCAGCGGTCTGATCAAGAGGACCATAGTGTTCGTCCTGGGCACGCTGCTTCTGGCCTTCGTCATATGCTGGAGACCGCCTGTACCATGGTAAAGTTAGGCCGCACCCCGCGGGGCGCGGCTCATTTTATTTTTTGCAACATTTAGGAAGTTATAGTACAATTATGTCATCGAAAAACCCATCCTGACCTGCACCGGTCAGGCTTTTCAAGGGATCCTACGAGGTGATCAAATGATTAACGTATTCATGATACATTCGGGCCAGGACTACAAGATGGTCAAGGAGGTCATCGAGCCTTATCTCCGCGGCTCTAAAGATGACGGCCCCAATACTTCTGCGAACTGCAGCATCCTCACCCTGGAGTCGGGGGAGGACATTCCCTGGAAAAAGGACGCCACCGCCAAGATCAAGATGTCTCATGCGGTGATCGTGGTCATCGGCGCGGACGCCGACAATGATTCAAAAAAAGACACCATGGGCTGGGAGGTGGAGACCGCTGTCAAGTACAACAAGCTGATCATGCTCTACAATCCCAACAACGATAAGATCCCGGACTATCTCATGATCACTGACCGCTTCACCAAGCAAAAAAGGCTGGTCGCGCCTGTGATGACTCTGGAGCAGATCAAACAGAGGATCGACGATTACGTGAATGAATACTATCCCATCTTCTCCGCGTCCTACGTGGATCTCCCGCCGGAGAACCGGTCTCAGCGCAAAGGCGAGCTGGTGGAGCAGTACAAGATGTTCCAGAAAACTTCCGAGGACCTGGTGGCCAGGCGGCAGTCGGTGAACTCTTTCTACATCAGCGTGAACAGTGCGCTCACTGGTCTTTTGGGCGTTGCCTTCGGGGTGTTCGACGATTCGGTGAAGCTGATCGTCGCGGCCTTCATGTGCGCGGCGGGCATCATTCTGGACATTTCATGGATCCACATTCTGGAGGCCTACGGGACGCTGAACGCTGCCAAGATGAAGGTCATAAAGCTTCTGGAGGAACAGCTGCCGGTGATGCTGTATGATGCGGAATGGCGGATAATGTCCGATAAACTAAATAACAAGAAGTATGTGTCCTTCACGGACAGTGAGAAGAGGATACCAAAGCTGTTCTTCAGTCTGTATGTGATCATCCTGGTGGGAGTGATCGTAGTCGCCATATTCGGACTCATATGACCATAGGAATACCCAAAGCGCCCCGGTGAGGCGCTTTTTTTTGCGCCCTAAAGCCCGGAGCCTGCCGTTAGTCCCGCGTTATTGCCCATCCTGTAAAATATGGATGCGGTCTCTTTTGCAGAGATTCGCAAAAGATATAACCGGATGATATTTACACGGGAGGTGATCACATGTCCACTGCGACCATTTTTTGGATCCTGACAGCACTGATCTGCGGCATATTCCTGATAATTTCCTGGAGAAGCAGGGAGGTGTCGGGGCAAAGTTTCAGGCACTACGCCATCGGCGGAGCCTCGTTCTCCATTCTGATGATATTCTTCACGCAGTTTGCGTCTATCATGGGCGCGGGGAACTTCATCGGTCATGCCGGGTCGGGCTATGTTAACGGCATATCCTGGCTGGCCTTCATCGCAGGTGAGCAGGGCGCAAAAATATTCTTCGCTCTGACCTTCGCGGGTTTCGCGGGATCTCTCAGCTACAATACTTTGCCGGAGCTCATAGATGACATGATATCCAGGGATAAGGTGACCAGGATCTTGGCCGGTATCCTTTCATGCTCCATTATGGTGGCCTGGGTAGGGGGCCAGGGCAAGGCCTTCGGTGAGATCTTCAACGTGTTCACCGGTGCCAATCCAATACCCATAATTTTTCTATTTTCGGCCATATTCATAGTCTACACCTGTCTGGGAGGAATCTACTCTGTGGTGTACACGGATCTGATACAGGGGATCATGTGTCTGATCTTCGGCACTCTGTTTTATGTCTTTGCCTTCAGCAAGGTGGACTTCAGTCTGGCACAGATGGGCGACAGTCTGGCTGAGGTGGGCAGGGCAGATCTGTGGAGCTTCAGCTCAGTGGAACCCATGGCTCTCATCAACAGGTTCGTCACGGGGCTCATCGGCGTGCTTGTGGCTCAGATCTACTGGCAGCGCTGTTTCGCCTGCAAGGATCGCAGGACTGCCAGGAACGGTCTCTTGTACAGTGGCATCATCGCCACCGTTATGACCATGATGACCGCTCTGGTGGGGCTCATCATAATGATCCTCAATCAGGATCTGGACGCAAACTCTGCCATGCCTTGGTTCATGTTAAATTATGTGCCGAAGGCTGTGGCTGCGGGTATATTCACTCTGATCCTGGCTGCGGGAATGTCGTCAGCTGACTCCTGCCTGAACTCCGCGGCGGTGCTTCTGGTCAACGACGTGGTGAGAACCATAAGACCTGACAGAAGCGACGCTAAGCTTGTGAGAGATGCCAGGATATGGACGGTGATAATCGGCGTGGTCTCATCGGTCTGCGCCATATATGCAAGTTCCATCATATCTCTGTTTGCCAGAGCGTATTCCATGGCAGGGGCCGGGCTGGTCCCTCTCCTGGTCATAGGGCTCTTCTGGAAAAAGAAAAATGTAGAGCACAGGATGGGACAGCAAAACAGCCGGGTCACACCCTGGGGCGCCAGGGCCGGCATAGTCACCGGAGCGGTGGTATCGCAGCTTCATGTACTGGGTACCAACGCCACCCTCATAGGGCTGGCGGCTTCAGCCTTTGTCATAATTGCGGTGTCCCTGTTCACCGGGGCATGCAGGAATCCTGAAGTCCTGACTTCCGAAGGTTATACGGAGTAACTCATAATGCCTGATAATTATGGGAAGGCCGCACCCCGCGGGGTGCGGCCGGTGTTTTTTGCGCCCTTCATGAGGCTTCAATTAAACCACAAATAGTGCCCGATTTTACTTGAGGATAGTGCACAAAAATGGTAATATCAAACAAATGGCCAAGGAGGGGGAGACCCATGAATGACTATAGAATAATTGAGGTCAAGGAGAGCATCCTGGCGGACAACGACAGGGACGCAGAGGAGCTCAGAAGAGAGTTAAAAGCGCAGAATACTTTTTTGCTGAATCTCATGTCCAGCCCGGGGGCGGGCAAGACCACCACGCTGGTCAGGACCATCTCCATGCTGAAGGATGAGTTTAATATCGGCATCATGGAGGCTGACATCGATTCCGACGTGGACGCCAAGACCATAACCGACACAGGGGCCAGAGCTATCCAGCTTCACACCGGCGGCATGTGTCATCTGGATGCTGACATGACCAGGCAGGGGCTTAGGGAGTTCGGCACCGAGGATCTGGACCTGGTGGTCCTGGAGAACGTGGGCAATCTGGTGTGCCCCGCCGAGTTCGACACCGGCGCGGTGAGAAACGCCATGATCCTTTCGGTTCCGGAAGGTGACGACAAACCTCTCAAATATCCTCTCATGTTCCAGATCGCCGACGTGGTGCTCATAAACAAGTGCGACGTCCTCCCGGTCTTCGACGATTTCAGTAAAGAGGACGTGGTGGAGCGCATCCGCATGAGAAACCCCAACTGTGACATCATCTTCATCTCCGCCAAGACAGGCGAGGGCTTCGATGAGTGGACAGACTGGCTCAGAAAAGAGATCAAGGCCTTTCAGGAGGCATAGATAAGATCGTTAATGCTTTTGAAAATGGAGAATTGTTATGAACGAATTTTTAGAAAAGAGCTACATTGACGGCTGGCTTCCCGAAGGTTATGACCCCGACGCTCCCGTGAGAGAGCCCATAATCAAGCTGGCTAAGATGATCACATCCCGTGCCCTTCATCATCTGGGAGTAAAAAAGCTCACCACAAGGGATCCGGAATACTGGGCTCTGGCTACCATCCTGACCGATGAAGAAGCCAATCTTTGCCTGGCCTTCGGCGGCATCCGCAAGCCCAAGACCTATGAGCAGATCAAGCAGCTTTCGGGTCTTGATGATGAGAAGCTCACCAAGCTTCTGGAGCACCTGTCATGGATGGGAGTTCTGGAGTACAACTGGGAGAATCTGGACGGACAGAACCCTAACCACGAGAAGAGATGGCTGGTGCCCATGTTCGTTCCCGGCTCCGCTGAGTTCACGGTAATGAATCCCAATCTTCTCTGGGAGCATCCTGAACTTGGATATTTCTTTAATCTCATGACCAGACTTCCTCTGGAGAAGATCACCAAGATGGTTCCTCCCGGAGGTTCCGGCATCGGTATGCACGTCATCCCGGTGGAAAAGGCCATTCAGATGGAGGACAAGTCTGTAAGCGTGGAGCACATCTCTCACTGGCTGGACAAGTATGATGGCAAGTATGCTGCATCCTCCTGCTCCTGCCGCCGCGCAACTCAGACCTATGATATGAACTGCGGTGATGACGAGCTCGACTGGTGTATCGCTGTTGGCGACATGGCGGATTACGTGGTGGAGACCAACAAGGACGGAAGATACATCACCAGAGAAGAGGTCATGGAGCTCCTGCAGAAAGCCGAGGACAACGGCTTCGTTCATCAGATAACCAATATCGACGGTGAGGAAAAGATCTTCGCCATCTGTAACTGTAACGTGGACATCTGCTACGCTCTGAGAACTTCTCAGCTGTTCAACACGCCCAACATGTCCAGATCCGCCTATGTGGCTCACGTGGACAAGGAGAAGTGTGTGGCCTGCGGAAGATGCGTGGAGTTCTGCCCCGCCGGCGCAGTTAAACTGGGGCAGAAGCTTTGCAAGGCAGACGGAACAGAGGTCAAGTATCCCAAGCATCTCCTTCCTTCAGACAAGAAGTGGGGAAGAGAGGACTGGGACTTCGATTACACAGAGAACAACAGAAGACCTGCATATGACACGGGTTCGGCGCCTTGTAAGGCAGCCTGCCCGGCTCACATAGGAATCGAAGGATATCTCAGGATGGCAAAAGAGGGAAGATATCAGGATGCTCTTGAACTGATCAAGAAGAACAATCCTCTTCCCGCTATCTGCGGTCACATCTGTAACCGTCGCTGCGAAGACGCCTGCACCAGAGGAACCATCGACATGGCTGTGGCCATCGATGAAGTAAAGAAGTTCATCGCCATGCAGGATCTCAACGCTGAGACCAGATTTATCCCGAAGAAGGTCATTCCCAAGTCCAGGGGCGGCTTCGACGAGAAGATCGCCATCATCGGAGCAGGTCCTGCGGGACTCTCCTGCGCATTCTATCTGGCTGAGAAAGGCTATCGTCCCACTATCTTCGAGAAGAATGAGAAGCCCGGCGGAATGCTTACCTACGGAATTCCTTCCTTCAAGCTTGAGAAGGACGTGATCCAGGCTGAGATCGATATCATCAAGGAATACGGCGTAGACATCAAGTGCGGTGTGGAAGTCGGCAAGGACGTGACTCTCGACGAACTGAGAGCTCAGGGATACAAGGCGTTCTACGTAGCTATCGGCTGTCAGGGCGGCAAGAAGACCGGAGTTCCCGGTGAGGACGCAGAGGGAGTTACCACAGCTGTGGAATTCCTGAGAGAAGTCGGAGCCAATGAGAAGTACGACATCAAGGGCGACGTAGTCGTTATCGGTGGCGGAAACGTTGCTATCGATGCAGCTCGTTCTTCAGTCAAGGTGGGCGCTCCCAAGGTCAGCATGTTCTGCCTTGAGTCAAGAGACATCATGCCCGCATCTGACGATGAAGTGGCTGAGGCTGAGGAGGACGGAATCCAGATCAACTGCGGCTGGGGACCCAAGGAGATCCTCACCGAGAACGGCGAAGTCTGCGGCATCGTTCTTAAGAAGTGCACCAGAGTTTACGACGAGAACAAGAGATTCGCACCTGAATATGACGAGAACGATACGGTTACCGTTGAGTGCAAGCACATCGTTCTTTCAGTAGGTCAGAGCATCCTTTGGGGAGATCTCCTCAAGGGATCCAAGGTAGAGCTGGGAAGAGGAAACGGCGCAGTTGCAGATCCTCTTACATACCAGACAGCTGAACCCGACATCTTCGTTGGCGGAGACGTTTACACCGGACCCAAGTTCGCTATCGACGCCATCGCAGCAGGTAAGGAAGGAGCTCTCTCCATCCATAGATTCGTTCGTCCCGGTTCAGACCTCAAGCTGGCAAGAACCAGAAAGAACGAGTTCATCGAACTCAATAAGGAAGACATCAAGGTCGAGTCCTATGACAACTCCAAGAGACAGATCCCCGGAGTTGACCTCTCTAAGGCCGGTGCGAGATCCTTCAGAGATCCCAAGCTGGTATTCACAGAGGAACAGGTCAAGGCTGAGACATCAAGATGTCTGGAGTGCGGCGCATCCTTCGTTGATGAGAATCAGTGCATCGGCTGCGGAGTCTGCACCACCAAGTGCGAGTTCGACGCTATCCATCTCACAAGAGATAACCCGGAATGCTCCACCATGAGACGTTCCGAAGACAAGATCAAGTATGTCTTAGGTAACGGAATCAAGCAGGGCATCAAACTTAAATTCAAAGGTAAAAAACAGAGCTCTGACCGTTAATACGGACCGGGGCTACGAGGAAAAAGAATGCACGAATTAGGCGTAGTATTCAGCATCATAAAGACAGTAGAGGAGGTGGCGGCTTCCAACGATGTGAAGGAGGTCGCCTCCGTCAAGCTTAATCTGGGTGAGGTCAGCACGGTGATCCCGGAGTACCTTACCGACTGCTGGAACTGGGCCGTGAAGAGGACAGAGATCATGAAGGAGGCCAAGCTGGACATTGAGATAATTCCGGCTGTGACCTACTGCGAGGACTGCGGAACAGAATACGGCACCGTGGAACACGGAAAGATCTGTCCCAAGTGCGGGTCAAGCCACACCTATCTCTTAAGGGGAAACGAGTTCACCATCCAAGAGATAGAGGTGTGCTGACGGTATTATGATTTTTTGCTCGGGGGACCGGGCTCAAAATATCCAATAACTATTTTTTACGGAGGTTTTATATGTTATTTCAACTCTACAGCAGCCACGCCGGCATGCAGTTGCTGGGCTGGGTGCTGGTATTTTGCGGACTGATCATTATGAATGAGATCGGCCGCAGGACAAAAGCCGGCGGAATGGTGATCTTCGTCATCATCCCCGTGATCCTTACGGTCTACTTCATTCTTGCTCATATGGGCATGTTCGGTGGAGAGAACAACCCCACAGTTGCCATCATGGACGGATGGTTCCACTATTTCAAGCTTTACGCTGCTGACATCGGATGCGTAGGTTTCATGATGATCAAGTACAAATGGGGCCTTGGCAAATATGACTGGTTCAAATGGTGGCCCTGGTTCATCGTTGCAGCCAACATCATGATCGCAAACGTTTCTGACATGGAATCTTTCCTGGCAGCTTATCACATCACCGGCGACTTCAGCGGCGCATGGTGGGCTTCCAACGAGGGCGTATTCATCTACGGCGGATGGTGGAACCTGCTCAACGCTATCGCAGGTCTTATCAACATCTTCTGTATGACAGGCTGCACATACCTGCTTACATCCAAGGATAAGAACAAATCCGACATGATCTGGCCGGATATGACCATCTGGTTCATCATCGCTTACGATGTATGGAACTTCGAGTACACTTATCTCAACCTGCCCACACATTCATGGTACTGCGGAGTGGCTCTGCTTCTGGCTCCCACCTTCGCCAACGCACTGTGGAACAAGGGCGGCTGGATCCAGAACCGTGCAAACACACTGGCCATCTGGTGCATGTGGGCACAGGTGGTTCCCGCATTCCAGCTTTCTTCCAGATTCGCTGCTGCTCTTCCTTCCGTTTACGGCGGAGCTACAGCTAACGGAATCACTGCATACGATCTCTATGCACCTGCCATCGAGCTCTACAAGAGCGGCATGGGCAAGACCGAGCAGGCTGGTCAGATCATTGCTGACATGGGCATCACCGCTGATCCGAGAGCTCAGGGAGTCCTTGCTGTTGCAGCTCTCACCATCAACGTTGTAGTAATGGCATTCATCATCCAGCGCTCCATTAAGATGGGCAAGAACCCCTATTCCAACTGTGTTTGGGAGGGAACCAGAGACTTCGAAGAAGCAATGGAGAGAGCAGAAGCCGCCTAAGGCGCAAAAAATAAGGACAGGATTCTATGATGGATATCAAGCATTCTCACTTTCATTCTCCTGAGGAGAAGAAAAAACAGCTCAACCGCATCTCTAAGGCCATCGGCCACCTTCAGCACGTGAAGGTGATGATGGAAAACGACGAGGACTGCGCGGATGTTTTGATGCAGCTGACGGCGGTCAATGCGGCCCTTAAGAACCTGGGCAAGGAGATCATCAACGAGCACATGACTCACTGCATCGTTCACGCCATCGAGGACGGCGACATGAAGGAGGTTGAAGAATTCCGGGAGGCCATCAAAAAATTCATATGATCCATAACCCCCCTCCCCGCTTGTGGGCGGGGGGATTTTTTTATACAATTGTGCCAATAAAAGTAGGATTTATTAGGAGAGGAGCGGCACATGCATATCCCTGAAAACTATCTTTCGCCGTCGACCTGCGCTGTGATGACAGCGGCGGCCGTACCGGTCTGGGTACATTCCGTCAAAAAAATAAAAGAGGTTCTCCCCAAGGAAAAGATAGCCATGATAGGGGTGGGGGCCGCCTTTTCGTTTCTCGGCATGATGTTCAATGTGCCTCTGGTGGGAGGAACCACCGGTCACGCAGTAGGTGGAACTCTGATTGCTCTTCTGTTCGGGCCGGAGGCGGCATGCCTGGGTGTGTCCATCGCGCTTCTCTTGCAGGCGGTGCTCTTCGGTGACGGCGGGATCTTGGCCTTCGGGGCAAACTGCTTCAACATGGCCTTCGTTTTGCCCTTCGTGGGCTACGGCGTGTACAGCCTTATTATGAAGGGTGCTTCGGCAGGGTCGAAGCCGGGCAGGGCATATTTGGCTGCGGCCGTTGGATCATACGTTGGCATATGCTGCGCGGCGCTGTGCTGCGCGATAGAATTCGGCATCCAGCCAATGCTGTTCCACGATGCGGCGGGGAATGCTCTCTACTGTCCATATGATCTCAGCATCGCAATTCCTGCCATGATGATCCCTCACATGGCGGTTGCAGGAGTAGTCGAGGCGGCATTCACCGTGGCGATATATGCCTTCGTGAGAAAGACCGCTCCCGACATGACCTATGAAGCTATCAGGGGTCAGCTTCCCGTAAGGGAGGAGGGCAGGAAGGGTCACTTCCCGGTGTATGCTCTGGTTGCGGTGCTCATCGCTGCGGTACCTCTGGGACTCCTGGCTACCGGCACGGCCTGGGGAGAGTGGGGCGCAGATGAGATCGCCGAGATCGCTGAGACAGGAAGCCCTCTTGGGTATACTCCTCAGGGAATGGCGGATGGTTTCTCTCTGGATGTTCTCATGCCGGATTACACCTTTGGTGAGATGAGCGAGGTGGCGGCGTACATACTGTCCGCCGTGATCGGTGCGGCTCTTTTGATAATAATCTTTAAACTCATATCAATTCCTCTGAAAGGAAAGAATGTGGCCAATGCTTCCTGACTGGATGACAAAAACTGAAGAATATGTGCCGCCTCATGATGGCGGCGCTTTTTACTATAAGACTCTAAAAAGACTGGGCGGTGTGCTGTCCAGACTTAAGGCGGAAAGCGGCCGGGAGGGGAAGCGGAGTCTTCCAGCCTGGCTGAAGCTGGTGGTGCTTCTTTTGTACGTACTGTTTCTGTCCCTATCACGGGACAGGCTGATCACCATGGGCTTCGTGGCTTCAGGTCTTTTGGTGCTGGCCATGATGCCTCCCAAGGATATATGGTCGGTGCTGAAGCCGGGATTTTTTGCGGCGGGGCTGTCGGCGGTGCTCTTCCTGCCTAAGGTGATCATGGATCCGGGGAGTTTCATGAACAGCCTGACCGTGGTGGTGAAGGTGCTGATGAGCGTCATCGCGGTGGGGATCTTCAACAGGAGGACTCAGTGGAATCATGTAACCGGGGCCCTCAGGAAGTTCCATGTTCCTGGGGTGGTGATATTCATGATCGATATCACTTTCAGGTTCATAGTGCTTCTGGGGAATCTGATGACGGAGATGCTGACTGCGCTCCAGCTCAGGTCCGTGGGGCGCAACCGGAGGAAGTACGATTCCGTGGGCGGCATCATGGGCACAGTGTTCGTGCGTGGCGCTGAGATGAACCGGGAGATGTACGAGGCCATGCAGTGCAGGGGTTTTACCGATGATTACAGGGGACTGTAGATGAAGATAATAGAACTTAAGGATGTATATTTTGAATATGACAGGGAAGAGGGGCCGGTGCTCAGGGGCTTCAGCCTTGATGTGGACGCGGGAGACGCGTTGATCCTTCAGGGCGACAACGGCTCCGGCAAGACCACTGTGCTTCGGGTGGTGAACGGCTTGTCGTTCCCGGGGCAGGGGTCGTACCTGTTCAGAGGGGAGGCCGTGACCGGGGACTACCTGAAGGACAATGGCAGGGCCAAAAGATTCCACAAGGCCATCGGGTATCTTTTCCAGAATCCTGACACCATGCTGTTCAACACCACGGTCTACGACGAGATCGCCTTCGGACCCAGGCAGATGGGGCTCACGGATGAAGAGGTGGACAGGAGGGTGCAGGACCTGCTGGGGCTTTTCGAGCTTCGGGACATCAGGGACAGGGTCCCCTATCACCTGAGCGGCGGTCAGAAAAAATGGGTGGCCCTGGCTTCTGTCATGGCTCTGGACCCGGAGGTGATCACTCTGGACGAGCCCTTCGCCGGGCTGGACGAAAGGCGGGCTGCGTGGCTCATGGAGTTCCTGAAGGAACTGAAGGCTGCGGGGCGGACCCTGATAATCGCGACCCACAGGGAGGGGATCGCCGAGGAATTGGGTGGAAGAATTCGAGTTTTGTAGATTTGGGACGCTGAGAGGGCATGATAATGGGTTGAAAATTGGGGACTGCTAAGATTTGACCCAGTTGATGGCTGGAACATTGGGTCAAAAAATGGGAATCACCCAAATCTGACCCACCTGCAAGCAAAAAAACTGGGTCAGAATATGCAAAACACCCAAATCTGACCCATCCAGATGGGCTCACCGAAATATTGGGAGGATTATAGATTGAGAAGGGAAGCCTTAAAGGCTTCCCTTTTTGCTGATAAGTGGTATATTGCTGACTCAAGTATGATATAATACAAAAAAATATTCAAAGGAGGTTGGTCATGGCTAAGAAGTGTATTTTTTGCGGTGAAGAGTTTGGTACATTCAGTGGAAAGAAACTAACTGTAGGCTATGACTCCGAGGACGTGTGCCCTGCGTGTTTTGAGAAATATTGCGATTTGGGAGAGGCAGAACTGGCCGAGAAGATCCTTGCCACAGGCAGGGCAAGGCACTCGCAGACCATAAGAGAGTATCTGACTGAACAGAGGGCCAAGGAAGAGGCGGCTCAGGAGAGGGCCAGGAAGCGGGAGGAGAAGTTCATGGAAATGCATCCCGAGATGGGTAAGTGCCCGAAGTGTAGCAATCCGATGCTCCGCTACGGACCTGTCCAGCTCAAACTGGGGGAGGAAACTTTTTTGTTCAGCGACTGGAACAGACTGATGTCAGGGGCGCTGACCGTGACCCTGGCCAGGTGTAAGGAGTGCGGGTATACGGAGTTCTACACTCCTGAAGAAAATGAGCTTGTGTAGTCATTCCGACTGGCTTTTGATAAAGGTATGAAAGGTGAAATAATGAATGAATTGATTGAGACTCAGGACAACGGCAGGGTAGTGTACAGGATGGAGAATGACCGCCTCAGGGTGATGTTGTCAAATCTGGGCTGCCAGCTTTTGTCCATTGAGATGAAGGATGAGGACGGCAGTTACCACGATGTGATCCTCCGCCCAAAGGACCCCGAGCATCCTGAAAAGGACAGCTCCTACATGGGCGCAGTGGTGGGCAGGATCGCCAACAGGATCGCAGGCGGCAGGTTCACCCTGAACGGGGTGGAGTACACCCTGGCCACAAACAACGGCAGGAACCACCTTCACGGTGGAAATGTGGGCTTCAACTGCAGGTTATTCTCTCATCAGGCGGAGGAGGACGGGATTCTGTTCTCCTACGATTCGCCTCACATGGAGGAGGGCTACCCCGGAAATCTCCACGTGGAAGTAAAGTATGTTCTGACGGGAGATTGCCTGGGAATACAGTATTCTGGGTCAAGCGATCAGGACACCATCCTGAATCTGACCAATCATATGTATTTCAATCTGGCCGGAGGCGGCAGCATATTAGGGGATAAGCTTCAGGTAAAGTCGGATCATTACATGCCGGTGGACGATGAGTGCTTGGTGACGGGGGAATTCATGGAATCACATGGCACGATCTTCGATTTCAATGAAGCATCGGTAATAGGCGATAAGATGGACCGGGCAGCTCAACAGATCCGAAACGCCCAGGGATACGACCACGCCTTCGTTTTGTCGGCTGATCGTGACCAGATCGTGCTTAGCGATGAGGCTGCCGGCCGGCAGCTCACCGTATCCACGGACCTTCCCATGGTGCATGTCTACACCGGAAACGTGCTGCCCCAGGGGGCGGCCGGGCCGGACGGCAGCCATTATGGAGTAAACGAGGGGATCTGCCTGGAGACCGAGCTTTGCCCGGACTCCATAAATGTAGAAAAAGAGCCCTCGGTGATCCTCCGTGCAGGAGAAAAGTTCCATTCGGAGACGTATTATAGGTTTAGTAAGATTTGATTTTGTGGTTGCGGCCGAGGGAATTTGGTTTTTCCTCAGACGCAAACGGAGGAAATGGGGGATTGCGTCCTAGTGATTTTGGATTTTCCTCAGACGCAAATGGAGGAAATGGGGGATTGCGTCCTAGTGGTTTTGGATTTTCCTCAGACGCAAATGGAGAAAATGGGGGATTGCGTCCTAGTGGTTTTGGATTTTCCTCAGACGCAACCAGTGGTTTTTGGACAATGTAGCCTGCACCCCGGCAAAAGCCCCACATCCCACGCAACAAAAAACAGCTCCCGCCCAAGCGAGAGCTGTTTTAAGGTTAATGGTCAAGTCCGCCCAGGAGATGCTTCCGAAACTTTAGCCCTCCAACAGGCCCTCTGCCACATAGCAGAGCACACCCTGCGGGAGCACGTAGAGCACGGTGCCCTTAGCTGTATCTCCAATTTTGTCGTAAAGGCGGCCGGCACTGTAGCTGTCGCCGCACACGGTGTACGGGCTGTTTGCCACGTAGCCCACTTGACCAAGTCCCCCAAGAATCACCTTGATGGCCTCCTTGTCGTATTCGTTGTCAGGCTCTTTTTCCAGATCCACGGACATTCCCGACTCAAAAAACTCCTGCCCGTAGCGATGGTTGGTTCCGGTAATTGTGAAATAGATCTTATCCATTTTTGACCTCCTTCGGTACTTTCCTTTACCTTACGATATCATTATATAAAACGATAAGTCCAAAAAATCACCCTCCAACCCCCGCCGGCGCAAAAAATCCGCCCCCGGGGTTCACTCCCGGGGGCAACATTATCATAGTGAGCTCTTTCCTATACTCCGTACTGGTTCCGGAGTCTTTGTATCTCGGCTTTCATCTGATTCACTACCTTGTCGGGGCTGACGATCCTGATGCCGTCGCCCACAGCCATGACCCAGCCCAAGAATTGGTTGGAGAGGGTGACATTCACTGCCACCTGGAAGTGTTCATCGTCCACAGGGATAATGAAGACGTCTTTTCCGAAACGGTCGATGATGATGCCTGCCATGTCGTTTCTGGCTTCCAGGATCACCTTGGTCTCTTCGCCGCCGTACATGCCAAAGAGGCTTGTGGAGTAGCGGGCCATGTCGAATTTTTTGAACTGGTCCTGGCCAAGGCGCATATCGCGGGTGAGCTCGATGTTGAGCATTTTGTCCACGCGGTAATGCTTGATCTTGTCGTCATCTGCATCGTAGGCCACCAGGTAGTAGTTTTCGTCGTCCCACATGAGGGCCCAGGGGCTGACCTGGTACCAGGCGCCGTCTTTTCTCAGTTCCATCTCCTTCTTCACGTTCCACTGGAAGTACTGGAAGCGGATCTGGCAGCCTGCGCCGATGGCTTCGTGGAGGCGGTCCACATTGTAGTAGATGCTTTCATTCATGGCCTTGATGCGGCCGGAGATCACCACCTGGCGGTGGAGTTTTTTGCCCTCGTATCGGGAGACCAGGGATTCCAGTTTTTTGATGAGTTCGGCGGACTTTTTGTCGGTGATGAATTTGGCCGACTGGACGGAGTCCACCAAAAGCTTCAGCTCCGGCAGCTCGAAGTCGCGGCTTCCCAGGTTGTAGTACCACTCGTGGCTGGATTTGTTGGAGATGATGTCCAGACCGAATTCGCGGAGTTCGTCGAAGTCCGCGTAGAGTGTTTTGCGGTTGGCGTTGACGCCGTAGGATTCCAGGCGGGAGATGATCTCCTTGATGGTCAGGGGATGCTGGTCGTCGGTCTCCTCAGTGAAGATCTTGACCAGGTAGAGCATTTTGAGCTTTTGGTTGTCGCCTTTTCGTTCCTTGGTTGACATGGTGGCCTCCTTGGTTTGGATCGAGCAAAACTTACAGTATAAGTATAGCACATTTTTTTGAAAAGACATAGTAAAAGTCCCAAAAAACGCCCTCCAGCCATGCTATACTACTATCATAAGGGGTATTTATCTCGGGATTTATCCTGTAGGCCGCACTCGTGGCGCAGCCCGCTTAAGGGGAGCCGCTCACGCACCTGCCAGGCAGGCACTATCAGACAACAAAAGGGGTAGCAAACCAATATCTAAACATACCAATTCATACCAAAACAGCCTCTTTCGGGAGGCTGTTTTGGTGTACGTGGTCCGAAGGGAGGTTGCCATTTCCTGCAAAAAGTACTATCATATCTCTCGGTTGTCTTTACCTGCCGGAGCGGACCACAGGCCATATAGCGCAGGGCACGGTGCTCTGGCCGGATTCCTCAGTGTGGCGGAGGTGGATACTCTGATTTGCGGAGGCATCGGGCCCGGAGCCAGATATGCGCTGGAAGACATGGGTATCAGGCTTCTGCCCGGAGTCATGGGCAACGCAGACGACGTGGTAAGATCCTATCTTGAGGGGACGCTCTCCTACGATCCGAATGCGGCCTGCCACCACCACGATCACGAGGCAGGACATGACTGCCACCATGGTCAGGGCTGCGGCGACCACAAATGCAACTAGTTGACAGCCAAGGAGAAAGAGATATGACAGAGCCCAAGAATATAATAGTAGGACAGGTCGAAACCAAAAACGTCATGACCAAGTCCAACGGACCCTTGGGCGGCTATGCCGTTAACCCCTACGTGGGCTGTCCCCACGCCTGCAAGTACTGCTACGCCTCTTTCATGAAGAGGTTCACCGGGCACACTGAAGACTGGGGGACCTTCATGGACGTGAAGGATTGGCCGGCCATCAAGGATCCTACCAAGTATGCCGGGCAGAAGGTGATCATCGGCACAGTCACCGATGGCTACAACCAGCTGGAGGAGAAGTACGGCAGGACCAGGAAAATACTGGAAGAGCTCAAGGACAGCGGGGCGGACATACTTATCTGCACCAAGTCAGATCTGGTACTCAGGGACTTGGATCTTTTGCTGGAGATCAATAAAAAGTGTAATCTGACCGTGTCCTGGTCCATCAACACACTGGATGAGAATTTCAGGGAGGACATGGACGACGCTGTGCCCATCGCTCGCAGGATCGAGGCCATGAAGACGGTGTACGATGCGGGGATCCGCACGGTGTGCTTCATTTCACCGGTCTTTCCGGGAATCACCGACATAGAGGCTATCATCGAGAGGACCAGGGAGCAGTGCGACCTGGTGTGGCTGGAGAATCTCAACCTGAGGGGCGGCTTCAAAAAGACCATCATGGACTATATCGCAGACAAGTACCCGGATCTTTTGCCCCTGTACGAGAGGATCTACACCAAGAAGGACCGCAGCTACTTCGAGGACCTGGAGAAGAAGGCCGAGGACTTGGCCCGGAGATACGGCTGCAGGTTCATCGACAACGAGACTCCCTACGAGCGGGTGGAGAAGGGGCATCCCACCATCGTGGACTACTTCTACCATGAAGAGGTCCGCGGCACCGCAAACTCCGGGGTCAGGAACAAAAAATAGGGTTCAGGCACCGCTTCACGGAAGCAGATCCGGCCGGAAGGCCCTGAAGAATCAAATTGTTACGGAGAGTAACACCCTTGTCACAGCGCGTCTCTTTACTGTTACGGGTATCGGAGAATATGATGAGGCTACAAGGAAACACCTAAGGACGCGATTGTTTTGAAGGGAGGTCATCATTATGACATTTGGAGAAAAATTAAGAGAGGCAAGGAAAGAGGCGGGATTGTCCCAGGAGCAGCTGGCTGAAAAGATGAGTGTATCAAGATCGGCCGTTGCAAAGTGGGAATCCGATAAGGGCATGCCTGACGTGAACAATCTGAAGGTAATGGCTCGGCTTTTGGATGTGAGTCTGGACTATCTTCTGGACGACGAGGAGAAGCTGAGCTTCAACGAGACCAGGGAGGCCATTGACCCGGAGTCCTTCGAGGTCACGGGCAAGTGCAGAGATAAGCGGGACGCAGCCTGCTATTCAAGGTTCAGAGACGCCGATGCCATCTACCCGCTGATCAGAAGGAAAAAGATGAGCAAGACGGAATGGATCGCGGATCTCATCGCCGGGCCCGGGATCATCCAGGGAGCAGATTATCTCAATGATTCTTCATCGTATTATCTGGTGGAGACCGGTGGCAAGCAGCTTTTGGTGAACGTGTCAAAGGATTTTATCACCATAAGGGAGCTGGCAGCCAAGGTGGACCCCAATAAATTCGATTTCGGGAAGAACACCTTCCGTAAGGCGACATATAGATTGATATAAAGAATTAATTATTGCGAAGGAGCGGCAGCCGGGGCTGTCGCTTTTTGCGTGATGATGCACTAGGACAGATAATATTAAAGAAAAAAGGCCTTCTTACAAAGGCCCTTTTCAATAGCAATTTATTATACGTATTTCAGCTTTGCGGGAATGGGAGCACTTACGGGCTGGACTTTTCTTTCCGGCTTCTTTCCGGTGTAGCGGCTGACACCCATGGCATAGGCGAAATCCATAGGACTTTCAATGCCGCTGTTTTCGTTGTTATCTGTACCGTTGATGCCCATTGCACATAAGAAATCGTTTAAAGTTTTATCTTCATTTTCTTTTTTATATATCTTTTTCATGATGCGCTCCCTGAATTCTATCAAATCATCGGCAGAGGTTTATGCTCTGACAGGCGTAAGGCTGATTTTTCCCTCGCTTCTCTTATCAATCGCTACATTGCGGAAGTACACTCCAAGGTTAAGAAGGACTATTGCAAGGTTGATAAGATAAACGATGAGAACGTAGTTGATGTTTCCGCTGATGATCTTTGCAGCGATGCCACCGATGTATCCGGTGATGATCAGCAGCAGGAAGGGAAGGCTTGTTCCCTTAGCTGTTCTTGCTCTGTACGCTTTCATCATATTGATAGGCCATGAAAGGCCGAAGCATACAAGCATCAAAGTTTCGAATAATGCGCCCATTTGAGTTACCTCTTTTCAAAATTGCTATCGTATTGTTTGCACTTGTTGAACCTATAATACATCAATGGATTCAAAAAACAATTTTTCAAAAGAATAGAAAAAAATTTTTTGTTTCGGCACTTTTTTTACTTTTTTTAGTCCCTATCTTGGCTTTTTTAATATACAATTGGTGTAACAAATTTGACCCACGGTTTAACAAGGTGAGACAGTTGAAAGAAAGCAAATTCAAATTAAAACATTATAATTTCCCGGTACAGCTGATCATGGTCATAGCTCTCGCTTTGATCCTCGGGATATTCGGCATTTATTTCAATATCCATGACGGTTCTGCCCAAAGGGATATCAATTTGAGAAATGCTGCGGAGTCTGCGGCGCACATTAGTCAGATCCTGCAGGATACGGGAATGGGTCCTGAAGAGATGATCAAAGAGATGGACGACCTTAAGGAATCGATGAATGAAATAGACGTCATTTCCGTGGTGGGTCCGGACAGCAAAAGACTTTACCACTCCAATCATGAACTGATAGACACGGTATACGATGGCACAATGCCGGATTTTGAAAGTAACGGCAATTGTTACGTGGTGGATGAAGAGGGGCCGTCGGGTCCACAGAGAAGAGCTTACGCGGTCATAAAGGGAGCGGATGGTGAGGAGTCCGGATTCGTCATGACCGTAATGCTTATGTCCAGTATCAGAGAGAGAAATCTAAAAGTGCTGTTCATCTTCCTGAGCATGATAATCCTTGCCATCACTGCAGAGTTTTTGATAACCACCGGGATATCGAAGAAGGTAAGGGGAAGCCTGATGGGATTCGAACCGGATGTTTTCTCGGCCATGTACAAGATCCGAGACGGTATCCTGGAATCGCTGAACGAGGGCGTGATAGCAGTCAACGCCGATTCAGAAGTGCTCTTTGTGAACAAAGCCGCTTCTAAAATGATCTCAGGCGGAAAGGAAGGCGATGAACAGTTATCGTCCGGAGAGAAACTGATCTCAGGCATACTCGGCAAGGGCGAGAAGGAATCGTCCATTCCGGTGAATCTCCACAATGACGTAGATATAATCATGGACAGGCACCCCCTGACCGAGGATGGCCGGACGGTAGGCGCTGTGGGCATAATGCACGACAGGACCGAGTACACCCGCCTTGCGGAGGATCTGGCAGGGACCAGATTCCTGGTGGATTCCATGAGGGCGAACAATCACGACTTTACAAATAAGCTTCATGTCATCATGGGACTCATTCAGATGGAAATGTATGACGAGGCGCTGAACTACATACAGAACATCACAATGGTACAGCGTGAGACCATCAGCGAGATCATGAAGCGTGTCAACTGCCCGGCTCTTGCAGCCCTTCTGATAGGAAAAAATGCCAGGGCATCGGAGCTCAACATCAAATTCATCTTTGACAAGGACAGCAGCCTGGATGCCGAAGATGTAAGGATCCCGGATGACGTACTGGTAACTCTTACGGGCAACCTTATAGACAATGCCTTCGATGCCATGAACGGGAAGGGCAGCAGCTTCCCCATGGATAGCAGGAACAAAGAACTTAAGGTCGGCATCTTCTCCGGGGATGGAAGCCTTAGGATAAAGGTGGAGGATAACGGCCCAGGAATAAAGGAAGAGAACCTGGAGCACATATTTGAAAACGGCTTTTCCACCAAGGGAGACGGAAGGGGGATCGGCCTGTATCAGGTAAAGTCCATTGCCGAAGCCTATGGAGGCCATATCGATGTGAGATCTCAGGAAGGCACAGGAACTTCTTTCACCCTTGAATTTGACGGAGGAAAAAACAAAAATGTATAAGGTCATGATAGTGGAAGACGATCCCATGGTCGCCATGATCAACGAACAATTCGTAAACCGCAGCCAGGATTTTTCGGTGGCATACAGATGCAGTAACGGTGCGGACGCTGTTGCAATCCTGGAAGAGCATCCCGTGGACCTGGTGATAATGGATGTGTATATGCCAAGGCAGGACGGAATAGAGACCCTAAAGAAGATCAGGGAAATGGACATTCCTGCCTCTGTCATCATGGTCACTGCGGCAAATGATAACAAGACTGTGGAAGAGGCCATAAGGCTGGGTGCCGTGGATTATCTGATCAAGCCCTTCACATTTGACAGATTCCTGCAGGCTCTTGAAAAGTTCAGAAGCAACAAGCAGGTTTTGGATAACGACAGAGTCCTTGATCAGAAAAACATCGACATCCTTCTTGGAAACGTATCTCCGACCAGGCAAGATCAGGAACCCAAGGGGATTCAGGACAAGACCAGAATAAAGCTCATGGACTGTCTGGCGGTCTCGGGAGAGTGGCTCACGGGAGAAGAGATCTCAGAGAGGACCGAACTGTCAGTGGTAACTGTCCGCAAGTACATGAATTACCTGGTGGAGACAGGAGAGGTCCAGGGAAGGATGAATTATGAGACCGGAGGCAGACCCAGCATGCTGTACAGGGTGCCTTTGAAATAAACTCGGATAGGATACCAACTGAGCGGTATTAAGAACAGGGCATGTAGATCGTCATTTCGGACGACAAAAAATGGTGTCAGGAGGATTAATAATCATGAGAGACATTGATCAAATCTGTAGAGTTGCGCTGGTTCAGGCGGAACCTGTGATGTTTGACAAGGAAGCATCTCTTCGAAAAGCGCTGGATTATATTGAAAAGGCTTCAGGCAAAGCTGATCTTATTGTCTTTCCTGAACTGTTCATACCGGGCTATCCCATAGGAATGAATTTTGGATTCAGCATGGGGAAGAGGACTGAAGCAGGAAGAGAAGACTGGATGAGGTATTACAATGCATCAGTAGTTGCAGGTGGCGATGAATTCGAACGCCTTTCAGACGCTGCAGTCAGGACAGGTGCGTTTATCAGCATAGGGTTTTCGGAAAGAGACGCTGTAATTGGCACTTTGTACAACAGCAATGTGATATTCGAGCCTGACGGAAAATATAAGGTGCATCGCAAGCTCAAACCCACCGGGAGCGAGAGAGTGGTCTGGGGTGATGCAAATAAGAATTACTTTCCGGTCACGGAGACTCCGTGGGGACCGGTAGGAAGTCTTATCTGCTGGGAGAGCTATATGCCCTTGGCAAGGGTCGCCCTGTATCAGAAGGGAATTACGATATATATCTCACCCAACACAAATGACAATCCTGAATGGCAGGCGACGATCCAGCATATAGCTATCGAGGGTAAGTGCTTTTTTATAAATAGCGACATGATCGTGCGTAGATCATCATATCCGGATGGACTTAATGAACATCCTGCAGTTGATCAATATCCTGAGATCGTCTGTAGAGGTGGCAGTTGTATCATCGACCCCTATGGGCATTATGTGACGGAGCCGATATGGGATGAGGAGACTATAATTTACGCTAAACTCGATATGACACTTCCTGCAGCATGTAAGATGGAACACGACGCTGTAGGCCATTATGCAAGGCCTGATGTGTTGGAACTTATTGTGAAGGATGAGTAGGGCAAAAGACCGGTTGGCAATAAACAGTTGCTCAGCTAACCAGTAATATATGGATGCGATGCGGGGAGGGCCAAGTGCTCCCCGCAAATCGGGATTAGTGGAGTAGAACATGGATAAAAAACGGGCTTTGTCTGGCGCCATAACATTTATAACCCTGATGGGAATCGTAAGTCTGTTTTCGGACATGACTCATGAAGGCGCCAGAAGCATATTGGGCGAATGGACATGACTCATGAAGGCGCCAGAAGCATATTGGGCGAATATCTGAACCTCGCAGGGGCATCCGCTGCAACCATCGGATTTGTGTCCGGTATAGGAGAATTGTGCGGGTATTCACTAAGGCTCATATCCGGATTTATAGCAGATAAAACGAAGAAATACTGGACATTTGTTATCACAGGCTATGTAATACAGGTTCTGGCGATTCCTGCACTGGCACTCGTACCTGAACATGGCTGGATTTGGGCCTGCGGTCTTGTGATCCTGGAGCGTATCGGAAAAGCGATAAAAAAGCCTGCCAAAAACACATTGGTAAGCTTTGCGGCAAGCGAGATCGGAACCGGAAAAGGCTTTGCCTATCAGGAGTTTCTGGATCAGCTTGGCGCGTTTCTCGGACCGGTACTGCTTTTTGTAACAGCTCTTGTAAAAGGTACAGACGACCTTTTTACAACATATAGGATCTCTTTTGCGATACTGCTTGTTCCTGCAATGATCACCATAGCTCTTGTTTTGACAGCAAAGATAAGATACCCTGATCCGGAGATCTTTGAAAAGCAGGAAGATAAACCGGCAAGCTTTGAATTCAGGAAGTCATTTGTTCTGTTCATGGCGGCCATCTGCTTTTTTGCTTTTGGCTTTGCAGACTTCACCCTGATCACACTTCATTCGGCTAATACCGGAGCATTTAATGAATCCATGCTCAGCCTGCTATATGCTGGGGCAATGGCTGTGGATGCCTTTGCTGCACTATTCTTTGGCTGGCTTTATGATAAGGTCGGGCTGAAGGCTCTGATCATTTCCACACTATGCAGCACATTCTTCTCATGTTTTGTTTTTATGACTGGAAATGCCTGGTTGATCGGAGCTGGGATAATTCTGTGGGGGATTGGAATGGGTGCGCAGGAAAGTATTATGAAAGCAGCTGTCAGCGGAATCGTCCCGCGTTCCATGCGAAGCACCGGTTTCGGAATATTTGAGACAGGATTTGGTATTGCGTGGTTTCTGGGCAGTTGGCTTCTCGGTGCCCTGTATGATTTGAATCCTGTGTATCTTGTCACTGTGTCTGTGGTATCACAGTTTCTGGCGATTGCATTTTATGCTTTATGCCTCCGGTGCAATAAGACAGAGTGCTAACAATTCCTGTTTGTCGGGATGAAGATTCCCTTGAATCATAATAATCACATATTAAGGATACTAGTCCGATTCGCATAATTGTGGACCGGACTTTTTTAGTTTAGACTGTTCTTGAAAACATAGAAGGAGGTGGCCATGATGTTCGGCAACAAGTTTAAATTCACTTATGATGAGATCAAGATCATTGTTATGGTTCTTGTTGAGCTAAAGAACAGACTTATAGAGGAAGATCGCTATATGGACAGTGTGGATGATCTCCTTGTACGTTTCATGTCCTGATCCATCTTAAGCCTATGGGCTATGACATGCTCTGCACTATCCCGTGCAGAGTTTTTTTTGCGTTGTATTGACAAACCGCAGAAAAGTGTGCATAATTATTGTTATATAACAACGATTATGAATCGAATAGGAGATATTACGCATGCCTCCAAAAGCAAAAATTACGAAAGACATGATCGTTCAGGCCGCCGTTGAGGTTGCGAAACAAAGCGGACATGAAAAGATCAACGCCAGAACGGTTGCGGAGAAGCTTAACTGTTCCACGCAGCCGGTTATGTATCATTTTTCAACCATCGATGCCATGAAACGTGAGGCTTACGCCCGGGCCGATCATCTGCATACGGAATATCTGATGACGGTTTCGCCCGAACAGGATCCGATCCTCGGGATCGGCCTGAACTATATCCGTTTCGCCGTGGAGGAACCGCAGCTGTTCCGATTTTTGTTTCAGTCAGGCTATGCACAGGAGAACAGTTTGCTGGAGATGATCGATTCCGAAGAGCTTATCCCGGTCCTTGCTGCCATGCAGGAGGGCGCCGGACTGAGCATGGAAAAAACCAGGCAGGTCTTTTTGACCGTTGCGCTGTTTGCACATGGCTATGCCAGCATCATCGCCAATAACGGCCTGGAATATGATGAAACGCTGGTTGCAAAGCACCTGGAACAGGCTTGGAACGGTGCTTTTCTTGCGGCTGCTCAGGAGGAATGAGATGAAAGTGATCATTCATGATCTGGGTTCGGAGTACGAAGCTCTTTTCGAAGAAAAAAGCGACGTTGTGGTCGCAGCGGACGGGAAATATGCGCCTTGCCAGGGCTGCTTCGGGTGCTGGACCAAACATCCGGCGGAGTGCTTCATGAAGGACAAACTGCAACAGGTCTGCCGTGTTATTGGTCAGGCCGACGAACTCGTGATCATCACGAAGAATCTCTACGGCGCGTACAGCGCTGCGGTTAAGAATATACTGGATCGTTCCATCGGGACATCCACGCCCTTAAGCACTTATCGCGGACGACAGATGCACCACACGCTGCGCTATGGAAAGCATGGCCTGTGGAAGGTGATCGTCTACGGAGAAATCAGCGAGGCCGAAAAGGATACCTTCCGATTAATGGCAGAGCGAAATGCGATCAACGACGGATTTGAGCGCTCCGAAGTTGTGTTCATCGAGGATTTCTCAGAGTTGGAGGGACTGCTATGAAAACGGTATTCATCAATTGCAGCCCGAAAAAGCGATTCTGCGCCTCTTCCTATTTTCTGTTCCTGCAGCGGCTTTTCGTCAGTGGGGAAAAGGTCACGGAAACGCTGCGCACTCCGGCAGATCACGACCGTGTTCTGGAGCAGCTGCGTGACGCACAGGCGGTGGTGTTCGGCTTACCGCTCTATGTGGACGGAATCCCATCCCATTTACTTCGTTTTATGGAAAAAATGGAAACGTTCTGCAAGGAGAACGATCTTAAGCTCAGCGTTTACTGCATCGCCAACAACGGCTTTATCGAAGGGAAGCAGAACGAACCTCTGATGCGGGTCTTTGAAAATTTCTGCATTCGGGCTCGGCTCACCTGGGGCGGCGGCGTCGGGATCGGCGGGGGAGTAATGCTGAACGTGACACGGATCCTTTTCCTCGTGGAAATAGCGCTTCTGGTGCTTAATATCGTGCTGAGTGCAGTGAACTCTGGTAATTTCTTCCCAAAGGAGGCCTGGATCAGCTTCGCTGAAAATGCGGCTCTCCTGCTGTATTTCAATCTGGGTGCGCTGTTTTACCTTGCTCGCATGGGCCGGCATATCAGCAGATTGGAATTCAGCGGCAAGAAGTACACCCGCATATTGATTCCTTCATTTATCTTTATTATATTTGCAGATATTTTCTTTGTTATTATTTCCATCTTTGAGGGCGGTATATTCCGCGGATGGCTGGCAAAGAAACAATAAGGATACACAAATTATCGTAAAAGGAGATAAATATATGGCTAATTCATCGAAAGAAGACAGAATTAAGATGATTACGTTCATCGGAATGGCTGTCATGATCATTGCGGTTGCGGTCAAAGCAGCAACAAACTCTATTATTGCTGCAGCAGCGATCCACGCAGCAGGGCTGGCATGTTTCTTCATTATCGAAGGCGTTGAAAAAACTCCCGATTCCGAATCGGGTCTCAGTTTTAAACGTTTCTTTTCTGATCTGAAGAAGCCGGGAGTTATTCCACTGATTATTCTTATGCTTATTTTGTCTCCTGCAGAGATGATCATGAGCAAGGCAGTGTTCGGCAGTGCCTATATAGAGCATGTGCTGGGGCGTGTAGATATGCCGGGTCTTGATCAGCTTCCGCTGCTGCTGTTCAATCAGATCGTTTGCGTTCTGGGAGAAGAGATCGAATACCGCGCGTTCTTTGTTGGAAAGGGTATGAAGCAATTTTCGTTCTGGCCGGTTGCTATAGCCGGCGCCGTAGTCTTTGCCGCAGCACATTATGCTGCAGGCCCTGCGGGTATCGTTTGCTGGGACCTTGGCGCAATATTTATCGATGCGATACTTTTTGCAATTCTGTACCGCAAGACCGGAAACTGTCTGATCAGCTTTATTCCGCATTTCCTGAGCAATATGATCGGATTTTTCCTTGTTCCGGTTATGTTCGGTTAAAATAATGCACCGCAGGCAATCAGGCAGACATAAAACAGGAGGTTAGCTTTCAAGTATACCGAGTATAACAGGTATAAAGAAAAGGTCTTCAGAAATTCCGGAGAAATATATGAACTGAGTCCATATGCTCTTTTCTGGAATGAGGATTTCTATTACGTTGTCGGCTGGTCTGATAAGCATGGTAATGTATCCGTATTCAGGACCGATAGATTATCCAAGGTGGAGATACTTGTAGAAGATGCTGTACCGGAGCCGGAAGATTTTAATCTGGAAGATTATTCCAGAAAGGTCTTCGAGATGTTTGACGGCGAAGAAGTTGATGTGGTCCTGGAATGCAAGAACGAGTTCATGAAATACATCATAGACAGATTCGGTGAAGATGTGGATACGGATCCAATATCCAGAACTACATTCGAGGCCAGAGTAAGAGTTGCTTTAAGCCCTACCTTCTATGCCTGGGTATTCACCTTTGAAGGTGGAATTAGAATCGTATCTCCCGAGAAAGCGGTGGAAGATATAGTAAAGATGGCTAAGAAGCTGGTAAAAGCAGAGAGAAAATAGTATTAAGCGGCACTACGGTGCCGTTTTGCTGCTATTAGAGCAATCTATAGTATAATGATTCTATAGACAATTCAGCCGATAAATCCAGAAAATCTATGATATTATTGTTTTGCATAAAAATCCTTTCCCTGGAGCCACCCAAGGATATCTTAAGGGAAAGAAGGAGAGAAGGCAATTCGTGTTGCCTTCTTTTTTGATGGAAAGCACAGACCCTAATTGTTGACCCTAAAATTTAGACATGTAAAAAGGCCTGCATTTAGTGAAAATGCAGACCCTAAAATCAGACCCTAAGAATTGACCCTAAAAAGACTTTGATTATCCTTGAAATGTTATAAAATAATATTGATTTGGTAAACCAAAAATAATATAATTCAGTAAATAGTAAACAAAACATTAAAACGTTTAGCAATTAAAGATAGACATCATGAAAGAAATATTAAAAGAATTAAATGTTGAAGAAATAGCTCATGGTTATACATTTGACAGAAGAAAGAAAAGCTATTGCTGTATCTTTTGCGGTAAATCATATGAAGAAGGGCTGATATACAGCTCGCAGAGCAGAAACGTTACTGCTGAAAGAGCCGTACAGGAGCACGTGTATGACATGCATGATGGATCTTTTATCAGCCTGGTGGAGATGGATAAGGAAATAAACGGCCTGACGGATGTACAGAAGATACTTCTCAAGTGTCTGTATGCAGAGTATGACAATAAGAAGATTTCAGAGACCATGGGCATAAGTGTTGCTACCGTAAGGACACATAAATTTGCGCTTCAGAAAATGAAGAGGGAAGCTCTCATACTCCTTGCTCTGCTTCAGCAGATCGAAGATGACGACCTGATTGAGAGAAGAGAAAAATTCAGAGATCTTATGAATGAAGCATCAAAAAAAGCCACCAAGGAGGCTGAAACGGAAGATGTCTTTTCAAAGCTGGCAGAAGACCTTGGAGGGAATGTACTGCATCCGTTTTTTATGCAGCTCAATAACAGGTAACGGTTAAACAATTACGGAGGATAAGATGTCATACGAGTCCAGACTTAAAGAACTTACAGAGCATATCGGACAGATCGAATACATCAGAAATGTAATGAATTCCGTATTGTTTTGGGATAAGATTACGAATATGCCTTCAAAAGGCATTGCTTATAGAAGCAAACAGCTTGGTTTTCTTGCAGAGGAGAGCCATAAACTGTTCAATGACCATAGATTCAGAGAACTGTTGAATGAGCTTAAGGGAGATAAAAGAAACACCTTTAAGACAGAAAGGATGATAGCTCATATCACACGGGGAGCAAGTTTTATTAATAGTATACCCGAGAAAGAATACGGCGAGTATATTAGCCTCATTTCGCTTTCAGAAAAGGTGTGGTCGGAGGCAAGAAAAAGCGGCGAGTTAGATAGCTACAATGAATGTCTGAGAAGGATCATGAATAAGTTCAGAAACTTTGCAGATTATTGGGGTTATAAAGAGCATCCATACGACGCCCTTATGGGATACTATGATGAGGGACTTACCGTCAGAAAACTTGAAAAAATGGTTGATAGTCTCAAACCCGGTCTGCAGGAACTGATCGGATATGAGAGGAACAACACCTTAAACTATAAACCGCCGATCTTGATATCCGCAGATATCGAAAAGCAAAAAATGCTGTGGCAGATGCTGCTTAAGAGGATAGGCTTCAAGGCTGATTCGGGGAGAGTCGATCCAGGCGAATGCACGACCATAGTAGCAAATTCGCCAGGGGATGTAAGAATTGTTACGACTTACGACAAAGATAATATTTACGAAGGAATTTTCAATGTTCTTCATTCAGGAGGAAAGGGCGTGTATCAGCAGTCGATAGACCCGTCACTTCTTGGGACTATGCTTTGTGAAGCGTCATCCAATTATATTGAAGAGGCTGTTGGCAGACTTTATGAAAACATTATCGGCAGAAGCAGTGGATTCTGGGAATATGTATTTAGAGAATCTTCTGCCATCATCCCTGAACTTGACAGCAAAAAATGCGGTTTCGATGAATTCATGCGTTCCATAAACATTCATGAACCATCTCCTATAAGAATCAATGCTGATGAGGTCAGTTATCTCATGCATATAATTGTTAGATATGAAATCGAGAGAGACCTCATATCGGGAGAACTCAAAATCGATGACCTGGCCGAAGTCTGGACATTGAAATATGAAAAATATCTGGGCGTAAAACCTAAGAACCATCTTGAAGGACCCATACAAGATGTACATTGGGCATCGGGATATGTAGGATATTTCCCCACATATATAGCTGCAAATCTTACTTCTGCTGAACTTTCATCAGCGGTTGAGAAGGAGTGCGGAAACCTTGATGATATTCTGGCCAAAGGAGAATTTGAAAAGATTAACAACTGGCTTAGGGAAAATATCTTCAGATTCGGGGCTCTGTATACCCCTGATGAGCTTCTGGAGAGATCCATTAAAAAGGAAGTTGAAGCTAACAGCTACCTTAATTATCTTAAAAGAAAAGTTGGAGATTAGCCTTAAATAATAACGGTTACAAATAGATGAGCATCTGTTATGAATACTTATCTGTTAGTAATATATCATCTTTAATTATCATATTTTTAGGAAAAGAAAGGGATAATGTAATGAAGTTAATTTCAAAACTTGGACTGGACGGCAAGCTTGGAAAGAATTTTCTGGGCGTTATGATCGTCGCATTCGCTGGATCCATTATTTATGGGCTGCCTTATTTCAGATATGACTACTATGATGTATATCTGGAAACATACAATCTGACAAATACTCAGATGGGCCTTTTTGGAACGATTCTGGGAGTATTCGGAATGGTCTCCTATTTATTCGGAGGAGTTGTTGTAGATAAATTCTCCACCAGGACAATCCTCACCGTATCTCTTATTGGAACCGGTATTGGTGGATTCATTCACCTTCTTCCTTTAGGTTTCGGAGCTCTTGTATGCCTTTATGCATTTTGGGGTATCAGCTCATTATTCGCATTCTGGCCTGCCTGTGTTAAGGCTGTAAGAATCCTATCAGGAGAGGATGAGCAGGGTAAAGCCTATGGCTTCTTTGAAGGCGGAAGAGGTATCGCAGCTGCTCTCATGGCAACAGCTGCAGTTCTGTTCTTCAGATTAGGATGCGGACAGATGGATGATCAGGTTAAGGGCATGCGCTATGTCATTATATTCTACTCAGTGCTTACAATTGCTATGGGTATCTTTGCATGGTTGACTGTCAAGGAAGATATCGTAAGCTCATCTGACAGAATCACCCTTAAGGGTATAGGCGAAGTGCTTAAGATGCCAGCAGTATGGATCATCGGAATCGTAACATTCTGCACATATGTATTCACACTGTCACTTTACTACTTCACGCCATATCTTACAGATATCCTTGGCGCTACAGTAACATTTGGCGCAGCACTTGCTGCATCAAAGAGATGGTTCTCCTTGCTTGGAAACGTAGGCGGTGGATATATCACAGACCGTTTCGGGGCTTCAAAAATCATCTTCACATCCTTCCTTATTATGGCTATAGGTACAGGCGCGATACTCCTGCTTCCTGTATCTGCTTCAAGTGTATGGCCTGTAGCAATAATCTTCGTTATTATTTACATTTTCTACAATGTAAACTATGCTATGACTTGGACTATGATGGAGCAAGGAGCAGTGCCAAAGAAATACTCAGGTACTGCAGCCGGCATCATTTCTACAGTAGGATATCTTCCTGAGATCTTCGTTTCTCTTTTAGCCGGAACGATTCTTGATAACAATCCGGGAGTATCGGGATATAGAGTGTTCTTTGGTTTCCTGATCGTCGTGATGATTATCGGAGCAATATTCGTGCTTGTATGGAATGCTTTTTTAAAGAAACATGGAATTGATCCCAACAAAAAGCCTTCCGAAAGCGGAGCTGAGGAATAATGGATTTTATATTTGAAAAGATATATATCGAAACACCTGTCGATACAGATAACGATGGCAAGCGTGATCTTATAGCGGCATATGTTCGCAGGCCTGTGAATGAGGAGGGGAGGCCTGCGCCAGTTCCAGCTGTTTTTGTTGCCAATCCTTATATGATGACCTGTAATGAGGACTGGTACGACCTGAAAGATGTGGATAAGCCCCTTAAGGTGTATCCTGAGCAGGATATCACAGAAGAAGATGTATGTTTCGACTTCGGATATGATTGTAAATATGATGATGAAAATAATCATATCCCTAAAAGGCCGATAAAAGGCTTGGCTGAAACAGCACCTTGTGATGAAAGTATAAGAAATGAATTTGAGTGTATCTCGAAGCTTTATGAGCATCTGAATGAAAGAGGATATGCTACTGTTTTCTCAGGAGGCCTAGGCACCAGAGGATCTGACGGCTTCACTCTCTCAGGATCAAGGGAAGAAGTTCTTGCATTTAAGTCAGTGATTGACTGGTTAAATGGAAGAGCAATAGCCTTCACCGATAAAGAAAACAATATTGAGATTAAAGCAGATTGGTGCACTGGCAAAGTTGCAATGTCTGCCAAGTCGTATCTGGGTACCTTATGTTTTGCTGTGGCTGCCACAGGAGTAGATGGCTTGGAAGCCATAATACCTGAAGCAGGGATATCAAGCTGGTACAATTACTACAGAAATAATGGGCTTGTTGTAGCCCCTTTGGGCTGGCAGGGAGACGATATTGACATTCTTTCAAAGTACTGTTTCAGCCGCGCAAAGGATAAAGAAGACTATTTTAGCGTTAAAGATCAGTATGAAGAATGCCTTAAGCTTCTTCGTGAAGGAGCAGACAGAGAATCCGGAAACTATAACCGGTTTTGGGACTCCAGAAATTATGTTAAACAGGCTGGGAATATTAAAGCTAAGGCATTCATTATTCACGGCCTGAACGACTGGAATGTTAAGACAGATCAGTGTTTTGATATGTTCGAAGTCCTTCAGAAACTTGGAAAGACAAGCAGAATCCTTCTTCACAGAGGTGAACACATATACATATACGATCTTAAGGGATCACCCGCACTTGAAGCAATAGATAAATGGCTTGACTGGACTCTTAAAGGAGAAGAAAACGGAGCTGAAAAGGATCCAACGGTACTTGTAGAAAGCAACATTGATCCTGAAAAATGGCTTGCGACTGATGTATGGCCTCCTGAAGGGACCGAGTTCAGAAATTTTCCTATAGAAAAAGTGGATAACGCTGTTATAACAGATGATCTTTCAAAGACTCCATTTAAAAAGGAACTGGATAACCTTCTGGAGTGGAGGGATGACCTGGTTTTAAACGGGAATTCCGGAACGAAGCTTAGTTATATATGGAATATCCCTTCGGATCATGAGCCTTTAAGGATAGCAGGAAGAGTAAAAGTCAGGTTTAAGGCCGCAATAGATATGCAGACAGCTGTGCTGAGTGCTATGCTTGTCGACCGTGGTGTCAAGACACGCCTTAAAACAAAACCATATCCATCAGCTGATGAGCCGTTTACTTTTCCTCTGGAAGACCAGCCTTCAGAATACCGTGTGATAACAAGGGGCTGGATGAATGCCCAGAACAGAGATTCTGTTTATAGCAAAAGAAGGATCGTTCCAGGTGAGTTTTATGAATACTCTTTTGAAATGATCCCTACGGATTATATTCTCGACAGGGGTTCTGATCTTCAGCTTATACTTTATGGAACTGATTGTGAAGAAACTATAAGACAGGATGTGGTTACAAAGATCACGGTGGATCAGAAAAGCATCGATGTTAAGGTGCCTATTTGTTGTTTGCACCATTAAGGAGAAGGTGATAAACAATGAGTGAGAATAAAGTGAAAAAGAAATTCGTTTTCCCGTCTGCCTATACAGTACTCGTGATAGTAATGATCTTTGCTGCAGTTCTGACGTATATTGTTCCAGCAGGAGCATATTCAACTCTTGCATATGATTCTGATAACGATGTATTCGTGGTCACTACTCCAAAAGGAAATACCACTGAGTATCCGGCTGTGCAGGAAACTCTTGATAATTTCGGTATCAATGCAAAGGTTGAGAATTTCGTCAATGGAAGCATATATCGTCCCATGTCAATAGAAGGGACATATGAATTGGTAGACCAGAACGGACAGGGAATATTTCAGGTGATCAGAGCACCTATTTCCGGAATATATGAATGCGTCGAGATAATGGTATTTATCTTTATGATAGGCGGCATGATCGCTATCGTAAATCATATAGGTGTCTTCAATTCGGGCATCTCAGAACTCGCACGTATTTCTAAAGGTCATGAGAAAATCATCATCGCGGTTGTTTGCTTTCTTATAGCTATGGGAGGAACTACCTTCGGAATGGCTGAAGAAACCGTAGCTTTTTATCCTATACTGATTCCTGTATTTATGAAGGCAGGCTATGATGCGATGACAGGTGTAGCAGCTATCTATCTTGGCTCCTGTGTTGGATGCATGTTCTCCACAGTTAATCCATTTTCTGTTGTTATAGCATCAAATGCTGCAGGCATCACATTTGGAGACGGACTTGCAGCACGTGTGATAGGACTGATAGTTGGAATCCTGATCACGATCTGGTATCTGTTCAAATATGGAGCGAAAATCAAGAAGGATCCCACCAAATCCGTGATGTGGGAGCAGCATGAAGAGCTTGAAGAGTTCTTCGGAGTACATGGAGACAAAACAGATGTTACATCATCTGACACAAAAATGCAGGCCAAGGATAAAATCATCCTCACGCTTTTCTTTGTTACTTTTGTGGTTATGGTATACGGAGTAGTAAAGCTAGGCTGGTGGTTTGCTGAAATGTCAATGCTGTTCCTTGTATCATCAATTATAATCGGCGTTATAGGGAGAGTGCCAGAGGGCAAATTTACAGAGGTATTCATTCAGGGGGCATCTGACTTTGTTGGAGTGGCGCTGGTATGCGGATGTGCCAGAGCAGTAAATATACTTCTTGAAAACGGGTATATTTCAGGCACGCTTCTTCATACTATGTCGGGTTGGGTTCAGGGAATGAACCCTATATTGTTCCTGATAGTACTTACTGTAATATTTATCATCCTTGGATTCTTTGTTAATTCATCGTCCGGACTTGCAATGTTATCTATCCCGATCATGGCTCCTCTCGCAGATGCAGTAGGGCTTCCGAGGGAGCTTGTGGTTTCAGCTTATGTTTACGGGCTTAACATAATAGGTCTGATCACACCTACAGGACTTATTCTTGCTATCCTTCAACTTTGTAAGGTAACATATGATAAGTGGCTCAAATGGGTTTGGCCTCTTCTTGTTATGTGGATAGGTCTTGCAGTTGTGATGCTGATTGTAGAAATGCAGATGGCTGCATAAAATAGGCATTAAACCTTAAATAGCATTTATAATAAAGCGGTACATGTGTACCGCTTTTGACGTTATATGAAATAAAAAAGAACAAATGTTCGGAAAACAGGAGGCGGGGAAATGGTTACAGAAATCAAAGAATATAGCATCAAAGAAACTTAAGAAAGATCCAACAGATTACAGAGCATTCCTAAGCAAACGGGAATGCGAGAAATTCTTCAGATCCAAATACTTCGGTATCATATGTGATCTGGATCCAGAGAAACTGATGATGAAGATAGTGGAGATATATGTATAAAACTACATATATGTAATATATAGAGAGGCTCGGGTTGATTCCCCGGGCCTTTTATAATACCGGCCAGAAAGGAGGTGTACGGAGCGTGGAAGAAATAAAGTACAATTTGACTGATGATAAGGCAATCGAACTATTGTAGTTCCTTGTAGAAAGCGGTAAAGTTGACGTAGGCAATGCGGAAAAAGAAATGAAAAGATCACAATTGATCAAAGTACTTGCTGCGCATCCGTACAAAATATACCAGGCTAAGGACGGCCGTTGGGTAACTAACGTAGTAGATGAGGAATTCCCTGAAAAGAGACGAAGAATTGCCAAGCAAACAAGGGAAGATCTTGAAGAAGCGTTATACGTCTTCTATGTCGGTGAAGACAAGAAAAAGATGAATGATCGCATGACACTTCAGGACATCTATCCGGACTGGCTGGAGTACAAAGAATTACATACACCTGCCAGTTCAATGACGCTTAGAATCGACTCTGACTGGAAACGCTTCTACAAGGATACCAAGATTGCCAAGATGCCTCTTAGAAGGCTCACCAAGGTGGTGCTGGATGAATGGGTCCATTCCATGATCAAACAATATGAAATGGATAAGACCATGTATTACAATTTCTCCGGCATAATTCGCCAGTGTCTGGACTCCGCTGTGGACAAGGAAATAATCAACGAGAACAACTTCAGAAAGGTCCGGGTGGACGGCAGAAGGATGTTCAAGAAGAAAAAGTCCAGCGAGTCTCAGGTATATTCCAAGGAGGAACTTAAAGGCCTCATGGAGCTAGCCTGGAAGGATTACTACGAAAGAACGAAGGTTTATCAGCTGGCTCCATTAGCTGTAATGATGCAGTTTGAGACCGGTGTCCGTATCGGCGAGGTATGTGTCTTAAGATATGAGGATATTGACGGACCATACTTACATGTAAGAAGAATGCTCAGATATTTGGGAACAGACCGCATAGATGCTGGGGTTCAGCTATTTTTTACTTTGGGAACTTAACTGAACATCCGGCATTGGAAGTTGTAGTAATAATTGCTGCAAAAAACGTGAAAACCCTTGAAAATCAAGGGCTCCCGGAGATAAAGCAAAACCCCGAAAATTTCTTTTCGGGGTCATTTTTACTGGTGGACCATCAGGGGCTCGAACGAAATGTTTAGAGTCAAGAATGCAGAGAAATGTAGGGTTTCCGCACGGTTTGCCTTCGGACCCACTCAAAAATCCACTCAAACGGCAAGGTAAACTTACCTCTTTTTGAGCCCTGAAAATTAGACATATAGCGAGCTAATATGGTATATTTCGAGATCCATTAGTTTTAATATCTCGTATTCATAAAAGTCGTGACAAAAACGCAATAACACTTGCAAAAGTCATAGGACTTTTGGTATAATCGTAACGTAAATGCCATGACTTTGCGAAAGGAGCATAGCTATGTTCAGAGAAATCACAAGTGAATTGATAAAGTGGAAAGATAATGCCCGGAGAAAACCTCTCCTTATGCTTGGAGTACGTCAGTGCGGCAAAACATATATTATCAAAGAATTCGCCAGAGATCATTTCAGTAACTCTATCTATCTCAACTTTGAAGAATCTGAGAATTTGGCTGCAATATTTGATTATGACTTTGATGTAAACAGGATAGTATCTGAAATAGAATTATTATCCGGGCAAAAGATCATTCCGGGGGAGACTATACTGATTTTCGATGAGATACAAGCCTGCACCAGAGCCATAACCTCGCTCAAATATTTTTGCGAAAATATGAGGGAGCTGCACCTTATCTGTGCGGGTTCATTACTGGGCGTAGCCATAAAAAACGAAGAAGTATCTTTCCCGGTAGGCAAGGTAAACCGAATGCAGCTTTATCCAATGAACTTCAGAGAATTCGTGATCGCCAACGGCCGTGATGATCTGTTAGAAATATTGAGCAGCTGGAAGACAGACAGACCAGTGCCTGACCTTTACTCGATTCCTATGAAGAAACTCTGGAAGGAGTATTACGTGGTCGGCGGGATGCCTGAAGCAGTTCAGACATGGCTGGATACACATGATTACGATGAAGTGGAAGTAGTACAGAAAGAGATACTGAATGATTATGCCGATGACTTCTCGAAGCATGCACCTCTTAAAGATCTTGCTAAAATCAGATGGATATGGGATTCGGTCCCGGTGCAGCTGGCCAAGGAAAACAATAAGTTTGTTTTCTCTCATGTGAAAGAAGGGAAAAGATCAAAAGAGTTGGAAGATGCACTTCAATGGCTTAAAGATGCAGGCCTGGTGTCCCAGCTGTATCTTGTCGAAAAGCCTGAAATGCCTCTATCTGCTTTCGCAGATAAAACCTATTTCAAAGTCTATATGTCGGATATAGGACTGCTTCGTGCCAAATCAGGGATTTCCCCTGAAACAATACTGAATGAGACTGAAACATATAAAAGATATAAAGGGGCCTTTGCTGAGAATTATGTCCTGAATGAACTGAGGGCATTGAGAAAAGAACCATATTTCTGGAGGTCCGGAAATACTGCAGAGGTCGATTTCATATATGAAGATCATGAACTCATAATCCCTGTGGAGGTCAAGGCGGCAGATAATACTCAGGCTAAAAGTTACAAGGAATACTGCAAAAAATACAAGCAGACTGTTGGATTTAAGATCTCGACTAAAAACATTGCAGAAAATGATTGTGAAGGGACAAGAACTCTAAGCTTGCCTTCATATATGGTTTGGTGTTTGGAAACGTACTATTAAAATAGGATTGACCCTGATAATCAATGACAGATATATAAAATAAAACTCCGAAAAGATATTTCGGAGTTTTTTTAGGCAATCAGGGGCTCAAACGAAATGTTTGGGGTCAAGAATGCGGGGAAATGGAGGGTTCCCGCACTGTTCAACCTCGGACCCACTCAAAATCCACTCAAGAGGCATGATATACTTGCCTCTTTTTGAGTCCTAAAAATCGGACATACGTCGGATTAATATGGTAATATATAATAGCGATAATAGCATGGTATATGGGACAAGAAAATGTATTGGATGACAATTGTTGATTCCAAGATTAAAGGTTCTAAAATGAAAAGTATAATAGAAAGAGAATATGAAAAGTATCTTGATGCTAATGATACCATAAAGATAATAAATGGGGTGAAGTTCTATAAGGCTATCTGGATTGGTAGATTCAAGCTGACGGGTATAGGGCCGGTAACCGAAATAGTTCTCCCATATTATATGTTTAAAGAATCTCATGGCAACAATATGATTGAGAATGAAAAGGGCGAATTTTTCCAGTTACGTGGACCAGCTTTTCTTAGTTTTAGAGGAAAGATTCCTGAATGGTATTTAAAATGCGGGAATTTTTATATAGATGAGTCCGAGTATGATTATGATTTTACGAATATTGGAGAATTCTTTGCTTCTTGCTAGTGAGGAGATAAAAATGGTTAGAACGTTAGACTTTACTTTTAGGACAAGAAGAGATCCAGAACTAGTAGAAGTGATTAACAAATGTATGGATAGTGGAGAAAACTGTGAGCTTGTTATAGGGAGTTGTCTTTTGACTTTTAATAGCGAGTCTCAGAAGGTTATTGCGGATAAAGTCTCAGACACAGTTCCTTTCGCATGCAAATACTCCCCTATGAGTATTCCGTATAAAGCAATGAGAAAAATAATAGTTGGCACTTTTGATGATGACTTCGATTCTATAGATTATTTAGATATATAATTTGTATAGAAGAAGGGAGAATGGGATATCAAAGGATGAAAAGGATGAAGGCTTTGGATTTCAAAAAATATCCACAGATGGTACAACTTCTACCAAGATACATGTTTGGGATTAGAGATGGTGGCATATCGAGTATAGACATAGGTCTTGATTCAAGAGAAATAACGATCAGGAAACTCAAAAAAATTCATTCGATAAATGAACGGATATATGAGATCGATGATAATGCATTTCAAAAGCTACTGGAATTCTTTACTATTGACGCGATTGAATCATTTAATGCCGTTCCTGAGAATGATCTTATGGACAAGTGGGACGGATATAGAGACGAAGGATATCATATAGATTATCGGATTTTTTTCAATGATCATGACCCTCCTTATGTCGACGGCACATTGACCTGGATATTTAAAGACAATCCTATGGAAAAACTATTATATTGGCTAAGAGAATTTGCTCTTCCAAATGTAGGAGATGCTAGTATTTGATATTGAGGGAAAATATGACAAGAATAATAATCTACAGTTACGTTGATATTGTAACAAGTAGTGATGCATCAAAACTTGATGAAGAGGAGTTTTGGAAGCATTTTGATGAGGAACAGAAAAAAATCGAAGATAATTGGAAAGACTGGGAGGAACTGGACTAGTTATACCTTATCACAGTTTTATTTGCTTATAATTAAGATAGTATAAGACAAATGGAAAAGTTAGCTAATACAAATGGCTGTAAGAATTGTATAGAATACAAGTTAAATCATAACCAGATAGACAATTGCAAATGCTTAGATTGTGGAAATGATACTATGGTATGGAAACAAGAAGAGAGTGGTACTTTCTATGTTGAATGCTCATACTGTGGAACTATCGCAGCTGTAGATTTGAATACACCTTGTGAAGAAGACAAAGTGTTTTGGCAAGAAATAAAGATAATAATAGAACCTAATCAGGGGAAAATTAGTAATAGGGATATTTTAGATTTAGCAAAGTTCTTCAACTATAATGGTGTTCAAATGCGTAATAAATTATGCTGTGGGTTTTCTGCTGAAGCAACGTTTACCCATGGATTCGATGACATTATTGATATACTACAGCAAAAGGGCATAAACTATAAAGTAGTTAAACCAGATGACCCAAGAAAAAAATACCCATACTATAAATATTGTAAATATCCATATTCGCCTTTCAGACATTATAATATTGAGAGAGATAAATTTGATTGAGGATAATGATATACTACCTGCTGAAAAAAGAGGTTAACAACACACAAATAATGGTGGATGATAATGAGAGAGAATTATGGCATCAGCATACTGGATGATAATTGTATTCCTGTTAATGAATTGAATCGTGATAATCTAAGACTTTATTGCACAGATGATGCAGTCCCGCATAAAGCACTAATTATTCGCTGGCTGAAAACAGTCGGTGCTGAATATGGTTTTATCAGTTTTGGTAAAGCTGAAGATCCCATTTCAGGAAAATCAATCGGAAACCTAGAATATAGAGAACAAAATGGATTTGGATGGTTCAACACTGATGTTTATCTCTTTGAGAACTATAACATTAAACTGAAAGCAGAATTTCTAAAAATGTTTGTAGATGTATCTGAACGGATTGCGGAAATAAAAGGAGAAATAAGAAAACGCAATGGGAAAGCAAGGGATGATATTGCCAAGATTATAATTTCTGGTGAATCTGGCTATGTGAGTGTTGAAGAAGAATATAGAGATACACTGTCAATCACAGATCACTCGATCGAGTACGAATGTAATCCATACCAACCTTCGTATCTGAATCCCATTCAGAGATGGTCATACTCAACAAATAGTTCGAATTTTAAAAGGCTTTTTAATCTCGCATTGAAATCCACTCGTGAAATATTTACACGGGATCCTGAATGCCCAGGAACGGATATGCCGGTTACTAGATTTCATGTAACATATTATAACAATGAAACTATAAAAAAAGTATATATGGCTGACAGCGATGAGTTTTCAGAGTGCTTTTCCATATTGAAAAAAATGGTTCCTCCTTGTGAGTTGGTACCATGGGTGTTGAAAACATCTGAGGATTATAACCTATACCCTGATTCTTTCTTTAAACTAGAGAAAATCAGAGAATAAGAAAAACCCTTATGAACCTAGAGTCCATAAGGGTTTTGGTGGTTTATGGTGGACCATCAGGGGCTCGAACCAAATGTTAGGAGTTAATAATACAGAGAAATGGAGGGTTTCCGCACTATCGCGGGTTGGCGTTACACAAACGAGTACACAAATTAGTATTAATTGTAATGGCTATCTGGACAAGAATGCAAACAGTAATGTGGTAGATAAAGTGGTAGATACCAAAGGTGGAGATCGTATTTATGATATCGCACTTTTCAACTGCATGAAAGAAGTTACCTTTGCGAGGGTAGAATTAACTTCTCCAGAACTGGAAGTTAGTTTTCCAACTAACCAAACCATATCGAGGATTGCAGCAAAAACGTATAATCAACAATTAAAAACGATATATAACTATAATTTTACAAATATTAAAATAAAATGTTGAAAATGAACAAAATAAGCGTTATAATAGCAGTACCGAGAGAGTTTAGTGTCCAGAAAGGAGAAAAAGAAATGCTGTTACAGTTTTCTGTAGAGAACTATTTGTCTTTCAAAGATACTGCTGTGTTAAGTTTGATTCCAGCAGCAGATAAGGAACACTTAGATAACATAACTGATCAAGCTGATTATAAAGGTCTGAATACTGTCGCGATTTATGGCGCAAATGCATCTGGCAAAAGCAATCTTTTTAAGGCTATTACGGTTTCATTGAATATGATCCGTAACTCTGCAAATACCCAGGTAGATCAGTTGCTTCCTATCGTTCCTTTTAAATTGGACGACGAGAGCAAGGGCAAACCAACCTCGTTCGAGTATCAGTTTGTTGCCAGTGATGGAAAAAAATATATATATGGATTTAGTGCGTTTCCTGACAGAATAGTTGAGGAATACTTATATTGTTATAACACCAACAGACCGACGAAGATATTTGATAGGATTGAAAAAGAACCCTATACATTTTCGCGCACAACAAAAAAAGAACTTGAGCCAATAGTAAGATTCACAACAAAAAACAGACTATTTATCTCTAGTGCTACGCTTATGAATGCAGAATCAACGAGAAGTGCCTATGAATGGCTCAGCATGGGTATAGATACATTTATGAATGTAAGTCAGATACAGGACAGGGCTGCTTCATACTATATGAGGGACTATGACAATAACAGCAGAGCAAACATAGAATTTACAAAGGATCTGTTCAAGGCTGCAGATGTAAGTATTTCGGACATAGAATACAGCTATCGAAAAATCGAAGATTTTTCACCTGATGCACCTCATATTACTATTAACAATGAAACATTATTACCCGCTCTGGAATTGAGGCAGGAGATAAAGACTGAACATTTAGTCACAGATGAGGATGGCAATTCTAAGAAATACACCTTGTCCTTGCAGGAGGAGTCATTGGGTACTACAATGCTGTTCTTATATGGCCCGTTCCTTAAAGAAACACTGGACAATGGTAAAGTGCTGTTCATTGATGAAATAGACAGGAGCTTACATCCTTTTGTGGTTTCATATTTGATCAGTCTGTTTTCGAGTAACAGAAATAACGGTGCTCAGCTTATTTTTACAACACATGATACCTCACAGCTTTCTTTGGAAAGATTTCGCAGGGATCAGATTTATTTCACAGAAAAGAATCCGGATAGCGGCGTTAGTGATCTGTACTCACTTGGCGATTTTGAAAAGCCCGTCAGGAAAGATGAAAACATACAGAAAAAGTATCTCCAGGGCAGATATGGCGCAATACCATATGTACATGCGGAGGATCTGTTATGAGCAAAAGTAAGAGGAAATTTTCGGGTAAGGCCAGAAATAAGCATGACCGCAAAGAAAAGCCGATGATTATCATTACTGCAGAGGGCAGGAATGAAACTGAGGCTAAGTATTTTAACAGTTTCAGGTCAGCGAGCTGCCCATATATCATAAAGATACACAAGGCCGGACATGTAACAGATCCGACCAAGTTGGCAGAGTCGATACGGAAAAGATGGTATGCGGAAGATGCAGATTCACGAACCGGAGACAAGGCTTTTGTGATAGTAGATATAGATAATAACGGGAGCAAAGCAAAAGAGATACAGAGACTGGAGGCAGAAAACAGTATTGAAGAGTATATAGTATCCAATCCTTGCTTTGAAGTATGGTATCTTTTGCATTATGGTTTTTCGACCCGGGCTTACATCAATGCAGATGCTGTTATCAGAGAATTAAAGAAGCATTATCCGGAATACAAAAAGACTTCAGATATGTATGCTGTACTTAGAGACAAGATGCATAAAGCAATTGCAAATGCGGAGAAGTTAGAAGAATACTACAAATCAGAAGAAAACGAGCACCCAGACGCCAGTTGTAACCCGTATACTGGTGTGCACAAGTTGGTAAAGATGCTGGAGGGATACTATAAATGTTCTTGAAATACGAAGAAAACAGGAGTGTGTATTCGTTTTTTTAAACGCAAGATGATTTCAAAAGCATTGGATGAGGAGGTGTTATAAAATGGTTCTGCATGAGATGATGGATGATTTTCATGAAGAGGGATTATTTATGGAGCTGGCAGATGCTAAAATATGTCAGGGTATCATGCTTAAGGCAATTTTGGATGGTTTCATGAATCGAAAAGCGACAATGAAAAAAGCAGTTTAGTATGAGGGTGGATCCTAATGTTTATTTCTAAGATTGAGATATCGAATTACCGTTTATTTGATGCAGGCTCTGTTTTTTCAATAGCTGAGTTTAATATTCCTGATGGAGATACGCCGGGCTCAGGCATCAATGTGTTTGTTGGAGAAAATAGCTCAGGGAAAACGACTCTGCTCGATGCTATAGCGCTCACTTTATTAGAATACAAAAGTGATAGTTTTTCCATTGATGATGTAAATGATCCTCAGCAGGAGACAATTATCAATGTCTATTCTGAAGAAGCATTTTCTGTAAAAGGAACCATGCCCAAAAATGAATTCAATGCGCTTGGATTTACATTTAAAGCCCATATACGTTCGAGAAGCACTGGCACATATCTATCTTCAATTATTGTATCAGATCAGCTGTTTATAAAAGAAAACCCTGAGAAGCCTGCTGATGGAAGCCCAGATTTGCGTGTGAATGTGAACAATCCATTCTCAGGAAAGCGCTTTAATGAAAATGATATCCTGTTCCTGGATAGGAGTCGGTACAATCAAACCAAGTCAGGGACTTTTAGTCAGACCCGATTTGATAGAATGCTTGAGGACTTAGATTATCAGTATATTAAGGGGATGAATTCCGTACCAGATATTAATACTGCTGTAAGTGAGCAGGTCCATAGGGCATCTGTTTTTTCAGCTCCGCTTAGCTCAACTGTTTCTGAATTTAAAGATATTACAGGGATTCCAGTCACACTTGACTTTGTTGATAATTATCGGCCATTTAAAGAAGCTCTATTCGTTCAGCGAAAAAGCAATAATCAACAGATCCGATTAAGTAATATGGGCTCAGGATATGAGATGCTCTTTGCTTTGATCTATGCATATAATATGGCGTGCCAGAGCAACAAGCAGTTGATTATCTTGATTGATGAGCCAGAACTACATATGCACCCGTCGTTACAACGCAAACTGGTTGACTACCTACTGAAAATATCAGCTACAGCACAGATATTTTTATCCACGCATTCTGCTCTCTTAATAAAACAATTATCTGGAGTGAATGTTGCGAAAATCATGGTACTTCAGCGGCAGGATAAGCCTGTGGAAATGGCAGAAAGAAAGCTCCCTTATATTTCTGCAAATGAAACAAACTATTTGGCATTCGGATTGGCCACAGAGGAGTATCATAACGAATTATATGAGCACTTAAAGAGTTTACATGGCGAGGAATTGGATTATAAGAAATTTGACTATCAGTATTTTATTGCAGAAAAGGGAGAAGTAAAAGACCGCCCATGGAAAGGGCACCCAAACGAGGTAAGTATCAATACCCATGTTCGGAATCAGATCCATCATTCCGCAGATAATGGGTTCCCCTCAGAAGAAGATTTAAGGTTATCCATCGAAAAAATGAGAAGCTATATTTCATGATTTATTCTGAACGCTTTTCCGTAAGCAATATTCTGGAAATGGAGTGCTGGGAATGTCTAATATAGCTAAAACATCAGATTCAGAGCGTGAGATATTGTTCAGAAATACAGCAATGAAAGCCGGAATAAATGCAGCTGTTACAGGGAAAGGCTTTTGAATCAGCATAACCGCACTAATAATTAGAATGGAATGATAGTTAAGGCCAGGGCAAACAGCAAACCCTGGCCTTATATGTTATAAAGAAAAAAAGATTCGAAAGTTAATTTTGGCCTGGGCACATTCGAGCTAATTATAATATTTGAGAGAAAACATCAGTAAAAAATAAAAATTGCCGGTGTTTACATTGATGCTGCGCGAGTATGTAAGTTTATTATGATTAAGACAATAGTTGAAGGCACTCTAGTGAAAACAGAACTTTTAAACAACTTTATAATAACTCATAATTTTGTATGGGGGAGCCGCGAAGAATAAAATCATGTGTTATTATGTCTCCAATAAAGTAAAAAGAAAGGAGGCGTTTCAAATGCGCATTCATTTTCGTTTAGCGGAGACCATAAGAGGTCGAGCTGTTACCGAAGAAGAAGCACTGGCACTTGACTATTTCTTTTGCCAGGGCGAGTTAGATGTTCCTGACGATATTGAAGAAACAGTTGCCCGGTTTATGGCCTTTGAAGATTTAGAAAATCGATTTGGAATACTTAACCACATTGACTACAATATACAGTTTTTTTAAGACCAAAAGAGAAGGCAAATATATTCCACCTTCTTTTTGATGGAAATCGCATGCTAAACAAATACCAATCGAATAGTGAGTAATTCTAGGCAAAGGGTTGAATTAGCTAATAGCTGCTCGGATTTAATGATTCTTTTGATATGATAATAACGCCAATGGCATGATGCGCCAGGGATGTCTTCCTGAAACAGGCACAATGTTACCTTTTATAATAAAGGGAGAACCGTTTTGATTGATAGTCTCTGCCTGTTATGGTATAATTATCTTGGTTTAGTATGCACTTTTTTATGAAGGAAATGGTATTTTAAACATGACTCCGGAAGAGAAAGCAAGAGTAAAAATCGATAAGCAACTTCGTAGCGCAGGCTGGGATATAGTATCAAGAAATGAATATATCCCTGGGGCTACATCAGCCGTGAAAGAAGGTCTGATGCAGGGCAATACGGAGAGCGATTATCTTTTATTCATTGATAATAAGGCTATAGCAGTAATTGAAGCTAAGAAAGAAGAGAATCCTTTGGGTGATGATGTCAAGGCACAGGCAGAAGGCTATGCTGTGACACCTCAATCCTGGTATGGATTGTATTATAAGAATCTGATTCCTTTGGTTTACCTTGCCAATGGAAAGAAGATATATTTCAAGAATATGCTCTCTTCGGATGGCGATTATGTGGAATTGAACAGCATGCATTCTCCTAAGAAGATGCTTCAGCTGATCGGCAAATCATCTGAATACGGTGCACTTCCGCTTCTTGAAAAACATGGCCTTCGTGATTGCCAGTTTAATGCAGAAGTGGCTTTTGAAAAGTCATTGAAGGATGGTAAGAAGAAAGCACTCGCTATTCTTGCCACCGGCAGCGGCAAAACATACCTTGCATGCCTGGCGAGCTACAGACTGCTTAACTATACCTCTGCCAAAAGGATACTTTTTCTTGTAGACAGGAACAACCTGGCAAGGCAGACGGAAGCTGAGTTCAGTCGTTTTGACCGTACTGAAGGCCAGATCGAAATGAGTTCTCTGTATCAGATCAACAGACTTCGCAAGAAGAGCGATATCAAGGGTGATATCGTAATATCTACAATACAGAAACTCTTCGCGGTCATGACGGGACAGACCATCATGCCTGATGATGAGGATGCTGAAGACGAAAAAAATACCAGGGATGAAGATAAGGATACAAAGGATATCATAACTCTCGGCGATGATATCAAGCTTCCTCCTGACTATTTTGATCTCATAATAGTCGACGAATGCCACAGATCCATTTACGGAAAGTGGAAAGCAGTTCTCGATTACTTCTCAGGAGCTACAGTACTGGGCCTTACTGCAACTCCTACGCCTGAAGCATACAGCTTCTTCAACAACAATATTATAGAGAAATATACATATGAAGATTCCGTAGTTGACGGTGTCAACGTTCCTTCGCGTGTATATAGGATCGATACGGAGGTAACTGAGCACGGCGGAGTCATAAAAGAAGGCACACGTATTACGGAAACCACCAAGCGTACAGGGGAAATGACCGGCATGGTAGCCGAGGAAAGAGTTGATTATGATATGTATCAGCTTGACCGCTCAGTTATCAATAAAGATCAGATCCGCAAGGTGCTTAGAGCATACAAGAAATCCATATATGATGATCTCTTTCCGGAAAGAGACAGAAAGTGGGAATATGTTCCTAAGACACTGATATTTGCAAAAGATGATAATCATGCATCTGAAATTGTAGATAAGGTTAAGGAAGTATTTGCTGATGAATTTGATGGCGGCAAAGTTCCTGATAATTTTGTGCAGAAGATAACTTATTCCGCTGGTGATTCTAATGCCCTCATCCGTGACTTCCGTACAGAGAAAGATTTTAGAATCGCTGTTACAGTCACACTTGTAGCTACAGGCACTGACGTAAGACCTCTGGAAGTAGTAATGTTCATGAGAGACGTTCATTCTGATGTGCTGTATACACAGATGAAGGGCAGAGGCTGCCGTGTGATCAGCGACGATAAGCTTAGAGAAGTAACACCCAATGCGGACACCAAAGAGTGCTTCTATATCGTTGATGCTGTAGGAGTTACAGAGCATGAGAAAGACATGCCGGGGCCTTTGGTCAATCCCGGACCGAAGAAAAGAGTGCTTTCGTTAGAGCATCTTCTGGAGCATCTGGCTCATAATGAAGTGAGTGATGAAAATCTGTGGCTCCTTAAGGACTACTGTGCTTCCATCAACAGGAGATATGAATACAGCCAGCTCTTCGGAAGACATCTGGACTATTTCATCTCGACATTTGGCTTCGCTCCGAGAACCATAGCCGGTAATATCACAAGTGCATTTGAGAATCATACTATACCACCGTACGCAAGTCCTTCAGGAGACAATGCTCAACGTATGGCTTTGATATATGATCTCATAAGCAATATTGATGCGAGAAACAAACTTCTGGAAATGCAGAAGGGCTATGTGGTAAGCACGGAAGAAGACCCGGATGAACTGATATATGCAGGCTTCTCGAAAGAGACAGCGAAGACATATATCGAGAACTTCGAGAAATATATCAATGATAACAAGGACAGTATAGAAGCGCTGAGAATCATATATAATTCTGAAGATATCGTAATAACACATACGATGTTGGTGGAACTTCGCGACAGACTGTTAGCCGAAAGCAGACAGTATGGTGTATATCAGATCTGGAAGAACTATAAGCTTCTCGACAGAGACGGAAGTGTGGATGAACTCAATGTGAGATCAAACTTTAATGCTCTTACGAATCTTATCCAGATCGTGAGGTTTGCATATAAGAAAAACCAGAAACTGACGAGTCTTCTTAATGGCTATGCCAGCAGGTTCAGTCTGTATTGCGGACAGGCACAGCGTGTACTGACCAAGGATCAGCAGGAGATAATGAAGCAGATCGCAGAATACATCATAAACGATGGCGCGATATCCATTATGGAACTGAACGAAGCAGATACGGAACTTTGGAAAAAGGGCGTTATGAGTCTGGGCAAGGACTCCCTGGAAGAAGAGATGCAGAGATTAGCAAGATTTATATTAAAGGTGGCATAAATGGCAAATCAAAAATCAGAATCAGCATTATTAAAAAAGGTATGGGATATAGCAGCTGTACTGGCAGCAGCAGGAGTCGGGTTCACTGACTATATAACCCAGCTGACATATATCCTTTTCCTTAAGATGGACGATGAAAGAGAAGAGCTCGGTCTGGGGTCTTCTATTCCCGATGGTTACAAATGGAAGGATCTGATCGATCTCAGCGGCACTGACCTCGTAGAGAAGTATGAGGAGATCCTCTCAGAACTGTCAAAGGATACAGGGCTTATCGGAACCATATTCACCAAGGCCACCAATAAGATAGATAAGCCGGTACTCCTTGCTAAGGTGCTTCAGATGGTATCAGAAGAGAACTGGTACATGATGGAGGGTGACCTTAAGGCTACCATCTATGAGGGCATACTGGAGAAAAACGGCCAGGATAAGAAGAGCGGAGCCGGTCAGTATTTCACACCCAGAGCTCTTATTAAAGCTATAGTTGATGTAGTAGATCCTAAGATCACAGAAACTGTAGCAGACCCTTGCTGCGGTACCGGTGGATTCCTTTTGGCAGCTTTCGATAACATGAAAGGCCAGAGCAAGGATATAGAGAAGCAGAAATTCCTGAAAAACAATGCCCTTTATGGCGCAGATAATACAGCGCTTGTAGTTACCCTGGCATCCATGAATCTTTATTTGCATGACATAGGAATCAATAGAAGCCCTGTTGCTTATAAGGATTCCCTTGTAGATACAGATGACAAGATGTTCGACGTAGTCCTTACCAATCCGCCCTTCGGCACACGCCCCGCAGGAAGTGTTGAAGTTGCCATCAGCCGTCCTGAATTCATCAAGACTTCTGATAACCAGGTCAACTTCCTGCAGCACATCATGTCTATCGTTAAGACCGGAGGCAGGGTAGGAGTCGTTCTCCCAGACAGTGTTCTGACTGATGGCGGAGCTACTGCTAAAGTAAGAGAGAAGCTGCTTAAGGACTACAACCTGCATACTATTCTCAAGCTTCCTACAGGAATATTCTATGCTAACGGTGTTAAGACCAACGTACTGTTCTTCGATAAAGGCGAACCCACCAAGGATATCTGGGTATATGATTACAGGACCGGTATTAAGCATACAATGGCCACGAAGCCTATGACCAGAGCTGATCTCGATGAATTCGTAGACTGCTACTGCTCCGGTCATATGACAGATCGTAAAGAAACATATGCCAAGGATGACAATCCTAACGGCAGATGGAGACGCTTCTCAGAAGAAGAGGTCAAGAAAGCAGATAATCTGGACTTCAAATGGATAGATTTCACCGAGGAAGACAACAGGACCATAGCTGAGATACTTGAAGATATGCAGTCCGAAACAAATATAATCAATGAATCACTGGCTCAGCTTAAAGATCTTCTGGGAGGTATTGAGTTTTGATCGATACTAAAGCATTAAGAAACAAAATACTGGATCTGGCCATATCCGGCAAACTTACAGAGCAGCTTCCTGAAGACGGTAATGCTGAAGATTTGTATGCCCAGATTCAGGAAGAAAAGGCAAGGCTTATAGCTGAAGGCAAGATTAAGAAAGAAAAACCGTTACCACCGATTACAGAGGAAGAGATACCTTTTGAGATTCCTGAGAATTGGAAGTGGGTAAGGATAGGAGAGTTATCTTGGAATCATGGTCAAACAATACCAAAAGAGACTTTTAGTTACATAGATGTAGGAACTTTAGATAATATTAATCATAAATTATCGGATTCGGAAAATATAATTGAAGCAAAAAATGCTCCCTCACGAGCTAGAAAAAAAGTTGAATATGGTGATGTATTATATTCCACGGTAAGGCCATATCTACATAATATTTGTGTAATAAATAAAGAGTTCTCAAAGGAGCCAATAGCTAGCACAGCCTTTTGTGTTATGTGTGTTAGCAACTCTTTGATGGTAAATTATTATTTATTTTATTGTTTACTATCATCATATTTTGATAAATACGCTAATGGAGATCCTTCAAAAGGCACTTTATATCCAGCAATTGGTGAAAAGGATTTTCTTAATGGGTTAATTCCACTTCCACCACTTGCAGAGCAGAAAAGAATTGTATCTGCAGTTGAAGATGCTTTTGCTGTAATAGACAGAATAGAAAAAGCACAGGAATCTTATTTTGCAGATCAGGAAGTGCTGAAAAATAAGATAATCGATGCCGGAATCCGGGGCAAACTCACAGAACAGCTTCCAGAAGATGGAAATGCTGAGGATTTGTATGCACATATCCAGGAAGAGAGGGCAAGGCTTATAGCAGAGGGAAAGATAAAGAAAGAAAAGCCTTTGCCTCCGATTACTGAGGAAGAGATACCTTTTGAGATTCCTGAGAATTGGAGATGGGTAAGGCTTGGGGATATTGTTTCTGTTTATGGGGGAAAAAGAATTCCTGCGGGAAGACAATTAACAGAAGAAGACACCGGACAAAAGTATATAAGAATATCAGATATGAAAAATGGATCTTGTAATACTGGGAATTTACTTTATGTACCCAGGGATATTATCCCTAGTATTTCTAAATATAAAATTAATAAAGAAGATGTATATATTACAGTTGCGGGTACTATAGGGAAAGTAGGAAAGATTCCTAAAATATTAGATGGAGCTAATCTAACAGAAAACGCAGACAAGCTTGTGTTTTCTATTATTTCACAAGACTGGCTGATATTTTGTCTTAGCGGAGATATGATTCAGAAGCAAATAGCAAAACTTACGACACAAGTAGCTCAACCAAAGCTTGCGATAAAAAGAATTCAAGAATTCACAATTCCTCTTCCGCCTGTTACAGAACAGAAACGTATCGCTGAGAAAATCGATAATGTATTAGATTTGATATAAATACAAATATATTTTGAGAGGTAGAGTAATGAGAAGATCTTTTGCACAAGTGCTAAAAGAAGGAAATATTAGTATTAGAAGGGAGTATGATAAGCTATTCGCTTTACTACATGAACCCTTATTCTCAAATAGTGATATATCACTATTTGATGTAATAAGTAAAAACATTACTCGTTTGCCTTTTAGGGGGACTTGTTTAAGTCTGGAAGAATTTGATGAAAAATATGGTTTTAATTTTGTTAAAAAACCTGAACATGTCGATGTCGATTATCTTATTGCATTTTGTGAGTATATGTACAATCTAGTAACTGGATTGAATAATGCTACGATATTTAGCTGGGACGGAGTTGAAAGGAGTATCAATTATTCTAATTATCTTTCTCAGATTAATGCAGTAATTGAAGAGCTGGGGTATGTTCAAGCCATGGATGGCTTTATATATATTTTTGTGGAAAAGTCACCTGCTGCCATTGCGGTTTCTGAAAGTGATACTATTCCAGATGAATTATCTTTTAGAGTTTTAGAATACAACCATCAAAAGCTTAGAGGAGATCTTGAACAGAAAAAACAAATAATTTTACAAATTGCTTCAATAATTGAAGCTAAAGAAAAGAGTTTATTGAAAATAGCACCTGGTTTAAAAGACAATCTAAGTTTTGCGCTTAATAACTTAAACCTGAGACATAATAATGTTGATAAAGAGGGAAAGAATTATAGGAAGCAAATAGATGAGATGGACAGAAACGAGTTGGAAAAATTGTATGATTACACATATCAAATGTGTTTATTAGCTATAATGGAACTCGATTATAAAGATAATAAAGAGGTAATTGAATCTTTAAAAAGGAATATTTCAAACAACTAATAGATTCGATTTGTTATTCTAATAAATATTATACATAATAGGTGAACTACATGCCTAAAGACTTAAATTGGAAATATGATCTGGAAGAATACATTCGCCAGGGTGAACCGGGCAAGGCTGAGAAGAGCGCTGCCTGGCAGACTGCTATAGGACTTCAGGATGTAGATGGTCTGAAGACTTCAGACTATCTTATAGAAACTGCCAAGGATCATATTGAGGGTAAAATCGACATAGCACAGGCGAAGGATCGTATTCATAGTTACTATGAAGAACGTAAGGACCGTGCTGATATAGAAGCTTCTACCAAGGAGGCTGATATTGTCGCGGCCAGAATTACGGAGATCCTGTCTGAGAAGACTTTTCAGTTCTCTCCGGCGGAGCTTCAGTCTATTCACAAAAGACTGTTCACTGGCGTATTCAGCCATGCTGGTGAATTCAGGACTTACAATATAACCAAGAAGGAATGGATACTGAATGGAGACACTGTTACATATTCTGCATATGACAGTATCAAGGACACTCTGGATTATGACTTTGCCCAGGAAAAGAAGTTTTCATATGAAGGATTATCTGCTGAGGAGGCTATAAAGCATATCTCTGGTTTTACTTCCGGAATATGGCAGATCCATCCTTTCGGGGAGGGGAATACCAGAACGACAGCTGTATTCATTCTGAAGTATCTGAGGACTTTTGGATTCACATTCTCCAACGATGCTTTTGCGGAGAATTCCTGGTACTTCAGGAATGCTCTTGTAAGATCCAACTACAACGATTTCGGCAAGAGCATTACAGCAACGAACAAGTATCTGGATGCATTCTTTGAAAACCTGATCCTTGGCGCAGACCACGAACTGAAGAACAGATATATGCATGTTGAGTACGATTCTTCCCAAAGTGACAAAGATGATATTTCAAAGTGCCAAAATGTCACTTTGAAAATAACGATGGAAGAAGCTGCATTATTAATGCATATTAAAGATGACCCTAATATTACACAAGCCGACTTGGCAGAAAAGATGGGCAAGTCTAAAAGAACCATTATCAGGAGGATGTCTGATCTTCAAGCTAAGGGGTTAATACAGCGTGAAAACGGCAAGCGTAACGGTAAATGGGTTATATTATAACAGTTGTAATTGAGCATAGAAGATATATTTGGCATAAAGGCAGCATCGATGCTGCTTTTATTATAAAAATAATTACGAACATATGTTTACTTTTTGAAACCGCTGTGTTATAATAAGACAACATGAGAGTGCTGGGATCCAGCACAATAATCGAGAGAGTTAACAGAGACTTTTCGTAGACTTTTCAGAGACTTTTCGGAGACAATTTGTAGACTTTTTCGGTACTGACAAGAGACTTTCAGCATGGTATGATGTACATGCTGGGAGATAGCGACCCAAGTGCTGCTGGAAATGTCATACTTTCTGGGAATTTTCAGAAAAAGAGAAAAAACAGAGAATTTTTGGAGAGAAAAGTGATAGGAAAATAGAGAATTTTCGTACAGTGACAAGAGAGTTTCAAGGGTGTACAATGTACATGCTGGGAGATAGCAGCAAAAATAACTGAATAATATGGAGCATATAAGCCTCACATCCAAATGGGTGTGGGGCTTTTATTATGCCCAAATTTGCGCGCATCTGCCAGACACCACAGAAAGGAGCATGGCAGATGCGTGTACGATTCTATATCCCGCGTAAGCGAGGTCCTCCATTGTAGTAGTGCAATGACGATCATGACGATGATGACGATCAAAACTCACTAGTGCAAATTCATCGTCACGACCGTCATCACCGTCACAACAAAAAATTATTACAAAAGTGGAGGAAATAAATATGACTGAGAAATTAAAAACATTTAACGCCGAAGATTTCTTCTATATGCCTGTTGATCCGTCAAAAGGTGAAATGATAATCGAGGACTTAGTGCCAAATGGGCTGACAGTGTTGGCCGGCGCGCCTAAGTCATGTAAGAGCTGGATGGTCCTCGATATGGCTTTGGCAGTATCAGCGGGAAGATCTTTCCTCGGCAAAGTAACCAAAGAATGTGACGTAGTCTATTTGGCTTTGGAAGACACGGACAAAAGACTACACGACAGACTTACAGCATTGGAAGAAACGAATAGCAGACTTCATTTGGCTACGCAGTGCAAAAGTCTGGATGATGGTTTCTTGAGCCAGATAAATGACTTTATTGATGAATACCCGAATGCGTATCTGATTATAGTCGATACCCTTCAGAAGATAAGGGGTAAAGATGTTGTTTCATCCAACTCTAATCAGTACGGCAGAGAGTATGCCGAGTTGTCTAAGCTTAAAGAGTTTGCAGATAGAAAAGGGATAGCCATACTGGTAGTCCATCATCTCAGGAAGCTTCAGGACAAGACAGACCCTCTTAACGACATACTGGGTTCCACGGCAATGAGCGGTGTAGCGGACAGCATTCTGATTCTAAAAAAAGAAAGGACAAGGGCTAATGGAGAATTACTGTCGGTCGGAAGAGACAGCGCACAGTGGAAGATGAAAATGATTTTCGAAAACTACAGATGGCATGTCGTGGAGATCGAAACTGAAGAAGAAATAGCGAAGAAGGAGATCCCGGAGATCCTGTTCTGGATAAGAGACATGATCTTAGAAGAAGGTCACTGGGAAGGAACTGCCACACAGCTCCTGGATGATATCAGAGAGGCCAACATGAATCCAAATACACTGAGCGCTAAGATCTCGAATTATTATTACGATGTTTTTTACCCCGCGGGTATACGCATGGAAACTAAACGGAATGCCAGAGAGAGACTAATGATCTTCACTCTTATGAATGATGAAGATGAGACAGAACTGAATGATTCTGCAGAAATACCGGAAGGGCATGCTGATGTAAGTAATGATAGCAGTTCTGGATCTGAAGTTGAAGACTTCGACAAACTGACTCCTGAAGAAAACCATACGTTGGCTCAGGCGGCAATGAACAGACTCAGAGGAATAGTGAGCCGTGATGTATTGCCATCATAAGACTGTCCTTAATAGTAGCGAGCATAGGCAATGTATTGCCTCCGTTATCAGGAAGCAAAAACTGCTTCCGAAAAGATAACGGATAGGGGCGCAGCTGCCCCTAAGACCCCGCGGTTTTTTGTAAATATTTGTAAAGGAGAAAAAAGAAAATGCGTAATAGAAACGTTGGAATAAATATCAGAGTCAGCGAAAAAGAGAAGGAAAGAATCATCAAGAACGCTGACAAATGTCAGCTTACAGTGTCCGAATATTTAAGAAAGCTGGCTAATGGACACGAGCCCAAGGAACTTCCGAACGGTAAGATCTTTGAAGAAATTGCTAATCTGAACATCTGGATTGCTAGAGCTGACGGACTTGTGGAACTGAATGATCCCACGAAGCAGGAGGCTTTTAAAAAAGCGATAGCAGAAATGTATTCGTCTCTCGATAAGATTTGGAGACTTCTAACGACTAATCACAAGGTGAAGGCAGGTGAGAATGATGGCGACAACTAAGATCTGGCCTATCAAATACAGCCTTAAAAGAGCTTTAGATTATGTTGAAAATCCTGAAAAGACCGGCATGGATGACCTGAAAGCTGTGCTGGAATATGCTGCTGATAAGAACAAAACTGGCGATGCCGAAGAGAGAATATACCTGACCACAGGAATTAACTGTGATGCGGAGACGGCGTATGAAGAGATGTCGGACGTGAAGTTCCTCTTCGGTAAGGCCGATGGAAACGTGGCTTATCATGCTTATCAGAGCTTCAAACCCGGAGAAGTCACACCGGAGGAGTGTCATGAGATCGGAGTCATACTTGCCAGAGAACTCTGGGGAGACAGATTCCAGGTGCTGGTGGCGACTCATCTTGACAAGGATCACCGTCACAATCACTTCATAATCAACTCAGTTTCCTTCGTGGACGGTCATAAATTCAATGATAATTACAAGACTTATAATGATCTTCGCAGAGTTTCTGACAGGCTTTGCAAAGAAAGAGAACTGTCTGTAATAGAGAATCCTAAGGGTAGAACGCCCAGATCTCTGTACTTTGCAGAACAAAGAGGGGAGCCCACCAAGTACAATCTCATGCGCGAAGCAATCGATGATGCAATCTCAATGAGCACCAACAAAGAGATGTTCACTTATGTACTGAGAAAGAAAGGCTATCTGATCAGCATGGATGAGAACCGTAAATATCCGGTGATCAGATCGATTTACGGCGGCCCTAATACCAGAATGTTCAGGCTGGGAGATGATTATGAGCCATATAGAATCCTTGAAAGGATCTATGAAAACGACGAAAGGACCCGTGAAAAGTACCACAGCTTCGTAAGAGATACTAAGACATATATCCCGGCACACTACACATATGTGCGTAAGACAAGACCTAAATTCAAACTCACCGGACTATATGGGATGTATGTAAGGTATCTTTATGCCGCAGGCTACAGACCGAAGAGACCTCATTATCAGCCCATAACGCCTGAAATGAAGGCCGCTATGAGGAAGTGTGATGAGTATTCCAGGCAGGCAAGGCTGCTGGGGAGAGAGCGCCTGAATACGGTCAGTGATGTGAAAAATTTCATAGAAAGACATGAAGACAGCATTGAAGACTTGTCAGAACGCAGAAGGGGCATATACAACAAGCTGAGAAGATGCAAGAATCCCGATGAGATTTCTTTGCTTAAGGATGAGAGAGACGGCATTTCTGATCAGATAAAAGATTTGAGAAACGATGTAAAAATTGCAAATCAGGTACTGAAAAGAAGTGAAACAATGAAGGAAGATCTTATGAGAGAGCAGGCCGCTCAACAGAAGGAAAAGCAGAGATCCAGAGGATATGAAAGATAGTATATCCAAATACTCAAGGAAGGAGGTGCCGAAGCATGGCAGAAAATCTGAATATACAGAAAGATTTATTATCTTCGGCATCTTTTTCAGCTGAAGAAATATTGTCCTACCTTATACAAAATGGTAAAATAGACCTCGATAGTGCGGAGCAAGATATGAAGAAATCCCATATGGATAAAATCTTAGAACAGCATCCGTACAGTATATATCAGGGTTCAAATGGCAAGTGGTACACGACCATTCCTGATAGCACAAAGCCGGACAAAAGAAGAAAACTCGTAAGGACTACCCTGGAAGATCTCAGACAGGCATTATATGAGTTCTATACTGGTGTAACAGAGCACAGAAAAATCGATTCTTTCACTATGGAAAAGTTATATCCTCAGTGGCTGGAATATAAAACGTATCACACCAGTGCATCGACATATATCACGAGGCTCAAGTCTGACTGGAAGACTTTCTATGAAGGAACTCCCATAGTCAAGATACCCATAAGACAGATCAGAAAATATGACTTGGATGAGTGGGCACATAGACTTATAAGGGAGAGGGAACTTACCAGAAAAGCGTTCGTCAACATTGCTACCATAGTGAATCAGATCCTCGAGTATGCTGTCGATATCGAAATAATCGAGACAAATCCGTTTTCAAAGGTGAAGATAGATAACAAACATCTATTCAAACCTGTGAAAAAACAGGATAGCAAAACTCAGGTCTTCAGCAGAGAAGAGGAACGCGGACTTAAGCAACTTGCCTGGGCCGACTTCGAAAACAGGGTAAAAGTATATGTGCTTTCACCGCTGGCAGTGCTGTTTCAGTTTGAGACCGGCGTACGTATCGGGGAACTTGTTGTACTGAGATATGAAGATATCCAGGGCGACTATATTACAGTTCAAAGAATGTACAGAAGGGATTCAAAGGAAGTCGTGCCATATACCAAAGGAACCTATGGCGACAGAAAGGTCATACTGACTACCGAAGCAAAGCGAATAATAGAGACTTGCAGGAAATACCAGGAAGAAAACAACTGCCCGAGTGACGGCTATATTTTCTCGACTAATGGCAAGCCGTGCTCGTATGGGGCAGTTTCAGAGCTTTATAAAAAGTACTGTAAGAAACTCGGTATTGAGAAAAAAACATCTCATAAGGCAAGAAAAACTGTTATTTCAGCATTGCTGGATGGTAATGTCAACATCAACTCCGTAAGGGAAATGGTCGGTCATCGCGATGAAAGAACCACCCTTGCAAACTACTATTTTGACAGAAGTACTGATGAAGAAAAGGTGAAAATGATAGAAGCAGCGCTGTCCTGTTAAATAGTATAAAAAAATTGTGTATCTTTTTGAAGGAGATACACAAATTACACAAAGTAACGTCAACCTGTTTTTTAGGACTCTAAAACATCTATAAACGTTCAAACCCCTTGAAAATCAAGGGTTCTACGAAAAGTAAAACCCCGAGGAATTTTCCTCGGGGTCTCTAGAAACTGGTGGACCATCAGGGGCTCGAACCCTGGGCACCCTGATTAAGAGTCAGGTGCTCTTCCAGCTGAGCTAATGGTCCACATCGATTCCGTATTCAATTGGAACATTAGTACCTTATCACCTTTTGGCTGGTTTGTCAACAAAGAAATCCCATAAGAATTGGATTATTTTTAGTACATGATCTCACTTGGCGGGGGAGGAGGGACGGATCCCGGCTAATATTTAGGTTTCAAGCGGGTTTTTTTGCGCCTCCGTTGCAAAAAACATAGGTCTGATGTATAATCTTACTATCTATAGTCATAGTGGGGGCGTGTGTCCTTATTCGCCCCGAAGATTTGGCGAAAGGAAAGAAAAAGTTGAACATTTTCAGCTCATTCACTGACTGGTTATCGGGCATAGGCTCATTCTTCCAGTCACTGTATGAATCAAACCCTGACGCTTTCATGATCGCTGTTTTGGCAGTGATAGTGATACTTCTTATCATCATCATTGCCCTGGCCAAGGCGAAAGGCAGAGCGGAAGGAAACAAGGCAATTAAATATGAGGACATAGATTTTTCCACCGAGGCTGAGAGAAAGGCTATGGAAACGGCTCCCAAGGAGGCCGAAAAGCCTGTGAGCAAAGGGCTGCCGGTGGTCACAGAGGAGGATCTGAGACCCAAGTACGGGGCCTTCGATGTGCCTAACTGGATGACCAAACAGACCATGAGCATCGACGAAGCCAACCTGATCGATGCAGATCAGTGGGTGGGAGAGCAGCTGGGAGGTCAGTCTCCGGGAGATGGGTCTGAGACCCCTGCTTCATCGGGGGAGACAATGAGCCATACGGAGTTCAGGGCCGCGGCTGCCACCGGTGTGATCATGTCCAGTAAACCGGGAGAACCTCTCAGGGAAGTAATGGTGAAGGTACCTATAAGGGAGGAAGAGCCTCAGAAGATCCACTTGAACGAATCAAACCTCACTGAGCGTGAGGTTGAACAGGAGCCCGAGACTGTAGAGATCCCCGAGGAACCTCAGGTGGTAAATCTGAACGAATCTAATCTTACGGAGCGCAGATCATCCCAGGAGGAACCCGAAGAGCAGAGACCTGAGACTGCTCAGGAGCCTGAATTAGAGGACGAGACCCTCAACACGGACACTCTTGCAAAGATCATGAGAGAGCAGGAGGAGTTTATGGAGGACGAGGATGACCCGGCAGCAGGCATCCGCCGGGCTTTGGACCAGGCTTCAGAGCGTGAGTCCTACGGCACCGATATAAGCGATGCCATTAAGGATGAGAAGCCCGGGATCATATCCATGCGTACTCTTGGCGAGGATCCGTCATCGGCGGAAGTCAAGAGGGAGTACGACGAGCTTTTGGAAGGCAATGTAGATTTTGCCGGAAACAGCCTTTCGGGACGGGCAGGCCGTGCCGATGAAGACGATGAATTATCAGGACCCATTGGTGGATTCGCACCCAGAACGGCAGGACGGATACACTACGGATCACACAATAGAGATACTAACCGCTCCGGCGTTAGATTCACCGAAGACGAGCTGATGGAAACCATCAGAGAATGAAGCGCCGTATCAGGAAGGAGAAAGTATGTTTTGCACTAACTGCGGTAAGGAAATCAAACCCAACGACAAGTTTTGCGCCAACTGTGGAGCTCCCGTAAACCAGGGAACACAGATCAAGGGCAAGTACGACAACGTAGTATTCAACCCGCCCTTCAGGAAGGAAGCCGACAAGAAGTCCGGCGAGATCCTGAATACCAGGGGTGACTTCACCAAGTTTACCGATCTGGCTCAGGAGGAAAACCGCCGCCAGCAGAGATCCAAAAACAGAATGGATTGGAACCTGGATGGATTCCCTGCAAGCTCCAGGGTGGACAACACCCCGCTGTTCGACTGGGACGCAGTTGCCGGGCGCAAAAAACCTGCCGCCCCGGCCCCGGACCTTACCTCTACCATGGAACACGTGAGGGTGACTCCCGAGCAGGAGAAGTCCTTCGGTCTGCCTGCGGATGACGACAGGGTAGTGCCTCTGGACGAACTGGAAAAGGAACTTTTTGCTCTGGAGGATGACCTTAAGACGGAGACCGCCAGAACGGCAGAGTACGACAAGACTAAGGTAAAAGACATAGATTCCAGCGTGGAACTGGATTCCTATCTGGACGGCATCTCACCCGAAGGCAAGAAGCCGGAGAAGGCATCAGAGGTCGCTGCCAGGGAGAGAAAGGCAGAGAAGGAGGCTCAGGCTCAGGCCGAAGCCGCCAGGAAGAGGGAGGAAGCAAGGTATGCTTCCATGACCAAGGCGGAGAGAGTCATCGCTGCCATGAAGAACGACGCCGGTATGAGATGGAACCTTCAGGAGCCCATCCATAAGGAGGATGTGAAAGCCGCATCTTCCATGGGACTTGACTGGAACATGGACGCTTCTGATGTTGCCAAGAAAAAGAAGGCTGAGAAGCTCGAGACCGGCGAAAAGAAGATGATATGGAACTTCGAGGAGAGGGAGGCTCAGCGCAAGGCTGAAGAGGCCGCCCGCCGCGAAGCTGAACTCAGAGCCCGCATGGAGGCTGAATCTGCGCGCCGCGCCCAGGAGGCTGCGGAACGCCGCGCAAGAGAAGAGGCCGAGGCTCAGGCCCGCGCTCAGGCTGAAGCGGAGCGCCGTGCCAGGGAAGAGGCTGAGGCTGCTGCCCGTGCTCAGGCCCAGGCTGAAGCGGAAGCTCTGGCGAGAGCCAAGGCTGAGGCTGAGGCTGCTGAGGCAGCAAGGATCCAGGCTGAGGCTGAAGAGATGGCCAGACAGAAGGCTGAAGAGGAAGCAAGAGCTTTGGCAGAGGCTGAAGAGAGAGCCCGTCAGGAAGCTGCTGCTCAGGCTGCCGCTGTAATGGCTGAACAGGAAAAGAGACGTCAGGAGGAGCAGGCAAGGATCGCCGCCGAACTGGAAGCAGCCAGGGAGGAGGCTTCCGAAAAGATCAGCTCCGACGTCAGCATGGAATTCGAGGAGCTCATGAAGGAGGCTGAACCTCAGGGTCTGGGCAAGACCAGAGTGTTCGACCAGGAAGCTCTGGACGCTCTCAACAGAGAAGCTCAGGAGAGGGCAGAGGCCAACAATGCCAAGGATCTTGGCGCAGTAGCCGGGGCAGGAGCCCTGGGAGCAGCTGCAGCAGGCGTTATCTTAGGCGCATCTTCCGAGGAAAAACCGGCTAAGCCGGAGCGCAGCCCCTACGAATCAGATTTCGTTCCCGCCTGGGAGAAGGAGAAGGAAAAGGAAGAAGGCCACGTATCCACTATGACAGAGGAAATGGCCAGACTTGATGCTCTCCTTGAAGAACTCACAAGCGAGAAGAAACATCTCCAGGATGAGATGAAGGCCGAAGAGCCTGCACCTGAGGCTGAAGTCCAGCCTGAACCGGAGGAGAAGCCCTCCGTGGAAGAACTGGTCAAGGAAGACTTGACAGACAGGGGAGATGACAGATTCTATACATTCTCACGCAAGAACGCAGAGTTCCAGGAACTTCTTCAGAAGGAAAAGGAAAGACTGAGAGAGATGGGTTCTGGATATGTTCCCAAGAACACTCTGTCTCAGAATGCTGTTCTCGCCAACTTTGGCGTACTTCCCACCCTTGCTCACGAAGAGAACGGCATGTACGTGGAAGGCGTGACTCAGCCTGAAACTCCCATGACTGTGGATTATTCCGGCTACGGCACACCCAATGAGGGAGTGGCTTGGATGCCGGCCAAGGGCGACGATCTTCTCTCCGAACTGGTTACAGAGGCACCCAGCCAGGCTAAGAAGACCAGGCTCAGATATTCGGATCTTTTCCCGTCGGAAGACGTGAACCACGCCGCTGAGGAAAAGAGAAAGGCAGCAGCCGCAGCAGCTGCAGCAGCCGCAGCTGCTACAGTAGCCGCGACCACAGCTACTCATGAGCCCGTAGAGGAAGCCCCCAAGGCTCCCAAGACTGAGACTAAGGAGAGATATCAGACTGCCACAGGTATCTACAAGCCTGTTCCCGATGAGAACGCTCCTGACATCAACGATATATTCGATGAGGACGAGAACCAGAAGCCCAAGAAGCATATCATAGGAAATGCCATAATCATTCTCCTTGTGCTTCTCATACTCTTCGAGGCATCAATCCTTGCAGCTAAGCTCATCGCACCGGACAGCGCATATTCCAAGCTGACAGATCCAGTCATCGAAAAGATCATGGACTTCGCTACATCCATCGGAAAAGACAAAGAGCCTGAACAGGAGACCATCGACGATGAGGCTCTCAAGAGAGAGGCTGAAGCCATCACCTTCGAGCAGTCCATTATGGAGCTTTCGGAGCAGGCGACTACCATCGGTGAGATCAAGTACAATCCTGACCTTACATATGATAAGGTGGTCAATCCTCACTTTGAAGGGATCATGGACATGATCCCCCTGGACAACGGTCTTTTCACCATCAACCAGGAGGGCGAGGCTGTTACCTACGGTGAAGCCATCTGCTCAGCAGTCATCGCATACTACGATGCATGGCAGGGCGAAAACACTGACGAGACTTACGTCGGCATCAATACCCTTGAGATCGGCGATATAAGAACTGACGGTTCCAACTTTTATGTTTTGACAAGGGCTGTCTACGCCAAGAATGACGGTACCACGGCAACATCTGTAAGATCCTGCCGTCTGGCATCCTCCGGCGACAGCATGGTCCTTGAGGAGATCGGAGAGGAGCAATTTAATGGATAAAGCAACTCAAAAGTTCCAGCACAAGATCCTGCTGATCGTGGCCATCGTAGTGGTGGTAGGCGCGATCTTCCTGTCTCTTGTGAATTTCATAGGTGACTTTCTCTGGTTCAAGGAGATGGGTTACCTGGATGTTTTCTTTAAACAGCTGGTGACCCAGCTGAAGGTGGGTATTCCGACCTTCGTGATCGTAAGTTTTTTGCTGTTCATGTATCTGACCCACCTGAGGAAAGGATACTTCAAAAAGATCGCTTCCGGGGAAGAGACGAACATGAAGAGGCTGAAGAGGATAACGGTCATCCTGTCACTGGTATTCGGCGCCATGGTCACGGTGCTTACGGTGACCAAGCTTTGGTTCGAAATACTCAAGTTCGCCAATGCGTCCAACTTTGACATTGCGGATCCGCTGTTCCACATCGATATATCCTTTTATATCTTCAAGCTGGACTTCCTGACTCAGCTCAACGAGCTTCTGATCGGCATAATCATCGGTTTCGTGATCCTGACGGTAGTCTATTACGTGATACTGATGACTGTGCGCACCCCGGATATTTTCGAGGAGCAGCCCAGCGCTCAGCAGACCGAGTCACAGGAATCTTCTGAGGAAGCAAGATATACAGGATCCTCCAATCCCTTTGGTCAGAACGGCAACCCCTTTGGCCAGGCGGGAGACTTCTTCGAGAGGATGGGCTTCAAAAAACCTGAGCCCAAGCCCAGGAAACAGCTGGACGACAACAACTTCCGTCAGCTCATGAGCATAGCTTCAGGAAAGCTTGCGGGCCTCGGCTGCATATTCTTCCTGATGCTGGCTGTGGACTTCTTCCTGAAGCAGTTCGACCTTCTTCACGTACACACGGGAGTGGTCTACGGCGCAGGATTCACGGATGTTACAGTGACACTTTGGATGTACAGAGTGCTCTGCCTGCTTTCAGTGGTGGCAGCGGTTCTCTTTGTTCTGTACATGCACAAAAAGAACTACAAGAAGCTTCTGACCATCCCCGTACTGATGATCATTGTGGGCCTTCTTGGAACAGGTCTTTCTGCGCTGGTTCAGAACTTCATCGTTTCTCCTGACGAACTTCAGAAGGAGACACCTTATCTTCTGAACAACATAGAATATACACAGTACGCATATGACCTCGGTGACGTGGATATCCAGAGCTTCGCTGCAGACAATACCCTGACAGCGGCATCCATTGCGGAAAACATGGATACCATAACCAACATCAGGATCAACGACTTCGAGCCTGCGGAGCAGTTCTACAACCAGACCCAGTCCATCCGTCAGTACTACACCTTCAACGATGTGGACAATGACAGGTACATGGTGAACGGTGACTACACTCAGACCTTCCTGAGCGCCCGTGAGATCGATGAGAACAAAATATCCGACACCTGGCTGAACGTACACCTTAAGTACACTCACGGATACGGAGTTTCCATGTCCAGGGTAGACACGGTAACATCTTCAGGTCAGCCGGATATCATCGTCGGAAACATCCCGCCTGAGACGGCTGTGGACGAGATCGCAATCACAAGGCCGGAGATCTACTTCGGTGAGCTCTCCAATGAGTACGTAGTGGTAGGAACTGACGAGCAGGAATTCGACTATCCCAACGGCAGCAGCAACTCTTACACCATGTACGAGGGAACTGCAGGCATCAAGATGAATCTGTTCAACCGTCTGGTATTTGCCATCAGAGAGGGAAGCGTTCAGCTTCTGGTATCCTCCAATATCAACGGAGATTCCAGGATCATAATCAACAGAAACATTGTGGACAGAGTCCACAAGATCATGCCCTACTTGAGCTATGAGGACGACCCCTACATGGTGACTGTGGACGGTAAGCTCTATTGGATAATCGACGCATATACTGTGTCCAACCTTTATCCATATTCGGAGCCTTATTCGAATCAGACCAATGTAAACTACATCCGTAACTCCGTAAAGGTAGTCATCGATGCATATAACGGGACCACAGACTATTATGTAATAGATGATCAGGATCCCATTGCAATGACTTATCAGAAGATCTATCCCACTCTGTTCAAGTCCATCGATCAGCTTCCTGAGGGATTAAGGGCACATCTGAGATATCCCAATGCGCTGTTCCAGATCCAGGCCCAGGTATATGCCAAATATCACATGGAGGACGTGAACGTCTTCTATCAGTCCGAGGACCTTTGGGACATCGCCAACGAGATCTACGGAATGGAAAAGCAGCAGATCATTCCCAACTATTACATCGCTAAACTCCCCGGAGAGAACGAAGCTGAGTTCTTTAACTCTGTGCCCTTCACTCCGAGATCGAAGCAGAACATGACAGCGCTTCTTATCGCAAGAAACGACGGCGATAACTACGGGCAGCTGGTGCTCTATCAATTCCCCAAGTCAAAGACTGTATACGGAACTGAGCAGATAGAGGCGCAGATCGACCAGAACACCGAGATATCCAAGGACTTCACACTGTGGGCCTCAAATGGCACCACATACAGGAGAGGAAACCTCTTCGTAATACCCATCAACACTTCAATATTGTATGTTGAACCGGTATACCTGGAAGCACAGAACTCATCCATTCCCGAAGTCAAGAGGATAATCGTTGTCTACAAGGACCAGATCGCTTACGGAGAGACTCTGGCAGAGTGTATCCAGAAGCTGTTCAAGTATGACATCACCCAGAACCAGAATAGTTCATCCATAATTGATGATGGCACAGACGAACCTGTGGAACCCGGTGACAACACTGAACCTTCCGGAACTTACACCCAGGACGAGCTCATCGCCAAGGCTCAGCAGGCCTTCGACAATGCTCAGGATGCTCTGAGAAACGGTGATTGGGCGGCCTACGGAGAGTACATGGACGAACTGTCCGAATACCTTGATCAGCTCTCAGGAGAGGGCGGCAGCACATCCGGATTCACTGACATCGCTGAATCTACCGGAGACGGTTCTGAAGATGCGGGAACAGAGGATCAGGCAGACTGATAAGTGATTAAAATAACGCATAGACTTAAGATTTTTTGCCGGAGTAAATAAATGCTGAATTTTGACACGGAACGGATGCTCTTCACCTTGCCTTGCGGCATGCATGATGAGGATACTCTGAGGAAGGCCCTGAGGGCGCATCCGGAAATAAAGTTCATATCTCTTGCGGGAATAGATATCGCAGGAAACGACACTGACGAGAGGATCCCTGTGGCTCTCTTCATGGAGGGCATGGAGGATATGCTCAAGCATGGGGTCCAGACCGACGGTTCCAGCGTTAATCTGCCAAAGATCGCAGAACTCAACAACGCTAAGGTGGACATGATCCCCGATATGGAAGCGGACTGGCACGTGGACTATAATTTTTCCAACTTTGACCTTAAGACCGGACTTCCGGTGGGAACTCTGAGGATCCCTGCCACCCTTGTTCACAACGACAGGAAGGCAGTGGGTTCCAGAGCCATTCTTAAGAGTTCGGTGGACAGATTCAGGACTCAGCTTCTGGAACTGCTCAAGGCACACCCTTACGTTTCAAACTATCTTCAGGGAGTGGACTCCCCGGATGATATAGAGGAGATCCTGCTGACTGCGGCCACTGAGCTGGAATTCTGGGTCAGGACGCCTGAAGACAAGGCAGACAGGGAAGAACTGTTCACCTCGCAGGAACTTAAGGAGCAGTACTGGAAGAGGACCTACGGCCCTGTGCGCACTGCTTTGGAACGGACTCTTGAGATCCTTGAATGCTACGGCTTGAATGTGGAAATGGGCCACAAGGAGGTGGGCGGCGTCAAGTCCCGCCTCACATCCTCCGGCGGCATGGATCACATAATGGAACAGCTGGAGATCGACTGGAAGTACGCATCTCCCATGCAGGCAGCCGACAATGAGAAGCTGGTAAAGAACATAGTCAGAGAGGTCTTCAATGAATTCGGCCTTGGCACCAGCTTCAAGGCCAAGCCGGTGGAGGGCGTGGCAGGCTCCGGCGAGCATACTCACTTCGGAGTGTCGGCCAGACTGAAGTCGGGGAGGGTGGTGAATCTTTTCAACACCAAGGCCATGGAGGAAGATTTTTTGAGCCCGGTAGGTTACGGAGCTCTCATGGGCATCCTCAAGAATTATGAGGCCCTCAACCCCTTCATTAGCTCATCCACCAACTCCCTCAAAAGACTTAAGCCCGGTTTCGAGGCTCCGGTCTGCGTGGTCACATCTCTCGGTCACGATCCCAAGGATCCGTCCAGAAACAGGACCATACTGGTAGGTCTGGTTAGAGACCTGGCAAGCCCTATGGCTACCAGATTCGAGCTTAGATCCCCCAATCCCAAGAGCAACACCTACCTGGTGCTGGCCACCGGATACATGGCCATGCTGGACGGTATCAGGGCGGCCCTTCAGGCTGAGAAGACTCCGGCTGAGCTGGAAGGCTCCATATCCAAGAGGAGCGGCGAAGAGGACTTCTACCTGGATAAGAGCAGGGAGTATCGCTCGGAGAAAAATGTTTTCACGGACTACTCTGATGAGGAACGCAGAGCCTTGTTCGGAAACCCGCCGTCTACGGTCTGGGAGAATCTCAAGAACATGGACGAGCATCCCGATAAGCTCAGGGCGGTTACGGAAGGGATCATGGATCAGCAGTCCGTGGACTCCTACAGGGCCTGTATCTTGAACGAATGGGCCAAGGAGATGCAGCTGAGAAATATCCCCAACGCTCTGGACGATGTGAGAAGCTGCGCCAGGATACACGATCCGGCCTACAACGATCTGGACGACGTCATGTGGGACAGGGTCAATAAGCTGAGGTACATGATCGCCAAGGATTCCATGGATTCCAAGAGCCTTCTGACCAAGGCCACCGAGGCTCTGGAAGGCGAGGACTTTGAGACCGCCAGCGCGCTTCAGAAGGAGATCCAGCAGAAACTGGAAGAGTTAAAGAAAGAATATTTATCATATAGGAGAAATCTGGTCTAGAGTGACTTAAGAGACCGGGAAAGGAAGAACAGATAAATGCTTGATATCAAAAGGATCAGGGAAGATTACGAAGGATCAAAGGCAGGAGTCGAAAGAAGGCTCAAGGGAAGTTTCGGCATAGAGAACATCCCTGCACTGGACGAAAAGAGAAGAGATCTGCTGGCTAAGGTGGAAGCCATGAAGGCCACCCAGAACAAGGTGTCCAGAGAGATCCCCAAGATGAAAAAGGCAGGAGAGGACACCACCGCTGTCATGGCAGAGATGAAGGAACTCTCCCAGAACATCAAGGAGCTGGATCAGGAAGTGACCCAGGTGGAAGGCGAGATCAGAGACTGCCTTCTGGGCATACCCAACATTCCGGCAGACTTCGTGCAGGAGGGCGCCGATGATTCAGCCAATGTTGAGCTCAGAAGGTTCATGGAACCCACAAAGTTCGACTTTGAGCCCAAGGCTCACTGGGATATCGGAGCAGACCTGAACATCCTGGACTGGGAGAGAGCCGGCAAGATCGCAGGCACCAGGTTCACCATCTACAAGGGCCTTGGCGCAAGGCTTGAAAGAGCCATCGAGAACTTCATGCTGGACCTTCACACAGTGGACCAGGACTATCTGGAGATACTGCCTCCCTTCATGGTGAACCGTACGGCAATGACCGGAACGGGACAGCTTCCCAAGTTTGAAGAGGACATGTTCTACATTCCGCAGAAGGATTTCTTCCTGATACCCACTGCTGAGGTTCCCGTTACCAACATGCTGGGTGGAGAGATCATCCCCGAGGCGGAGCTTCCCATCCATTACACCGCTTACACCCCCTGCTTCAGGGCAGAGGCCGGTTCTGCAGGACGTGACACCAGAGGTCTTATCAGGCAGCATCAGTTCAACAAGGTGGAGCTGGTCAAGTTCACCAGACCGGAAGACTCCTGGGATGAGCTGGAGGCTCTGACCGCAGACGCTGAGGCCGTGCTCAAGATCCTGGGCATCCCCTACAGGGTAGTCAGACTTTCCACAGGTGACCTGGGATTCTCCTCAGCCTGCACCTACGATATAGAGGTATGGATGCCCTCCTACGGCAGATATGTGGAGATATCCTCATGCTCCAACTTCCTGGACTTCCAGGCCCGCAGGGCAAACATCAGGTTCAGAAGGACAGAGGGCGGCAAGCCTGAGTACGTCCACACTCTGAACGGTTCCGGACTGGCCATAGGCCGTACAACTGCTGCAGTTCTGGAGAACTTCCAGCAGGCGGACGGAACGGTGGTGATCCCCGAACCCCTTAGAAAATACATGGGTGTAGACGTGATCACAAAGAACGAGAAATATTGATGAAACTAAAATATCCGCTCCTTAGGGGCGGATTTTTTGTTGCCTTATTCAGTCAAGCAAGAAGTGATACTCTTCCTTCAGCATGCCTGCAAGAAATGACCGGCACAAAAGTCTGCCGTACTCCGAGAGGGTGTAGTTCCCTCTGGCCAGGCACCAGTCGTACACTACGCCGCGCTCAAAGGTGGCGAAGGCGCGGATCATATCATTCTTTCGCAGCTTTTCTATGAATATTCCTTTCTCCTGTCCCTCCGTGAATATCTGCCGGAGAAGTCTGTAGTATGTTCTGTCTGGATCCAGGAAATGGCGGTTTCCCTTGGAGGTGATCTCCAGAGCCATATATTCCGCAAGAAGCCCTTCCGGTATGCGGTTTTCGATCATTATGAAGAGCTCGTTCATCATGTACATAAGTTTTTTTGGGGATTCCATTTCCGAGTCTATTACATCAGACAGCATCTCATACAGATCATCAAAGAGCAAAGGGACCGTCCCTAATAGATCGGACTTGGATCTGAAATAATGATAAAAAGAACCTTTTGATGTATTAGAGGCTTCCACTATATCATCTATGGTAGTGTGCTCATAACCATTTCTGTAGAAAAGTCCCCAGGCTGCCTCAACTATGATGTTCTTTGTGTTTCCGCTTTTGGATGGCATGATAAACCTCCATGTATACATAATATGTTTCATTAACGGTCTATTCTGATAATAACCCAAATTCCCTTATAAATAAAGGAGTTTGAGTTATTTGTACGATTTAAAATGCAAAAAAGTATATATTTTAGTTCATATTTATTATAGTCTCAGCATGTGATATATTTAAGGCACAACGGAAGCCGGCGTTGGTTAAGGCTCAGAGGTAAATGCATCGAGCCGTAAGTCTTCCGTTTTTTTATGCCCGGGGACGGGCATTTTTTGCGCTTCGAGTTTGCATTGATTTCGGGACGGCTGTGATATAAAATCAACTAAAAGGACCCATCAGGAGGATTGAAAATGTATTCTTTGATAGATTATTTACCGGAACACGCAGGATCCAAGCCCGTATCTTTTCACATGCCCGGACACAAGGGGGCGGAGTTTTTTGAGAAGATGGGGTACGGGAAGCTTCTTAGGAATGTGGTGGACATGGACATCACCGAGATTCCCGGTGCGGACAATTTGTTTCAGCATGAGGACGTGATCCTGGAGGTCATGGAGAAGTACAAGGCGCTTTACGGAAGCCGTAAGACCTATCTTCTGGTCAACGGATCCTCTGTGGGACTTTTGGCCTCCATCCTCACTTCGGCCAAGCGTGGCAGCAGGGTACTGATCGCAAGGAACTCTCACAAGTCCATATATAACGCCGTGAATCTGGGCGGGCTGGATGCGGAATACATCTACCCCGAGATCGTCAAGGAGGACGGTATAACAGGGGAGATCGCACCTTCGGAGGTGGAGCGCGCTCTCAGTGAGAATCCGGGAGCGGTCTGCGTGGTGATACCCTCTCCCAATTACTATGGCATCTGTTCGGATATTTCATCCATAAGCAAAATATGCCATGAACACGGAGCGGCTCTGATAGTGGATCAGGCCCACGGCGCCCACCTTAAATTCATGGAAGAGCAGGGCTTGGGATACCCGGTCTCCGCCGAAGCCGGCGGGGCAGACATGGTGATCAATTCCACCCATAAGACCCTGGCTACCCTGACCCAGACTGCGATCCTTAACGTCATGACTGACAGGGTGGACCTGCCGACACTGGAAGACTATCTCCAGATACTGGAGTCCTCCAGCCCCTCCTATCTTTTGATGCTGAGCCTGGACATAAATGCGCAGATACTCATGGAAGAGAAGGGGAGAGAAGCCATAAGGCAGTGGAACGGCGCAGTGAACGGATTCTACGAAAGGTGCGGTGAGGTGCCGGGGCTTAAGGTGCTCAGGCATCCGTATCTGGACAGGACCAAGATAAATCTGGATATGAGCGCCGCCGGCTTCAACGGATCGGAGCTTGAAGAGGAACTGAACAAGCGCAACATCTGGCCGGAGCTGGTAACGGGAAACATCGTCATGTGCATGACCGGCATAGGCACGACGGAAGATCACATCGAAAAGCTCATTGAAGCCCTCAAGGATATAGCGCTGAACTCAGCTTCGGAGGGCTGTGCACATGAGCGGGAACAGGGACCCACGGTCAAGACCATGTTCAAACTGGAGAGAAGGGCGATACCGGAGAGATATTGCTCAAGACCCGTTTCGGAGTGCGTAGGCATGGTGTCCGCCGGACTGATAGTTCCCTATCCGCCGGGCATCCCTCTGGCTTGCCCGGGAGAGGTGCTCACGGAGGAACTTCTGACCTATGTGACCGACCTCAGAAAGAGGGGAGAAAAGGTCATAGGCATCGATGAAAACATGAATATAAGAGTCGGTATGTAAATGTACTAAAAAAAATGCCAGAAAATGGCATTTTTTGATTGGTTTATTGATGATTTTTCGCCACATTTATGATATATTCTAATATGTATGGTTATGATTATCTGAAGGCAGAGAAGCTGACTTACGGACTTTTTTTTCTGTCTGCAGTTGGTCACAACGCAATCATTCAGTTATGTTACAGAAAGGACGGTCTCATCAACATGGGCAAAAAACACCTGAGCAGTGTTCATGTTAGCCATCACAAGAATACCGCGGCCTGCGCCTCGGAAGTGATGCCTATACCTGACATTGTAAAGATTTCCATGTCTCAGCACATCGGTGCTCCGTGCAAGCCGCTGGTTGCCAAGGGCGATTATGTCAAGGTCGGCCAGAAGATCGGTGATACGGATGCCTTTGTCAGCGCTCCGATCCATTCCAGCGTTTCCGGTACCGTAACAGGTATCGAACAGGCCAGATCCGCAGCAGGCGGATATGACACGCTGGTAGTCATTGAACCGGACAAGAAGCAGGAGATCTCTGAGGAAGTTCAGATTCCCGAAGAGCCCAAAGACCTGGCGGAATTCGTAGCGGATGTCCGCAAGGCCGGCATCGTGGGCTTGGGAGGAGCTGCATTCCCCACAAGCATCAAATTCAACCCCAAGAACCTCGACGACGTACACTATCTGGTAGTTAACGCCGCTGAGTGCGAGCCCTACATCACTTCTGACCACAGAACCATGCTGGAGGACACTGAAGATCTCATCAGAGGATGCCAGCTGATCATGAAGTATGACGGTCTCGACCACGGCTACATCGCCATCGAGGACAACAAACCGGATGCCATCGAGCACATCAACAAGGCTCTGAAGGAGCACGGTATCGACAACATCGAAACCTTCAGCCTTCAGGCTAACTACCCCAAGGGAGCTGAGCGTGTTCTCGTCTACGAGATCTTTGGCAAGGTAATGAACGCCGGAGTGCTTCCCGCAGACATGGGATGCATCCTGGACAACGTAAACACGGTCACCAAGGTAGGTCACTACTTCAGAACAGGAGTGCCCCTTATCGCTAAGAAGCTTACCGTTGACGGCGATGCGGTGAAGGAACCCAAGAACGTCATCGTTCCCATCGGTACCCTGGTCCACGACGTCATCGATTACTGCGGCGGCTACAAGGAAGAGCCCAGAAAGATCCTCATGGGAGGCCCCATGATGGGAAGAGCGATCCCCACCGACGAGATGCCTATCGTAAAGAACAACAATGCGATCCTGGCATTCTCCAAGGAAAAGGCTCAGGTCAAGATGGAAACAGCCTGCATCAACTGCGGACGCTGCCACCAGGCCTGCCCCTTCGATCTGATCCCCACGGCTCTGGCCGACGCTTACGAGAGGCATGACGCTCAGGCTCTGTTCGATCTGGACGTCAATCAGTGCATGAACTGCGGATCATGTTCATACATCTGCCCGGCTCACAGACCTCTCGCCTTTATGAACACCCTTGGTAAATCCATCGTAAAGGAGGCCGGAATCAAATGAGCAATTACAAAAATAACTTAGTAGTATCTTCATCACCCCATGTAGTGACGGCTCTGGATACACGCATGACCATGCTCATGGTCATCATCGCCCTGGTACCGTCTCTTCTGGTGAGCGTATACGTTTTCGGGCCCAGAGTACTGCTTCTGACATGTGTTTCCATGATAGCTTGCATGTTCTTCGAATGGCTCTGGAACGCCATGATGAAGAGAGAAAGCACTGTCGGAGACCTGTCTGCAGCTCTTACCGGCATGCTCATCGCCTTCAACGTTCCCGCAGGACTTCCCGTCTGGATCCTGATCATCGGCGACCTGTCGGCGATAATCGTAGTCAAGCAGCTCTTCGGAGGCCTTGGCAAGAACCTGGTAAATCCTGCCATCACCGCAAGGATCATCCTGTTCATCTCCTTCGCTACAGAGATGACCACATGGCCCCTTCCGAGAATGGCTGCTGATGCCACATCCAAGGCTACTCCTTTAGGCGTGCTGGCAGAAGGTTCTCTGGACAACCTTCCCTCCAACATGCACCTGTTCCTGGGATTCGTGGGAGGCTCTCTTGGTGAAGTCTCCGCACTGGCACTTCTCATAGGCGGCATCTTCCTCATCTGGAGAAAGATCATCAGCCCGGTGATCCCTGCCTGCTTCATCGGAACAGTATTCGTATTTGCTCTCATATACTATGCGGCTACAGGTCAGGGAGATCCTCTTCAGATGGCTCTCTTCCACATCCTGGCAGGCGGCGTATTCCTCGGAGCCTTCTTCATGGCCACAGACTACGTCACATCACCGCTTCTTACAAAGGGCAAGATCGTATTCGGTATCGGATGCGGTATCATGACCATGGTCATCAGACTCTGGGGACAGTATCCTGAGGGAGTTTCCTTCTCCATCCTGTTCATGAACTGCCTGACACCTCTCATCGACAGCTTCTTCCAGAAGAGAATGTATGGAGGTAAGAAAAAATGAAGAGCAACACATTTAAAGAATACATCCAGCCTACAGTAGTGCTGGTAGCTATCTGCCTGGTAATGACTTTTGCTCTGGCATACGTAAACTCCGTAACAGCTCCCGTCATCGCGGACAACACCGCTCGCGCAGCTGACGCTGCAAGAGCAGAGCTTCTTCCCGAAGCTACATCTTTTGAGCAGTATGACGGCGAACTGGTAGAGTGTGTGGAAGGCAAGGTCTACGTGGAAGATTGCTACATAGCTCCCGGAGTCGGAATGGTAGTGACCGTTAAGACCCAGTCCTTCGGCGGAATGCTTACCGAAATGGTAGGTATCGATGCTGACGGAGCCATCACAGGCGTCAAGGTCACCGAGCATTCAGACACCAAGGGACTTGGAACAAAAGCTCACGCTTCCAGCCACACTCAGCAGTACGTCGGTCTCACCGAACTTACTTCAACTGATGCCAAGAGCGTTGGAATGCACGTGAGCGGAGCCTCCATTTCATCCAATGCCGTTCACTACGGCATATACGCTGCCCTTGAGCAGTTCAAATCTGTGGGAGGTGTATGATAATGGAAAATAAAGTAAGCAGATTACAGATCCTTACAAAAGGCATAATCAAAGAGAACCCTAACCTCGTTCTGCTCTTAGGTACGTGCCCGACGCTTGCGACCACAAGCTCCGCCTTCAACGGCATGGGAATGGGAATCGCAGCATCCTTCGTGCTTATCTGCTCCAACATCGTTATCTCTCTTCTTGCCAAAATAATACCTGACAAGGTACGTATCCCGTGCTACATCGTAGTTATCGCAGGATTCGTAACACTGGTACAGTTCATAGTTCAGGCATATGCAGTGCCTCTGTACAATTCGCTGGGAGTATTCCTTCCTCTGATCGTAGTTAACTGCATCATCCTGGGCCGTGCGGAAATGTTCGCCAACAAGAACGGCGTCCTTGACTCTGCACTTGACGGAATCGGAATGGGCCTCGGCTTCACACTTTCCCTTACGGTAATGGGAGCCATCAGAGAGCTCATCGGAAACGGAACTCTTCTTTCCGGCTTCTTCCTTGGTGACGAAGCTCTTCAGGAGAGCCTTACCATCCACATTCCCTTCGTCAATGAGCACCCGATGTTGATCATCGCACTGGCACCCGGCGGATTCTTCGTGTATGCTTCAATCATCGCCTTCGTCAACTGGCTCATCAACCGCAAGGGCGGCACTCCCAGAGACTTCGCCTGCGGAGGATGCGCTCTGGCATCAATGTGCACACAGGAAAAGTGTGTTGCTGAACTGGGCGAGATCGAGATCCCGGCTCCCAAGGCTATGGCCGCCAAGGCTGAAGCCCCCAAGATGTCCGAGGAAGAAAAGGCTGCCAAGATCGCTGCCGCTAAGGCTGCCAAGGCTGCCAAGGAAGCAGCTCAGGCTGAAGCAAACGCTGCAGAAGTCAAATCAGAAAATCCTGATCCGGTGCTTGCCGCAGCAGAAAATGCTCTCTTAAGAAAGAAGGCTGCTGAGCAAGAAGCAGTAACAGAGAAGAAAGGAGATGAAGAGTAATGGGATTATATTTCTCGATAATACTTGGAATGGTCCTGGTAAATAACTACCCGCTGGCTCAGTTCCTCGGTATCTGCCCGTTCCTCGGCGTTTCCAAGAAACTCGATTCATCACTGGGTATGGGTGTAGCCGTTATCTTCGTAATGGTAATGGCCACAGCCGCTACATGGCCCATCATGAAACTACTGAGCGCATGGAATATTGCATATCTGCAGACCATCGTGTTCATTCTGGTCATCGCCGCTCTCGTACAGTTCGTAGAGATGGTACTCAAGAAGTTCATCCCGGCTCTTCACAAAGCTCTGGGTGTATACCTTCCCCTGATCACCACCAACTGCGCAGTACTGGGCGTATGCATCAACAACATCGACCTGGGATACAACTATCCCCAGTCACTGGTCAACTCCTTCGGAGCAGGCGTAGGCTTCCTCCTTGCTATGCTCATCTTCTCCGGAATGAGGCAGAAGCTTGAGAATAACAACAAGGTACCCAAGCCCTTCCAGGGAGTGCCCATCACAATGACTACAGCCGCTCTTCTGTCCCTTGCTTTCATGGGATTCGGCGGCCTGGTATAAAGGAGGGAACCGTATGAACGCAATACTTACACCGGTACTGCTGGTAGTAGTTATGGGCTTCGTTTTCGCGGTTATCCTCACAATCGCGTCGAAGGTCTTCTACGTACCTGTAGATGAGACCGTTACCGATCTTACGGCTGCTCTTCCCGGAGCAAACTGCGGCGGATGCGGATTCGCAGGATGCAGCGACTACGCTAACGCTCTTGCAGCTGATCCCGAGGGAGTAGGCCCCAACAAGTGCCCCGTAGGAGGCGCTGACGTAGCTGCCAAGCTGGCATCGATCCTCGGAATCGAAGCAGGCTCCACCGAGCCCCAGGTGGCAGTGGTAATGTGCAACGGAAACTCAGCCAATGCCAAGAGCTTCGCTGAGTATCAGGGACCCCTTACATGCTCTGCAGCAGCTACACTGTTTGGCGGAAACAACGCCTGCAAGTACGGCTGCTTAGGCCTGGGCGACTGCACCAGAGCCTGCAACTTCGGAGCCATCAAGGTCTGCGACGGCGTAGCCGTTGTGGCCAGAGAGCTTTGCACCGGATGCGGAGCCTGCGCGTCCACATGTCCGAAGCACATCATCAGGATCGCACCTGCCAAGAACAAAGTCGTTGTTCAGTGCTCCAACACTGACAAGGGCGCACAGACCAGGAAAGCCTGTTCCGTGGGCTGCATCGGCTGCGGCAAGTGCCAGAAGGTCTGCAAGTTCGAAGCCATCACCATCGAGAACAATCTTGCCAAGATCGATCCCGATAAGTGCAAGAACTGCGGACTTTGCTCCAAGGAATGCCCGACTCATGCCATCAACAACATGAGAGCCAAGAGGCAGAGCGCAAAAAAAGAAGCTCCCAAGAAGGTGGAAGCTGCACCTGTAGTTCCGCCTACAGCAGGAGAAGAACCGAGAGTTAACGCTTAAAGATCAACTTTCTGTATTGAAAAGGAGCCTCAATGGAGGCTCCTTTTTGTTGTGCAAGGACTCTGTTTATGAGACGTATCTCATTAGCGAGTTGATTCCGAACGGATATTAATGAGATATTGGTAATAATATATTTTTTTTGAGATTGATGTCCAATTATTGAATGAAAATGGATTTATATATTATAGAGGGGTGTGGAAAGATTTGATATCAAGTTTTTAAATGGTCTTCGTAAGTTTAAATGGAGAAGGTAAGTTGAAAAGGAGGAATAACAATGCGCCTTAAGAGGATACTATCGATTGTTTTAGTTATAGTAATGACTTTTTCAGCGACAAGTTTTGTATATGCTGATGAATATGTGATCAGAGAAGAATCAGGGGAATTGTTAAGTGTTAAGCTAATTGGTAATAATATTGCAGTATTTAGTGATTCTAGAAGTAGCATAATGTTGACAACCACTGCCAGTGATTCTATGCTTAAAATAAATATAGTCGATTTGACAACCGGAAAAAAAGACTATATGCTACGAGATGAGAACTCAGGAACATTATATTCTTCAATAACAGGGAACACTGTAGCGCTTCTCAGCAGTGGTTCGCTTACAAGTATAGGAGATCATCCAATTTCATATCGAACTTTAGCGTCAATTGCAGGATATACTGCGGGCGCGGCAACAATTGCTGCTGCAATAACAGCGTATTGCGGGTTGCCTTTGGTAGCAACGGTTTTGGGAGTGATTGCAGGATTAATGACTATTATTTCGACTGGTTTGTCTACGCAATCATCCACAAAAGGAATCAAATATACTGTTGGATGGGTCACCATAAAAAAACACCAAGGTGGAAGAATCATAACCAGCACCGTAAAACGCGTAACGAACGTAAAAACATATTAGAGAAGGAGGGCCGAAAGTGAAACGAGATTTTGTTTTTCTAGCGTATCTTTTGTCAGGGATCGGTTTATTTATAACGATTTTTAACAATTGGCATGCACCTCTGCCATTGGGGATTCTAATAATCGCAGTATTTGGGATATTTGTATTCGCATCCATTAGAGAACGACTGAAAGGAGAAATAGAAACACCCATTTTCATACTTAAGGAAACAGGATTGTTGCTGAATATGGTGGGATGGATTTTAATTCTCAGTTTATCATAATCAACATATTGCTCATAAAGATAAATCCCTATATTCATTGGACGAAGACCATTGTCGGGAGAAGGCCCAAGAGTTAACGCTTAAAGATCAAAACTTTCTGTATTGAAAAGGAGCCTCGGAAGAGGCTCCTTTTTGCGTTGGATTGGGGCCCGCGCGAGGCGCGGGCAGGGGATTGGAAAGGCCCGCCTGATTGGCGGGCCTTGGATTCTAGTTGAATGCCGGCAGGCGCTTCTCGATGATGTAGGCCAGGATGCCGATGGCGATTCCGCTTATGAGTCCCGAAAAAAGCAGCACCGGGAAGTAGCTTAGGATCGCGGTGTTTTGCAGTAGGATGCAGGCGGTGATGAGTTGTCCCAGGTTGTGGGCTACTCCGCCGGCCATGCTGACGCCCACCATGCTGAAGAGCCCGGTGCGGTACAAAACGTACATGACGACGATGCTGAGCACGCCCCCCGCAAAGGAGTAGATCATGCCGAAGACTCCGCTGAACAGAAGGCCCGCCAGGAGGATCCTGGCCACGTTGATTGCAAAGGCGTGGCGGAAACTCATGCGGTAGATGGCGATGATTATCACCAGGTTGGCCAGGCCCAGCTTGATGCCGGGCACGGGCACGGGAAGGGGAACCAGGAATTCGATGTAGCTGAAGATCAGTGCCAGAGCCGCAAACATGGCGCTTATGGCTACCAGGCCGGTGCGGGAATTTTTAGCCGGAGATGACATCTACATCACCTCCCTTCCCGGAGTCGCCTACGATCTCCACCACCACTCTGTTGGGGAGGCAGACTATGACTTCTCCCCTGGAATCTATGGGGCTGTGGTTAACGCAGATCTGGTTGTGGCAGCTGGCCTGCTCCATCCTGCACTGACCATTCTCGATGATGAGAAGGTTGGTGATGGTGCCGGCTTCGGTCTCCTGGGTGATCTCCACGGTCTGATCCTTATTCAGGTCATAGATGCCGTAGGTATCTCCGGCCACGGTCACCTTGACCTGTGGCCGTTCCAGAGTCCCGGCCAGAGGCAGGAAGCTTACGATGAGCCCCGCCGCCAATATTAAAATGAAAAGAATTATGTCAGCTTTCTTGATCATGGCCCCATTATATCACAATAAAAGGCGGTTTTTGAACCATTCTACAACTTATGTTCACAATATCTACAAATGGATGTATTACTATATAGAAAACAAAGATAAAAACTTCTTCATAATTAATCCTTTCTTATCATAAAAACATCTCTTTCCGGGCTTGAGCAACCTGAGGAAAGAGATCTTTTTTTATGGCAAAGGGAGGGCTGTGTGATATAATAGACCCGATGAAAGGAGCTTTTGTATGAGGATCAAAAAACTATTATTAGTGATCTTAATAGTTTCTCTGGGGCTGACCGGGCTTTCGGCCTGCGGTACCTCTCGGACTGACAGCTGGGCCGGATGCAGCCTGGACTCCTATTATTTTGACACGGTATGCCGTATCACCATCTACGGGTTGGATGATTCTTTGGTAGGGGACGGAATGACGGAGGAGGAGTTCAGTGAGGCTTCCAATGCCATCATCAGGGATGCTTTCGATAAGCTGGCTGACTACGAAAAGCTCTTGAGCCGCACCGTTGAAGGCTCCGACGTGGACAGGATCAATCGCTCTCACGGAGAGCCCGTTCAGGTGGATCCCGAGACAGTGGCTGTCCTGATCAAAGGCCTCGAATTCGGAGACACTTCTGCCGGGGCTTTCGACATGACCATAGGAGGAGTCTCAAGTCTCTGGAACTTCCATGCTCTGGATGAAGAGATGGCTGAGGCGAGTCTTCCCGATGAGGATGAACTAAACGAAGCTCTGAAGCATGTGGACTACGCAAAGGTGGAGGTGAACTTCGCCGAAAACACTGTGAAACTCCTGGATCCCGACGCGGTCCTGGACTTAGGGGGCATCGCCAAGGGATACATCGCAGACAGGATCACAGAATATCTGGCGGATCAGGGCGTGACTGATGCCATAGTCAATTTAGGCGGTAACATCGAGGCCCTGGGCGGCAAGCCAGATAACCACCTGAAGCCCCAGGGGGATAAGGAGGGCGGTACGGTGCGCCTTGGCATCAATGACCCCAGGGACGATTCCGGGAAGCTCCTTAAGACCTTCGACACCAGGGATGTGACCGTGGTGACCTCGGGGACCTACGAGCGCTTCATCGAGGTGGATGGCGTGAGATATCACCATATACTGGACCCCACCACAGGCTATCCTGTGGATAACGGTCTGGTCCAGGTTACCGTCGTGGCCGGAAAGGGGCATTCAGTGGACTGCGACGGTTTGTCTACAGTCTGCCTGGCTCTGGGCGAGGCCGAGGGCAGGATGCTCATAGATGAACTTTCGGAACTTGGTACCTACGGACCGCTCTGGGCCATCTTCGTGACCGAAGACGGCGAGGTCACGGAAGCAGGGGACCCTTCAATCGTGGGATGAATCAGGCAAGATGAAAATAGATAGGATCGTAAACATATATTTCAGCCCCACCGGAGCAACGGCCGGGGTGGGGCGGATGTTTTGCGCAAGGCTCGGCGAAAAGCTGTGCGTTCCCGTGGAGGATGTGGACATCACCCTTCCTTCAGGGAGGCGCGTGAGTCGCCGGTTCGGGGCTGAGGACCTGCCGGTGCTGGCGGTGCCCACCTATGCAGGCCGGGTGCCCAACAAGCTGGAACCGTTCTTAAGAGAAATGTTCCGGGCAGATGGCTCGCCCTGCTGCGTGCTGGTGACCTTCGGAAACAGGGCTTTCGACAGCTCCTTGGCGGAACTGGCCGACATCGCATGGGCCGGCGGCGCCAGAGTGGTGGCAGGCGGAGCCTTCAGCGTGCGGCACGCCTTTTCGGACCTGGTGGGACAGGGCAGACCCACCGAAAAAGACCGGGCACTGATAATCAGCCTCGCTGACCGGACGGCGCAAAAAATCCAGGCCGCCGTAAGCGCCTCGGAGATCCAGGTCCCGGCGGAGCTTACGCAAGAGAACCTTCAGATCGGGCCTTACTACGTGCCCCTTATGGAAAACGGCGAGCGCGCCATGTTCCTCAAAGCCAAGCCCAAGGTGGACCCTGAGCGCTGCACTGGCTGCGGCACTTGCGTACGGAGATGCCCCATGGGTGCCATCGATCAGGACATAGTGAATGTCCCGGGCACCTGCATCAAGTGCCAGGCCTGCATCAGGGCATGCCCGGCAGGCGCCAGGTACTTCGACGATGAAGCCTTCCTGTCCCACGTAAGGATGCTGGAAAAGAACTTCACCGAACCTGCGGAAAACAAGATATACATATGACAGCGAAGGGAGCCGAAGGCTCCCTTTTTGTTTTGCCCGAGGGGGGCGGGTTTTTGTGCGGCGCCGGGCGTCGGTGCGCGCAAATCGTATACGATTTCGGCATATTGCGATGAAGGAAGGGGAAGTGGTATGATTTTACTGCTTGACCAGAAAAATCGAATGTAGGGCGGTACCATTAGATGGAAAGAACGGCCTGTAGACAAAAACCGCGATCTAAGCCGTGCTATTTGGTGGAAAAATCGGCCTGTAGACAAAAACCGCGATCTAAGCCGTGCTATTTGGTGGAAAAATCGGCCTGTAGGAAAAAACCGCGATCTAAGCTGTACTATTTGGTGGAAAAATCGGCCTGTAGGAAAAAACCGCAATCCAAGCCGTGCTATTTGGTGGGGAAATCGGCCTGTATGAAAAAACCGCGATCTAAGCCGTACTATTTGGTGGAAAAATCGGCCTGTGGACAAAAACCGCAATCCAAGCCGTAACCAGCGAATACAGATTACGGTCTAGAACCAAAACAAGAATTCTGAACAGTAAGATAAATAGAAAAGGGAGTGGATGATGAGGTTATCAAAGCATAATTTGCAGATGAGAGCCGACTACTTGCAAAAATTGATTCCGAGTATGGCAAAACGCATAACAGATGCCCCGGAAGGCAAATTAAGGATCAGCTCTCACAAGGGTAAAAATCAGTTTTACTATCGTACAGGGAAAGAAAAGGAAAAGTATCTGGGGAAAAAGGAATTAGATTTCATTAAAGCCGTGGCTCAAAAGGAGTATGATCAAAGAGTTATTAGGGGCGCCGAATCTGAATTGGCCACATTGAAAATACTTATCAAAAAATATGAAGAAGGAATAGTGGAAGACATATATGATAAGTTGGCTTCCGCAAGACGGGAACTGGTAGAACCAATATTGATTCCAGATGATGAGTTCATTAGAACATGGGTCGATGAATCATATGATCGATTGGGATTTGCAAGGGGTGAGCCTGAGTTTCTTACTTCGAGAGGTTTAAGAGTCAGGTCAAAATCAGAGATCATAATTGCAGAGAAATATGATGAATTTGATATTCCGTATAAGTATGAATGCCCGCTATATCTTGAGGGATTTGGAAATGTGTGGCCGGATTTTACTGTGTTAAACATCAGATACAGACGGGTCAAGTATCATGAACACCTTGGGAAAATGGACGACCCCGAGTATGCGGAGAGAAATATCAAGAAGATCAAGGCTTATGAAGATAATGGGATTATCCTTGGACGAGACCTAATAGTTACATTTGAAGCAAAAAACAACCCAATAAATCCAACTGACATAGAGCGTGTAATAAAAAATCATCTTCTGTGATTACGGCTGAAATCAAAAAAATAAATTCTAGCCGTAAAGCATGCGAATGGGATAAAAAAACACCCCCCTCGGGGGGGTGCAACTCATCTATGCACGAACCGGAAGAACTTCCTGGCGGGGGTCTTTAGCAGGGCGTGGGTCAGGAGCACTGCTACGATCATGGAGCAGATGAACTGGCCGGTGTTGCCCGGGACGGATACGAAGCCGACGGCCATGTTGCCGTAGACTAGGGCGTTCACGAAGATGTAGATCACCACTTCCACCAGGCCGCCTGTAATCATGGCCAGGAGTTCGTAGGGGGCCAGGCTCAGTATCAGGCGAGGCTTCCAGGTCTCGCCGCGGCCGGCGGCCTCCTGGGCCAGTCTGTCCTCGTGAAGGCGGCCGCGCTGGATGAATTCACCCATGACATAGGCCATGAGACCTTTTGCGACGAAGGTACCTGCTGCGAACAGCACGTATCCGCCGAAGATGTCAGCCAGGGCCGCACCTACTGATGAAGCGATGGCGCCGTTTTTCTTGCCGAGGACCAGGACGCTCATAAAGATGAAGGTGTCGCCGAGATGAACGTAGCCCTGGGTCAGGGGATTGGGTACTTTGAGGGCGAAGGTCGCAAGGCAGACCAGACCCATCATGAGGGCCGTGAGGACTAAATTGTCTGTGTTGTCTGTTCTTTTCATCGTCATACCTTCTTCCTGTATTCTTTCTATTGATATACTACCAAAAAAGTGCTATCCTTAAAATATGCAGAATTGCATTATTTAAAGATAACAGTTTAAGGAATAATCGCAAATGAAGCCCATTATTCTGGAATTAAATAACAGAGATCACAAATTTATATACGAACAGTTGTACGAGGCTCTGAGGGAGCAGATCCTGGACGGGTCCATTGTGCCGGACGAAAAGCTGCCCTCCCTGAGAGGCCTGGCCAAGGACCTCGGGGTCAGCGTCACAGCGGTGGACCAGGCCTACGACCAGCTGGTGGTGGAGGGCTACATCGTGGCCAGACCCAAGAGCGGGTTTTTCGCAAAACACGTAAGCCGGGGTACATCAGGAAGTCCCGGCGAGGACCACCGAAAGCAAGAAATAGCCGCGGACATCTACGGCGAGGACGCCTTTATCCACGACCCATCCTGCTTCGATTTCGTCAAATGGAAGAAGTGCATCAACGAGGTGCTGAATTATCATCCCGACCGGCTTCTTTACGAGTCGGATCCCCAGGGCGAGCACGAGCTGAGAGAACAGGTGGCGGAGTACATCATGAGGTCCCGTGGAGTGGAGGCTTCCACCGACAGGATAGTGATCGGTGCAGGCACCCAGCAGATGACATCGCACATCGCACGTATTTTGAAGAAGATGGGGATAAACCTGGTATCCATCGAGGAGCCAGGATATCTTCCCGTAAGGTCCATGCTCCGTGACGCAGGGTTCCAGATAAACAGGATCCCTGTAAAGGATGACGGCATAGACGTGAGGATGCTCCCGGGGAACATTCAGTCTGCAGTTTACGTCAGTCCATCCAACCAGTTCCCCACCGGGGCAGTGATGACCGCCGGCAGGAGGTACGAGCTTCTCAGATGGGCTGTGGAGAATCGATCCATCATAATCGAGGATGACTACGACAGCGAGCTCAGATATTTTGGGCGGCCGGTGCCTGCCCTGAAGAGCCTGGATCAGGAAGATTCCGTGGCCTATCTTGGGTCCTTCTCTTCAACCCTTTTCCCGGCGGTAAAGATCTCCTACATGGTGCTCCCCAAGAGGATGGCGGAGATATACCGGGAGACTAAAGGGGAGTATTCCCAGACCTGCTCCAAGTCGGAGCAGCTGACCCTGGCGCTTTTCATGAAAAAAGGCTACTACTACACCGGCATCCGCCGGTTGAGGACCTTGAACGCCAGGAAGCTGGAGAAGACGGTGAGTGCCATGGAGCGGTATCTGGGTGACAAGGTCAACGTCCAGAACACCAGGTCGGGACTGTCGGTGACCCTCAGGATCAAGCCTACCCTGGACCAAAGCTCGGCGGAACTTGCCGAGAAAGCGGCAGGTATCGGTCTGGACATGGACCCCATAAGCGAGGTCACAGACCAGGATACCTCGGCCCTCACATACTATTACAGCCAATTGCCTTACGATATGATAGAGCAAAAAACAGAAGAACTGGCAGGGGTCTGGAAGTGATCACCCCCCCGGATGAAAGGAGACAAAAAATGGATGAAAGGTTAAAGAAACTTGTAGACGATTCCGAAAACATAGTGTTTTTCGGCGGGGCAGGGGTGTCCACAGAGTCCAATATTCCGGACTTCAGGTCCGAGAACGGTCTCTACAGCGCCATCTCCGAGTACGGAGTGAGCCCGGAGGAGATCCTGTCTCACAGCTTTTTCATGAGTCGTACCAAGACTTTTTATGACTATTACTGGAAGCACATAATCTACAGGGAGGCGAAGCCCAACCGCGCCCACAGAGCCTTGGCCAAGCTGGAGGAGATGGGCAAGCTTAAGGCAGTGATCACTCAGAACATCGACGGCCTCCATCAGATGGCGGGATCCCGGAAGGTCTACGAGCTCCACGGCTCCACCCTCCGGTACAACTGCATGAAGTGCAGGAGACCCTACGATCTGGACTTCGCAGCGGACCCATCCCACCAGGCTGACGGCATTCCCAGATGCCCGGTGTGCGGCGGGATCATCAAGCCCGACGTGGTGCTTTACGAGGAGCCCCTGGACGGGGATCAGATAGACGGAGCGGTTACAGCCATATCCCAGGCGGACCTTTTGATCGTGGGAGGCACGTCCCTGGTGGTGTACCCGGCTGCCGGATTCATCAGGTATTTCAGGGGCCGCAACATGGTGCTGATCAACAAGCAGCCCACGGCCTACGATTCCCAGGCGGACCTTGTGATACACGACTCCATAGGACAAGTCATGGATATGGATGACTAGCAGAACGGCGCAAAATATTTCGCCTGCAGGCCTAGGAGAGGGACTCGAGTACTTGATTTTGTACAATATCTGTGGTTTAATGTAGTAGATAATGGGTTTATATGTGCCCATGTTCACATGCTTATATTATTTTGCTATAAATTTCAGGAGGGAATAACAACATGAAAGACGTAGTAATCGTTGGCGCAGCCAGAACGGCTATCGGCAAATTCGGCGGAACATTAAAGGACGTTCCCACAAGAACACTTGGTGCTACCTGCATCGCAGAAGCTCTTAACAGAGCAGGCGTTAAGCCCGAGCAGGTCGACGAAGTAATCATGGGATGCGTACTTCAGGGCGGACTTGGACAGAACGTTGCAAGACAGATGTCCCTTGACGCAGGTATCCCCGTAGAAGTTCCCGCAATGACGATCAACAAGGTCTGCGGTTCCGGCTTAAGAGCAGTTGAACTTGCAGCTCAGATCATCAAGGCCGGTGATGCTGATATCGTAGTAGCAGGCGGCGCTGAGAACATGTCTGCAACAGCATATTCAATGCCCAAGGCTCGTTGGGGAGCCAGAATGAACGAGACCAAGATGGTCGACATGATGGTCAACGATGGTCTTTGGGACGCATTCAACAACTATCACATGGGTATCACAGCTGAGAACGTTGCTGAGCAGTGGGGACTTACAAGAGAACAGCTTGATGAGTTCGCAGTAGTTTCTCAGAACAGAACAGAAGCTGCCATCAAGGAAGGCAGATTCAAGGACGAGATCGTTCCCGTTACCATTCCTCAGAGAAAGGGTGATCCCATCGTATTCGATACAGACGAGCACTACATGCCCGGTTACACCATCGAGAAGGCTGCTAAGTTAAAGCCTGCATTCAAGAAGGACGGCGTTGTCACAGCTGCTAACGCTTCCGGAATCAACGACTCCGGCGCAGCCGTAGTAGTTATGTCCAAGGAAAAGGCTGAAGAGCTTGGAATCGAGCCTCTTTGCGAGATCGTATCCTACGCTTCCGGCGGAGTTGATCCCAAGATCATGGGAGTTGGCCCCGTTCCCGCAACCAAGAAGGCTCTTGCAAAGGCCGGCCTCACCATCGAGGATATCGACCTTGTAGAAGCTAACGAAGCTTTCGCAACTCAGTCTCTGGCAGTAAGAAAAGAGCTGGGACTTGACCCCGAAAAGACCAACGTAAACGGCGGAGCTCTTGCTCTCGGACACCCCATCGGAGCATCCGGATGCCGTATCCTCATCACTCTGATCTATGCTATGAAGCACAGAGGAGCACACACAGGTCTTGCTACACTCTGCATCGGCGGCGGCATGGGAACATCCATGATCGTAAAGATGTGATAACTGTTAGTATTAATTGACCAAAAAGGGCTGTCTAAGGACAGCCCTTTTGTGATATAATCAACTGTAATTTTATTTTGTGCAAAAAACACGATTCGGAAAGGGTTCAGATGCAGGATATCAAAACAGGATTCGTAGACTGCGGAGGAGGCACCAGAGGGATCTTCGGCGCCGGCGTTTTCGACAGGCTCATGGATGAGGGAATAAGGCCGGACTACTTCGTAGGAGTTTCGGCGGGAGCCGCCAACGGGGCATCATACATTGCGGGACAGAAGGGCAGAAACTACGTTTTCTATGATGAATACGCCTTCAGAAAAGAATACATGAGCTGGGAGAATTTTAGGCGTACCGGCTCATATATAGGCATGGAATACATTTACAGTACGCTTTCGGACCAGGGCGGTGAGTATCCGCTGGACTATAAAGCAATAGCCGCTGACCACTCGGGATTCGAGGTGGTGGCCACCAATGCGCTTACGGGCAGACCTATATATTTCATGAAGTCCGACATAAGGCAGGATGATTATGACGTCATCAAGGCATCCTGCTCGGTGCCGGTGCTGAACAAACCGTACTACATAGGGACCATCCCCTGCTACGACGGGGGACTTTCGGACCCGATCCCATACAAGAGAGTTTTCAGAGCCGGCATGGACCGGGTGGTGGTGGTGATCACCAAACCCAGGGACTTCATGCGGACCGCCGGCAAGGACAGGATGCTTTCAAGGGCCATCGCCGGGAAATATCCCAAGGCCGCGGAGGCCTGGGCAAGAAGAGGCGAGAAATACAACAGGGAGCTTCTGGAGGTAATGGAGTTGGAGAAGCAGGGGAAGGCCCTGATAGTGGCCCCCAGAGATATAGGGAAGCTAAAGACTCTGAGCCAGGATCATGAGGCTCTGGAGGACCTGTACAGGCAGGGCTATGAAGAGGGCGCCAAGGTGGTGGAATTTTTTGCGCAGAAACAGGGCTGAGAAGGCTCGAAGCGTTGCGCCACAAGGCTTTTAGTGATAAAATTTATTAGTTAAGTAACTTTGCACCGGGCGAGGCACCGGATGCTTAAAGAGGCGGCAGAATGGGAATCAAAAACAATCTGCCCAAGATAGATATGTTCAAGGAGTACGTGGGACAGCTGATCCTGCGTATAGGGGTTTTCTTTTTCATCTTCTGGGCATACATTTTCAAACCGGAGTATTTCGATCTCATAGTCACGAAGGCCGAAATGCTCAAGTGGCAGGCTAACGGATTCACTCTGGACGAGATGAGGGAGATCCTGTACAGCCAGGCCAGTATATGGTGGGTGTGGGCAGTTTGGGCGTTTTTCATGCTGAACATGATCTCCCAGATGCTGCCGGACTTCAGGCGTATAACCATGGGGTCCCGCAAGAACTTTGCAAAGCACTTCCAGCCGGTGGAAAATTACGACAAGCTTGAGATGTACCAGTGGGTCCAGAAGAACAATCTGGGGGCCATATGGACGCTCCTTGTTTGGCTGGGATTGAACGGTATCATAGGCGCACTGTTCGTCTTCGATATCATAGGCATCAAGGAGTTGGTGCTCATAAGCGCCGCGTTCTACGTATGCGACCTGATATGCGTGGTGATCTGGTGCCCATTCCAGAGGTTCCTCATCAAGAACCGCTGCTGCGTCAACTGCAGAATATTCAACTGGGGATACTTCATGATATTCACCCCAATGGTGTTCATCAGGAACTTCTTCACCTGGAGCCTTTTCTTTACGGCCCTGGTGCTGCTCATCAGGTGGGAGGTGACCCTGGTCCGCTACCCGGAGAGGTTCTGGGAAGGATCAAACAAGGTATTAAGATGCGAGAACTGCCAGGACAAGATCTGCAAACAAAAGGGCATGAAGATCTTCGATGAGCAGGGACATATAATCAAACTTAAGAAAAAGGAGCTTAAATAAATGGCTGAATCTGTAAACTTCATACATCAGATAATCGAAAAGGACATTGAGGACAAAAAATACGGCGACAGGCCCATAATAACCAGGTTCCCGCCTGAACCCAACGGATATCTCCACATAGGCCACGCCAAGTCCATCTGCCTTAACTTCTCAACTGCCATGAAATACGGCGGGCTCTGCAACTTAAGGTATGACGATACGAATCCTGTCAAGGAAGACATAGAATATATCGATTCCATCGAAGCGGACGTGAGATGGCTGGGCTTCAACTGGAACAAGAGGCTCTGGGCGTCGGACTACTTTGATACCATGTACGAGGCTGCCTGCGAGCTCATCAGAAAGGGCAAGGCTTACGTCTGCCAGCTGACACCCGAGGAGATGAAGGAATACCGCGGGACTCTGACAGAACCCGGAAAGGAATCCCCCTACAGAAACCGTTCTGTGGAGGAAAACATGAAGCTTTTCCAGGAGATGAAAGAGGGCAAATATGCTGATGGAGAGATGGTGCTTCGTGCCAAGATAGATATGGCCTCTCCCAACATCAACATGAGAGACCCGATCATCTACAGAATAGCCCATGCCACCCACCACAACACAGGAGACAAGTGGTGCATCTATCCCATGTATGATTTTGCTCATCCCATAGAGGATGCCATCGAGGGGATCACCCATTCCATCTGCACCCTGGAGTTTGAGGATCACAGACCTCTCTATGACTGGGTAGTGAGAGAAGTGGGCTTCTGGCCCAATCCTCCCCAGCAGATCGAGTTTGCAAGGCTCAACATCACCAACACCGTGATGTCCAAAAGATACCTCAAAAAACTAGTGGAAGACGGTGTGGTGGACGGATGGGACGACCCCAGAATGCCAACCATCGCAGGCATCAGGCGCAGGGGTTACACACCTGAGGCTGTAAGAAACTTCTGCGAGGAGATAGGAGTCTCCAAGGCCAACTCAACCGTGGACATCGCCCAGCTGGAGCACTGCGTGAGAGACGACCTTAAGGAGAGAGTTCCTTCCAGAAACGTGATCTTCGATCCTCTCAAGGTGATCATCACAAACTATCCTGAAGGTCAGGTGGAGGAGTGCGAGATCGAGAATAATCCTGCAGTTCCTGAAATGGGAAGCCGCAAGGTCACCTTCTCCAGAGAGATCTGGGTGGACAGAGCGGACTTCATGGAGGTGCCGGAGAAGAAGTACTTCAGACTTTATCCTCCCTACGTGAAGGAGGATGGCACAGCGGTTGATGGCAACGAAGTCAGACTCAAGGGTGCATACTTCGTACGCTGCACAGGATATGACAAGGATGAGAACGGAAACGTCACCACAGTCTATGCCACCTACGATCCTGAGACCAGATCCGGTTCAGGCTTCGAGGGCCGCAAGGTAAAGGGTACCATCCACTTCGTTGACGCTTCCAATGCAGTTCCCATCACGGTCAGATTGTTCGACTACCTTATGATAGACGATCCGGATGAACCCGGAAGACTCATGGCCAACCCGGATTCCATGCATGTGATCACCTGCATGGCTGAGGCAGGGATACTGGATGCGGAGCCCGGCGACAGGTTCCAGTTCTTCAGGCATGGATATTTCAATGCTGAACCGAAGCTTTACACCAAGGAGAACCCGGTGTTCAACGAAATAGTGGGTCTCAAGTCAAGCTGGAAATAGATATTTTGCTTAAATAGTGAGCGGCCCGGATCCATGGCCGGTCAAAGAAAGGAGAGGCCTCATGTATAAGGACGGCAAATTAGTTATAGGACAGGCCGGCGACAAAGAGATCGCCATTGAACCGCGTATGGCCAACAGGCACGGTCTTATTACCGGAGCCACAGGAACAGGTAAGACCACCACGCTGAAGACCCTTGCCGAGTCCTTTTCCGAAGCCGGAGTGCCGGTGTTTTTCTCAGACATCAAGGGAGATCTTGCAGGTATGGCAAAGAACTTCCCGGTGACCTTCTGGGACATCTACGGCAACTACGGCATCCCCGTAAGGACCACTGTCTCAGAGATGGGTCCGGTGCTTCTGGCGAAGCTCATGGGGCTGAACCAGACCCAGTCAGACGTGCTCACTGTGGTCTTCAAGATCGCAGATGACCGTGAAATGCTTCTGGTGGACACCAAGGACCTGAAGGCCATGCTTCAGTACGTGGCTGACAATTCTTCAGAGTTCGCGCTGTCCTACGGTAACATCGCACAGGCTACGGTGACCACCATAATCAGGAACATCGTTGCCCTGGAGGCCAAGGGTGCAGAGACTTTCTTCGCGGAACCGGCGCTGAACATCGTGGACTTTTTCCAGACCACTGCGGACGGCAAGGGTATGGTGAATATCCTGAACGCCCGTGAACTGGTGAATGATGCCACACTGTATTCCACCTTCCTTCTGTGGATGCTCTCGGAGCTTTTCGAGACTCTTCCCGAGGTGGGAGATATGGCGAAGCCCAGGATGGTATACTTCTTCGACGAGGCTCACCTCCTGTTCAAAGACATCAACAAGGCCCTGCTGGACAAGATCGAGCAGGTGGTAAAACTGGTGAGATCCAAGGGAGTTGGCGTTTACTTCATCACACAGTCCCCCAAGGATATACCGGATCAGATCCTGGCACAGCTCGGAAACAAGATCCAGCACGGTCTGAGGGCCTACACCCCCGCAGATGAGAAGGCAGTAAGGACCATATCTGACACCTTCAGATCCAATCCGGAGTTCGATACCTATTCCACCATCCTGAATCTGGGAGTAGGTGAGGCGCTGGTATCCACACTGGGACCGGACGGAGTTCCCACTGTGGTGGAAAAGACCAAGATCCTGGCACCCATATCCATGGGAGTGGATATCACTGATGAAGAGATGCAGCAGAACATCCTTTCCAACAATGCCTACCTGAGATACAAGGAGATGTTCGACAGGGATTCCGCTTACGAGTTCCTTACAAGACTCTACGAGAAGAAGACTCTGGAAGCTCAGGAAGAAGAGCAGGCAAGGATATCTGCAACTGAGGCCATGAAGGCTCAGATCGCTCTGGAGAAGGAGCAGGCAGCTCAGGAAAAGGCTGCGCAGAAGGAATATGAGGCTCAGCTCAAAGCCATTCAGAAGCAGCAGGAGGCTGAAGAGAAGGCCAGAAAGAAGGCTGTTGAAAAGGTGGCCAGGACCACCGCCGGCACCATCGGCCGCCAGCTTGGAAAATCCGTGGGTTCATCCTTCGGCAAATTCGGAAAGACCCTGGGCGGCAATGTGGGAGCTGAACTTGCCAGATCCATCTTGGGAACATTCATGAAATAGTTTCAAGGCGCCCGTCGGGACCGGCATCCATGCTAACGTCCGGGCGGGCATAGTTATAATGCGGGGTGCAAAAAATGGAACTAAAGGAAGCAGTAAGAGAAAGAAGAAGCGTCAGGCATTTCAAGGCTGAGCCCGTGTCTCACGAAGTGATCATGGAAATAATGGAAGATGTGAGATTCGTTCCGTCCTGGAAGAACACCCAGGTGGCGAGATACTATCTGGTGGAGGATCCCGCATTGAAGGCAAGATTCGATGAAGGAGAGTTTTGCTACGGATTCACCTACAATGCAGGTACGCTGAAAAGGGCGCCGCAGGTCATGGTCATGGCCTACAGAAAGGGCATTTCCGGCCACGAGAAGGACGGCTCCAACGCCACACCCAAAGGAGACGATTTCTGGGAAGCCTTCGACTGCGGAATAGCAGCTCAGACCTTCTGCCTCTTAGCTCATGAGAGAGGGATCGGCACCGTTATCCAGGGCTACTTCGACGACGCTATGATCGCGGAAGCTTTGAACATACAGGAGGGATTCTCTATAGGCGCAGTGATCCCCATGGGATACATTGACGAGGAGCCCAAGACACCTGTGAGAAAGGAAGCCGGGGAACTGATCACGTTCATATAAGCGGATAAGGTAAAAATAAAAAGCGAACTGCCGGGGAAATACTTCATGCAGTTCGCCTTTTGATTTTTTGTAATAATTAGAGGGGCCTAGAGATACACCACGTAACCTGCCGTAAGCTCCGCAAGGAACATGAAATAGATCAGTACAGCAAGGGCGGTGTAGGGCACCATGGGGCGGGTCTCCTTGAGATGGGCTTTGCGGATCATGACCATGAAGCCCAGGTGGAGGCCGGAGAGCAGGGTACTCAGGATGAATATTATGAGTATTCCGTACAGGCCGGTCATGAGACCGAGAGCAGCGAACAGCTTGATATCGGCGCCTCCCAAAAGCCATTTTTTGTATATGGCTCTGGAAAGGAGGGCAAGGATCAGCATTATGCCCAGGCCGCAGGCCACACCCAGGAGGGCATCCCATACCGCATGCATGCGGTATGTGGCGATGCGCCCGGGAAGGAGACCCAGGCAGGCGATGATGAGAAGCATGATGAGCTGATCGGGGACTATCATGTATTTGACATCTGCGATGGACATCTCAAGAAGGAGCCACAAGGCAAGCACGATGGGTATGGCCGTCCAGGGATCCTTCAGCCCGAAGTAGATGGAGAGCGCAATAAAGATGCCTGTAAAGGCATACTTGTATGGAACGGATCTTATCCTCTGGGTGGTGGGGTGGAGGAGTTCTTCAGAAGGCTCCTCTCCATAGTCCGTGAGCCACCTGCCTGGGATGTGGTTGAAAAAGTATACGGCTCCGTTTCCCAGTATGGTGCCGGCTGCGATGGCAGCCGCGCATGTGATTATTATCTTAAGTATCGGTGTCATGGTTAAACTATAACACAGGAAGAGATTTTTTGCATTTACAATCCGATGGCATTGAAATAAAATATTATAGGGGAGTAGTTTCCCTCATGGAGGTATTATGGACAAAAACAGGCTGTTTCTTGCAACATTTTCCAAGGACGCTTTAAAACTCATAAAAGAACATGGAATAGGTATAGAATTCAACCATTTCTGCATCTCGAAATCTCTTGATGAAGGAATATTTGACAGGACTGTGAGCATCATGAAGCGGAATCTCGCGGATCTTGGAATAGGCACGGATAAGGCCATCTGCCACGGGCCCTTCACGGAGATCACCCCGATGGCCATCGATCACACCTTCGTGGAGGCCGCAAGGCGCAGGCTTGACCAGGCCTACAGGGGATGCAGGGAGCTTGGAGTAAACAGGATGGTGGTCCACACCGGACTCATACCTGACCTGTACTATCCTGAGTGGCACGTGAAGCAGAGCTCCGCCTTCTGGAAGAGCTTCATGGATGACAAGCCTGAGGATTTCCATCTGTATATTGAGAACGTGCTGGATCCGGACCCGGAACCCCTCAGGGATATCATCGACAAGATAGATGACCCGAGGGTAAGGGTGTGCCTGGATATCGGCCACGCCAATGCGGCGGGCCGCGTGAACCGTGGAGGAACGGTGAAGCCCTGGAACGCAGAGACGGACCCTTCAAGAAATGTTTCCGACGGGACCGAGGTCTATTCTTGGATCAGGACTCTGGGACCCAGGATCAGGCATTTTCACTTCCACAACAATGACGGCTCTTATGATGCTCACTGTGAGGTGATGGAGGGAACCATGGATATTCCGGAGGTACTCAGCCTGATCCGCAAGGAATGCGGGGAGGATATCACCGTGACCATCGAGAGCCACGAGGCTTATGAGAGCATACCGTACCTTTTGGGCCTGTAATGGTTGATCAGGGTCATCGGTTGCCACCCATGGCCATATATGGTAAAATATTTCGGTTAATGGAAAAAAATTATCTCATCAAAATAGCATACGACGGATCGGGTTTTTCGGGCTGGCAGAGACAGCCTGATAAGCGGACGGTGCAGGGAGTTCTGGAGGATACGCTGAGCTTTTTCACCAGGCAGGAGATCAAGCTGAACGGCACTTCACGGACTGACGCAGGGGTTCACGCTATGGGTCAGTGCGCTTCCTTTAAGGGCGACTTCTCTATACCCACTGAGAACCTTCTCAAAGCCGTGAACGCAAGCCTCTCCGGGGGCCAGGCCAGGAAGTTCACCGTGGGCGACGTGAAGATCCTGTCCATCCGGGAGGTGGATCCCGACTTTCACGCCAGATTTGACTGCAAGGGCAAGACCTACAGGTACGTCATCGATAACGGTGAGGAAGCGGATATTTTCCGCAGGAACTACACCGGGCGCGTCGGAGAGCCTCTCGATGTGGAGCTCATGAGGGAGGCTGCGTCATACATGACAGGCACCCACGACTTCAAGGCTTTTCAGTCATCCGGAGGAGAGGAGAGGGAGACCACCGTGCGCACCATATCCGGCATCACCGTGGAAAGGCAGGACACCGATGTGATCATAGAGGTCACCGGAGACGGCTTCCTCTACAACATGGTGAGGATAATGACGGGAACTCTCATGGAGGCCGGCCTCGGAAAGAGAACGCCCGAGTCGGTAAAAGATGTGATCCACAGTCTGGACAGAGCCAATGCGGGACCCACCGCACCGGCTTCCGGACTTTATCTTAAGGAAATATATTTTTAGGAGAATCAACATGGCAAGACCAAGCTGGGACGAGTACTACATGAAGATGGCGGAACTGGCGGCCACCAGATCCACATGCCTTAGGAGGCAGGTGGGAGCGGTGATCGTGGTGGACAACCACGCCGTGGCCACAGGTTACAACGGAGCCCCCAAGGGGGTCAAACACTGCGCCGAACTGGGCGGATGCCTGAGACAGCAGCTCCAGGTGCCTTCGGGACAGAGACACGAGCTCTGCAGAGCTCTTCACGCTGAGCAGAACGCCATTATTCAGGCTGCAGCCATGGGCCACGCCGTCCAGGGCGGTACCATCTATGTTACACATCAGCCTTGCGTGATCTGCGCCAAGATGATAATAAATGCCGGGATCAAGAGGATCGTGGTCAAGGAAGGTTATCCTGACCAGATGGCCATCGACATACTGGCTGAAGCGGGTCTTAAGCCGGTGATGCTGGGAGATCAATAAAGTTTAGACCGGAGTGTGAAACTCCGGCTTTTTAGATGTATCAGGAGTTTTTTGCGGCTGATTGGCCGCAGGTAAGCGCAAAACATGAAACGCCAGGTGATCGGTGTCTTCGCTCACGTTGACGCCGGCAAGACAACTTTATCAGAAGGACTGCTTTACCTTGCGGGAGCCCTCAGGCAGGTCGGAAGGGTGGACAAGGGGGATACTCTTCTGGATTTCGACCCCATGGAGCAGGAGAGAGGCATCACTGTGTTCAGCGGTGAGGCCTGTTTCACCTACGGCGAAACGGAGTTCACCCTGGTGGATACCCCTGGCCACAGGGATTTCAGCCCGGAGATGGAGAGGCCGCTTTCTGTCATAGATATGGCAGTGCTGGTGGTAAGCGGCACCGAAGGGGTGCAGAGCCACACCGGGACCATTCTTAAGCTTCTGAACCATTACAGAGTTCCAACAGTGGTATTCATCAACAAGATGGATATGAATGGGGCTGACAAGGCCGGAGTCATGAAGGAGCTCAGGGAGGTCTTGCCAGGCGCGGTGGACTTCGAGGAGGATGAAGATCATCTTAATGAAGACCTGGCATCCTGTTCAGAAGGACTCATGGAAGAATTTTTTGCGGGGGGATCCTTGTCGGAAGACTCCATCAGAAGGGCTGTGAGCAATAGGGAAGTGTTCCCTGTGGTATCCGGGTCGGCTTTAAAGATGGAAGGCCTGGAGAAGCTGCTGGAGCTTTTGGACAGGATGGCTCCTGACCGGATCTATCCCGAAGATTTCGGCGCCAGAGTATACAAGATAACGAGAGACATCAAGGGGAACCGCCTGACCCATCTCAAGGTCACGGGCGGGACCCTCAGGACCAAGATGCTGGTTGAGACTAGGGAAGGTTCTGAGGAGATGGAGGCCCTTCAGGAAAAGATAGAACAGATCAGGATTTATCAGGGAAACAAGTTCAGGACCGTACCGGAGGCCCCGGCGGGGACCCTTGCGACAGTTCTTGGTCTTAGTGAGACCTACGCGGGACAGGCTCTTGGGACTGACAGGGAGTCAAATACCATGGCGGTGATGGAGCCTGCTGTGTCATACGCTCTTTTGCTCCCGCCGGAGGACGATCCCATGAGAGTCCTTCCCGTTCTCAAGGAGCTTGAAGAGGAGGATCCGTCTCTCAAGGTCAGCTGGGAGGAGACCACGAAGGAGATCAGGGTCAGCATCATGGGAGAGCTGGGCAAGGATCTTTTGCTGAGAAGAATAAAGGATAGGCTGGGGTCCGATCTGGAACTGGGCTCCGGCAAGATCATATACAGGGAGACCATAAGCGCTCCCGTGGAGGGGGTCGGCCATTACGAGCCCCTGAGACACTATGCGGAGGTCAGGCTCCTTCTGGAGCCATTGCCCGAAGGGTCGGGGCTGGTGTTCCAGACAAAGCTCAGCACCGATGTTCTGGCCTCAAACTGGCAGAATCTCATAATGCAGCATTTGAGAGAGAGGCAGCACAAGGGCACCTTGACGAGATCGGCCATTACCGATATGAGAATAACTCTTACCGACGGAAGGTCGCACCTGAAACACACCTCGGGAGGAGACTTCCGGCAGGCCACATACAGGGCGGTGAGACAGGGCCTGAGGAGGGCTCTGGACGAAGGCAAGGAAGTGCTTCTGGAGCCCATGTATGATTTCGTCATAACCATCCCGAGAACGAAGATCGGGCGGGTCATGACGGATATGGAGAGGCTCGGCGCCAAGTGCAGCATAGAGGAGGCGAGTCAGGGTCCGGATCGATTCGGGGACATGGTGACCATCGCAGGCAGAGGACCGGTGTCCACTCTCAGAGATTACCAGACTGAATTAAACAGTTTCACCGAAGGAAGCGGACGGTTTGAAGCAAGACAGGCGGGCTATGGCCCATGCCACAACACAGAAGAAGTGGTGGCGGAGAAGGGCTACGACCCGGATCTGGATCAGTGGAACCCCTGCGGCTCCGTTTTCACCGAGGGGGGAGCCGGCACCTATGTGGAATGGGACCGGGTGGAGGATCTGGCCAGAACTGAGAGCTATCTGAAGCCTCCTAGAGAAGAGGACATGGAAACGCTTCAGCCCTATGGAGGCCCATCCGGCAGTGCCATGAGGATAGGCGGTACAGAGAAGGATCTGAAGCGGATATTCGAGATGACCTACGGGGTAAGCAAGAGGGACGAGCAGCTTAGGAAGGCTGCCAGGGCCGCCAAGACCAGACGCCCCAAAGAAGACGAGGGAGAGCCCGGCGAAAACGCGAGGCCAAAGCCCACCAAGCCTGTTCAGAAGAAACCGCCCTACATGGTAGTGGATGGATACAACGTGATCTTCAGCTGGGACAGGCTAAAGAGCCTGGCTCAGGCGAACATAGACTCCGCCAGGGACGCACTGATCGACAGCCTTCAGAACTTCCAGGGCTACACCGGCATCACGGTGGTGCTGGTATTCGACGGCTACAGGGTGAAGGGCAGTTCAGGCTCCCGGGAAAAGTACGAAAAGGATCTGAGGGTGGTATACACAGGGGAAGCCCAGACCGCTGACAGGTTCATAGAAGAATTCATATATGCTAACGGGAAAAAATTCGACATCAGCGTGGTGACTTCGGACAGGCAGGTGCAGATGTCAGCTCTGGGAAATGGCGCGATCCGCCTGTCGTCCAGAGAGCTGGAGGAACTGGTCAGAGAGACCGAGGATGAGATCCGTTCGAGGATCATGGAGGTATGACAATGAAGATTTATGTAGTGGATGCTTTTACTGATGTCATATTCGGAGGAAATCCTGCAGGGGTGGTGATACTTCCTGAAGGAGCGGACTTCCCTGATGATGAGACCTGCGTGAAGACTGCAGCGGAGATGAGATACTCCGAGACCGCCTTCATCAAAAGGCTTGGGGAGAAGGAATTCAACATCAGATACTTCACGCCGGCTGCTGAGGTGGAGCTCTGCGGACACGCCACCATCGGAAGCTTTGCGGCATTGAGATACGGCGGATATATCGGAGACGGTACCTATCTGAACCACACCATCTCAGGGGACATCTATGTGGACGTGGACGGCGACAGGATACTGATGGATATGGCGAAGCCCGTCAAGATCGGCGAGATCACCGAAGAGGAAAAGCTTAATGAACTCTATAGCATCATGGGACTGGACTACGCCGCTCAGAAGGCTTCCGGCCTTGAGCTCATGCCCCAGATGATATCCACGGGGCTTCCGGACATAATGATGCCTGTGAAGACCTTAAAGGACCTGGAGGACATAGCGCCTGACTTCCCGGATCTGTCCAAGCTCTCCGAAAGGTACGAGGTGGTGGGAGTACATGCCTTCACTCTGGATGGAGACGATGCCACCGCCCACGCCAGGAACTTCGCTCCACTCTACGATATAGATGAAGAGGCTGCCACAGGCACATCCAACGGCGCCCTCACATACTACGGATATTTGAACGGCTTCGTGAGATCCGGAGACGATGTCAAGATAATCCAGGGCGAAAAGATGGGAAGACCCTCAGCCATCCTTACTCACATCGAAGCGAAGGGAGACAACTGCCTCATCAGAGTGGGCGGCAGAGGAATTATGGTGCTGGAAGGCGAGATCAACATTTAAAAGAGGGAAGAACTGTGATATAATATATGGCAGTGTTTTTTCCTGCCTCCGGCGGAGGCGGGCATTATGATTCAGGAGGACGAGATGCTGGAAACTGTACCCCTTTGGTTTAAGGATGATAAATTGTATATTTTGGACCAGACCAGGCTTCCCAACGAGGAGGTCACAGAGGAACTGGTCACCAAGGAAGACGTTTGGGACGCCATCAAAAAACTCAAGGTGAGAGGTGCCCCGGCCATCGGAGTGTGCGCTGCCTACGGACTTTACATATCGGTAAAGAACTTCTGCCCCTATCCGGACAGCGTCTGCGGCGACATGAACAACAGCAAAAAATTCGGCTGCCACAGGGAGGAGAACGTCAGAAAGTTCCTGGCCTTCATCAAGGAGACTGCGGACTACCTGAACTCATCCCGTCCCACCGCCGTAAACCTGAGCTGGGCCCTGAAGCGCCTGGTGAAGAAGGTTGAAGACGTGGTGGAAGCCGGAGAGATCATAACGGTGAAGGGCATGAAGAACCTGCTCAGAGAGGAAGCCATCAAGATCCACGAGGAAGACGTGGCTGCCTGCATGGCCATGGGCGAATACGGTCTGGAACTTCTGAAACCCGGCATGGGTGTGCTTACCCACTGCAACGCCGGGACCATCGCCACATCCAAGTACGGGACCTGCCTGGCACCCATCCATCTGGGACAGGAGAGAGGGTACGGGTTTAAGATGTTTTGCGACGAGACCAGACCCCTCCTGCAGGGCGCAAGGCTCACATCCTGGGAACTGGTGAAGAACGGCGTGGACACCACCCTCATATGCGATAACATGGCGTCCATCGTCATGAAGAACGGCTGGATAGATGCAGTGGTGGTAGGCTGTGACAGAATGGCTGCCAACGGCGACGGAGCCAACAAGATCGGGACCTCCGGCGTGGCCATCCTGGCCAAGGAGTACGGCATCCCCTTCTATATGTTCGTTCCCACGTCCACCATCGACCTGGACACGCCTACGGGAGCTGACATCCCCATCGAACTCAGAGAGGGCGATGAGATCAAGAATATGTGGTACGAGAAGCCCATGGCGCCGGAGGGAGCCAAGACCTACAACCCGGCTTTCGACGTGACGGATCACAAGTACATCACCGCTGTGGTCACAGAGAAGGGCATAGTGAGACCTCCCTACGACGTGAACCTGAGAAAGATCATCGAAGGATAGTTAATGGAAAAGAAAAGTTTTGTTGAAAAATATGCCAGGATCCTGGTGATCATCGCGGTATTCTGCGGCGGAGCATCCGGGCCCCTGGCAGCAAAGATAACCGCATCGGCCCTGGTCATCGGCCTGGGAAGGCTGACTGTGGCACTGCCGTTTTTTGCGGTGCCGGTGCTCAGAAACCGGGAAAAGAGGGAGGCTATGCTGAAGCTCCCCAGGCGCACTGTTTTGCTCTGCGGGCTTACGGGCATGTTCCTGTTTCTGCACTTCTTCTGCTGGTTCACGGCAGTTAAGTACGCCAACGTGTCGGCGGCAGCGGTGCTGGCGGCATTCCACCCCCTGGTGGTGCTGGCAATCACAGTATTCATCTATAAGAAAAGGGTGTCTGGCAAGGCCATCGTGGCCATAGTGATCGCCCTCGCGGCAGGCGCATACATGACCTGCTCCGACTTAAGCGCCTTTTCGGACGGAAGAGCCATCGGATACATACTGGCCTTCCTGTCAGGCGTATTCATGGGCATCTACTTCGCCATCGGCAAAAAAGCTCACGAGGGAGTGGAGGGCAGCACCTACGTGTTCCTGGTCTTCCTCAGCTGCTGGATCTGCTTCGTCATCGCAGTGATCGTGACGGGCACACCGGTCCTGGGATACCCCGCCACAGATTACCTGTTCATCGTGCTTCTGGCCTTCGTTTGCCAGATCGGATCCCATGCGGTCTGGAACCTTTGCCTGGGCATGGTGGAGCCTCTCTACGTCAGCGCCTGGGAGTCCATGGACCCGGTGGTATCAACTATCCTGGCCTTCGTTCTCATCGGCCAGGTGCCCACCCTTACTGAGGTCGTCTGCTGCATCATAGTCGTAGCAGCCCTCATAATGTACTCACGCTACGAAAGTGAAGAAGAATAATAATAATGTATAAAGTGAAACTTAGATCCTTCGAAGGGCCCTTCGACCTTCTGGTCTTTTTGATCGAGACGGCGGAAATGAGCATCTACGACATAAGGATCAGCGAGATCACAAGTCAATATCTTTCCTACATCCGGGAGATGGAGGACAGGAACATCGAAGTCGCAGAGGAATTCATGGTCCTGGCTGCCACTCTGATCGAGATCAAGGCCAGAATGGTTATCCCAAGAGAGGATGCCCAGGGCGAACCTGTCATCGAGGATGATCCCAGGCAGGAACTGGTCCAGAGGATACTTGAGTACAAAAGATTCAAGGAACTGGCAGGTCAGCTTCAGGAGGCGGAGGACAGGGAGTCCCACGTCTACACCAAGCCCAAGGAGGACATCTCGGAGTACCTGGAGAACCCTGAAGAGGTGCTTAAACTGGAGATGGATTCTCTGGTGTCAGGATTCATGCTCTTCCTGAGAAAGAAGAAAAAGATCGAGGACGTAAGGCGCCACTACACCAGGGTCGAAAGGGAGAGATCCAGGATGGAGCATAGGATATTTTCCATCCTTACCAAGGTCAGGAAACACACCGGCCAGATCTTCAATTTCAGAGACCTGGTGGAGGACAAGAAGGACAGGCGTGACATAATCGTCACCTTCACATCGGTGCTGGAGATGGCCAAGGAAAGAGTCATCGACCTCAGACAAAAGAAGATATACGGAAACATTGAGATCAAAGCCGGTGAGAACGTGGAAAAGGATGACATCCTCAAGAGATATGCTCCTGAAGGATTCACCGGGGAGGTGCAAAGTGAACAATAAGACAATTAAATCAGCCTTCGAATCCATGCTCTTCACCTGGGGAGAGCCTCTTCCAGCCAAGGATGCGGCAGATGTTTTCGGAATGAAGGAAGAAGAGGCCAGGAAGTTATTTCTGGAGCTCAAGGACGAATATGAGCAGGAGGGACGCGGCATAGTGATCCGCGAGATCAACGGCGCCTTCCAGTATGCCACAAAGGAAGAGAACGCTTCCTACATAGAGAAGCTTTGCACACCGGTAAAGGTCAAGCGCCTTTCCCAGTCTGCATTGGAGGTGCTGGCCATAATCGCATACAAGCAGCCTGTGACCAAGGGAGAGATCGAGGCCATTAGAGGAATCAAGTGCGACAGGGTTATGGACGGACTGGTGGCCAAGGGGCTGGTGGAGGCCGTGGGAAGATCCCAGGCCATTGGACGCCCCATTCTCTACGGGACCACGGACGGATTTTTGATGCACTTCGGATTCTCATCGCTTAAGGATCTGCCGGAGATAGAGGACATCGACTCCGTCATCAATCTGGAGGATGCCTCGGAAATGGATGCGGCTTCTTCATTCAGTGATGAATTAAATGCCGAGAGCGGCGAGAAGGTTTCAGACGGAAACCAGATAAAGCTTGAAATATGAGGGATCTCAGATGAGAATCAATAAATATATTGCGCAGTCGGGACTTTGCTCCCGCAGAAAAGCGGACGAATATGTTTTGAACGGCAACGTCAGAGTCAACGGCCAGATCATGAGGGAGCCGGGATATGACGTGCTTCCGGATGACCGGGTGGAGGTAAACGGGAGACAGGTGGAAGCGGACGAAAAGCCTGTCTACTATCTTTTGAACAAGCCGGTGGGCTATATAACCACCATGAAGGATGAGCAGGGAAGACCCTCAGTTGCGGACCTTATAGGGGACATCGATGAGAGAGTATTTCCCGTAGGAAGACTGGATGGAAACACCTCCGGAGCGCTGATACTCACCAATGACGGACACATCGCTTACAGACTGTCCCACCCGAAGATGCTGGTGTACAAGACCTACAGGGCCATGGTAAAGGGCGTCCTCTCCAAAGAGAAGGAAGTCAGGCTCAGAAAGGGCATCGACATCGGAGGCTACATCACGAAGCCTGCCAGGACCGCCGTCCTGGAGCAGCGTCCGGGATCGGCCACCGTGGAGATATCCATTACCGAAGGTCGCTATCATCAGGTGAGGAAGATGTTCAAGGCTGTGGGCTGCCCGGTGCAGACTCTGGAAAGGATCTCAGTAGGAGAGATCAGGCTGGGGCGGCTCAAGGAAGGAACGTATAGGAAGCTGACTCCCAAAGAGATAGAGTGGCTTAAGAGTCTGTAAACTTAGGTGCGGATTTTGGCAAGATACGGAAAGGGGTAAAAAATGTACTGCAAACACTGTGGATTCAAGGTGCCTGAGGGCGCAGAATTCTGCGACAACTGCGGGCACAGGATGAATGCGAGCAACTGGATAGATAAGCTGGAAAGCCTGAGAGAGGACGAGCTGACCCACGCAGGGGAGCAGCCCAGAAAGACGGATCTTTTTCCGGACAGACCCAGCAAAAAATCATCGGGCAACAGAGTTGATCTCAAGAAGTCCATTGGCCGCGCAAAAGTGAAGCCTTTGGGCGGTGCGTCACGAAAGAAGGCTGATCAGTCGGAGACGGCGAAGGTTGTGGGAAGCATCCTGGCGGCGCTCCTGGGACTCGTTGTCAGCATATTGATGACGATGCTTGACTAGTAAGAAGTAACAAAAGCCCCGCATCTGCGGGGCTCGTCTTTTGCATTCAGTTGATTAGTCCTGGAAAACTCTCTTGCACTCTTTGGGTGTTACGCAGGTTCCGGAAGCTCTTGCAACGATGATGGGTTCCTCGAGAAAGTCAGCTGCGGAAGCAGAGATGTCCTTTCTGGAAACGATGACTTTTCTGGCCTCGAAGACCATGTGTCTGGAAGTGTTGCCGATGCGGTCGATGTATCCGTAAGCTTCGATGTAGTCGCCTGCATATGTGGGAGCAAGGAATTCTACGTTGTCATATGCGCAGAAAAGACCTTCGTCTCCGTCGATCTGGATGAGCAGCTCTGTAGCTACGTCTCCGAAAAGATGTACCATGTGAGCTCCGTCTACAAGCTCTCCGCCGTAGTGAGCGTCCTTAGCGGACATTCTAAGTCTTAATGTTGACTCATATTTTCTTTCTTCAGCCATTTTGAATAATCTCCTTTGTTTGATCTTTTGCTGCTGCATGACAGCGATAAATATTACGCAAAATAATAATTGCATAATTTGTGCCAATGGTATATGATGTGTTTTAGCAGGAAAACGAACCGATAATGGTTCATATGGCTATAGGAGCGAACCGAAAATGACTAATATGTATGGCACGTCCCGAGTGCTGGAACCTAAATTCGTAATGCCGGCTTCGGCCTGGAGGCTTGATAACTCCAGAAACATTCGGCCGGATGAAATGAGAGTCTCGCTGGAAAGGGTACATCTGGAAGGAACCAGCTTTAAGCAGATAACCGGAGAGATGGGAAGAGACCCCAAAAGAGTGAAGCAGGCCATAATCGACATAGTTATACGCCGCGGCAAGCTTCACAATCCGGTGACGGATACCGGAGGAGTGCTCTGCGGCAAGGTGGAGATGATCGGGGACGAGTACGAGAACAGGTACGGCCTTAAGGTGGGGGATATGGTCATCGTCAATGCCTCACTGTCGTCTCTTCCCATGCATCTGGAAGATATCGATGATATCGACTGGGTCTTCAATCAGTTCACTGCTAAGGGCTACGTCATATGCCACAGCGAGATCCCCATCATCAAGATAAATGATACGATCCCCGTCAGGGCACTTCTTTTTGCTCTGGACGAGTCGGGTACTCTGGCCAAACTCAGCAAGCTTCTGGAGGGAAAGAGGCGCTTCCTGATCGTTGGAAACAACATTCTCTCCAATATTCTTTACGGGTACGTCATTAGGCGCTCTCTCATGGACGAGTGCGAGATCATCTGCGCGCTGGATAAGCGCACAGCATCCAGCCTTGCGGGAGAGGGCATAGAGAGACTGTCCACCTTCGTCTTCGATGAGATCCATCTCATCGACATTTTGAAGCCCATAGAATGCGTGCAGCAGCTGGGTCAGTCGGCCTATGACCTGTCGGTGAACTGCGCGGAGGTCCCGGGAGCCGAGACCCTGAACATTCTGGCCACCAAGAGCGGCGGTACGGTGCTTTTCGCAAACCTGATAAACAATCTGAACATAGCCCTTTACCTTACAGAGTCCATAGCAAAGGAACTCACCATCCTCAGCGCGGACGGCTACATGGAAGGCTATGCGGATTTCGACATAGAGATAATCAAGGAGATCGCAGCCTACATGGAGGATGCGGTGCCTGCCGGAAGAGAAGATGAGGCTGCGGGCCCGGAGGACGGCGAGCTCTTCCCGGGAAGTGTGGCCACCAGCTCCATATATGAAGATTTCATCTGCAATTCCGACAAGATGCGTAAGGTCTTAGGCGACATCCTCAAGGTCAGCCGCTACGATTGTAACGTGATCATCTTCGGAGATACCGGTGTAGGTAAGGAGAAGGCCGCCAATATCATACAAAAAAACTCAGACCGCAAGATGCAGCCCTTCCTTAAGATCAACTGCGGAGCCATCTCTCCGGGACTCATCGAGTCAGAGTTCTTCGGCTACGAGAAGGGAGCGTTCACCGGAGCCAACGCCAACGGCAAAAAAGGATACTTTGAGATGGCAAACGACGGCGTGCTCTTCCTGGATGAGATCGGAGAGCTGCCCCTGGAGATGCAGGCCAAGCTGCTGAGAGTCCTTCAGGACTCCGAGTTCTACAGAGTGGGCGGCACTACGCCTGTGAAGACAAATGTGAGGATAATATCCGCCACAAACCGTGACCTGGAAAAGATGGTGGAGGATGGCCAGTTCAGGCGCGACCTCTATTACAGACTGAACGTGGTGCCCATCGTCATCCCCAAGCTCAGCGAGAGAAGGGAGGATATACCGGGCCTTGTGGAGCACTTTTTAAAGAGTTACGGCGAGAAGTTCGGCAAGCATATGTCCATAAGCCCCTGGGCCATGGATTTCCTAATGGAGCAGCCCTGGGAAGGAAATATCAGAGAGCTGGAGAACGTGATCCAGAGACTGATCATTTCTTCAGGTGGCCGCGAGATCACCTTGGCCGATGTCACCCAGGAGATGAGGAGCGAGAATTCCGAGAGCGTGGCCTTGGGAGATATTCCGGGCCGGGACGGCGAGATAAGCCTTGAAGAGGCGGTGAACGAATACGAGAAGGGCCTGGTCAGGTACGCTCTTGAAAAGTACGGATCCACCCGAAAAGCCGCCAAGGCCATGGGAGTATCCCAGTCCCAGTTCATGCGAAAAAAGAAGAAATACGGAATGTGAACCGTTATCGGTTCACATTTTTTCTTGCAAAAAATCCGTATTCAAAAGCGAATCGCCGGAAGCCTTGAAAAATGGGGCTGGAGTGTTTTGCGCAGGGATCAGGGGGCGTTGGCATACAATTTGCAAATTAGAATAACGTATAAAGGTATGGTCCTTATGAACCAGACATCAATTATATTTTTTAATATTTAGGAGGAAACCAAAATGAAAACAGGTGGAAGCCCGTACGGCACACACAGAGTCATCTCCCCCAAGGGAGTATTACCGCAGCCCGCAGACAAGATCGACAACGATATGGAGATCTGGGACAACGAAGTTCTTATCGACGTTAAGACACTGAACATTGACTCTGCTTCTTTCACAGAGATCGTAAAGAGAGTTCTTAACAAGAAGCCTGCTGAGGTTGAGACTCAGGAAGAAATGGATGCTATCGGCGCTAAGATGATGGAGATCGTTGCCAATGCCGGTAAGCACAAGAACCCCTGGACAGGTTCCGGTGGAATGCTTCTTGGAACAGTTGAGGAAATTGGACCCGCTTACAAGGGAGACCTTAAGGTCGGCGACAAGATCGCTACACTGGTTTCTCTTTCACTTACACCCCTTAGAATCGACAAGATCATTGCTATGAGACCGGCTATCGACCAGGTTGACATCGAAGGAAAGGCCATCCTGTTCCAGTCCGGAATCTATGGAAAGATTCCTGAGGATATGCCCGAAAAGACAGCTCTTTCCGCTCTTGACGTAGCAGGTGCTCCCGCACAGGCAGCTAAGCTTTGCCAGCTTAACCAGAAGGTTCTGGTCATCGGCGGCGGCGGAAAGTCCGGACTTCTTTGCCTCTATGAAGCTAAGAAGAGAGTTGGCCCGGATGGACTGGTAGTCTGCGCAGCAGGTTCCCAGAAGTCCGAGGACAGAGCAAGATCTCTTGACCTGGCTCACGAATATTTCCACATGGACGCTACAGACGCTGTTGGAATGTACAACAAGGCTATGGAACTCACCAATGGCGAGCTCTTCGACGTTGTTATCAACTGCGTATCCATCGAGAACACAGAGATGGGCTCCATCCTTTCCTGCAAGGACGATGGAACAGTTTACTTCTTCTCCATGGCAACATCCTTCACAAAGGCTGCTCTTGGAGCTGAGGGCGTAGGCAAAGACGTCAACATGATCATCGGAAACGGCTACACAAAGAACCACGCTGACGTTACCATTCAGGTTCTCAGAGAGCACGAAGGCATCAGAAAGCTCTTCGAGGAAATGTACGCTTAATTGCTGAAACGATCAAGCATTGGGGATCACGCCGGGCAAGCCCCGGCTGATCCCGATTCTAATTAAGATTTTTTAAGGAGAAAAAAATGGCCATCAGAAATTGGAAAGACATTCCGCTTTTTGCGAATGTTACAGATGAACAGTGGAACGACTGGCATTGGCAGGTCGAGCACAGACTTTCAACAGTCGAAGAGATCGCTCAGGTAGTTAACCTTACCGAGCAGGAAAAGGCTGATATCGAGAAGGTCATGGGCGGCTTCCGCGTAGGCATCACTCCTTACTATGCTTCCCTCATGGATCCTGATGATCCGAGAGATCCTGTAAGAATGCAGGCAGTTCCCACACTCGCAGAAATGCACAGATCACCGGCTGACGACCTGGATCCGCTTCACGAGGATGCAGACTCCCCGGCTCCCGGACTTACTCACAGATATCCTGACAGAGTACTGTTCCTGATCACAGACCAGTGCTCCATGTACTGCAGACACTGCACAAGAAGAAGACTTGCCGGTGAAACAGACGGCGCAAGATCCAGAGAAGACATCGACGCTTGCATCGATTACATCAGGCGCACTCCTCAGGTCCGTGACGTCCTTCTTTCCGGCGGCGATGCTCTTCTCGTAGAAGATGAGACTCTCGAGTACATCATCTCCGAACTCAGGAAGATCGACCATGTTGAGATCGTAAGACTGGGCTCCAGAACTCCTGTAGTGCTTCCCCAGAGAATCACTCCGGAACTCTGCGCTATGCTGAAGAAGTATCACCCGATCTGGCTCAACACTCACTTCAACCACCCGAAGGAAATGACACCGGAATCCGCAAAGGCTTGCGCTATGCTGGCTGATGCAGGTATTCCTCTGGGCAACCAGTCCGTACTTCTCCGTGGAGTCAACGACTGCAAGCACATCATGAGAGAACTTGTCCAGATCCTGGTCAAGAACAGAGTACGTCCCTACTACATCTACATCTGCGATCTGTCAATGGGTATCGAGCACTTCAGAACCTCCGTATCCAAGGGCATCGAGATCATCGAGGGACTCCGTGGCCACACATCCGGATACTGCGTACCTACCTTCGTAGTAGACGCTCCCGGCGGCGGCGGAAAGACACCTGTAATGCCTCAGTACGTCATCTCAGAGACACCGCATAAGGTGATCCTGAGAAACTATGAGGGTATCATTACTACCTACACTGAGCCTGATCTTCCGGATCTTCCCTGCCAGTGCGACTACTGCACAGGTAAGAAGACCTACAAGTACGAGGGCGTTTCCGCTCTCGGCGAAGGTCCCGAGATCAAGACCATCGAACCGGCTCACCTTGCAAGACACGAGAGAAACAAGCATTAATCTCAGTCTGAAAGAAAAAATCATCATAGGGGGACTCCGTCAAGGGGTCTCCCTATAGTCAGTAAATAAAGGAAATTTTTTAAGTGGGACTTCTCAGAGATCTTTCACAGAAATACAAAACATTATCCATAGTCGGAATGGCAAAGAATGCCGGGAAGACTACGGCTTTGAATTTTTTGATAGAGGAAGCCATGGATGAGGGCGTTACCCTCGGCGTGACATCCACAGGCCGTGACGGAGAGACCCAGGACCTGGTCACCGGCACGGAGAAACCCAGAGTATATCTGGACCAGGGAAGCCTGGTGACGGTGCCATCCCAACTCTATGAACTGGCGGATGCAGGGCTGGAGATACTGGAGAGGACGAAGTACTCCACAGCTATCGGAGAGCTTTTGATCTGCAGAGTAGAGGATGCGGGATACGTCCAGGTGGCAGGCCCTGTAATTGCAGCAGAGACCAAGAAGCTCTGCAGGGACATGTTCAGATACGGAGTGGATCTGGTGCTGATCGACGGCGCCATAGACCGCAAGTCCGTGGCCAATCCGGAGACATCGGATGCCATCATCCTTTCCACGGGAGCGGTCCTTTCCAGATCCTTAAAGAACGTGGTGGAGGAGACCGCGCACATAGTGGAACTCTATGAGCTTCCGGAATTCAGGGAGAACAGCGCAATATCAGAGTTCCTCCAAAAAGATAATTACGAGCATATTACAGTATTCGACAGCGAGGGCAGACCCACGGTGCTGGACCTGATCACAGGCCTTGGAGCATCCGGTGAGATCAATGATGCCATCAAGGAGGATACGAGATACATATTCATACCGGGCGCCATGACAAATTCAGTGGTGGCGGACATAAGTCTCAAGAATCTTAAGCAGGTGGAATTCATCCTTAAGGATCCCACCCGGATCTTTATTTCCAAGATCGACTGGGGAAGGCTCAGAAAGAAGGGCCTGAAGATCAAGGTACTCAAGAACATAGAGATCGCGGCCATTACGGTGAACCCCTGGTCGCCCAAGGGATACTCCTTCGACTCGGATCTTTTGATCTCCGAGATGAAGGAAGCGCTGACTGACATCCCGGTCATAGACGTGAGAAGGTAGGACCTGCCATGAGAATGGGAAAAAACAGAAGACTTGCCAATGTGAAGACTCGCCGCGAGACCGGTCTGGATCACGTGCTTCAGAATCTGATCATAGAGACACCCTTCGGAAAGAAGGAACTGAAGGCTCTTAAACCCTACTATCCCGGTGAAGAGGATGAGCTAAGGGCGGAGCTTGACAGAGTAGGCAAGCTCATTGATTACATAAAAGAAAACAAGAGGACCATCGAGATACTTAGCGAGGTCTTCATGGAAGTAAAGGACGTGTCCAGAACCATGGAACGGGCAGGACAGTCTGTGCTCACGGTGCTGGAGATCTACGAGGTCAAGACTCTGCTGCTCCTCATGGAGAAGTACATGAAGCTCCTTCAGTCCACGGAACAGACGGACTTCAAACACACGGACCACCACTGCTGTGAACCCGGGGAGTCCGCACCTGACGAAAAGGTGGGCGGCAATGTGATACCCGAGGAGTATCATTTGAGGGATATCACAGAACTTCTGGATGCGCTGGATCCCAGGAAGGACAGGATCAACACCTTCTACATCTACGATGAGTTCAGTCCCAGGCTGGGCGAGCTCAGGCAGGAGAAGAGAGCCATCGAACTTTCCATCCGCAAGGTCCAGAAGGAGAAGAGGGAAGAGATAAACAGAGAGTACGGCATAATGCTTACTCCAAAATTCGATATCGTGGTATCGAAATCTCATCCGAAATTTGATATAATAAGTAAGATAGAGTCATTGGAGATGACGGATCAGGACTACATGTCCGCCACCTTTGTGCTGAAGCCCAACGATGAGGTGTTCGCCCTTCAGCAAAAGATCGAAGATACGGTGCTTCGCATAGAAGAAGAGGAGAACCGGATCTGCGAGGATCTCACGGTGAAGATCGCGCGTCACAGCGCCGATGTGATCTACAACTGCGAGACAATGGGCAGACTGGACTTCGCCCTTTCCAAAGCTAAGTTCGCCATAAAGCATGCCTGCACCAAGCCTGAGATAGTGGATGAGCATGTGGTGGAATTCGAAGAGGGACGAAACCTTCAGGTGGAGGATATCCTGAAGGCCAAGGGGCTGGAGTATTGCCCCATATCCATATCTCTTAAAGACGGAGTGACCTGCATAACAGGAGCCAACATGGGAGGCAAGACCATCTCCCTTAAGCTTGCGGGGCAGGTTCCGATGCTGGCCCAGTACGGATTTTTTGTTCCGGCCAAGAGGGCAGTGGTGGGACTTTCCAACTACATGCAGATCCTCATCGGAGACTCCCAGTCCGTGGAGAGAGGACTTTCAAGCTTCGGCTCCGAAATGGAGGAACTGAAGGAGATCCTGGAAAACAGTCTGGAACGCTCCGTGATACTCATAGACGAGATAGCCTCCGGCACCAACCCGGTGGAGGGACTGGCCCTTTCCAAGTCTCTGGTGGACTATCTCAAGAACAAACCGTATATTACCCTGTTCACGACTCACTTTGAGACCGTGACCGAGACAGATGACGTGGTGAATCTGCAGGTGGTAGGCCTTGCGGACTGCGACTTCGGACGTCTGGACCGCGAACTCAGGTACGCAAAGAGGCGTGACAGGATAAATATAATATCGAAATACATGGACTACCGTCTGCGCAGAGTAGATGAAAACAAACAGGTTCCTAAGGATGCTCTCAATATTGCTAAGATGCTGGGGATAAGCTCTGAGATAATAGAGGGAGCGAAGAAATACATTGAATAAGGAGAAAAAGGATGAAAAGCAAATTAAATCTCGACCCTAAGGTTGTTGACAGTGCTCGTGCTCATGCCGCTCATATCGCCCATGACATGCAGGAATTCATCGACAGACACACCACAGTCTCCACGGAAAGAACTATCCTCAGGCTTTTAGGTGTTGATGGGGTCGATGATGTTGACAACCCGCTTCCCAACGTGGTGGTCGATCAGATCAAAGAGGCCGGAGCTCTTCCCACAGGCGTGGCTTATCTCATTGGAAACGCTGTGGTGCAGACAGGCAAGACTCCCCAGGAGATCGCTGAAGAGATGTCCGCTGGCAAGCTTGACATCACCAAGCTTCCCACCTGCACAATGGAAGAGGCTGAAGAAGCCCTCAAGCCTTTCATCAAGGCTACATTCGACAGGATCGACATGCAGAAAGCCAAACGTGAGGAATACCTCAAGAGGATCGGAGAAGGTCCGGAGCCGTACCTTTATGTAATCGTAGCTACTGGAAACATCTACGAGGACGTTGTGCAGGCACAGGCTGCTGCCCGTCAGGGAGCCGACATCATCGCCGTTATCAGAACCACAGCTCAGTCACTTCTGGACTACGTTCCCTACGGCCCCACAACTGAAGGTTTCGGCGGAACCTACGCCACACAGGAGAACTTCAGGATCATGAGAAAGGCACTGGACGAAGTAAGCGAAGAAGTAGGCAGATACATCAGACTCTGCAACTACTCCTCCGGAATGTGCATGCCCGAGATCGCAGCAATGGGAGCTCTTGAAAGACTTGACGTAATGCTCAACGACGCTATCTACGGAATCCTCTTCAGAGACATCAACATGCAGAGAACTCTGGTAGACCAGTTCATGTCCAGAGTCATCATCGGTTACTGCGGCATCATCTTCAACTCAGGAGAGGACAACTACCTCACAACTGACGACGCCATCGAATCCGCCCATACTGTTACTGCATCCCAGTTCATCAACGAGCAGTTCGCGGTCCTGGCAAACATCCCCGAGAACCAGATGGGTCTCGGCCACGCATTCGAAATGGATCCCGCCACAGAGGACGGATTCCTTCTTGAACTTTCACAGGCCATCATGGCAAGGGAAATCTTCCCCAACGCCAGACTGAAGTACATGCCTCCCACAAAGTTCATGACAGGAAACATCTTCAGAGGCCACATCCAGGATGCTCTGTTCAACCTGGTAGCCATCTGGTCAGGACAGTCACTTCAGCTTCTCGGAATGCTGACAGAGGCTATTCACACACCGCATATGCATGACAGATACCTGTCCATCGAAAACGCAAAATATATCTTCAACAACTGCAAGCACATAGGAGACGAGGTCACCTTCAAGGAGGGCGGAATCGTTCAGAGCCGTGCTCAGGAAGTACTCAAGAAGGCAGATGCTCTTCTGGCAGACGTTGAGAGAGAAGGACTTTTCTCCACCATCGAACAGGGTAAGTTCGGCGGCGTGAAGCGTCCCTTCGACGGCGGACACGGACTTGAGGGAGTATGCGTCAAGGGCGCTAATTACTTCAATCCGTTCATCAAACTGTTCATGGATCACAAGTAAGGAGGAGGTGCAGACAATGTCAGAGAATAAAACAGCTACGACCCAGGCTGATCTTACTAAGGTAAAGCCTTACGGCGACACGTTAAACGACGGTAAAGTAGAGATGGCGTTCACACTTCCTGTTCCCTACGGTGAAGAGGCTGAAGAGTGCGCTAAGCAGTACGTCAAAAAACTTGGATTCGAAGAACCCAACGTAACATACTATCATGAACTTGCTCCCGGATACACATTCTTCGTAGTATACGGATCAGCTCAGCAGACCATCGACTATACGGCCATCAAGGTTCCCAAGGTAGAAGGAACCGTTATGGACCGTGTGGAGTGCGGCGAGTGGATCGAAGAGAACGTTGGCCGTGACATCACAGTTGTTGGCGCCTCCATCGAGTCTGACGCACACACTGTAGGTATCGACGCTATCATCCAGATGAAGGGCTTCCACGGACACTTCGGTCTTGAGAGATTCAAGCACGTTGTACCCTACAACATGGGTTCACAGGTTCCCTGCGAAGAGCTAATCGCTAAGGCTAAAGAAGTCAACGCAGACGCTATCCTGGTTTCCCAGACAGTAACTCAGAAGGACATCCACATCATGAACCTGACCAAGATGGTAGAGCTTGTTGAGGCGGAAGGTCTCCGTGACAAGATCATTCTTACCTGCGGCGGTCCCAGAATCTCCCACGAGCTTGCTCAGGAGCTTGGATATGATGCAGGATTCGGCCCCGGAAAGTATGCGGAGCACGTAATGAGCTACATCATGCAGGAAGTTGTAAAGCGCGGATGGCAGGATAAGCCGCTCATAGCCGACAGATAGTTGAAAAGTACGGTCAAAAATGGCTTGAGTCAAGCACCGGAGGGCCAATTAGATATTGACTAATTGGCCCAAAAAGTGTACGATTTAAAGGCTGATGATAAATTATTACTTTTTTATAAGAAGGTGAAGAAACTATGATTAACAAGATCAAAACTGCGCAGGAAGCGGTTGCCGGCATTCAGGACGGAATGACCATAATGGTCGGCGGATTCCTTGCAACAGGTTCCCCCGAGATCCTTATGGACGCTTTAGTAGAAAAGGGAGTCAAGCATCTGACAGTAATCGCCAATGACGGCGGACTTGCTGAAGGACAGCCGAACCCGTTCCCCGGAGCTACTTCCCGTGGAGTAGGCAAACTTCTGGATCACCACATGGTAGACCACATCATTGCCTCCCATCTCGGAGTAAACCCCAGACTGAACGAACAGTTTGCTGAGGGAACACTTACTTACACACTGGTACCCCAGGGAACTCTGGCTGAGAAGATCAGAGCTGCCGCATACGGACTGGGCGGAGTTCTTACTCCCACCGGACTTGGTACTCCTATGGAAACTAATCTTGACGAACTCGGAAGAGAGAAGAAGGTAGTTGAGATCCAGGGCAAGAAATATCTGTTCGAGCTCCCGCTTTTCGCTGACTATGCATTATGCAGACCCTCCGTTGCAGACAAGTTCGGCAACTTCTATTGCGCAAAAGCAACCAAGAACTTCAACTATGTAATGGCAAGTGCAGCTGATCACACCATCATCGCACCTGAGAAATTAGTTGAGATCGGAGCAATTGATCCTGATATCTTTGCAGTATCCGGAACATTAGTAGACACTATCGTGGAGGGAGAGAAACCATGGCAGATTTAAAAGAGAGAATCGCAAGAAGATGCGCTAAAGAATTTGAAGATGGAGATTTCATCAATCTTGGAATCGGAATGCCTACCATGGTAGCTGACTACATCCCAGAGGACATCATCGTTACCTGCCACTCCGAGAATGGATTCGCAGGAATCGACGCCATGGCAGACGAGTCCAATCTGGACGTTGACATCATCAACTCCGGCGGACAGTATGTAACAGTAGTTCCCAGAGTTAAGTATTTCGACACATCAGAGTCCTTCGGTCTGGTAAGAGGCGGTCACGTTAAGGCTACAGTTCTCGGCGCTATGGAAGTTGCAGAGAACGGAGACCTTGCCAACTGGATCATTCCCGGCAAGAAGGTTGCAGGAATGGGCGGAGCCATGGACCTTTGCGTTGGATGCCCCAACGTAATCATCACCATGATGCATACTCAGAAGGGTGCACCTAAGATCAAGAAGCACTGCACACTTCCTCTTACCGCTGAAAAGTGCGTAACCAAGATCATCACTGAGATGTGCGTTATCGAAGTAAGAGAAGACGGACTTTGGGTAACCGAACTTCATCCTGATTTCACCAAGGAAGAAGTACAGGCTGCTACAGAGGCTGAACTTCATTGGGATCCCGAGCTTAAGCCCTACAACGAGGACTAAGCTTATCGGTCAAATGACTTCAGACCCCGTGCGAAAGCACGGGGTTTTTGCGTGGGTAAACATAATTTTTGACTTTTTGATTTCATTGTGTTAAACTCGTCCCTGTTATGACTGACGAAACAAGAAACATAGAAAAAGTATTATTAAAACTTTTGGACGGCTGTGACCGTCTAAGCGGCAGGATCAAAGTATCCAAGGCCGGTATATTTGTAGGAACACATAAGGCGGCCAAGGCCCTTCTTACCATTTTGTTGGTTGCAGGAGTGTGCGCGGGAAGCTATGCGCTCACACATATCCACAAACAGGTGACCGTTATAATAAATGATAACCCGGGCCAGAGGACCATAACCTACGATACTACGGCAAGACAGATCCAGGACTTTCTGGAGACCGAGGACGTGGATTTCGTCCCAAGTGAAGACGTGGTCCTCAACAATCAGGCTGAATTCCTGAAAAACGGCACTACCATAACCATCGAGAAGCCCATTGACGTGTATCTTACTGCTGACGGTGAGACCCTTACATTCAGCGCACAGCCTCCGTTTACTGTACAGGACGTGCTGGATGGCCTGGGCAAAGAGCTTGGTGAAGAGGACATACTGAACTTCGACCTCACAGATGAGCTTAAAATGGAAGATGAGATCGTTCTCAAGAGAGTGACCTATGGCACCGCCACCGAGGACGCCGAGGTAGCCTTCGGATACAAGACCATCAATGATTACGATTTCCAGATAGGAAAGGTTGCAGTCACTACTGAGGGCCAGAACGGAATCTCCCGCAAAACATACAAGACCCGCCTGATCGACGGCGTCGAAGAGTCCAGGGAGCTCATATCTGAAGAAGTGGTGCAGGCACCGGTCGACCAGGTGACCAGCGTAGGCTACAAGCTGCAGTCCGGCGTGCCGGCAGGCCTCAGCTATTCCAGAGTCATCACCTGCAAGGCAGTTTCATACTGGTCAAGCTATGCCAATCCCATCGGAGCTTACGGCGGACGCTGCACCTACGGCACATGTGCTGTGGACAAGAGCGTCATCCCCCTGGGAACCAGACTCTACATCGAGGGCTACGGCTACGCCTACGCCAACGACGTAGGTTCCGGCGTGAAGGGCAACATGGTGGACCTTTATATGGAATCACTTCAGCAGTGCTACTTCTGGGGCGCTAGGACTGTCAGGGTGTACATACTGAACTGATATAATGAAATAAAAAACTGCAGGGCGCGCCCTGCAGTTTTTGCGTGCGTCGGTTGTTATTTCAAATGCTTCTCGATGAGATCCATAAAGGTCTCCGCCATGTCCTTTGACTGGAAGATGGCACGGGCGAAGGTGTCGGATCCGCCGCCTTTTCCGTTGTATATCCCGGCATTGTCCCTGACCAGCTGGCCGCATTTGATGGTGCCGTCGGATACCAGAAGCACCGTGTGGGAGGGGTCGTGGACCAGGAAGATCAGCTTCTTCACCAGGGGACTCAGATCCCTCGCCATGGTGGAAAGATCGTCCAGTGAAAGAATGTGATAGTGCCATGCGGGGATGGAGCCCGCAGCCACGGCTTCATCGCTTAATTCCGATGTGATCCTCGCGATCTCACGGGCAAAGACCTCCTTCTTAAGGTCAGAAAGCTGAGTATATTTTTCTCTGTTCTTCTCGGTCTGAGCGTCGTACTTGGCCAGTATATCCTCTGTGCCCGCAGACATTTTGCGGCCCAGAGTGTGGAGCACTTCCAGCTCCTCCTGATATCTCATGAAGGCCCTGCGCCCTGCTTCGAAGTAGATGCGATACATGCCTTTGTTTGGCTCCAGCTTGAAGCACTTGATGAGTCCCACCTGAGCGCAGGACTTGAGGTGTGTTCCGCAGCAGGCAACGCAGCCCCATTCTTCATCGTTGGAACCTATGCCCACCAGGGTTATATCTTTCTTGACGGACAGAGGCTTTCTCTGAGGCTGTTTAGAAGCTTCACGATAGTTATCACCAAAGTACCTGACTATTATGGGAAGGTCCTGATAGATCGCCTCGTTGGCCAGAAGTTCAGCCTCCTTCACCATATCCCATGTGAGCTCGTTCACCTTTGCGTAGCCTTCCAGAGCCAGGTCGATGGTCATATAGTCATCACCCATGTGGAAGCCACGGTTGGTCAGGCCATATTCCCGATGGAAGATCCCCGTGAGCAGATGCTCACCGGAGTGACGCTGCATGTTGTCGAATCGCCTTTGCCAGTCAAGATCCACCCTGCATCTGAAACCGATGGGAATATCGTCTGCAGTGTCAAGCAGATTATAGATCTCTCCGTCGTGCTCATATACTTCAAGGACCTGATACTTCTGACCGTCTTTGGGCGCAGCGCTTCCCACATCGTAGAGAAGGGTGAGGGTGCCCCGGTCGGAGGATTGACCTCCGCCTTCCGGGAAGAGCACCGACTCTTTCAGAATGACGGCCTTCCTGCCTGATACGTTGGCGACCCTGAAGATCTGGGTCTCGCAGGACCTGAGATATGAGTCTGTTTTGTACAATCTATCGGTGATCATATGTGTTCCTCCAACAAAAAAGGGTGTACCATATATTACGAAAAAACGAGAACAAAATGCCCTCAAAATCTGTGGATAAGTTCCTATTGACAATTCTGAAAAAACCAGCTAAGCCTTGAATATCAAGGGCGGAACCCACTTATTGTTTTCCACAGAGGCTTGTGAACAAAATTGTATACGATTTTGGGGCCGCCTGTTGATAACTCTCAAAACCATTGAATAATAGGCGTTTTCGAATTGTTGAAAACAATTCAGAAAAAAAGAACAAGAGTTAACATAAATCCCGAAAACCATGTATTGCAAAAAAACATTTTTTGCAAAAAAGGCCGTCAAAGGGCGGCCTTTTTGAGTTCTTCAGCTTTATCGGTCCTCTCCCAGGGAAGATCCACATCCGTCCTTCCGAAGTGACCGTATGCAGCAGTCTGGCGGTAGATAGGTCTCCTGAGATCCAGAGATCTGATGATGCCGCCGGGTGTGAGTTCAAAGTGTTCTCTCACAAGGTCGGACAGCTTCTCGTCGGAGATGACGCCTGTACCCTTGGTATCTACAAGAATGGATACGGGCTCGGCGATACCGATGGCGTAGGCCAGCTGGATCTCGCACTGCTTTGCAAGTCCTGCGGCCACGATGTTCTTAGCTGCATATCTTGCGGCGTAGCTTGCGGAACGGTCCACCTTTGTGGGGTCCTTGCCTGAGAAAGCACCGCCGCCGTGGCGTGCATATCCGCCGTAGGTGTCAACTATGATCTTCCTGCCTGTAAGACCGGAGTCTCCGTGAGGTCCGCCGATGACAAAACGACCGGTGGGGTTCACATAGTACTTGGTGTCAGCGTCCAGAAGCTCTGCAGGAATGATGGGCTTCACAACGTGTTCCATAAGGTCTTTTTTGATCTGTTCGATGGTGACATCCGGATCGTGCTGGGTGGAGATGAGAACCGTGTCGATCCTCTTGACCTGATCCCCATCATACTCTACTGTGACCTGGGTCTTGCCATCAGGTCTCAGATACTTGAGAGTTCCGTTCTTTCTGACTTCTGTAAGTCTTCTTGCCAGCTTGTGGGCAAGGGAGATGGCCATTGGCATGAGTTCAGGTGTCTCGTCGCAGGCGTATCCGAACATGATGCCCTGGTCTCCTGCTCCGCCGACTTCATCGTTGGTTCCCATGGCGATATCTTGTGACTGCTCGTCGATGGCGGACAGTACTGCGCAGGTGTTTCCGTCAAAACCATAGTCGGATCTGTCGTATCCTATGTCAAGGATGACTTTCCTGACGATCCCGGGAATATCAACGTAGGCTGATGTGGTGATCTCGCCCATGACCATGGCGTATCCTGTAGTAGTGGTGGACTCGCAGGCGACTCTGCCGTTGGGGTCCTGTTTCAGTATCTCGTCAAGGATGGCGTCCGAGATCTGGTCGCAGATCTTATCGGGATGCCCCTCTGTGACGGATTCTGATGTAAATAATCTCTTCATTCTATTTCCTCCTATTGGTTACTTAACTGCCTTATTTCGAGCATTCATCATCCATGAAAAAAGCCTCTCGAAAGAGAGGCATAGTTTACGGATGACTTCCTCATCTTCCGGATCGTACGATCACGCTGGAATTGGCACCTTACGGGGTCTCCACAGGTTGCCGGGCTTCATAGGGCCAGTCCCTCAGCCGCTCTGGATAAGGTATTAAAATGTCCTGAATCATAGTATATCAAAGGCGGGGCTTTGTCAAGGGCATTTCGCCGGGGTATAGTCTACTATGGTAAGCAGGCATCATAGCGCAAAATATTTTGTGCAAAAAAACAACAGAACCCCAAATAATTTGGAATTCTTTATTATTGTATCACAATAAAGTGTGGAATATAATAATAGTAGAACCGAAAGATCTCCATCACTTTGAAAAAAGAAGGTGAATCAGATGAAGAATAAACAGCGTACAGACACATTGGTCATCGGCTTCGCGTTATTCTCCATGTTCTTCGGAGCAGGAAACGTGATATTCCCGCCGTACCTTGGTCTTCAGGCAGGACCTCAGTGGTTGATTGCCTTCGCCTCGTATTTCATCATGGATATAGGGCTCGCTATGGTCGGAGTCCTGGCGGTGGTCAAATGCAGCACCGCAGAAGAGCTGCTCAAACCTCTGGGCAAGGTGGTGGCAGTGGTGTTCTTCAGCGTGCTGACACTTTGTCTGGGACCCATGTTTGCGGTTCCGAGAACGGCAGCCACCACTTACGAGATGGGTATCAAGGACACTCCCATAGATATCGGACCCACATGGTTCGCAGTGATCTTCTTTGTAATAGTGTTCCTTCTGAGCATCAAGGAATCAGCGGTGGTGGACATCGTAGGTAAGATCCTGACCCCCATACTTCTGGTGGGTCTGGTGATCCTGATAGTGAAGGGTCTGGTTTCTCCTCTGGGAGAGATCGCTGAGGAACCTCAGGTGGACAATATCGTGTCCTACGGAGTGGAATCCGGATATCAGGCCATGGACGCCATGGGGTCGCTTCTCTTGACACTGGTGATAGTGTCCAGCGCCATGCAGAAGGGCTACACCGACGAGAAGTCCAGAAGCAAGGTGGTTGCAGCTGCAGCACTGATAGCGGGAGGAATAATGTTCCTGGTCTACCTGGGACTGACATACCTGGGAGCCACAGTTTCGGACATCTACGATCTGGGAACAACCAGAGTGAACCTGGTGATCAACATCGTTCACGGCCTCCTGGGCGGAGGCGGCAGGGTCATCATCGCCATCGTCATCGCCATGGCATGCCTGACCACAGCCATTGCCCTCATAAGCTCAGCTTCCACATTCTTCGCATCCCTCATCAAGAAGAAGGGAAGCTACGAAGTGCTGGTCACAGTATTCTGTCTGTTCAGCTGCTTCATCTCCACCATGGGAGTTGAATCCATACTGAACTTTGCAGCACCGATCCTTGGAATAATCTATCCGCCGGTCCTTACGCTGATCATCATGGGCTTCCTCCCCAGGTCTGACAAGACCGCCATGGCCACAAGGTTTGCCTTCGTGGGAGCCCTGGCAGCCAGCATCATTGAGACCGCCGGAGTCAAGATCACACTGATCCCGGCCTTCGCCGGAATGGGCATCAACTGGGTGATTCCTGCACTGGTTCTGGGCATCATCGGAGCATGTATACCGATAAACAAAAATAGCATATGATTTTTTGAAAGAGCAGTCCTTCAGGGACTGCTTTTTTGTTGAAAAATACTGACTTTGCCTTTATACTTTAGCTATGTTCAAAGTGTTAGACGGAGGCCTCAGTGAGTCCGCCTCCACATCCCGCAAAAAATTCATTTCTGCCTGCCTCACCAACACCCGTCTCATGGGAGTGGTGGGGATTTCCGTATGGTGGGAATTAGAAGATAACGTAAGAGACACCAGGTACTACCAGTGCTTCTATCTGGACTATGAGGAACCGAGCTACGATACCTACGAAGAAGTCATAGGAGACGAATCCGAAGATACTCTTAGGCAGGTGGAGAGCATTGAGGACCGCCTCATGGGAGGCCTGGGAGGAGAGCTCCGAGAGATCTCAGAGAAGGAACTCAGGACCCTGATCCGTGACTATATTTTCCTCACAAGAAGGTCAGGTGTGCTGGACCCTCCCGGAAGCCGTGTGGACCACATCCTGGAGGGAGAATTCATAGATACTGCATTAGAGACCGACGCCCTCATGGGCAAGCAGTGCGAGGAGATCACAGGGGACTTCCAGCTCATAAACTATTTCATCATGAGATGCGTGGGAGGGGACCTTCCGGCAGCCAGATTCCTTACCTCTGACTTCGTGGATCTCAGAGACTTCAGGGGATTCGGAGCCTCAACCCTTGTGATGAACAGCTCGGAACTTGATTCATCGGAGATGAGAGACAGGCCGGGCAAGGGATCTTTTACCACAGGGAAGTTCTATCTGGTGAAGTCCCTGATCGAAAACGAAAGAGAATCTTTTCATATGGAGTCCGAGGTGGAGGTGGAGGACCTTAAGGTCAGGTCATTCAGGATGATATCCCTGGACGAGATCACGGACACAGAGGTCAACTTCATGACAAGGAGGGACGAATACGTGTCCCTGCTGGACCTGGATACAGATCCAATGGAACTTTCCAAGGAGAGAGTAGCTTTCCTCAAAAGAGCCCAGGAAACGCCATACGCCACAGGCAGGCTCTTCCTGGTGTTCAACCAGAACAATGACCACGTGAAAGAACAGGTCTACAGGATCTACGACGATGTTTTCGGCACATATTTCATCACCGATTTCGGGGAGCTGATCCTGTCGTCCTTCAAGAGAGAAAACCTTCACGCCATGGAGGAAGACCTCCTCAAGTCCTTCGTAGAGGACGAGGATATCTTCATGGTGTCGAGATACAATTTCAGCATGCCCGTGGTATACGAGTATGTCAGATCTGAATTCCCGGGAGATTTCGAAGATTTCGTGGAGATGGTATCTGAGCCGGAGAAGATATGAGATCATTCAGAGATAAAAAAATACAAGGATGGATCATGGCAGTCCTGTGGATAGTGATATGGATGCTGGCTGCGCATTTTTTGGGAAGCGAGTTCATCCTGCCAAGCCCCGGCGCCACAGTGAGGGCTCTTGTGAACCTGCTGGTCACCGGAGATTTCTGGCTGGACGTGCTGTGGACAGGAATCAGGGTGATCCTGGGCATAGTTTTTTCCTTCGGCCTGGGGGTCATGTTCGCGTCTCTTGCCTCAAGAAATGAGATCGTGAAGGAGTTCCTCCGGATCCCGGTGAACTTCTTTAAGAGCATCCCGGTCATGGCCATAATCATCTACGTGATCCTGGTGGTAAAGTCCGACTGGGTGGCAGTGGTGGTGTGCTTCCTCATGTGCTTCCCCATCGTATACACGAATATATACAACGGGATCAAGGCCCTTGATCGGAAGCAGCTGGAACTGGGCTGGACCCTGGGGCTTCCCAGATCCAAGATGATGAGGTTCATCGTGATCCCTGCCATGAATTCGGGGATCAAAACATCCATGAGCCTGATCACCGCCATGAGCTGGAAGGTAGTGGTGGCCTCAGAAGTGCTGGCCATACCTTCGCACTCCATCGGCTACGAGATGCTGAACTCCAAGTACTATCTGAATACGGCGGATCTTTTCGCCTACATGATAGTGCTGATAGTGATGAGCCTTCTTCTGGAGAAGGCGGTGGACAAGCTGACAGATCTCAGGACCGGAAGGATATCCAGGGCTCTTGAAAGGGCGGTGGAGACATCTCCGAGAGAGAGCAGCATGGACTACGGGGTCTGTCTCATAGAACTGAAGGATATATACAAGACATATATCAATTCCGACGGCGAGAGCATACCGGTGTTCAAGGGCTTCAACGCATCCTTCGGACCGGGTGTGACCGCGGTGTTGGCTCCATCAGGCAGAGGCAAGACCACTCTGGCGGACATGATAGAGGGGCTGGAACAGCCCGATTCAGGGGAGATAACATATGGAACGGAGAAGGTGAGGGCGGCTTATCTTTTCCAGGAGGACAGGCTCCTTCCCTGGCTGAATGTAAGGGACAATATGCTCCTTGCATCCGTGGGATCCAACCTCCATGAGAATCCCATGGAAGATCTTTTGGAAATGGCGGAGAAGCTGGAGATTAGGGACGCGCTTTCCATGATGCCCGATGAGCTTTCGGGAGGCATGGCCCACAGGGTGGCACTTGGAAGGACCCTGCTCTACGGCGGAAACGTTCTGATCCTGGACGAGCCCTTCAGGGGACTGGATCAGGACACCAAGGACAGACTTATAGACAGGCTCCACGGAGAGCTCAAACGCGATCCTTCGGGAGATGAAGAGGGCAGCTTCCTCTTCAGGACAGTGATACTTATCACTCATGACGAAGACCTTGCCGAAAGGCTCTTCGACAGAGAGATCAGATTATAGACGCCGCACTGCGGCAGACGGCTTTTGTGGTAGAGGGAAAGGTATAGCTTATGATCGAGATCAGGAATCTTACCAAAGAGTACGAGGGGGTAACGCCCCTGAAAGATCTGTCGGTCACCATCAACGATGGTGACATCATCGCGGTCATCGGACCGTCAGGCACCGGAAAGTCCACTTTTCTCAGGTGCATCAATCTGCTGGAGACTCCCACCTCCGGCCAGATCCTAGTGGATGGTGAGGACATCACCGACCCCAAGTGCGACATCAATCAGGTGCGCAAAAAAATGGGTATGGTGTTTCAGTCCTTCAACCTTTTCGGCCACCTTACGGTGATAGAAAACATCATGAATCCACAGATCACCCTTCTCGGCAGAAGCCGCCAGGAGGCCTACGACAAAGGGATGGATCTTTTGGACAAGGTCGGACTTTACGCTAAGGCTCTGAACTATCCGGACGAGCTTTCCGGCGGTCAGCAGCAGCGTATTGCTATAGCCAGGACCCTTGCCATGGATCCCGAGATCATCCTCTTTGACGAGCCCACCAGCGCTCTGGACCCCTCCATGATCGGAGAAGTACAGTCCATCATAAGGATGATCGCCAAGACCGGGCGCACCATGATGATCGTTACCCACGAAATGGATTTCGCCAAGAAGATAGCGAACCGTGTTTTCTTCATGGATGGGGGAACCATCTATGAGGAGGGAACTCCCAGGGAGATCTTCAACAATCCCAAGAAGGAAAAGACCAGACGCTTCGTGAAGAGGATGAGCACCTTAAGCTACAGGATAGAGAGCAGGGAGTTCAACTTCGAGACCGTGTACGAGGAGCTGCAGCCCTACGCCGAGAAGCTTCTCATCGAGAACGAGCGTATATCCAAGGTCCAGATCGCACTGGAAGAGATCTGCGTCAATAATCTTTTCCTGAATGAAGAGGAGCCGAACATTTACGTGTCCATAGACTATTCCGAAAAGAGCGACGTGCTTTCTCTGGAATTCAAGTACAAGGGAACTCACTACGATCCCTCAACGTCGGATAACGCCCTCTTCATGTCCATGCTTGAAGAGCCCACCACCACTATGGTGGACGAAGTCCTGGAGAACTCAGAGAAGTGGTACGACAACCACACCCTGATAGAATACAGATGGGAGGATGAAAAATAATGAAAAAATTCAGACCCCTTTCCATCCTCCTGATCACCGTCATGGTGTTCACGGCCATGATGGGGCTGATCGCCCCCGCTGCGGTCTACGCTGAAGGAGAGGAACAGCCCAATGTTGCCTTAAACGGCATCACCACCATCGAAGAATTAAACGGCAAAAGACTGGGAGTCCAGACCGGCGTCCTCTACGAGGATCTGATCAAGGACGAGCTGGAAGGCGAGGAGTGGCTTTACTACAAGCTTCCCAATGACATGATCCCGGCCCTTGAGAACAACAAGATAGACGCTTACCTCATCGAGGAGGTGGGCTACTATGCCCAGCGCTACGAGCATCCAGAGCTTATCAGGCTGGAGGAAGCCGTAGGGCAGTGTGAGTTCGCAGTGATCGTCGGAAACAATGACAGGCAGGATCTTTTGTTCTCACAGATCCAGGAGTTCATAGCAGAGCGCAAAGAGTCCGGTTGGCTGGATAACCTTTACGACTACTGGGTAAAGAACTGGGACCCCAACACCTGCAAGATCGAGAACATCCCTGAGACCACCGGAGAGAACGGATCCGTGATCATTGCCATCGAAGGCGGGTACGAACCCTTCTCCTTTGAGAGCAACGGCCAGTTCTCCGGATATGACGTGGAGTTCATGATGAACTTCTGTGCAGCTTACGGGTATCAATGGGACTTCAAATCCATGGAGTTCGACTCCATTGCCCCGGGCTGCATCTCCGGAAAGTATGACTTCGGAATGAACATAGTGGTAGACGAGGAGAGGGCGGAGAACTCCGTTCTCAGCGACCCATATTACGTCTGCGACATCATCTTCGTTCTGGAGGGTGAAGACACCAGAAACCTGGGATTTTTCGAAAAGCTTTCCAACAGCTTCAACAAGACCTTCATAAAGGAGGACCGCTGGAAGCTTTTCGCTGAAGGTTTGCTGCGCACCCTGGCCATCACAGTGGCATCGGTTATCCTGGGGACTCTTCTTGGATTCGCCGCATACATGGCCTGCCGCCACGGAAACAAGGTGGCAAATGCTCTGACTGGGGCGGTGGACTGGTTCATCGAAGGTATTCCTACGGTAGTATTCCTGATGATACTGTCGTTCATAGTATTCGGAAACTCGCACTTGAGCGGGACCATAATATCCATCCTGGGCTTCTCTCTGATCTTCGGATGCGGAGTCTACAACAACCTTAAGGTGGGCATGGGAGCCATTCCCATCGGCCAGACTGAGGCCTCCAGGGCCCTGGGCTACAGCGACACCCAGAGCTTCTTCAAGATCCTGCTGCCTCAGGCTGCAAGGCACTTCCTGCCGATCTATAAGTCGAATGTTGTTTCGCTCATCAAGGAAACATCTGTCGTGGGCTACATCGCTGTAATGGATCTGACTAAGATGGGCGACCTGGTGAGGAGCAGGACCTACGATCCTTTCTTCGCACTGATCGCAGTTGCCATCATGTACTTCGTCATGGAAGCTGTTCTTGTTAGGATAGTGAACAGGGTGGAGTTCTCCATAGATCCGAAGCGCAGGCCCAAGGAAAAGATCCTGGCCGGGATAGAAGAGAGAGAATAGCAGTCTGCATACTCTGAGGAGGCCGCTCTCGCTCAGTCCTCGCGCAGCGGTGCTAACCGACCGCCTGCGCCGGGTAATGATCCGGGTCGTTTCACAACCATATAGGCATAAAAAATCAGCCGCAGAAACAAATAAATCTGTTTCTGCGGCTGTTTTTTTACACCTATGCTGCCTGCGGCAGCCGGATCATTATTGCTTGGCGGTCGGTAAGTACCGGCGCTGCGGAAACCTCCTCAGGGTATGCAGGCTGCTGATTCTTGAGGATTGATTGGCTTATGTATAAAAGAAGAGTCGGCTTTGGCCGACTCTTCTTTGGATCGCATAAATGCGGATAATTTTTATTCGCCTGTGTAGTAGAGGTCGTCTGCCGGAAGGGCTCCTCCTACTGATGCGGGGTTCACTCCGAACATGGTCTCGTTGAAGGCCTTCATGATCTCAGCACCTTTTGCGAAGCTGTAGTCGCCTTCGGACTCAGCATAGAGGCAGAGGCTGCAGTTGGGGATGGCAGCTTTTGCGATGGCTGCTTCTCCGAGGAAGCCTGCGTCTACGATCTTTTGCGCCACCTCATCGGATGCGGTGTTGACGTCATCGATGGAAGCCTTGAGATCCTGGAGCATGGCCTTGAGATCATCGGGTTTGCTCTCTACGAATTCGCGTCTCGCCACCAGAACTCCCATGGGAAAGTCCTGACCCACTGCTTCGTTCCAAAGGCTGTTCATGTCGAAAAGCTTGTTGACAGCGTCGCCGCCCTTGGCCTGAGCCACTGAAGCGAAGGGCTCCGGAACCATGGCAACTGTGCCGGGGGTGGTGAGGAGCTGAGCGTTAACGTCAGCATGATTTGCAAGCCAGGTCACCTGTACGTCCTCGCCGAGGGTGAGGCCGTTTGCTTCAAGTACAGCCTGAAGGGCATACTCGGGAGTTCCGCCCTGGCCGGCGGATACGATGGTAAGGCCCTTGAGGTCCTGAACGTCTGTTACTTCAACGCCGTTTCCGAGGATGGACAGCACGCCCATTACCATGGGGCTTACGCAGACCACCTTGCCTTCGGTCTTCTGATAGAGGACAGCCGCCAGGTTGGAGGGCAGGCAGGCCACGTCCACTTCTCCGGAGATCAGTTTGGGAAGGGCGTCGGTGGGCGCCTGGAAGATCTCGATGTTATAGTTGGGATCGTTCAAAAGATCCACCATGCCCATGCCTGTGGGGCCGTTCATGACTGCCACGTTGATGGGTTCAGAAATGGTATAGGTCTCTTCGGGTTCTGCTGACTCGCCCTGGCCTCCGCATCCGGTAACGAGGACCATGGAAAGGATCAGAAGCAGGGTGATGAGTGTGATAAACTTTCTGGATTTCATTTTGTTTGTTCCCCTTATGATTAATATTTGCCGGATTTTTTGGACCCGACCTCACGTATTATACACCGAAAATCGTCGGTCAAACGCAAAATCTTTCAAGTACTGAATTTTGTACAAAAAATAAGCATTTTTGGGGGCTCTGATGCATTGAAAACAGAGCAAAAATATGGTTTAATTAATTGGCTGAATTTTGTCAAACTGCATTAAAGCTGTGAAAGGAGAAATGACAATTGGACAGACTTTTTTTGAGGTCCCAGGACGAGGTACAGAAGACTGTCTCCGGGATCTACGGTGATCTGGAGAGAAGGATCGTTGCCAGTCCCGTGGGTCAGTGCCCGGTAGATCTTACCGCATCATTTTTGATGCTGGCACACTCCCAGTCCTGTGGAAAATGCGTTCCCTGCAGAGTAGGCTTAGGCCAGCTGCAGCTTATGATCGGACGCATACTGGATCTTGATGTACAGAGCGACATCTACGATCTGGCAATTTTGGAGAGAACTGCTAAGACCATTGCCGATACCGCTGACTGCGCCATCGGTTCTGAGGCCGCCAAGATGGTTCTCAGAGGCCTGAAAGAGTTCAGAGAAGATTACGAATATCATATCAAGTATAATACATGCAGCCCCAGAGTCAGAGAAGCGTCTCAGTCCGTGCCCTGCATGAGGACATGCCCGGCCAACGTGGACATTCCGGGTTACGTGGCTCTCGTCAAGCATCAGAGATATGACGATGCCATCAAGCTCATCCGTAAGGACAATCCGTTCCCCACGGTTTGCGCTCTCATCTGCGAGCATCCCTGCGAGATGAGGTGCAGGAGAAATCTTATCGATGCACCCATCAACATCAGAGGAATCAAGAGATTCGCTGCTGACAACTGCTCTGAGAACGTTCCCATCCACGAGAAGATGGACGATACAGGCAAGAAGGTGGCCATCATTGGAGGAGGCCCCTCAGGTCTTACCGCTGCATACTATCTGGCAGTCATGGGTCACAAGCCCAAGATCTTCGAGAAGAGAGAGCAGCTGGGCGGCATGCTGAGATACGGTATCCCAAACTACAGACTTCCCAGGACCAGACTGGACTGGGATATCAACGCCATCCTGTCCGCAGGAGTGGAAGTTGAGACGAATTGCGACATCAGTTCCACCGACTTCATGGAGAAGATCAAGGAGGAATACGATGCAGTATACATCGCCATCGGTTCCCACGGCGCCAAGATGCTGGGCATCGAAGGAGAGATGTCCAAGGGCGTGGTACCCGCAGTTGAGATGCTGAGAGGCATCGGCGACAACAAGCTTCCCGACTTCAAGGGCAAGTCCGTTGCAATCATCGGCGGAGGAAACGTGGCCATGGACGTGGCAAGAACATCCAAGAGACTTGGCGCATCCGAGGTGACCATCGTCTACAGAAGGAGACAGCAGGATATGACAGCCCTTCCGGCAGAGGTGGCAGGAGCCATCGCCGAGGGCTGCGAGCTGGTCCAGATGCTGGCCCCCGCCAGGATCGAGACGGACAAGGAAGGTTACGTAAAGGCTCTCATCGCTCAGCCTCAGATGGTAGGTCCCATGGACAAGTCCGGAAGACCTGCACCCTTAAGAGCGGACAAGCCTGAGGTCAGGATCCCCTGCGACATCATCATCTCCGCAGTAGGACAGGCCACAGACTCCCAGGTCTTCCAGGAATTCGGTGTACCCGTATCCAGAGGAAACATTCAGGCCGGCGAGAATACAATGATCCAGGAGCTTGAAGGCGTATTTGCCGGTGGAGACTGCGTGACAGGACCTTCCACGGTAATAAACGCCATCGCTGCAGGTAAGGTAGCAGCTGCCAATATCGACGAATATCTTGGATACGATCACAAGATGTCCGTTGATATCGAAATACCCCTTCCGGACCACAAGGACGACATTCCTACAGGAAGAGTTGAACTTAAAGAAAGATTCGCAAGAGAGCGTGACAAGGACTTCGACGAGGTTGAAGAACCCAAGAGCTTCGAAGAAGCCATGCAGGAATGCTCCAGATGCCTGCGCTGCGACTATCACGGTTACGGCGCCTTCAGAGGAGGGAGGGACGAACAATGGTAAACCTTACTATAGACGGTCAGAAGATCGCTGTGCCTGAAGGCACTACCATAATGAAAGCTGCCGATGAAGTCGGCATCAAGATACCCCATCTCTGCTACCTGGAAGGCGTAAACGATATCGGAGCCTGCCGCGTATGCGTGGTAGAGGTAGAGGGAATAGACAAGCTGGCCACAGCCTGCAACACACAGGTGGTGGAGGGCATGGTCATCAGGACCAACAGCCCCAGAGTACGCTGGGCAAGAAGGATCAACGTAGAGCTGATCCTTTCAGACCACAAAGCAAACTGCCCGTACTGCCTGAAATCCGGCAACTGCACTCTGCAGACACTGGCTAACGACCTGGGTCTTTTGATCCCGGATTACAGCAACACTGCTGAAAAGATGAACTGGTCAAGAGAACTTCCCATCGTCCGCGATGCTTCCAAGTGCATCAAGTGCATGAGATGCGTCCAGATCTGCGACAAGATCCAGAACATGGGAGTATGGACCATCCTGGGAACAGGCTACAGGACCACCATCGGTGTCAAGGATAACAAGAGGATCGACATGAGCGACTGCACCCTTTGCGGTCAGTGCGTAACTCACTGCCCGGTCGGAGCACTGAGAGAATGCGATGACCGTCTGAGACTTCAGAGAGCCATCGCAGATCCGGAGAAGATCGTGCTTCTTCAGATCGCGCCTGCCGTAAGAACAGCATGGGGCGAGCAGATCGGCCTGAGCGTCAAGGAAGCTACTCTCGGCAAGCTGGTATGCGCGCTGAAGAGGATCGGCGTCGACTACGTGTTCGACACCACCCTCAGTGCAGACTTGACCATCATGGAGGAAGGATCCGAATTCCTTCACAGATTAAATAACAGGGACAAGTATCAGTGGCCGATGTTCACATCATGCTGCCCGGCATGGGTAAGATATGCCAAGACACAGGCACCTGACCTTCTTCCCAACCTTTCAACAGCTAAGTCACCCCAGCAGATGTTCGGAACCATGGCCAAGACATACATGGCCAAGCGCCTGGGCATCGACCCGGACAAGATCTACTCCGTATCCGTCATGCCCTGCACCTGCAAAAAGTATGAGAGGACCCTCGTAGAGGAGCAGGACTCCGGCCACGGCACCGACGTAGACCTGGTACTGACCACCAGAGAGATCGACCGCATCATCCGTTCCGACGGAATCGAGCCCGACGAGCTTGAAGACATGCCCTTCGACAAGGTCTTCGGCGAAGGCTCCGGAGCAGGCGTTATCTTCGGATCCACCGGCGGCGTAATGGAAGCAGCTTTGAGAAGCGCTTACTATCTGGCAACAGGTTCCAACCCCGATCCCGACGCATTCTCCCAGGTGAGAGGCTCAGGAGGCTGGAGAGAAGCAACCTTCAATCTGGCAGGGCAGGAACTGAATATAGCCATCGTTTCAGGTCTTGGAAACGTCCGCGAACTGGTGAAAGCCATCAGGTCCGGCAAAGAGCACTATGACTTCGTTGAAGTCATGGCCTGCCCCGGCGGCTGCGTAGGCGGCGGCGGACAGCCCTTCAGAGACGGAGAAGAAAAGGCCACAGAGAGAGCCGGCATCCTGTACTCACTGGATGACGTAAATGACATCAGATTCTCCCACGAGAATCCCACAGTCATCGAGCTCTACAAAGAATTCCTCGGGGAGCCCCTCTCAGAGCTGTCCCACAAGTACCTCCACACCGAGGTCAAGGATTGGGATCTGGAGATGCACTTCGACGCGGATGCCCTGGAAGACCCCAGGAAGACCTATCTCTACGACTGATAAATGAAATATTGAAAACGGCGCCCGGAGGGGCGCCGTTTTTGCGTAGGGTGAGGGGTGATACGGCCTGAGAGAGAAAAAGTGTTTTCAAGCCGTAAACAAAAAACGCCGGGCCCAGCCCGGCGCCTGCATGCTATTTAGTTAAGCCATTCTTGATGTAGATTATGCCGATTATGGCTGACAGCACTGTGCCCACCAGGGTGAAGTTTTTGATCCAGGTGGCCTGGCCCGTGAGACGGGCGTATATACAGAAGGCTGCCAACAGGAAGAAGAAAAGGCCCTGAAGCAGATATCTTGTCTTAGTGCTCATTTGCGTAGTCCTCCATGATCTTCACTGATGCGGAAGCGCCGATCCTGTCTGCGCCTGCTTCGATCATAGCAAGGCAGGTCTTGAGATCCCTGATGCCGCCGGAGGCTTTGACCTGAGCACTGTCTCCTACGGTCTCGCGCATGATGGCCACGTCCTCAGCTGTGGCTCCGCCTGTGGAAAATCCGGTGGAAGTTTTTACAAACTGAGCGCCGCCCTCAACGGAGAGCTTGCAGGCCTCGACGATCTCTTCCTTGGTGAGAAGGCAGGTCTCAAGGATGACCTTCACGGTTCCGTTGAATGTGGATGCAGCAGCTACCACAGCCTTGATGTCATCCCTTACGAAATCGTAGTCGCCGGATTTGAACTTGCCTACGTTGAGCACCATGTCAACTTCGGATGCGCCGTTCATGAAGGCTTCCTTGGCCTCGAAAGCCTTGGCTTCGGTGAGGCATGCTCCAAGAGGGAATCCCACTACTGCGGCAACCTTTACGTCGGTGCCTCTCAGATTGTCGTAGCACCTTGCCACATAGCAGGTGTTGACGCAGACTGAGAAGAAATCATGCTCTCTTGCCTCGGCGCAGAGCTTGTCGATCTGCTCGTTGGTGGCTTCCGGTTTCAGAAGGGTGTGATCAAAATATTTGTTCAGTGGTTTCTTAAGTTCTGTCATTTTAGTACCTCTATTATTCATTAAGCAGCTGGGCTGACTTTTTTGCGCTCTCATTATAGCACAAAGAGGGGGAGGCTACAAGGCATCGGGGCAGTTTCTACTTGAATGTGTGCGGGACTTGGGATAAAATAATACATTGAAGAGGTTTTTGCTTTGGGATAAAAATCTTGAATTACGGGGAGGCAGAACATGAAGAAACTCGTGACAATATCCAGACAGTACGGATCAGGCGGAAGGACCATCGGGAAGCTTTTGGCGGACATCCTGCACGTACCATTTTATGACAAAGAGATCATCGACATGGCAGTTGAGGAGAGCGGTTACTCCAGAGAAGTGATCGAGGGCGCTGAGATGAAGGCGAAGTCAGGCTTTGCTTACAGTCTTTCATCGGCGCTGAGCTTCACCGAGGGAGCAGGCGGCATCAATAAGGACCTGTCCGTAAACGACAGGCTTTTCCTGGCACAGTACAGGGTTATCCAGGAGATCGGCGCCTCCGAAGAAGGGGTGATCATCGGGCGCTGCGCTGACTATGTCTTAAAGGATAAGCCCGGCGTCACCAACGTTTTCATCTACGCTGACCTGGAGGACAGGATCAGGCGGGCAGTCATGGAATACGGCGAGAATCCGGACGGCGCCAAGAATGCGGTGCTGGCCGTGGATAAGGCGAGAGCCAACTATTACAACTATCATACAGAATACAAGTACGGCGACGTGAGAAACTACAACCTCTGCATCAACTCCAGCTACATCACAGAGCAGGAAGCAGCTGAGCTCATAGCCGACTATGTTGAAAAGAGAAAATATATTGAGGAGGCATAGCATGAAAGTAGGAAGAACAGTCGCCCAGGGCGAGAACATCACGCCCGTAAGCGTAGGCACTCAGATAAGCATGGTACGCCTGTTCAGCAGAATCCAGGGTCTGATGGACTTCGATACCTTTTGTATATTCGCCGTTTGTTCTCTTAATTCGATGATGGAAAAACATAATTATCTCCTTTCAA
>ONAY01000012.1 GCA_900315895.1 uncultured Eubacteriales bacterium
AATTTTACGAATATATTACTACAGGAGTATATCCTGATCTGATGATTATCTAATCATACAAAATTTTTTCACCGTGTCCTTGACATGGGGAGCACTTTACGTTTCAAATTACGGCTGATTTTTATTTTTTGCGCTCAAGCCGTAACCGGGTCATTTAGACATCTACCGCACAACAAAAGAGGCACTTCCCCGAAAGCGCCTCTTTTTGTTACAATGCTTTTCTTTAGATGACTATGGCCTAAGCTAACCTCAGTAGAAGATGTGCATTGCTATACCTGCAAGAATGATGGAAACGATGGTCCTCTCGAACCAAACGATGACCATGTCTTTCACGGTAAGCGGGATCTTGGTTGCCAGGGTCATGGGGATCGTGCAGGAGAACATGATGATCTGGCTGATGCAGATGATCCCGATGAAGAACCTGGTGGCGGCTTCGCAGCCTGCGCAGAAGATGACGGGGATGAACATCTCCGCAAGTCCTGCGAATGTTCCCTGTGCAGCTGTCAGCGCATCGGGGACTCCCATGAGGGCTGTGAAGGGATAGAAGATGTATCCTGCTATATCGAATACAGGAGTATACATCTGAAGGATCAGTGCGGTGAGACCGATGCCCATGAGAAGGGGCACGAAGTCCAGAAGGAGCATGACGCCGCCCTTAAGGCTGTTGAGCATGTTCTTGCCAAGGCTTCCGGCTTCGCAGGCAACGTCTACAGCTTCATTGAATGCGCTGGTGAAGATGTTGCCCTTAAAAGATTCGTCCAGACCCTTGGGGAGAGTCTCGTCATAGTAGGTCTCAGGTTTTTTGCTCAAGGGATAGATTCGGCAGGTCACTGCTGTGCAGGCGAAGGTGATGATCATGGTCACGAAGAAGTACAGAAGCCAGCGGTCGCTGATCTGCAGTACGTTTGCCACGATGATCATGAAGGATACTGCAACGGTGGTGAAGCCTGTTGCGATGATGGAGGCCTCTTTGCCGTTGTATTTGTTGTTCCTGTACATCTGGTCAGTGAAGAGCAGTCCCATGGATGTGCTTCCTACGAAGGAGGAAACAGCGTCTACTGCGGAACGGCCGGGGGTCTTCCAAAGAGTCCTGGTGAGGGGTCTCACGAAGATTCCGACGAAGTCCACAAGTCCGTAGTTTACCATGAGGCACAGAAGGGGTGCGCCGAAGACGATCATGTAGACTACCGGCTGGACCAGACTTCCGAAGAGGTAGGGTCCGTTGTCGGCGTTGAGCACAGGCTCAGGTCCGAAGTTGAATACTACCATGCAAGCTGCGATGAATCCGAAGATCTTGAAAATGGTAAAGATGATGTCCATGGCACTTTTGTTCCAGGTGCCTGTGATGAATGGTTTGATGGTTCCGGCCAACACCACTGCCAGTGCAAGGTAGGATGCGAATACGCCCAGCAGGTTTTGGAGCCAGCTGGTAAAGATATCCAGGGGGATTCCGGAATAATCGCCGATCTTGATCTGCACAAAGAAAATGAAAATACCCAGCAAGCTGAATATTACAAATTTCAGTGCGCCTGAGGTTCTGTTACTTTCCATGAGGTTCTCCTTTCTATAATTTGGCTAAAATACTATGGCGCCGGATGCATCAGTCTACCTTCTGCTCGGCTTTTCCCTCGAGACCTACGTCTACGAAGGCTTGTTTTTCGGGGCTTACTCTCGGTGCCGGAATCTCGAAGGATTTTTCAACTACCGTGTAATCGAAGTATCCCAGTCTGGCGAGAGGCTTGATCTTGGGTATGTCCACCTTGCCGTCAGTGATCACATCGTCATCGATGTGGATGCCGATGACCTCGCCTACGATGACGTCAACCGTAGCTATGTTGGAATTGGCCTGGATCCTGATGGTCTGGAGATATTTGCACTCGTACTGGATAGGAGATTCACCCACCCTCATTACGTTGACCAGATTTCCCGGGACCTTGGTGAGGCCGGCGTACTCGAACTTGTCCATGCCCTCCGGGACCTCGATGCTGGATGTCAGGTTCATCTGATCCCTCAGATCATAGGGCACCATGTTGTAGATGAATTCGCCTGTGCGCTCCGCGTTCTTGATGGTGGTCTTGCGGTCCTTGAAAACATTCTGGTTGGCCGAGAAGATCACCAGAGGTGGATCGAAGGTCAGGTTGGTGAACTGGCTGTACGGGGCGATGTTATCGCTGCCGTCCTCGTTTTTTGTGGAGATCCAGCCAATGCAGCGGGGCACCGTGCAGGACTTGAATGGGTTTCTGCTCAAACCGTGGTTGTTCTTTGAGGGTTCGTAAAACATTTGTGTTCCTCCTTTCCTTGTGCGAGACAAGGGCTGTCTGTTTTGTGGCTTTATTCTATCACCGCACTAAAGTGAAATATATACGATTTAATGACATTGAAATACAGAAATTTTACTTGTATAATGGAGATGTGACAGATATCGCAGGAATTACAGGAGCGCAAAACATGGAAGCAGGCACGATGGACAAGCTGTCCCAGATCAATAAAGAGATGCTGGACATGGAATACATCTACGACATAATCTACGGAAGATACGACCGCATAGACCAGATACAGCCCCTGCTGGAGGAGGCGGGGATCGACTTCACGCCCCACATAATTATGGCTGTGGTCTTCGACGACTTCTGGAACTACTGCGTAAACAAGCACAACCGCGAGAGACAGACCATCAAGAGAAAGATGCTTCTAGCCTGTCAGGACGCGCTGGAGCCGGACTACAGAGGAATAGTGGCGACCCTTACGGGCACCGACAAACTGGCGGTGGCCCTGGACACCGGCGACAGGTTCGGGTCGGAAGCGGAGGAATATGCCATGGGCTGCGCAGTGAGGATCAGAGACTATCTCATGGACCAGCTGGGCTATCCCTGCTCCGTGGGAGTCAGCCACTACTGCGCCAGCTCCCACTACCTGTGGCACGCCTATGAAGAGGCCTTCAAGGCCCTGCAGCAGGGTTTTTTCAAGGGGAACCGCCAGATCATGCTCTACGACATCCCCACCAAAGGTAAGCAAAAAAGCCTGATGATCTCCGAGTTTCAGGCGGCCAAAAGGGAACTGATCCTGGCCCTTGGAAGTGAAGACCAGAAGAGGTGCGCCAGATCCGTGGACCTTCTCATGAGCGCTCTGATGAACGAGGGCGCAGACATGAACGACGTGCGGTCCACCTTTATCGTTACCATGTCAAACATCGCAGAGTACGCCCTCCAGCTGGGGATAAGCGCCAACCCCCTGTCCGAAAAGCTCATCGAGGTGGTAAGCGGCATCACCCGTGCCACCACCGTGTTCGAGGTGACGGATATCTCTCTGGGATTCCTCCTTGGCATCATCGGCAAGAGAATGTCGGCGAAGCCCAGCGGCATCGAGGGTGTCATCACCAACGCCAAGGCTTATACCAGGCAGTATCTTTCCACCCAGCTGACCCTGGAGGACGTGGCGGAGGTGTTCGGCTACAACCCGTCATACTTCAGCAGATGTTTCCATAAGTACAGCGGGATGCCCTTCAGAGAGTACCTCACATCCGTGCGGGTGGAAAAAGCCAAGGAGTACCTGGAGAGCAGCGATCTTTCCATCAATGAGATCACAGACAAGACCGGTTTCGTCAACCGGAACTACTTTTCCAACGTTTTTAAGCAAAAAACCGGCTATTCTCCCATGATGTGGCGAAACGAAGCCAGGAAAGGTCTTTTGTAATATAGATTTATGTGTTAGAATGCAAAACACACGAGCATTTTGGTTCACTAAAGTGAATCGGTCAATAGGACGAAGATATGGATATGTTAAAGACCCTATTAAAATATTTCAAGCCGCACAGGAAGCTTTTCATACTGGACATGTGCTGCGCAATTATGGCGTCAGCGGTGGACCTTTCCTTCCCCCTGGTGTCCAGGTACGCCATGAACGAGCTTCTGCCCAATAACCTGTATCGGTTCTTTTTCCAGCTGATGGCCATCATCGCCATCTTTTACGTGATCCGGTCCATCTGCTACTTCATCATGACCTACTGGGGCCACACCTTCGGAATCAGGGTGGAGGCCGATATCAGGAGGGACCTGTTCGAACAGTTCCAGGTGCTGGATTTCGACTTTTACGACAAGAACCGTACAGGTAATTTGATGTCCAGGCTGACGGGAGACCTGTTCGAAATAACGGAGCTTTCCCACCACGGCCCGGAGGATCTGGTGATCTCCAGCCTGACCATACTGGGATCATTGGTCTTCATGTTCATCATGGAGTGGAGGCTGGCGCTGGTCATCTCCATACTGATCCCCATCTTTGTCATCGTCGTCATGAAGAACAGGCGCGAGATGACGAAGACCTCCGTAAACGTCAAAAAAAGACTGGCCGAGATCAACGCTGAGGTGGAGTCCCGCCTTTCCGGCGTCCGCACATCCAAGGCCTTCGCCAACGAGGATGTGGACATGGAAAGGTTCGACCTGACCAACGAGAATTTCAAGGGCGCCAAGAAGAATTACTACAAGGCCATGGGTAAGTTCATGGCCAGCCAGGAATTCTTTATGTGCATCATGCCCGTGGTGGTCATCGCCTTCGGCGGCTACCTGATCATGAAGGGCCACATGAACTATATTGACCTCATAACATTCATGCTGTTCGTATCCACCTTCGTGACGCCTATCAGGAAGCTGGGTGCCTTCGCAGAAGTATTCGTCAGCGGCACTGCAGGACTCAGGCGCTTCATGGATATCATGGCTCTCAAGCCTTCCATCACCGAGAAGGAGGGCGCGCCTGATCTTCAGGTCAGGGATGGAGACATCAAGCTGGAGGATGTGAAGTTCTCCTACAACGAGGCAAAAGAGGTGCTCCACGGCATCGATCTGGAGGTGCACCCCGGCGAAAAGGTGGGCATCGTGGGCCACTCCGGCGGCGGCAAAACCACTCTCTGCCACCTGATCCCCAGGTTCTACGACGTGACCGATGGCAGCATCAAGATCGACGGACAGGACATAAGGGACGTGACCAAGCACTCCTTAAGAAAGAACATCGGTATCGTCCAGCAGGACGTATTCATCTTCGCCGATACCGTTCTGGAAAACATCCGCTACGGCAGACCTGACGCCACCTACGAAGAGGTGGTGGAGGCGGCCAAGCGGGCTGAGATATATGATGACATCATGGACATGCCCGACGGCTTCGACACCTACGTGGGCGAGCGCGGCACCAAGCTCTCCGGCGGACAGAAGCAGAGGATATCCATCGCAAGGATCTTCTTAAAGAACCCCAAGCTTCTGATCCTGGACGAGGCCACATCTGCCCTGGATACCATCACCGAGGAATACATCCAGAGAAGCTTCGACAAGCTGGCCGAGGGCCGCACCACCATAATCATCGCCCACCGTCTCACCACTGTGCAGGATGCGGACCGCATCATCGTGGTGGAAGGCGGACTCATCAAGGAGCAAGGAACTCACGAAGAGTTGCTTGAACTGGGCGGCGAGTATGCCAAGCTGTACAATGCGTGAGGGACGAACTTAATCAACGAGACAATCAAAAAGCCCGCAGTCCGTGACTGCGGGCTTTTGTATTGCGGACCGTGGCGCCGGTCACGCGTATTTTGCGTGGGAGTTGGAAGTTACGATCATGATCACGATGAACATGACTGCGGAGGCGATGAGGCTGATCAGCTGGATTTTGCGCACGATATCGGTGCGGACCCCGAAGAGGATCAGCGCACTGGATACGATGCTGACGGCCACCAAGGCCAGTTGGATGTAGAAAAGAATGGACTGGTCCGCTATGGCCAGGCGGCTGACCGGGCTGCGGTGCCACTCCCTGATATCGCCGGTGGGCATCATGGCACGGTCGGTGTAGAGATCCAGGTTCAGCACGATCAGAAAGACCACGTTGACCAGGATGGATAAAATGGATAACAGCAATAGTCCCACCTACTTTCAATACATTTATTGAACATATTATACCTTTTTGCACCCGTCCCTGCAAACCCCGGCAACAGGCATGTTATTTTTTGCTATATATAATAGGAAGAAAAAGTTAAAAGTTTTTTGGAAAAACCTCTTGACTGGTCCTCTGATATGGTGTATAGTTCTACTTCACCGGGCTAAAGTGAAAGGATAGCCCAGGTACGAACGAGTAACGCATTAACAATTAAAGGAAGAGAAATGACAATTAAGTAAAGGAGAAATGCGTGATGAAAACTAAAGAATATGAATTGACTCTTGAGAATCTGATGGAGGAGTCCGCGGGGTACATCAGGAGGATCTGCATCGACCGCCGGATGTGCGCAGATTCAGGTCTCGACTGCGAGGCCTTCGACGCCTTCATCACTGAGGAGATGCGCCGGAGCATGGACAAGTATGACAACATACCGACCCAGCTGTTCGCAGCGGAGCTCCTGAGCGAGCTCATCTCCCACGGGGACTGGGACATAACACCCCGCACCGATAGTTAATACCAAAGATAAGCCAAAAGCCGCAGCCGGTGACTGCGGCTTTTTTGTGTGCGGAGGGAGGTTCCGTTGGAGGCGAGTTTTTTGCGTGAAGTGGTTCATTATGGCGCAAAAAACTCACGCTCAATGGAAGTGACCGGGCAGAGGCTTCCATTGGAGGAGGTTTTTTTGATGAGACACTTCCATTATGACAACAAAAATGCTCTCATAATGGAAGTGCGCCCTGACGGGCGCGCCTTTTATCAAATGTACTTCTCGACTTCGATGTAGGTTTTTCCTTTTTTGGAGGTTCCTGTCTCGCCAACTAAGATGGCCTTGCCCTTGTGGCGGAGGACCAGCTTTTGGGCCGGGGCCAGGCGGTAGTCGGGCTTCTGGACTTCCATGCCGTCTACGAAGACCAGGCCTTTCGCGATGGCTTCGGTGGCCAGCTTGCGTGAAAGCCCAAAGACTGCGGAGACCACGTTGTCCAGGCGGCTGGATGATACCGTGTAGGAGTGGGTCTCCTTCTTGACCTCGCCGGGGTCCAGCCGGGTAATGGGCAGGATCTCTACGGTGATCGCGGCGCGGCCCACGGAGGTGAGCTCGTCCTTGAGATAGTCGGCCAGCTCCCGGAGGATAACGATCTGCGCGCCGGCTCCGCCGGCGTTTTTGATTGAAGTACCCTCCCTGCCGCCACCACCTGACACGGCTCCGCCGCTGCCGGAGCCGGCTCCGCCGGCACCTCTATTGACTTCGCCGGACACGATGATGTCGCCGACCTTCTCTCTTTTGATGCCGCAGCCCATGAGGGCGCCCAGGTAGTCGCGGTGGGTCAGGCTCACCCGCTCCTGGCGGGGGACTTTCACCTGGAGGACCACCAGGGGACACTCATCAGGATTTGTATGAAAGTATTCGAAAATGTCCTCCTCATGCTCAATGCCCAGGTAGTCGGGCATGAAGAGGGGGAGCCGCCGCTCAGCCTCAGGGTAGCCACCGTAGAGCCAGGCTCCCTGGGAGCGGTTTCGCCTGAAGAAGGGCATGAGGGCGCTCTGCTCCTCCGGGGTCAGGAAGTCGCCGTGGCCCGGGGTATAGGAGTTCAGATAGCGTTCAAATCGCTCTTCGACGATCTTAAGATGTAAGTTTGTGTCGTCCATATTTTAGAGTGGGATGTTTTGTGGTATAATCCTTGAGATGGCGGGACGCGCGTGTTTTGCGCTTCGCCGACCTAGATTATATCATATTAGCGGACCTAATACGAAAGGAAACATATTTTGAAAAAGTTTATTCCCATGAAGGGTGTTTGCGCCATGGGCTGCAACATTGAGATCGACGATAACAATAAGCTGGTGTCTCTGGAATTTCTCGGGGGCTGTGACGGAAATCACAAGGGTCTGGACGCGCTGTGCCGTGGCATGGACGTGGACGAGATCGCCGAGAAACTGGAGGGGATCACCTGCGGAAGGCGCAGCACTTCCTGCCCGGATCAGTTATCCAAGGCCCTTCGCTTGATGAAGGGCAGCGCCAACGCATAAAGGACAATGTCTGAGAAGAACCGCACCTACCTGGTGATCGACCTCAAAAGCTTTTACGCCTCAGTGGAGTGCGTGGAGCGGGGGCTGGATCCCATGACCACCAACCTGGTGGTGGCCGATCCCTCCAGGACCGACAAGACCATATGTCTGGCGGTGTCGCCGTCGATGAAAGCCCTGGGCGTGAGAAACCGCTGCAGGGTCTTTGAGATACCCAAAAACATCGACTACATCATGGCGCCGCCCAGGCTCCAGAAGTACATCGACTACTCAGCGGAGATCTACGGCATCTACCTGAAGTACATCTCAAAGGACGACATCTACGTTTATTCCATCGACGAGTGCTTCTTGGACGTTACGGACTACCTCAGACTTTACAACAAAACACCCCGCGAGATGGGCAGGTTCCTCATGGACGAGGTGAAACGGGCCGTGGGCGTGAGAGCCACCTGCGGCATCGGCACCAACATGTACCTGGCCAAGATCGCATTGGATATAACCGCCAAGCACGCAGACGACTTTATCGGCGAGCTGGACGAGATGAGCTACCGCACCAAGCTCTGGGACCACAAGCCCCTGACCGACTTCTGGCGTGTGGGTCCCGGTACCGCCAAGCGTCTCGCAAAATACGGGATCTACACCATGCGTGAGATCGCCGAGGCCGACGAGGACCTGATGTTTAGGATCTTCGGGATCGACGCGGAGCTTCTCATCGACCACGCCTGGGGCGAGGAGCCCACGACCATCGCCGACATCAAAGCCTACCGCCCCAAGTCCAGTTCCCTGTCCCGGGGACAGGTGCTGATGCGGGACTATAAGTTCGACGAGGGCCGCCTCATCGCAAAAGAGATGATGGAGGGCCTTTCCCTGGAGCTTGTCGCAAAAAACCTAATGACGGAATCCGTCACCATGATAGTGGGCTACTCCAACAAAGAGGAGGTGGAGCCCGCACGGGGCACCTGGGCTTTCGGGCACCCGGTGAACACTGAAAGCGTGATGGTCAAGGCCATCGCAGAGCTCTACGACAGGATCGTGGATCCCGACATCCCCGTCCGACGCATAATGCTGGACTGCAATAACATACAGGAACCCCCGAAGGAGAGACAGATGAGCCTCTTCGACATGGGGACCGGCGGCGGCCCGAAAGGGTCCGCAGGCCAGGGAAGAGGCGCAGCCGCCGCCGGGGACGGAAGGCAGGAAGCGCCTAAGGTAAGCGCCGCAAATTCCGAAGAGGCGGAGTCCAGAGACCGCGATATGCAGACAGCCATCAACGAAGTGAAAAAACGCTTCGGCAAAAACGCCATGTTCAAGGCCATGGACCTTGAAGAGGCTGCCACCACCCTGGAGCGCAATCTCCAGATCGGCGGCCACAAAAGCGGCTCCGAGGCCCCCGAGGGCAAAGGGCCTGTCAAACCGAATCGCAAAAAATAAAAAAGCGCGGGCTGCGCCCGCGCACCACACCATATCGATCACTTAAGCAGAAGTCCGCCCACCAGCATGTAGTAGGGTGGAAGCTCCCCGGCCTTTGACCAGATAAGGGGAGAACCGAGAAGGTCGGCTGCGATTTTTTCTACATCGCCTCCAAGGGCCTCGATGGAATATCTCATCATCTCCGGATGACGGCAGGGCAGCCCCGCGGGGCGGGTGCAGCCTTGTTTGCACTTGTAGCAACTGCCGCCGCTGAGCAGCTGGCTCCCGGGGAATTGCTCCTCCATCCGGAAAAGCTCCGCCTCCAGGTCAGCCTTGACGGTGCTCAGCATCTGCCAGACGTGGTCATAGTTTTCGGCATTCTCGCCGGTGAAGGTGGGGCCCTGTGCCGGAGAAGAAGTTGATTCTCCGGTAGCCTCTCCGAAGCGCCAATCGCCGATAGGCGACACCTTGCGGGCTATCACGCGGACCGCACTGAACTGCTTAAGGTGATCCAGCGGATCGAAATCGAAGGGCGGGCAGCTCCAGCGATTACTGTAGTTGCTGCACTGAGCGCAAAGCCCCAGAAACCGGGGCACATCCACGTAATCCCGAAGATAATCCTCCATCGAGATCTCCGCAGTCAAGGTTTCAAGTGAAATGTTTGGTTGAGACTTCATTTTGATGATCACCTCTTAAGATAAGCACTACCCGCACCCCAATTATACCACTTATGACCTCGATAATCATCCTTTCCAAAACTGCACAGCCTGAATTGATCACTTACCTGGGGAGTCTCGGCTACCAAGTGGAGCCCTTCGGGCCCATTGAGAATGTTCAGGAGCCCTTAAGGTGTCACCCGGACATGCTTCACTGCAGGCTGAATCGGGACACCGTTTTCACGGGCGACCCAGCGAGGCTAAGCCCCGCCTACCCGGGGGACATCATCTACAATGCATGCTCCACGGGGAAGTTTTTTATACATAATTTGAAATACACAGCGCCCGAGCTTCTGGGCAAGGTCGAGGAACTTGGGCTGATCAGGGTAAACGTAAGCCAGGGCTACGCCAAGTGCAGCACCTGCGTGGTAGGGGAGGACGCCATCATCACTTATGACCGGGGGATCGCCAAGGCGGCAGATGCGGCAGGAATGGATGTGCTGGTCATAGAGCCTGGGCACGTGGACCTTCCCGGGTACGACACGGGATTCATCGGAGGCGCCAGCGGACTGGTAACAGACCTCAGGGCCCACGCGGGACATCACGGCGTCTCAGCGCAGGACCTGCCCGCCCCGGACGCTGCGCAACCAGCGCCCGCCACGCCCTCACCACAGATCCTGGTCTTCAACGGCGACCTCAGCGCCCACCCGGACTACAGGGCCATCACAGATTTTGCGTCGGAGCACGGGGTGGGAGTGAAGTTTTTTGCGGACTGGAAATTGACTGACATTGGCAGTATAATATAATGGATATGGATAATGAAGATTACACCAAGAGAGTGCGCAAGCCTTTGAAGCATCCCAGAATGTCCCGGGCGGACCGGGCCAAGCAGTTTGGGGCCTTTGACCCGCTGACCGGCTTCAGTCAGGCCATCAGGGACAAAGAGAGGGAAGTTGAGGCTAACGTGGACAGCGAGACCGAGCGCATAACGGTCACGCCGGAGGACGACATATGAAGATAACTTTTTTAGTGGACAACAAGACTGAGGAGCCTTGCTGCCAGGCGGAGTGGGGGCTGTCGGTCCTCATAGAGGCCAACGGCAAGACCATCCTCATGGACCAGGGAGAGACTGGCATGTTTGCGGAGAACGCCAAGGCTTTGGGCATCGATCTAAGCAAGGTGGACTTCGCCACCATAAGCCACGGTCACAGCGATCATTCCGGCGGAACGCCCGCTTTCTTCGAGGCCAACGACCACGCGCCGGTGTACGTGCACAAGGACGCTTTCTGGAAGTCAGTGACCATGAAGAACGCCCAGGTGGACAGTGAGGGCCACGTGCTGAAGGGCGATATCTTCGAGACGGAGTTGGAGATCCCCTGGACAGAGGAGTTCAAGGAGGCCAACGCTTCCCGCATCATCCTGACGGAGGGGACGTATCAGATAGACGAGCACACCTGGCTCATCGGAAACGTGCCGAGAATTGAGGGCTTCTCCCCCACGGAGAGCTTCTATCTGTATATAAAAGAAGATAAATACGAAGGCTGGGTAGAGGACATAATGAAGCATGAGCAGACGCTGGTCATTGAAGAGGGCGGCAAGCTCCACGTGTTCTCAGGCTGCAGCCATAACGGCATCGTGCCCATATTAAGGTACATCACGGAGAAGCTTCCCGGACGGAAGATCGGGACGGTGATTGCGGGCATGCATCTTTTCGCAGCGCCCAAGGACCTGAGACAGAGGGTCATTGAAGAGGTCATGGCCTACGGGCCGGACCTGGTGTGCCCGGTGCACTGCACGGGACTGGAAGCCATTGTGGACTTCAAAAGAGCCTTAGGCGACAAGTGTCAGATCGCCTATGCCGGCGCAGTTTACGAAGTGTAAAACTGAGGTATATATGTCATAAAAGAGTGCGCAGGAACTGCGCAGAAGGTATTATTTGAATTTGAGAAAGAAAGGAGAACGACGTAATGTTTAATCTAGCCGTTTTGGGGCCCTACATGATCTGGGTCTGGCTGGGACTGGCCGTTATTTTCGGAGTAATCGAAGCACTGACGGTGGGACTGACCACCATCTGGTTCGCAGCCGGGGCGCTTTGCGCCATGGTCATGGCCATACTGGGTTTGGGGATACCCCTGCAGATAGCCGTATTCTTCGTGGTTTCCATAGTGCTTGTGGCAACCACCAGGAAGATATTCGTCAACAAACTCAAGACAGGTTCCCAAAAGACCAACGTGGAGACCCTGATCGGACAGGAGGGCAGAGTGACTTCCGTCATTATCCCCCTGAATTCAGGCCGCGTGGAGGTCAAGGGACAGGACTGGGCAGCGGTGGCTGTAGGCCAGAACGACCTGATCCCCGAGGGGACCGTGGTGGTGGTGAAAGCCATCGACGGAGTCAAGCTTGTAGTGGACGTAAAGGGAGAGTAAACAAAATCAACGTTTAGATAATCAAAGGAGGAAAAAATGGGATTAGGTGGAATTATTGCATTAGTCGTCGTACTTGTACTGGTGATCTGGCTCCTGGTGACCAACATCAGGATCGTACCTCAGGCACAGGCCTTCGTAGTTGAAAGACTTGGAGCATACAACGGAACATGGCAGGTAGGACTGCACTTCAAGCTGCCTCTGATCGACAGAGTGGCAAGACGTGTATCGCTGAAGGAAAAGGTCATCGACTTTGACCCCCAGCCGGTTATCACAAAGGATAACGTAACAATGGAGATCGACACGGTAGTCTACTATCAGATCACAGACCCGAAGCTTTTCGCTTACGGAGTTGAGAGCCCCATGTCAGCTATTGAGAACCTGACAGCTACAACTCTCAGAAACATCATCGGCGATCTGGAACTGGACGAGTCACTGACCTCCCGTGAACTGATCAACTCCAAGATCAGGATCGTGCTGGACGAAGCAACAGATCCCTGGGGAATCAAGATCAACCGTGTAGAAGTTAAGAACATCACTCCGCCTCGCGACATTCAGCAGGCAATGGAGAAGCAGATGAGGGCAGAACGTGAAAAGCGTGAACAGATCCTCAAGGCAGAAGGTGAGAAGGCATCCGCAGTTCTGGTAGCAGAAGGACAGAAGGAAGCCGCCATCTTAAGCGCAGAAGCAGCTAAGCAGGTAGCCATCCGCGAAGCCGAAGGTAGAGCAGAAGCCATCAGACTGGTGAACGAAGCTACAGCCTACGGTATCGAAGCCATCAAGAACGCACAGGCAGACGAGAACGTCATCAAGCTCAAGAGCCTGGAAGCATTCCAGAAGGCAGCCGACGGACAGGCCACCAAGATCATCATCCCCTCAGAGCTCCAGGGCCTGGCGGGACTGGCAACTGCCGCAAAAGAGATAATCAAATAAGAAAGGATAGCTGTCCCGCCTACCAGGCGGGACGGCTTCGCAAAAGATGAAATTCAGGTATCAGAAGTTCGGCCTGAGGGTGTTCCTGTTCGTGCCGTTTTTCCTTTTGCTGCTGGTGATATCGGACGGACTGTCCGACTACATCCAGAGCCCGCTTTTGTTCAATCTGCTGGTGGTGGTCATCGTCCTGACCGTCATGGGACTGGTGTTCAAGGTGACCGAGGGCATACCGCAGATACGGGCAGTGGGCGAGTGCAGGATAGACGAGCAGGGCAGATGTTTCATCGTCATGGGCCGCAAAGTCACAGAACTCATAGATGTGACCGATATGTCCGCCTGGCGCAAAGCTGTGGTGGGGTCACGCTACGTGCAACTCTCCCTCCGCGACCGAGACAGGCGGAAGGTGAGGATCTTCGGCGTGCCCCTGAAGTCCGGCGAACGTATGGCAGACGACGACCTGATCGCGCTCCAAGGCTACATCCTGAGCCACTACCCCGAGCTTAAGCAGGTCACCAACGTGTACGGCGAACCCATCGATTACTGGTACAAAAAATAGGCGCGCCGCCGGGAGGCGGACCGAAGGGTACTGTCTGAAATGGATTTTTTGCGCTAAGACAGTGGCTCGAGCGAACGCGCAAGTACAAATGGAGAAAAACAATGCAGGAGATCAAATGCCCGCACTGCGGACAGGTATTCACGGTGGACGAGTCGGGATACCAGCAGATAGTTTCGCAGGTGAGAGACAAAGAATTTCATAAGGAACTGGAACGCAGGGAGCAGGAACTTTTCGACAGGAAAAAGAGCGACCTAGAGGCTTTGGAGAATAAGCAGAAGAGCGAACTGGAGGTCCTGAAACTCAAGCAGGAGCAGGAGATGACAGCGCTCAGACAGACCATGGAAAAGGAGATCGCCCAGATCAACCAGTCCAAGGAGAAGGAACTCATCGACAAAGACATGCTCATTGCGGAGCTTCAGGGAAAGGTGAACCAGGGCGAAATCGCCAGAGACCTTGCTGTGGCAGAGGCTGTAAAGGATAGAGAACTGGAACTCCAGAACAGGACCACCGAGATCGTGGAGCTCAACTCCAGGCTTCAGAACCAGGAGGCGGAGCGCAAGCTCAGCGAACAGGCCATGAAAGAGATGTATGAAGCGGAGCTTCGCTTCAAGGATGATCAGATCATCCAGTTAAAGGACTTCAAGGCCAGAATGTCCACCAAGATGGTGGGAGAGAGCCTGGAGCAGCACTGCCTGGACGAGTTCAACAAGATCAGGATGACAGCCTTCCCCAGGGCGGAGTTCGGCAAGGACAACGATGCAAGCTCCGGCAGCAAGGGAGACTTCATATATAGGGAGAAGTCCGAGGACGGCGTGGAATTCATCTCCATCATGTTCGAGATGAAGAACGAGATGGACACCACCAAGACCAAGCACAAGAATGAGGACTTCTTCAAGGAACTGGACAAGGACCGCAGGGAAAAGGACTGCGAGTACGCCGTGCTGGTGACTTTGCTGGAGCCGGACAGCGAGCTGTACAATTCCGGGATCGTGGACGTGTCCTACAGGTACGAGAAGATGTACGTGATTAGGCCGCAGCTTTTCATACCCATGATAACTCTTCTACGGAATGCCGCGCTGAACTCGCTGGCTTATCAGAGAGAACTGGCTATAGTCAAGAACCAACAGTTGGATCTGACACACTTTGAGGAAAACATGAATACCTTCAAGGAAGGCTTCAACAGGAATGTGGATCTGGCGGGCCGCAAGTTCAAGGACGCCATCGAAGAGATCGACAAGACGATCCAGCATCTGCAGAAGGTCAAGGAAGGACTGACATCCTCCGAGAAATACCTGCAGATCGCCAACAACAAGACGGACGATTTGTCCATCAAGAAGCTGACCAAGAACGCCCCAACTGTGAGAGAGATGTTCGAGGAACTAAAAAAATAACAGTAAGATCGTGTGAAAAGCGCGCCGGGCGGTGCGCTTTTTTGTGCGTCAGAGAGGGGATTTCCCGACGGCATTGTTCTTTTTTTTATACTTTTTACATTTTCGTTTAGATCATCACACAAGACATAGTCTAACAACAGAGGTTTCAATTCTAGAAACCCCTAAAACTAGTGGTTTTTGACATATTTACAGCCAAAGGGGTCGTGTCAAAAAAGGCTTCAATTATTCACATAAAAGTGGTATAATTTAAACGACTATAAGTGGACAGTCTTTTTTTGCGTTGCCAAAATATGGTTAAGGCTAAAAGACACCTATAGCAGCAATCATTACTGGCAATAATCTACACACTTTTATAACCCGAGATAAATACAGAATTCAACGGAGATTATTTGTAGAATAGTTCTGAATTATTGGGAGGACAGAAACATGTCAAAAAAGAACACTAAGGCCAAAAGGATCTTTGCGCTTCTTATGGCAGTGCTCATTGCAGTGACCTACATGCCCAATCCGCTTTACGCATATGCGGAAGATTACCTGGACGATGATCAGGTCACCGCACCGTCGGATGAGTACGTTGAAGAAACGCCACAGGATGAGGAGGCCATCGAGCTTGATGGCGACGCTGAGGTCCAGGACGATTCGGTGAAGAAGGTACTTACCGAAACGGAGACTGAATCAACTGTGGAGGATACGGATGTACCTGTATCCGATGATACCGCAGTCGACACGGAAACTGACGGCACAGAGGAGCCGTCAGGAGAGACCTCGGAGGGTACCGTGGAAGATGGCAGGGAGCCGCTTGATGACAAAGTGGACCTGACAGAGGTCACCACGGATACAGAGTCTCAGGTGGTCACCAAAGAGACGGAAACCGAAGCAGAGACCATCAGCTATCCGTCCCACTTCTTCAAGGAAGAGGCGGGCGGTGTCAAGGTGGCCGTCAGCGCACCTGAGGGAGCCCTTCCCGAAGGCACCACCATGGAGGTTACTCCTATTCTTGCCGAAGACGTAGAGGAAGCAGTTTCCGAAGCGGTCTCTGACAAGGTAAAGAGCATCAACGCCGTGGACATCACCTTCAAGAACGCTGAAGGACAAGAGATCGAACCGCTTATCCCGGTATCGGTCACTCTTAACGTCCCCGGAATGAACCGCAAAGCCACCAAGGAGATCGTCCATATCGACGACGAGGGTACAGCCACAACGGTAGACTACTTACCCGTAGCCAACACAGGCGCATCCCTCTTCGAAAGCGACCAGTTCTCAGTGTACGTGGTGGTGGAGACCGAGGTGCCCAGGCTGTTTGTGAAGTTCATGAACGGCGACACAGAGATAGCAACCATGATCATCAAGGACGCAGATACAGCTGCTGAAGTTGATCAGATCATCTATGATCCTGGCGCAGGCACACTTGCATCCAATGAAGTATTCAAGGGATGGTCAACAACGTCCACATATTCTGCGGAAGGTCTCAAGACCATCGATCAGGTCAGAACCGATGCGATGGCTCTGGCAGATACCATAACCGCCGATACGAGCGTCACATACTATGCTGCCGTGTTCAAGCAGTTCACAGTTACATATATCGACGTCAAAGGCGTTACTATCGGTACCGAGGTCGCTGAGATTCCCAAGTATGAAACTGAAGCTTCATACACGGTCAACCAGGGATATTCTACAGACGATACCCACAACTTCGAGGGTTGGCTGGTAGCCGACGGGCTCAGCAACATTACTGACCCCAGCAACGCTACAGCTGAGACTTTGTTCCCCAACGGAACCGTTATCAAGATCACCGGAAATGTCAAGTTCTCCGTAAGCGCTCCTGAAGGACACTGGCTGGTATTCGACGAGAACGGCAAAGGAGCTACATATAACGCGCCCAGATTCGTTAAGTCCGGAGAGGTCACAAGTGATGCCGGCCTTCTTGAGATGGTCAGGAACGGCTATACATTTGGCGGCTGGTACAAGGACGCCGCATGTACAGCAGGACAGGAGTTCACCTTTGGTGGCCAAATCAGCGAGACGACAACGATCTACGCCAAGTGGATCGCTAAACCGAGCGCAAATTATACGGTAATCATTTGGAGGCAAAAGGTGACCGGAGATGGCTATGACTTTGCTGAAGCCATCAACCTGTCGGGCAGTGTGGGATCCACGATCAACACGGTCGTCCAGAACGGCTCCAGTGTAAACACGGGAACCACTCCTGCACAGACAAGGAATGTCAGAGTAGACGGTACAGAGAAGGCATACACGGGATTCCACTGCGCAAGCTTCGATCAGAACAAGACCATCGCAGCTGAAGGCAACACGGTCCTGAATGTATACTATGATCGTAACACGATAACGATTACATTCAATGCGTCAAATAACTCATATAGTTATGTGTATAATGAAAATACTAGCTCGTATACACATAGCGTTACATATACAGGGTTATTTGAGGCCCCGTTGACGTTCACATGGCCAAATAAAAGGTATTACTCTAGCAATGGAACATATCCCACAAACTCATTGTGGACATATAGTGGCACTACATTAAGCTTTATTGGCTCGTTCAAACTTCCGAATCCGTCTTCGGTTACAATTACTTTAACAGGTACGGATGCAGGTTCGTATCCGAGAAGATTTATCCAGCAGAATATCGATGGATCGTGGCCAGATACCGCACACGATACAGTTAATATGAGCGGAGGCACCTTTACAATCACAGACAAGTATACTGGATTCTACGCTTATGAGTATCGTACCAATTCATCAACCACTGCAACAACAGGCTGGAGCGATTGGACAAGACTGGGAAACCCTGACAGCAATGGTGATTATGCAAGAGTGAGCAACGCAAGCCAGCTCGAGATTCGTTTTGCTCGAATCAAGAGCAAGATCACTTATATGGACGGTGCTTATGTGGACGGAAACAACAACCCCACTGAAACGCCCACATATCAGCAACTCCATCAGACTGATGAGATGTACTACGGCACAGATGTCACATCCTACGGAAAGACCGGAACGAACTACTATAAACCGACCGCACCGCAAGGATACGTGTTCGAAGGCTGGTACGCAGATAAGAACTGCACTCAGGAATACACATTCACGACCATGCCGGCAGAAGGTATAACCGTATATGCCAAGTGGCGTCAGATTCAGATCCGTGTGTTCCTGCACCCACAGGCAGGTACGGATTCGACTCTTGACTGGGGATCTGATAACCAGCAGATGACTTTCCGTGTGGCTTATGGCGGCAAGATCTCCGTGCCCACAGGTAAGCGTACGGGATATGAATTCTACGGATGGTATACCGATGCTGCATGCACACAGGTATTTACTGCTAACGCACAGATCAGAAGCGGTAGCCCATATAACAAGAACACCGATTTCACCGACAAGATGGACAAGTGGGGCAATGTATCAGGAGATGCAACACACTCCGGCCCATGGAACTCAGACTTGACCGGAAACAATGGCGGAGATCGTTTCTGGATCACTCAGAAACTTGACCTTTACGCCAAGTGGAGTGCTGTCACTGTCGGAGCTGACGGTATCGGCGTGGTTTATGATGCTAATGGCGGCAGCAACGCACCCACAGACACGGCACTGTATAAGGACAACACCATTGTCACAGCAGGATCCGCACCTACAGCACCTACTGGTCAGTATTTCGATCACTGGGTACTCCAGACTTGGAACGGGACAGCATACGAAGACACAACAATCACCGTTCCTGCAGGCGGATCGTTCACGATCCTTCAAACAGATGCCAGAATCGTCAAGGCAGGCACCGATGAAGTCGTAACTATTGCTTACGTCGAAGCACACGGTACAGATCACTTCGACTACACAGTAAAACTCAAAGCTGTATATAAAGATAAGGAAGAGAAGACTCCTACCCATATCGCTTGGTACAGCAACTACGGTAGTGAGAATGGCGGAAAGGGAACCCTTTATCGTTATGACACAAAGGATGATCAGGGCAATGATATCCTCAAGATCAACGAAGCAGTAGACATCCTTGGACCGCAGACACGTACCGGTTATGTCTTCAAGGGATGGACCAAGACCCAGGGCGGTACGACAGCTGACTTCCTTGTATGGGATGGCAGCAAGTACACTACCGTTGACGGAACTACCGCAACAAAAGTAGCCGCAGACGAGAAGAATCCTATTGAAGACCTCTTCGCAGTTTGGGAGCCCATCCACTATACCGTACACTTCGAAAAGAATTCAGATGAAGCGACAGGTACGATGGAGGATCAGAGTTTTGCATACGATGAGGAGAAGGCTCTGACAGCTAACGCATTCACCAGAGCTCACTACACCTTCACCGGCTGGAACACAGCTGCAGACGGAAGCGGTACCGGATATACAGATACCCAGTCTGTAGTGAATCTCACAGCAACAGATGGTGACGTGATCACGCTCTATGCACAGTGGACGCTCAACCAGTATCCGTACACCATCCACCACTACCTGAAGGGGACAACTACCCAGGTTAAGGCGGATGATACCGGAAATGCTGATTTCGGATCAACTGTGACAGCGACACCAGCCACGGAGTATCAGGGAGTTGCCCTGACAGTCGACAGCTATGTTCAGTCGCAGACGATCACAATCGCTGAGGAAGGCAATGTGATTACGGTTTACTATACCATTACGCTGACGGTTAGAGCCAAGACCGATTCTAAGGTCTACGACGGTCAGCCGCTGTATGGAGGGTACACTGCTGAGGGAGCATTACCGAATGATGTAACTGCAATTAATGCAAAACTTGCAGTTGCAGCCGTAAATACGCACATCACAAATGTTGCCGAAAGCGTACTTATATATGCGCTCTTGCCAAGTGTAATTACCAATGATTACCCGTATTACACAATATATAATTATGAAGGAACACTGACGATCAACCCGAGACCGGTGACGGTAACCGCCAAGAGTGAGAACTTCACGTATGACGGAAACGCACACAGCAACCCGGGATATGACGTAGAAGGCCTTGTAGGCAATGATGCGATCAGTGCAGTAGTCACAGGATCCATCACGTTCCCGTCAGAGAGCCCTGTGACCAATGAGGTCACATCATATGAGTTCACATCAGGCACAGCAGGGAACTACGATGTAACAACGGTCAACGGCCAGCTGACCATGACCTCTGCAAGCGTAGCGATCACGATCACAGCCGCAAGCGATGAGTGGACATATGACGGAAACGCACATTCAAATAACGAAGTGACCGTAACCAGTGGACAGCTCCTTAACGGAGATACACTGGTAGCGACGGCTACAGGAAGCGTGACGAATGTAGCAGATACAGCGACAGGCAACAACCCGATCGCAGAAGGCTACAAGATCATGCACGGTACTGAGGATGTGACCGCGAACTACGTGATCACGACGCAGGAAGGAACACTTACCATCAATCCGAAGGCAGTGACGATCACCGCTCAGGACAAGGCCTTCACATACACCGGCGAAGCCCAGAGCTGGCCTGAGTATGACGTAGATGGTCTTGTAGGCGATGATGCCATCAGCGCAGTAGTCACTGGATCAATCACATTCCCGTCACAGAGCCCTGTTACCAACACGGTATCATCATACACGTTCACGACAGGAACCCCCGGAAACTATACAGTCACCACAGCAAACGGCCAGCTGACCATGACCGCTGCAAGCGTAGCGATCACGATCACAGCCGCAAGCGATGAGTGGACATACGACGGAGCCGCACACCAGAATACAACGGTTACCGTAACCAGCGGCGAGCTCCTTCCCGGAGACGAACTGGTAGCGACAGCTACGGGAAGCGTGACGAACGTAGCAGATACAACGACAGGCAACAACCCGATCGCAGCAGGCTACAAGATCATGCACGGCACTGAAGACGTGACAGCGAACTACGTGATCACGACTGAGGCTGGAACACTGACCATCAATCCGAAGGCAGTCACCATCACCGCCCAGAGCAAGGCGTTCGTATATACAGGAGCAGCTCAGAGCTGGCCTCAGTATGACGTAGTCGGACTTGTAGGTGATGATGCCATCAGCGCAGTAGTCACAGGGTCCATCACGTTCCCATCAGAGAGTCCGGTCACCAACGAGCTCACATCATATGAGTTCACAGTTGGCACACCCGGCAACTACACAGTAACCACGGCAAATGGCCAGCTGACAATGACAAACGCGGAAGCTGCGATCACTATCACAGCTGCAAGCGACGAGTGGACATATGACGGAAACGCACACCAGAATACAGAAGTTACCGTAACCAGCGGCGAACTCCTTCCCGGAGACGAACTGGTAGCAACAACTACAGGAAGCGTGACTAATGTGGCCGACACAGCGACAGGAAACAACCCGATCGCAGAAGGCTACAAGATCATGCATGGTGACCAGGACGTTACAGCAAACTATGCGATCACGACTCAGGCTGGAACGCTGACGATCAAGCCGAAGGCAGTGACGATCACCGCTCAGGACAAGGCCTTCACATACACCGGTGAAGCACAGAGCTGGCCTCAGTATGACGTAGACGGTCTTGTAGGTGATGATGCCATCAGTGCAGTAGTCACAGGATCCATCACATTCCCGTCACAGAGCCCTGTTACCAATACGGTAGCATCATATGAGTTCACGACAGGAACACCCGACAACTACACTGTCACCACAGCTAACGGCCAGCTGACCATGACGACCGCAAGCGTAGCGATCACCATCAAGGCAGCGGACGACAGCAAGACATACGATGGAACACCGCTTACCAATGCAACCGTGACCGTAACAGAAGGAACTCTTCTTACCGGAGACGAACTGGTAGCGACAGCTACAGGAAGTGCGACGAACGTAGCCGACACAGCGACAGGCAACAACCCGATCGCAGATGGCTACAAGATCATGCACGGTACAGAAGACGTGACAGAAAACTACGTGATCACGACTGAAGACGGAACACTTACGATCCTTCCGAAGGCAGTGACAGTCACCGCTCAGGACAAGGCCTTTGCATACACTGGTGAAGCACAGAGCTGGCCTCAGTATGACGTAGACGGTCTTGTAGGTGATGATGCCATCAGTGCAGTAGTCACAGGATCCATCACATTCCCGTCAGAGAGTCCCGTGACCAATGAACTCACATCATACGAGTTCACTTCGGGAACACCCGGAAACTACACGGTAAGCACAGTAAACGGCCAGCTGACCATGACAGCAGCAAGCGTAGCTATCACGATCACAGCCGCAAGCGACGAGTGGACATACGACGGAAGCGCACATCAGAATACAGAAGTGACCGTAACAAGCGGAGAGCTCCTTCCTGGAGATGAACTCGTAGCTACAGCTACCGGAAGCGTGACGAACGTATCTGACACAGAGACAGGCAACAACCCGATCGCAGCAGGATACAAGATCATGCACGGCACAGAGGACGTTACCGCGAACTATGTGATCACACCTGTAGCTGGAACACTTACGATCAATCCGAAGGAAGTGACGATCACAGCCAGGGATGCGAGCAAGCCGTATGACGGAACACCGCTTACCCAGCCGCTGTTCACAGCATCTGCACTTGAAGCAGGCGACGAGCACGTATTCACAGTAGTGATGACCGATGACAGTACGATCACAGACTTCGGCACACAGCCCAACGTGATCGCTACAGTCGACGGAGTGGCAGTGACCACCGGAGAGCAGAAGGCTATCGGAAACTATCTGGTAACCACAGCGAACGGAACACTTGAGATCACCAAGGATACGGCTGCACTTGTCATCACATCAGCCACCAACCAGTGGACATATGACAGCAAGCTGCACAAGGATGAGACGTACACCGTCACATACGGCGGAGAGACGGTAACAGCCGACGAGTCCGGAAAGGTATTCACACTGCCGAACGGAGACGTGCTCACCATCACAGCGACAGCAGCAGGCGTGACGAACGTAGCTGACAATGCTGCGAACAACAACACATTCACCTACACGGTGATGAGAGGCGATGTCGACACATCGGGCAACTACGAGAACCTGACCGCTGATCCGGGTACACTGACCATCGATCCGAGGCCGGTAACCGTGATCGCTGACGACAAGACCAAGGTCTACGGCACCGCAGATCCCGAGCTCACAGCTACTGAGGATGGAGTCGTTGAAGGCGATACGCTTGAATACGAGCTCTATCGTGACAGAGGCGAGAACGTGGGAAGCTACAACATCAGCTTCACCTATCCGACAGACAATGAACCGCAACCGGCAGGTTGGTTCCAGAAACTGTTCAGGGCATTCGAACCTCATACTCAGACAGTTGTTCAGGGCAACTACGAGATCAAGTTCATCGACGGCGAATTCGACATCACGCCGATGCCGCTGACCATCACCGCAGCAAGCGATGAAAAGGTCTATGACGGAACACCGCTGACTAACTCCAACTACACCGCGACCGCACTTGCTGAGGGCGATACCCTGGTAAGCGTCACAGTGACCGGTTCACAGACAGAAGTTGGCTCCAGCCCGAACACCCCGTCAGACGCCAAGATCACGAACGCTGCCGGTGAGGACATGACAGGCAACTACGACATCACCTACGTAAAGGGTGCACTGGTCGTAACGCCGGCACCTGTTAATCCGCCCAAGCCGCCCAAGACAGGCGACGACAACCATCCGTGGGGATGGGCAGGACTTGCAGGACTTGCCATGGCAGGTCTGGCAGTACTCTTCGCCACAAGGAAGCGCGAGGAAGAATCCAGATAGTTTCGGACAAAAAGCACTAAAAGAGGGTCAGCCATTTGGCTGACCCTTTTGTCATGCGCAAAAAACTTTATTCAGTGCGCCATCAGATACTCCATGATCTCCACGGCGTTGGTGGCGGCGCCTTTTCTGATCTGGTCGCCGCAGCACCAGAGGCTGAGGCCGTTCTCAGACGTGAGATCCCGGCGGAGCCTGCTGACGTATATAAGATCCTGATCGGAAGTGTCCAGGGGAGTGGCGACAGGCTCCTTCATGAGGACCACCCCGGAGGCCGCAGAAATGGCGTTTTCAGCCTGTTCCACCGTAACATGTGACTCTGTTTCAAAAGTGGCGGAAATCGAGTGAGACCTGAAAACAGGCACCCTCACGCAGGTGCAGGTGACCTTGAGGTCCGGGGAGTGCAGTATTTTGCGCCCCTCGTTCTGCATCTTCATCTCCTCTGAGGTGTAGCCCTCCGAATCGTATGAACCGATCTGGGCGATGCAGTTGTAGGCGATCTGGGCAGGGAAGACCTGCGGGGTGACGGACTGGCCAGAAGACAGGGCAGCCACCTGGTCCTCCAGTTCTTTGAGCCCCGCTTTACCAGCCCCGGATACCGCCTGGTAGGTGGAGGCCACCAGGGTCTTTAGGGGGCTCAGCCGGTGGACGGGGGCCAGGGCCATGTAGGTTATTATAGTGGAGCAGTTGGGGTTGGCCACCACGCCGTGGTGGGCCAGGGCGTCCTCGCCGTTTATCTGGGGGATCACCAGGGGCACATCGGGATCCAGGCGGAAGGCGCTGGAGTTATCGATGTAGACTGCGCCGCTTTCCCGGATCATGGGGAGAAGCTCCCGGGACACGTCGGCTTCCGCGGCGCCCAGCAGGAAGTCCAGGCCCCTCAAAGACTGCGGAGTGCAGAGGGTAAGCTCCACATCGCGCCCCATGAAGGACGCGGTCCGCCCGGCGGACCGCTGGCTTGCGAAAAGCCTGAGCTCGCAGTCGATCCCGCGCTCTTCCATAACTTTGAGCATCTGTTCGCCCACTGCGCCGGTGGCGCCAAGTATACCTATTCTCATATTTTTTGTTCCTCGTAAATGAATTTATCGTAGATGCAGTTGATGGCCCGCCCGAAGTCCCCATCGTCCACGCCCACCACCACCGAAAGCTCGTCGGCGCACTGGCTGATGACCCGGATATTGATGTGGTTTCGGCCGAACTCAGAAAGGAACTGGCCGGAGGAGCCTGGCACTGCCTTCATGCCTCGTCCCACCACCGCGATGAGGCTTATGTGGTCCTCGACCTTGAGATCCTCCGGCTTGAATTCTTCGCTGAATCTGCCCAGGATCTCGTATTTGCAGTTGGCCACAGTATCGGACCGGACGATGACGGTGAAAGTATCCACCGTGAGGGCGACTCCTTCCACGGAGACTTTGTAGTCTTCGAAGGTGGCAAGGAGCCTTCTCAGGAACCCTACATCCACGCTGGAGTGGCTCTTGGTCAGGGTGAAGGCGGTGAAGTGCCGCCTGCCGGAGATGCCGGTGACCAGGCGGGGCGGGTCTTTCAGGTCCTGTTCACTGCAGTCGTCCAGGATCATGGTGCCCGGGGCGGCCGGGTCATTGGTGTTCCGTATATTAATTGGTATGTTTTTCTCTCGAACCGGGAAGATGGCATCGTCGTGCAAAACATCCGCCCCCATGTAGCTCATGAGCCTGAGCTCGCTGTAGTTTATCCGGGGTATGGAGAGGGGATTCTTCACGATCCTGGGATCCGCCACCAGGAAGCCGGAAACATCGGTCCAGTTCTCATAGACCTCGGCGTCCGCCGCGTTGGCGATGAGGGCTCCAGTGATGTCGCTTCCTCCTCTGGACATGACCCGGATGCTGCCGTCAGGCATGGAACCGTAAAACCCCGGGATGACGATGGGTGAGGAGCCACCCGCCCTGAGAGCCAGCTGCTCCCGGATCTTAGGCAAATCGAAGGAGCCGTCGGCTTTGAAGTATATTACGTCCTTGGCGTCCACAAAGGTGGCGCCCAGATATTCAGCCATGAGGAGGGCAGCCAGGTATTCGCCACGGCTCACCACATAGTCGGTGGTGGCGCCCCGGTCCAGAGCCCGGCGGATATCCAGGAAATGTGATTCAAGATCGGTGGTGAGCCCCAGGTCATCTCGGATCTTAAGGTATTTGTCCTCTATGAGCCTGAAAATATCATCGTAGGGCACGCCGTACCGTATGTGGGCCTCGCAGAGGTACAAAAGATCCGTGACCTTGTGATCCTCCTTGGATTCCTTGCCGCAGGCGCTTACCACCACGTAGCGCCTGGAAGGGTCGGACTCCACAATGGAGCGGACTTTTCGGAATTGTGTGCTGTTTGCCAGGGACGAGCCCCCGAACTTGGCGACTTTTAACATTTTTTTCTCCATTCTTGCAAATATTTTTGTTGACTTAAACAAGAAAATTGAATAAAGTTAGTGTAACATTACAAACGAAACGATTCAAGAGTTTTTTGAGCAACAGGAGAGAAATATGGCAAGCAAGATCTTCATACCGGATGGTTACAGGTCGCCCCTGGACGTCTACGAGACCCAGCGGGTGATCGATTTCATAAAGCACACCTTTCAGCGGGAGCTGTCGGTGGCGCTGAATCTGAAGCGCGTCAGCGCGCCTCTGGTGGTCATGAGCGACCTGGGCTTCAATGACAACCTGTCCGGGGTGGAGCGGCCGGTCAGGTTCGATGTGCCTGCGGTGGGGCAGGACTCAGAGGTGGTTCAGTCCCTGGCCAAGTGGAAAAGATACGCCCTTAAGAAATACGACTTCAGCCTCCACGAGGGGCTCCTCACGGACATGAACGCCATCCGCCGGGACGAGGCCCTGGACAACCTGCACTCCATCTATGTGGACCAGTGGGACTGGGAGATGATAATCGACGGCGGCGACCGAAACGAGGCCTTCCTGCACGAGACGGTGGAGCGCATCGTAAGCGCCATCGCCAGGGTGGGGGAGGAGCTTCACTGGCGCTTCCCGAAGCTGACCCCCAAGGTGGAGCGGGACATTTTCTTTATCACCTCCCAGGAGTTGGAGGATGCATATCCGGACCTCACCCCGGAGGAGCGGGAACACGAGCTTCTAAAGGCGCACCACACCGCATTCATATCCCAGATCGGCGGGGCCCTCAGGTCAGGCAAGCCCCACGGCTCGCGCTCCCCTGACTACGATGACTGGAGCCTGAACGGGGATCTTTTGTTCTGGGACGAGACCCTTAAGTGCCCCATCGAGATATCTTCCATGGGTATCCGCGTGGACGGCGCGACCCTGCTTCGTCAGCTGGCCCTGGCCAACTGTGAGGACCGCAAAAAACTCTACTTCCACAAGCTCCTCCTTGAAAACAGGCTGCCGCTCACCATCGGCGGCGGCATCGGCCAGTCCCGGCTTTGCATGTTCCTCATGGGCTCCTGCCACATCGGCGAGGTCCAGGCGGCGGTCTGGGACCGGGAGACGGAGGACGCCTTCGAGAAGAGGGGGATAGTGTTGCTGTAGAGGGGCGCGCGGCGCGGCGCGGAGTTTTCCGTTGGAACGGGATTTTTTGTGCCGATGGGTTCATTATGGACCCAAAAAGTCGCTCTCAACGGAAGACACCCATCACACCTTTCCGTTACAGCGCAAAAAATTGCCCTGCAAGGGACACATCACATCAAAAAGCGTTCCAAAACGGAAACTCCATAATACCACAAAACAAAAGCGGCGGCCCAAGGGCCGCCGCAAGTCGTTATGATTCAATTTACAGATCGGGATCAAAAGCAACTACATCAAAATATTCTAATATTCAGTTTTAAAACGATAGATCATCGTATTTTGGAACAAGTTCTTCCAGCCTGACCCTGCAGAGCTCGATCTGCTTCTTGCCGAAGTCGGACTCGGAGTCGCGCCTTATGGTGCGGCGCATGAGCCTGGTGTAGGTCAGTATGCTGGCCTTTTCTACAACGGATCTGACGTAGTCTTCATCGTCGGAATCAAGATACATGTGAATGGCGAGATCCCATACCTTGGCCACCAGGTCCCGGGGAAGGCTGAAAAATTTCTCCGGGATCGACGGGTCTATCTCACCGAAGGCCACATAGCCGAAGTACATATAGGCTATGTCCAGTATGGGGTGGCCGTAGGACAGGGTGTCCATATCGATGAGGAGGACTTCGTCGTTCTGCATCTCCACATTATTGGTGTGATAGTCGCCGTGGATCACGGTGTGCCTGTCGGGGATGCTCTCGGTGAGCCTCACCAGCTTCTCGTAGATCTCAGGCTTCAGGTAGTCCTTGAGGAATTTGGCCCGGTCCACCGCCACCAGCTTGCCGTTGGGCATCTCGCCGGGGCTCACTTCGGTGGAGTGGATGGTCTTGAGAAGGTCGGCAAAAAGCCGGACGTAGTGCTCTATGTCCTCAGGATTCTCCCTGACCAGCTTGGTGAAGGACTTGGCGTTCAGAAGCTCGAACACCGAGGCGTAATTCTCTCCCACCTTCACAACGTCGAAGGGGATGGCCGTGGGGATACCCAGGATCAGAGCCTTCCTTGCCAGGTCCCGCTCCTGCTTGATCTCGTCCAGAACGTCAGGGTTGCGGTATACCTTGACTACCAGCTCGTCGTTATATCTGTAGACTACGCCGTTGGAGCCGGAGCCCAAGACTTCGCAGCCTTCCACGGACATCTGCCGGTAGGCTTTGTGAATGTCCATCATTTCGGTAAAGCCGGTCATCTCGAAGATGTCGTAGACCTCCTGGGAGGCATTGGTGAGGGTGATGGACGGGTCTTTTTTGCGGAATCTGAGGATCATACGGAGACCTGCGCTGGAGATGTAGGTCAGGTCCATAAGGTCCAGCGTGAGGGAGGCTCCCGGGTGATCGTTCCAAATGGCCAAGACCTCGTTTTCCGCGGCCTGAGCGTTTGATGAGTCTATTCTCCCCTGGGGGAAGACTGTTAGTGTACCGTTTTCGAATTCGTGTCTCATAAGGCGTATAACTGTTTCTCTGCTGATGCTATATCTGTAAAGTGTATGCCTGTGCCGCCCTTCTGGCGCCAGCGGCGGATGTTCAGTTCCAGGTCGTCGATCAGGACGTACTCAGGGCCAAAGCAGTAGTCCACCTTGCCCTCCTTGAAGACTATGTTGACCTTTACGTCTGGGTGGAGCCAGGCGTGGGACCAGAATATTTTGTCCTCGGTGGCCCACTGGATGTGCCGATGGGGCTTGGGGATGCCGGAGAGGATCTCCACCCTGCCATCGTACCTGTTCCAGACTCGGTCGAAGAATTCCTTGGCGCCGGGCATCAGGTCCAGCTTCAGGTAGAAGTGATCCACTCGGCGGATTGCCTCCCACATCATGTCATCTTCTTCCTTGGTGCGGTGTGTTCTGTCAGCGAAGTGGAAGCCTGCCAGCTCACGGACTCCCTTATCGAAGTCAGCCAGAACATCGTCCAGATCGAAAAATATCTTAAGGGGCTCCATCTCAGAACCTCAGGGACAGGCAGGTCAGGCTGCCGTCGATCTTTCTGAATTCAGAGGTGTCCACTGTGATGGTTGGGTAGCCCAGATCCTGTATGAGTTTGAGGGTCTTGGGATAGCCGGCGGGCACCAGTACGGTGCCGTTGATCCAAAGGCTGTTGATGGCATAAAGCTCGTCCTTAGGAACGATATATCTGTTAAAATCCTTGAAGGCGGGGACCTTGTCCATGGTCTCCGTCACAAGGAGGTTGTTATTCTCCAGGTAGATCACGAAGTCCTTAAGGTGGAGGCCTTCGGTGACAGGCACGGTCTCGGAGGTGTAGCCGAACTTGGTGACGATCTCGTTGAACTGTCTGGCGCCTTCCGCGTTGGTGCGGTCGCTCTGGCCAACGTAGAAGTGGCGTCCCACCAGCATGACGTCGCCGCCTTCCATGGTGCCGGGGCCCTCTATGCAAAATATCTGCTCGTCGCTGTAGAAATTCCTGAGAGCAGGCAGGATCTCATACTTCTCACCGTTTCTGGAGTCTCTGGCCGGGTTGGTGACCACGGCACAGCCTTCCATTACAACGGCGGGATCCTCTGTGAAGCAGGAATCGGGGAAACGCTCGTCGGCTTCCAGGTCCAGGACTTCAAGGCCCAGGCTTTCAAGGGTCTCAATATATTTATTGTGCTGCCTGACTGCAAGCTCATAGTCGGGCTGCTCCACTGACTCTGTGAACTGAGCCGTGGAGATACCATCGATGAGGGCGCGGCAAGGTTTCTTGGTTATGGCTCGTGTAAACATGAACATTCCTCCTCGCTTTTAGTCTTTACCATGGTAAATTATATCATAGCTTTTCGCAAATGACCAGCGGAAAGGGTGGTTGTACCGGGGCAAATATTTTGATATGATAGTATACGGTGGCAGGAGAAAACAGGCCCCCGCGGCCAATCGACATATCCTGCAGAAAGGTACAATATCATGAATTTACTCATAATCGGCGGCGGTCCCGGCGGATACGAGACCGCTATCAGAGCGGCACAGATGGGCGCAACGGTCACCCTGGTAGAGAAGGAGTCCCTGGGCGGGACCTGCCTGAACGTGGGCTGCATCCCCACGAAGGCCTTGATCCACTCCGCAGACCTTTACAACGAGGTGGTGAAGGACGCCGCGAAGCAGGGTGTGGTCTGCGAGAACGTGACTCTGGATTTCCAGGCTGTCCAGGCCAGGAAACAGAAGGTGGTGTCCCAGCTGGTAAACGGCGTGGGCTCCCTCATGAAGGCCTACGGCATCACCGTGAAGAAGGGCATGGCAGTCTTTACCGCAAAAGACACTGTCCAGGTCAGGTCGGCCGAGGGCACAGAGGATCTCACCTTCGATAAGTGCATCATCGCTTCCGGCTCGGTGCCATCAGTGGTGCCCATCCCGGGACACGACCTTGATGGCGTGGTTGATTCCACAGGGGCGCTGAGCTTCAGCGAAGTACCCAAGAGCCTGGCCATCATCGGCGGAGGAGTCATCGGCATCGAGATCGGACACGCCTACGCCCGCTTCGGGACCAAGGTCACCGTCATCGAGATGCTGCCTGAGATACTTATGAATCTGGATAAAGATCTGGTGGCGGTCCAGCGCAGGAACATGCGCCGCGCTAAGATCGACGTGAAGACAAGCTCCGCAGTCCAGTCCATAGAGAAGACCGAGGAAGGCCTCAAGGTAAACGTGAAGGACTCAAACGACAAGGAATTCTCAGTGGCGGCCGAAAAAGTCCTGATGTGCGTAGGGCGCCGCCCCGCCACGGATGACATGGGCCTGGATGAGATCGGTGTTGAGAGAGACCGCAGAAGGATCCTTGTGGACGAGAACTTCAAAACATCCGTAGACAACATCTACGCCATCGGCGACTGCATCGGCGGCATCATGCTGGCCCACGTGGCCTCCGCTGAAGGAGGCGCCTGCCTGGAAGGCATCATGGGCAAGGAGAGAACGGTGAACCTGAGCGTGATCCCCTCCTGCGTCTACACCCAGCCGGAGCTGGCCGGAGTAGGCCTCACTGAGCAGGAATGCGAGAAGCAGGCCGAGGAGAACGGCCTGGAGTATGAGATCGGCAAGTTCCCCTTGATGGGTAACGGCAAGTCTCTGATCATCGGCGAACAGTCCGGCCTGGTGAAGGTCATCGCCGAGAAGGCCACAGGCAAGGTCCTGGGCATCCACATGGCAGGCCCCAACGCCACAGAGATAATTATGGAAGGTGCGCTGGCCATTGCCAAGGGCTGCACAGTGCAGGACGTGCTGGACACTGTCCACGCCCATCCCACGGTGTCCGAATCCGTCAAGGAAGCCGCCCACGCGGTGTTCGGCAACGCGGTGAACATGCCGCCCGCCAAATAGTATAGAGGAACCCCGGGTGCCCCGGGGTTTTTGTTTAGGATGGAGTGAAGGGAAGGTAAATATTATGCCGTATGACAACATATTAACGATTTTGCCACTTTTCGGCTGATTTTGACCTGTAACGGGCAAAGTGATAACCGAAATCATGTCAAAACGGGAAAAAGTGTTTCCAAAGAGAAACAATTCATGAGCAAATGCAGCGATTTTACCTGCACAGGACGAGCAAAACACCCCGGCCGGGGTTTTTTGCGCATGAATTGCACCTCGGTGGGAAACACTCTTCCAAGGACGAAGCCTCGCCAAGATATTGATTAATTCGCCGAAATCAGATATATATAAGAAGACGGAGCAAAACATACAAATGCGGACACTTACGGATAAACTGAAATTTGAATATCTGCTGGATTCGGCGGTGCTCATAGAGATTGGCGGCGTGAAGGCCTTAATCGACGGACTTCCCAGCGACAAGAATTCCTTCGACCTTCTGCCCGAGGCCCTTGAAGAGGAGATCATGGCAGGGCAGGGAGAATTCCGGGGCCTAGACTGCCTGTTTTTCACCCACTGCCACGGGGATCACCTGAGTGGAAAGAAGCTGACCGCATACCTGGAGCGAAACCCGAAGACCTTCGTAGCGATTCCGGAAGATGCGGAGCTCGACTTCGATAGATTCCGCCGGGGCGGGACGGAGTTCCTGATCCCACAGGGGGAGGTGGCAGAGGTCCACGGCGAAAGAACTGCCTCCGGCCTTGAATTCCAGTACATGCGGACCGGGCACCTGACCTTCCACTGCCCCGAACACTACGCCTACAACTTCCTTGAGGGAGATACCAGCGTCATCTTTACCGGGGACATGGACCTGGTGAAACTGAAGATGCTCAAAGGCTTCGACAAGAGAGAGCACGCATTCATTTTTATCAATAATGTTTTGCTGTGGCACAAGAGGTGGTGCGACATGATAGACGAAATGGGCTTCGAGGGAGTTTTCATCTACCACGTGCCGTCGGAAGGACGGGACCAAGAGGGCTACCGCGAGAAGGCCCTGAAGTGCTGGCCTGAGAACGGGCAGCACCGCCCGAACTGGGAGATCTTTAACCTATGAGATACATCGAATCCGATTCACATGACCCATACTACAACCTGGCTCTGGAGGAGCACGTCTTCAATGACCTGCCCAGAGACGAGAGCTACTTCATGCTCTGGCAGAACGAGAACACCATAGTCATCGGCAAGTACCAGAACGCCTATGAAGAGGTGAACCAGAAGGTGGTGGATGAGAGGGGGATCCGGGTGGCCCGGCGCCTCAGCGGAGGCGGCGCGGTGTACCATGACCTGGGGAACCTGAACTTCACCTTCATTGCGGACCAGAAGGACGTAAAAGGCCTGAACTTCCGGATCTTCGTGGAGCCTGTGGTGGAGACCCTGAGAGCCCTGGGAGTCCCTGCGGAATTCACCGGCAGGAACGACATCCTGGTGAACGGCATGAAGATCTCCGGCAACTCCCAGTACGTGAAGGAGGGCAGGGTCATGCACCACGGCTGCATCATGCTTTCCACCGACCTGGGGAAGGTGGCGGATGCCCTCCGGGTGCGTGAAGCCAAGTTCCAGTCCAGAAACTCCAAGTCCGTCAGGTCCCGGGTCACCACCATCAACGCCCAGGCACCCCGGGAGATCACCATGGACGAGTTCAAATCCGCCCTGAAGGAGAGAATACTGGGCTCAGGCGAGGTGGAGCCTTACCCCCTGACGGAACAGGACCGCAAGACCATCGATGAGCTGAGATGCGCAAAATATTCAACCTGGCAGTGGAACTACGGAAGCCCAGTCACCTTCGAGATGCGCAGGGAAACCAAGTTCCCGGCGGGGCTGGTCACAGTGGATATGACCGCAAAGGACGGCCGGATAGAGGATATTCATTTCAGCGGAGATTTCTTTGGAAACGGCCCAATAGAAGAATTGGAAAAGGCCCTAAGAGGCGCAGTGCTGGACACAGGTCTGGTCCGGAAGATCCGCGCCCTGGACCTTGACGAATACATGGCAGGAATAAGCCCGGAGGAGCTGGCCGAGCTGATCAGAGGCTAGGGAACCCTTGACACACCTGCATTATCGCAATTAGACTATACAAGGAGGAAGCGACCATGAAATACACATCTTCAGAGGCAAACAAGCTTTTAAAGCAACTTAACCAGGAGCACGACCATCTCCTTATGATGGAATCCCAGAGCTGCCAGTTCAACGCAGCTTTGGGGGAGGACGTAGAATCGGTGAGGCCGGAGTACGACTATGCCAAGACCCAGGAAGCATTGGCAGAGGTGGAACAAAAGATCCGCAGCCTGAAGCACGCAGTAAACGTCTTTAATTCGACCCACAAGGTTCCCGGCTTCGACATGACCATCGACGAGATGCTGGTATACCTGCCGCAGCTCAGCGCCAGGAAATTCAAACTTCAGAATATGATGAGCCGCCTTCCCAAGGTGAGAGAGTCCGCCAGCGGCTTCGGTAACAACAAACTTATAGATTACAACTATGCCAACTACGATATCTCTTCCGTGGAAATAGATTTTGCGGAGGTGGACCAGCTGCTGCAGAAGGCACAGACTGCTCTGGATCTTTTGAACAACACAGAGACCATGGAAATAGAGCTATAAGGGAAATCCTTTCCGGCTGCCCGGCCATCATTCTATCATGATACGGAATGGTTCAAGGTTTTAGTAATTCTGTTATTCCTTTTGTTATTGCTTATTACTTAAGGTTCAATGAATAGGGTATGGCTTCAAGCGATTGTCCGGTGCAGTCAGGATAAAAGCTTTGGGGCGGGGGAAGCATAGGTCTCATCCCGCCCTTTTTTGTACAAAAAATCCCCGCGCGACGGCGTGGGGATCCCTTCATAAATGCTATTTGAATGTGTATTCAAGCTTCTTCTCGTGGACGGCACAGTCAGTGAGATACATGTTTATCAGATTTTGATATGAAATGCCTGTCTCCTCAGCCTGCTTCTTGAAATAATCGACGGTCTCGATGTTGAGCCTGATGGTGATCTGCTGTTTGAGCTTAGTAACATATGGATTACGTATTCCTTTAGAAAAATCATATTCTTTTCTCATGTTAATCACCTTCTAATAGTATTGCTGCTCTATCTTTGTAGCCTTTCTTGCTGAAATAATACGAATAGTTCGGTCATGATACCCCCCTCTATATAATTATATTATAATTAAAAAATAATTATTGTCAAGAAGCGCCATATAAAGATCCCCGCGCCGGCGCGCGGGGATCTTTATATGGCGCCATCTTGATGTAATGTCAATAGTTACATTAAAAAATTTAAAAATTATTTTTTTGCTGTATGATAAGCTTAACAGATCATAACTCCATTACTGCGGGGATCTCGTCCCAGCCCTCAGGCAGTTTTTCTTCTTCAACAAAGCCAAATGAACGGTAAAGATTCCTTGCTACATCGTTCCCGGGCTCATAGGAGAGCCAGCAGTACTTTGCTTCTCCTACGGGAAAGGTGCGGACGTAATCCAGCGCCAGCTGGAGCGCCTCCTTGCCGTAGCCCTTGCCCTGGTATCTTTTGTCGATCATGAAACGCCAGATCAGATAGCTTTTGTCCATGAAGTAGGGTGTTGCCTCGCCCTCTTCAGCATATTTTTTGGCATATTCGAGGCTGGGATAGTAGCCGATCATAAGAAATCCGATTGGCTTGTCCCCACGGTAGATGCCAAAGGGCTGCGGATATCCTCCCGATATGGTGGCCACATAGGCTGTCGCCAGCGACCAGACATTCGGTGCAACGAAATTTTGCTGATCCCTTCTCACCTTCAGTTTGCCTATCGGGTAAAAGTTATCTATGTTGACTTTCTCAAGTCTCAGTTTTTTATTATCAGAGTTCAATTTTATCACTTCCTTCAAAAAATTTTACAGCTTAAGCACGGCGTTGATCTCACCCTCTTAAAGGTCTTTATACACAATGTAGAAGCTGTGGCCTTTCGGCAGATCTTTCAGTTCGCCAGCGACATTATATCCGGCCTTCTGAAAGAAGCCGACGTTCCAGTCATATATTTCTTCGGAAACTATTTTGGTAGCGCCTTTTTCTTTTGCCTTCTTTTCAAAATGTTTTAATAACAGCGTTCCCAATCCCTGATGGCGATATTCTTCATCCACCCAGATCTTCCAGATCCAGCCGGTATCGATCTCCGTCACTCCGGCCATGATCGCAGCGACGACTTTGCCGTCCTTTGTGACCAGTTTTCTGTTGATCTTGATATAATCATGTTTTATCTCAAGGTGCTCTTTATTAAAGCCTTCATCCAGCTGGTCGCATATGAATTCGGCATCGTCTTCCGACCCGTCCAAGATCTCATACTCTATGGGTCTGCACCTTCTCTTGGGCTGGTTCCCATCAAGGCGCTTCATAAGCTGATAGTCCTCATGGCCTGCAGGGCAGTCCTTTAAGGTAGCAAATAATTCATATCCATGTTTCTGATAATAGGGTTTAGCCTGGAAATCCCATGTGCCTACCCAGATAAGATGGCATCCTCTGCTTTCGGCAACCTCTTCGACTGCCTGGAGTGCGACGGAGCCGAGCCCCTGCCGGCGGTATTTTTCATCCACCCACATATCATCCACATACATACAGCCCCAAGGGAAAATATACCCGGTGCAGCCGGCGATGATATTGCCGTCTTTATCCACTATTTTTTTGCAAACTGTTTCTTCTTCTTTACTGAATCCATCAAGCGCCGGTACGAGTTCAAGGTAATACTCATGGACGAGTTCCTCTATCCGTTCCGAATCTCTGCGGGCGCTTCTTCTTAAAAATAACTTTTCCATATCGTATCCTCCTACAGTTTTTTGCAGATGAAGTCTTCGATCATCAGGCAGTTTTCGCCGAAGGTCACTTCCAGCATGCCGCCCTTTCTGCCGAACTTATTTTCACCTATAGGATAGAATTTGAATTCCAGCGGATCGCCGTCATCGTCGAAAGCCTTGGCCCAAAGATCTCCGTCTTTCATGTACACTTCGTCGATGATAAGATCGAAATTCTTGGGATGCTCGTACTTACCGCAGAAAGACTCCCACTTAGATTTATCCGGATCCTGGATGGTGATGTCTTCAATGGTGACGATGGGCTCAGGCTCTTCGCCTCTTGCGATAGCTCTCATAGCGTAATAAAAGCCATAGTAAGCCCTGACGTCCTTGGGTTCGCGGCTGTTCAGAAGCACCAGCACCTTATCTCTGTCTATGAATCGCTCAAACCAGGTGATCACTCCCGGCATGCCGCCGCTGTGGCTCACGATCAGTCCCAGTTCCGGGTTGTTTTCAACACCCCAGCCGAAGCCATAGCCTATACCGCCATCGTCATACTCAGCGATCTCTCCGTTATTAAGTTTCGCGGGAGTGTACATGAGCTGTTGTTCTTCAGAAGTAAGGATCTTCCCTTCTCTGAGCGCTCTGTCCCATTTAAACATATCGAAAATGGTGGTGTATACGTAGTCATCGCCGTTCAGGCCGTCGAATGCCACTACGTCGCCGTCTTCTTCCGAGTCGATGTCTGCAACCCATTTGCCGTCCTCGAACACTGTTGCCCGCGCATAGTTCTCAAAGGGAACGCCGTCTCTTCTGATGTGGCAGCAGCGTGTCGAAGTCATTCCGGCAGGCTCAAATATATTCTGCATGAGAAAGTCCTCGTAAGGAACGTCAGCAAGTTTATCCACGACAAGAGCCAGAAGGTTGTAGCCGGTATTGGAGTATTCAAGCCCATCTCCGGGTGCAAACAGGGGTTTCAGCTTAGTCTCGCAGAGGAAGCGTGGGATCTCGTCGTTGCCGGGTACCCGGTTTTCCTTCTTCCAGATGTTGATAAACCAGTCAGCGTCATCGAAATAATCCGGAACACCGCCGGTGTGGCTCAGAAGATGCCTGATGGTCACCCCGGGATAGGGTATCTCCGGGAAGTACTTCGTGATCTCGTCGTCAAGGCTCAGTTTGCCTTCCCTGACCATCAGCATGACAGCTGCCGCAGCGAACTGCTTGCTGACCGAAGCTAGCTGGAAGATAGTATCCTCGTTGTTTGGCAGAGTGTTCTCCGGATCGCGGTAACCGTATGCCCCCTTGGATACGATCTCGCCATTCTCAGCGAAAAGCCATGTTCCGTTGAAACCTGCCTTCTCATGTCCTATGCGGACAAAATTATCCATTATTGTTTTCTTATCCATAATATTTTCATGCAGCCTGCATTGCTGCGTTTCCTTTCTTCACAGTTATTACTTGCGGTGACCCGGCGATCATGCATTCAGCATAAATGAGAAAAAAATGCCGTGACGAAGACGCCACGGCAATCAAAACATATGTGCTGTCAAACTAAAATGCACAAGCCGAGGTCATCACATCATATTCAGTTAAAGTTGCAAGTTTTATTGTAATCATTATCGATGACCTCCTTTCTTTATATTTTGCGTTATTATTATAACAGACAGTGTTTGATGAATCAATACTGTACATACAACTTACATGCATGACCTCCATAGCCGGCATTGTTTTCGTCAGCCTCCGGCTGTGTACAGGTCAGTATTTACTTTGTGGATAATTCAGCGTTGTCAGATACTTTCATCGTTCGGAGACGCGGCAAGTTTCCGGCTTCTGAGGATCCTTTGAATGCTCTTTACGGACAAAGAAAAACGTAGGGATAATTTTTCTGCACTATCGCCATTCTGATAGGCTTGATATATTCTTTCATTTCGCTCGCGGAAAAAATCCTTCGAGGAAGTTCCGCTTCCCCATTTCCGTTTTTCTTTCCGTGGGATATAGATCGTCTGACCGTCTATATATTGCTGAATCGCTTCCAATAATTCTTTGGGCAGGATCTCATCTGCCCGAATATAGCTCATACGTTCCTCCTTGCTGTTTCCGGATTCGTCTGAGCTTACGATTCAATTATCAGGATTTAAGCCCAGACTACTGGGCGATTACATATTTTCTGGTCATAAAAGATATGCTCCTTTCTTTTGATTAAGTCATAATTACTTATGTTTATTATACTGTTTTTTCCGGTTTGTTGATACCTCAAGAATTATTATAAAAAAGTATGTGCCAACCAACCAGGCCCGATAAGTAGAGACAACAAGTATTCTTGCCTACCCCAAAACAAAGAAAAAAGGAAGTGCAGATGCACTTCCTAAATTGGTTGAGCGTAGAGGATTCGAATTCACTAGCTCCTTGAAAAGCGTTGAAAATGAAGGGAGGTGAAGGCTGCGCTGTCGATTGTAACCAAAAGTGTAACCAGAATTAGTTATTCCCATCCTTAATCATTCTTTAAATAAGGATACTCTGGTGTAACTGTGAAGATAATGCCAGCATCCTTAAGCCTGATTACAGCATCATTTATATCTACTGCCTTTCCTGATATAAAAGATTTCGGGGCATTCTCTAACAAGCGTTTTGCTTCTAAAAAATTCACATCAGAAATCTCCGAAACCAATCTTATATTGTCCTTAGTAACCTGATTGCCTTCTTCCAGCGATATTTCATATATAGTTTCATCCTCTTTTATCGGATCGATATATGAAGTAACCCATCCCCATCCGCATTTAGGGCATTTCATGCCTACAGGTCGTTCAGAGTCTACAGGAATCATCTCCGCACCGCATTTATCACATAATACTTTTTCAATCATGTTTATTTCCTCCTGGATAGAACTTCTTAAATTTTCCTTTATGACTTAAATCTGGCAATGACGGGTTGTCTTTTCGTCTTGGTGCAACTATATACCTGCCGTTTGGATAAGCCCATACCAATGACGTTGGCGCTTCAACAACAACATTCAGTTTATTGGCAAGATTTTGGGCAAAGCCACTTATACTGGAACCAGTGCTACACGAAAGCAATCTTATGGGTTGCCCCTTGTTATAGTCTCCCTTAGTCTTAATAAGCCTTGATGCAACTCGTGAGTCTACTTCAAGAGTATGCCCATTATGTGAGATTTGAATTATTGTTGCTCCTCCATGTGCCACTACATCGTACACACCGTTAGAGTCTATGTCTGGTCTGTGAGAGATATTTTGGAAATATTCATGAGGCGAGCTTTGAAAGACAGCATCTCCCGGTGCAGCTCCATAAGTGTTCCCGAAGCCTCCGTGAAATCCGCCGCCCATCAGTTTCTCTCCCTTTTGTGAGCGGTGGCAAATTCACTCTCAAACTTAATTATACAGATCCCATGTTTCTTGCATTTTTCAGATATTGTATCCGGCAAGGCCCCATAAATGATAATCACTTTAGGTTCAAGATGATTTATAACGAAGTCTAAGCCTTTTTCGAAATAATGTCTTTCATTTCTGAGTTTGATGCACCCATGAGATCCTATCGAAATAACACTTTTCTTTGGTATTCCTGCGCAGCATACTTTATAAGTTCGTTCATCACCAAAGCGTATATTGGGTATTACATGTATACCATTTTCCTGCAGCCAGTGACCTATAGCCCTGCTTCTGTAAATATTCCAGTACTGCATGACTAGAGGCATATCTCTGTACAGACTGAAATCAGGAAGAATAACACCTGCAAATTTTTTTAGTATCGGAAGATACTTCTGAGGATTGTTCCATAAACGCTCAAAGTTAGCATCATCTTCATAAAAGTGGATCCATGCCCCATAGTCCTTTGAACTAATTGAACTGGAGAAAGAAATAAGCCTTTCAGGCAATTTTTCCTCTGCCTCTATTACAGGGATCTCAAGTTCCGTTTCATATTCAGCCGTTCTGACTAAATATGACTTAAATACATCTTTACAACCGCTTCGAGTGCAATTAAATAGCGTCATACTGCACGCTCCTTTCTCCGACAAGCTGTCGGTCTGCCATAAAAATAATTAATTTGATTTTTAAAAAGGAACGTGTTATAGTACTAGTGTATTTGTAATGGACAATAACACGTCCGCTTTTACAACGCATTAAGATTGTTGCAGCAATCTTGATGCGTTTTGTTTGTAAGACCATTTTTAATCACTTCCTTTCTTATCTATAATGATTTCAATAAGTTTATAGAAATCGGTTCTGGGATTATTGAATTCTGACAATCCGGCAGTTCCGTTTTTCTTATGGTGATTATCAAGCTTTTGACAATTAACTATGGCCTTTTCTGTTTTAGGATATAGTGAGTCAAAATCACAGCTGTTTTTAGTGTATCCAGGAATATATTTTTTTAACTCCTGAACTAAGGCACTGCTACTTATAAAAGGTTTTGTCGTGTATTTGAAATGTTCCAGATACCACAATTCAAAGCATGGATTCGATGATAGTATTTTTATGTTTTTACGATCGGCTAATGCTTTTGCCTCTACAAGCTGAGGCGCTTTAGCATTATCCAAATCCAGGTCAAATATGCTTACAGCCATATCTCCTTTTTGGGGCGATATTTCCTCCTGACGAGCTCTTTTATCTGTGTTTTTAACTATTTTTACTGGATCAGTTTCATTCCCCTGATCAAATATAAAGTGATATTCATCCTGTCTCCTTTCAATGTTTCGTAAGTACATCATTTCGCTTTTGTTGTCTCCTTCAGTTCCAACAACTATAAGCTTCTTCCGCTTACGTGTAGGCTTATTTTTTACGACCTTCTTAATACGTCTTACCATTCAATACCTCCCTCTGGGAAAGGAATCGCGCCGTATCTTCCCTGTAGATATCCTTTCATGATGTTCTCTGATTTTCTTGGCGAATATTCTGCAAGGGAGTAAAGATCTGTGACCCCGGTATTATTTTTCTTTTCCACAAAATAAATCTGGTCTCTTCTTAAAATATCTAAATCAAGCAAACTGATATCATGAGTATTGAAAATCAATTGAGCATGATTTCTATTAATAGCTGGATCGTTAAAAAGCTCAACAAGATATTTTGTAAGACTTGGATGTAAACTGTTATCTAATTCATCTACAACGATAGTTCTGCCCCTCTCAAGTGCATCCATTATTATTGGGCCATATGCAAACAGCAATTTAGTTCCGTCTGACTCAAAGTCAAAAGGCAACTTATACGGTTTAACTGAACCATCTTTCTGCTCTATTTTATGCACAGCTTCAAGCTTAAATTGCTTTACCTGTGGGATAAGAGACTTGTCTATTTGTATGCCTGGAGGCATAGTAATATTAGGGTTATCAAGCACTTTGGACTCAAATTCATAATCTTGAATGTTTATTTCCGCATGTTTAAGCATAGATAGCATGAAGTCCTTTGTAGCCTCTTTGTTTTTATTGCGATCAAGATAGTCAAGATACTGATTTCCCTGAATAGCCATAAGATTGTATGTGTCTATTGCTTCTGCAAACCAAAGATACGCGTCTCTGGTCTCCTCGCAATTCCATGCTGTAGCAGTACACATAAACAGTTTATTTGAGGTGTTTTTGTACTGATATTCTGCTAAATGCTTATATGCTGCAGTAAATTTAAATTCAGTTACATTAGTCCTTTCGAAAATCATAGTAGGTCTGGCAGACTTGTACTCATAAAGGTATTCATCATATATATACTGTTGATCTGCAGCAAAACCATACTCAAACTTCTTTCCATTATGTATAAACAGAAAATCCATTTTAGTCTTTTCTTTTACAGAAGAGTCATCAAATAAAAACGGATCAAATCCTGTTGGCATGTTTACCTGTATGCTATTGGATCTTCTGACAAGCATAATAGCAGCAGTAAGCGCTCTGAATATATTTGACTTACCTGCTGCATTTGCCCCATATAAAGCGATTGTTGGGAGTATTCTTTCTTTACCAACTTTAATTAAATTGTTCTCGTGTTCCTTTCTCGCATTTGCAAACGCAGTCAATACAACCTCGTCTTTTATTGACATGAAATTTGATACATTAAATTGAAGCAACATGTCTTAGCCCTCCTATCTATGCAAATAGTAGCATTTTAATCATCGTATGTCAACATATAAAACATATTTTTGCAATTATTTTTCATTTTTTTACTTTTGGCATATCGTTTTGAACATAATTATCGGCACGTTTCAATAGTATTAACATAATGTAACCAGACAAAAAACGAAAAACCCCTTGATTTACAAGGGTTTGATTGGTGGAGCGTAGGGGATTCACGCTGCTCCGCCCTGTGGGCTCCGCAGCTGAAGTCTCTCGCCGGCCTCGTTCAGGCCGGCTTCGACCATGGCCTACTCGACAGTCCACCGGACTGTCTCGCTTACGGCCATGCCCTCCCGGGTTCGAATCCCCCCTGATATTCTTCAAGATAGAAAAGCAGACAGCCAAATGGCTGTCTGCTTTTCTATGGTGGAGCGTAGGGGATTCGAACTGAACCGGCATTTTCGAGAGTCTGAAAACCGTTGAAAATCAAGGAGGTCAGACACGCTGCCCAAAAGTGTAATCAAAAGTGTAATCAAAATAAGTTATTTTATCACCTTCATACCGTCAGCATTATTTAAGGTTAACGTTCCTTTAGTTTTTTCATAATATAACAAATCTGACCATAAAAGCAAAACCCTTAATGCTTCGTTTTAAAACTATAATTACCCAACAAAAAACTGCCCTTCTGAAGTGAACCCCTTTCGTTAGACAAAAAACTCTAATGAAAAGGGGTTTTAAAATGTCAGGAAAAAAGAAGTACAGTGATGAGTTTAAACTCAAGGTAG
>ONAY01000029.1 GCA_900315895.1 uncultured Eubacteriales bacterium
TTTCCCAGGAGGATACACCTCTATTCTAACACTTACTTCTTTGCAAGACTAAATTCTGTTTTAAAGGCTCCTAGCAGAAATTAAAATTTCAATCTAATATAATTTTTTGGACAAAAAAGACCTCTCTGGACACATCCAAAGAGGTCTGTAAAAGCCAATCCATGACTAATCCGGGATATTCATCCCATCAATTATTTGTTCTAATTCTCCTTCGTCAACAATTCCCGCAATTGTAATTAGATTATTGCCATACTGCATTACAGCCAACAATTCGTCTGAAAAATCATACACAATGACTTCTATATTACCTACCATGATCGATTTGCTCTCAGAGCGTTCGTTATCAACATGGAAACCTTCTCTGTCTAAACATTGCATTATTACCAGTCTATCAGAGTTATCTCCCTCGTACTCGAATATCTGTTGTCTATTTATGTCGTCATAGTATTCATTTACGAGATGGTATCTCTCCGGAACATAGGTGGGCGTAAAGAAACTCGCCTCTACATCACTGTCATACTCAATATTTGCCACATACTCATCATTATCCGGATGAACCATCTTCGTGTAGTTCAGATAATACTTAACTGCAGCGTATGCCGTGACTGCCAGAGCCATTATCATGACCAAAATCAATGCAACTATGACGGCCCTTCTTAATGCATGTCTGTAGCTGATGGACCCAATGTAAGAAGACTTTTCCGGGAGAAAACTATTGACGTATGCTATCCGTGCCTTGTATGACTCTTTACCGAAGGCGCGAAGTATTCTTTTAGCTTTTCTTTTATTTCTCATCTTCGGCCTCCAGTATTGCTCTCAGTTTCTCCAGTGCCCGTTGGTGCCTTTTGTAAACGACCTCCCTGTCAAGATCCATCAATTGTGCAATCTCCTTCAGAGAATAACCGGCACCGTACTTATACACGATAATGTCCTTATCGGTTTCACTCAATTTCTTCAATGCTTCTGCAATTTCCATGCTGAAACCATTTTCATCGCGGAAAGCATCTATGTCAGGTGAACCTTCTATATTATTAAATCCATTTTTGTCGTAAAATTGGACATCTTTTTCAAAAGAATTTATATTTTTTTCATTTCTGAGGATCTTCAGCGCCTCATTTTTGGTAACAGTGTAGATATAGTTCTTGCCGGCGTTTGATTTTATGTTGTCTATCTTGTGGGTATTTTGGGACAATCTAACAAGAGCCTCCTGTACGGCATCCTCAGAAAGCTGGTCGTCCTTAAGCAGGGAATACGCGAGGCTCTTCATCATAGGCAGATACTTATTGAAAATATCTGTCACGGCATCATATACAGTTTGAACGATACTAATTAAAAACAACCGACTCTCCTCCCATTAGTGCCTCTGGGTTTATTATATCATCTTTTGACGGTTAATTTCCATCTCTGACTATTTCAGTCGTATTTTATATAATTTGATCATTTTCGGTCGAAAAATCGGTCGTAAATAAATACGCTTGATTTTTTGCGCTGATTCAGTTATAATCCATAGTGCGAGAAGGGAGGCAAAGCCACCATGAAAGAAACCAGAAACCTGGAATTTAAAGAAAACATTTCGAATACCTTCTTAAAGACTGTCAGCGCATATGCCAGTTATGACGGCGGGACCATCATGTTCGGCATAGATGACAGTGGCAAAACTGTCGGATTGGATGACCCGGATATGCTTTGTCTGAAGATCGAGAACAAGATCAATGACAGCATCCGGCCCCAGCCGGAATATTCGCTGTCCGTCAACTCCAAAGACAAAACCATTAAACTGGTGGTGTACCCTGGGACCAGCAAGCCATATTTTTACAATTCAAAAGTATATAAACGTAATGATACATCCACGGTAGAAGTTGATAACATCGAGCTGAAAAGGCTGATCCTTGAGGGCAGGAACATGTCGTTTGAAGAGTTGATTTCTGTGCGGCAGGATCTGACCTTCGCACTGCTTGAACGCAATTTAAAAGAGCAGAGAGGGATCAAAAACTTCAATCTGGATATTCTGAAGACTCTGAACTTGTATTCCGACAACACGGGTTACAACAATGCTGCTGCGATACTGGCAGATGACAATGATTTTCCCGGAATCGATATCGCGATTTTCGGAGAAACCATCAGCATCATTAAGAAGCGTGAGACGCTGAATCATATGTCGATCATCCGGGCCTACGAAGAGGCTGTCTCGGTTTTCAAAGACTATTATTCATATGAGGAAATAGACGGATCGAAGCGCCGCCTGGTGGAAATGATACCCGAAACCGCCTTTCGTGAGGCTGTCGCAAACGCCATCGTCCACCGTCTTTGGGACATCAACTCACAAATACGGATATTAATGTTTGGTGACCGCGTCGAGATCGTTTCTCCCGGCGGATTACCACGTGGGCTTTCAAAAGATGAATATATCGAGGGCAGAGTGTCCATTCTGAGGAATCCGATCCTGGCAAACGTATTCAACAGACTGAACTATGTCGAGGCTTTCGGCACCGGGGTCCGCAGGATCAAGGATTCATACTCCGAAAGCTCCGCCAAACCCATGTTTGATGCAAGCGATAATTCAGTCAAGGTGACACTTCCCGTAATGGAGTACGGCCTGAACCTCTCAACCGACGAATCCGAAGTGTATAAGACGCTGAGCAAGGCCAAAGCAAAGCCCATCAGCGAAATCATGGCCTCCCCCGAGATCAAATTCGGTAAGAGCAAAGTCACCGAACTTTTGAAGGCCATGGCCGGTAAAAGCCTCGTCATGATCGAGGGCAACGGTAAGGGAACGAAGTACAGGATGATATAGTGTGTTTCGCAAATCTCTCGGTTTATAGGGGTCATGCCTCTGCCTCAGAAAACACGCCTGAGGCATGAGCCCGGGCCTCATCTCTGATCTTGCCAAATCAAAAGAAAAAACAAACCGCCGCGATTCCTTGGAAATCAAGGGCTCGCAGCGGTTTTTATAAACGCTTTTCCTATATCCTTATTTCTTCGGCCTCATGTAGAATCTGCCGTTGACCTGCTCGGTCTTGATCACGTTCATGAAGGCCTTTGGGTCGATCTCCTTGATCTCCTTGATCAGGCCGTCCACCTGGTCTCTTCCTACCACCGAGTACAGTATGGTCTTGCTGTCTCCGGTGTAACCGCCCTCAGCCGTAAGAAGCGTAGTGTCGTGCTGAGTGGTCTTGCTTATGATCTCCGTGATCTCCCTGGGTTTCTCCGTAACCACCAGCAGGGTGTCCCTCTGGTATCTTTTGTACAGGGTACCCAGGGCCACTGTGATCACATACTGGTAAATTATGGAATAAAGTGCCCGGTCGAAGCCGAACAGGATCCCTGCCACCGTGAGGATTATCAGGTTGCCCGCCAGGATGTAGCCCCAGGCGTCCACTCCCTTCTTCTCGCTCATGTAGATGGATATGAAGTCGGTGCCTCCTCCGGATGCCCCTGCCAGGAGGCAAAGCAGTCCGGCAGCGGAATTCACCAGCCCGCCGAAGACGGCGATCAAAAGGGTGTCATAGGTGATATAGATATCCGGGAAAAGGTCTGTCAGTATGGATGACAGGGCCACCACATAGAAGGATTCCAGCGTAAAAAACTTGCCTATGTACTTTAACCCTATATATACCGGTATCAGGTTTATGGGGAGATATATCAGAGAATAGGGTATCTCCACATTGAAAAACTGCCTTCCGATCTGCTGCACCAGTACCGTGATGCCGCTGAATCCTCCCGGGATCAGGTTTCCTGTTCTGATGAAGCTCTTCAGGTTGAAGGCAAAAATGCATGCCGCCACTGTGAGGGCAACAAACTTTATGACGATTTTGCCGGCTTTGGTATCGCCTATCTTAGATCCGCCCTTCATATTCTGCTACCACTATGAGTCTCTCCGTGTCGGAACTGTCGTCTGTGCAGGTGCTGAGCACCAGGGTCTCCGGCTCTCCGCCTGTCTTGGGGACCATGTACACATCGTCCTCTATGGATACGTACTTGGCCTCTGTGACCTTGTACTTGATGGTGCCTCCGTCGGGAAGCAGGATGTACAGGTCCTGATGGGCCTCCAGATATTTTGGATCGGTATACTTCTTGAGTTTTCCGAACATCTCGCCGTTATGCATATTGTGGCCGTATATCAGTGTCTCGATGTCCGAAAAATCCGGACTGCAGACCATGGACATGAATATGGAACCTGATACGGACCATCTGTGCTTGTAATCTATGGTGAGATAGTAGTAATCGGATGTTTTGCTCTGGACCACCGGGTAGTTCACGTTGGTGTCCGGTATGTAGATCCATCCCACCACCTCGGAGTTGGCCGCCTTGAGGGCGGCGAAATCGATCTCCGGCAGGCCGGTGTCCTCCTTATAGGAGCTGATGAACTCCTCCCTGGCCTCTTCATTGCTCGCCTCGATCTCATGATATGTGGTCAGTATCTGGATGATCTTGAAGCCTGAAACTGCGATCACCAGCAGAAGTATCACTATGATCAGCCAGCGCAAAAAATATCTGCCCTTGGATTTCATGTTCAGATCGTCCTCCTTCCCTCAAAAGATTTAAGAAGTGTAACTTCGTCCGCAAATTCCAGGTCGGACCCCACGGGAATGCCGTGGGCTATCCTGGATACCTTGATCCCCGCCGGGTTCAAAAGCTTGGAGATGTACATGGCCGTGGCCTCTCCCTGAATGGTGGGGTTGGTGGCGATGATGACCTCTTCCACGTCCTGGCCCTGAAGTCTTTTGATCAGGGACTTAAGGTTGATGTCCTCGGGACCGATGCCGTCCATGGGCGAGATCACGCCGTAAAGCACGTGGTAGGTTCCCTTGTACTCTCTGATCCTCTCCATGGCCATGAGGTCTCTGGGAGTCTCCACCACGCAGATCTGGTCCTTGCGGCGCCCCGGATCGGAGCAGATGGCGCAGGGGTCGCTGTCGGTCAGATTCCCGCAGACTGAGCAGTGTTTGAGCTGTCTCTTGGCGTTGACCATGGACTGAGCCAGTGCATCCACCTGATCCTCGTCCTTGTCAAGGATGTGAAAAGCCAGCCTCTGGGCGGACTTCTCCCCGACTCCGGGCAGTTTGGTAAGTTCCTTTATGAGTATTTCAAGCTGTCTTGGATAACCGCTCATCTATTTCTCCTGGATCAAAGTCCGGGGATCCCCAGGCCGCCTGTGAACTGTCCCATGGTGCTCTGGGATATCTCCTCGATCTGTCTGATTCCTTCGTTTACAGCGGCCATGATCAGGTCCTGAAGGGTCTCCACGTCGTCCGGATCCACCACTTCGGGCTTGATCGTAAGGTTGGTCAGTTCCTTCTTGCCGTTTACGGTGACTTCCACTACGCCGCCTCCTGCGGTGGTGGTGATCTCCTTTTCCTCAAGATCGGCCTGAGCCTGCTCCATCTGTGCCTGCAGAGCCTGCATCTGCTGGAGCTGCTGCATGTTGAATCCGCCTCCTGCGGGTTTCTGTTTCTTGACCTTGCCGGCCTTCATTCCCTTTCCCATTTTAATCCTCCAATTTTATGTCTATGCCTATGGCGTCGCGGATCTCCTTGGCGTAGTCCTGCGACGGGGCGCTTTCTTCCACTATGTCTTCCGGATCCTCCACCACCACGCTGCCTCTGACAGAGCGCTTGAGCACCGAAGATATTATCTTGTCTATGGTGTCCAGCTTCTCTCTGACGTACTTGGCGGCGAATTCCGTGGCGACGGATACGGTGTATGTGTTCTGTCTCAGGCTCTTGAGCCTGGTCCAGCTCCTGATGAGGTTGAAGCTTCCTCCCGTTGTCTCTCCCTCGTCCATTACCTCTTCCCAGAGCTTGCTGAGTTCGGTGATCTTGGCCTCTTCCTTCTGGCTAGTCTCAGGTTCGGACTCAATGGGAGTCGCCGGTGTCTGGGGCACGTCTTCCCTGTGGACCTCCGTGGCCTTGGCCGGCTCGGTTTCGGGAGTCTTAACGGGTTCCGGTTCCGCTTCTGCAGCCTTCACAGGTTCAGGCTCCGCTGCCTTCACAGGCTCGGGTGCGGGGGTCTGCACCTCCGCTGCCGCCCTCGGGGCTTCCCGGGTCACGGTCTCAGGCTGTACCGCAGGCTTCTCCACCTGCATGTATCTGCCTTTTGCGCCTGACAGCGCCACTATGTCCAGTTCCATGAGGATCCTGGGCTGTGTGGACCATCTTGCGTCGTTTATGGTCTTGGATATCCTGCGGATGGCCTCATCTATCTCCTCAAAAGATATATGGGAGGACTGCTCCCTCACTTTTTTGATGTTGTCCTCAGACATATTCAGGAGATCCTCGGGATCCCTCATGAACTTGGTGATCATCAGATTCCTGTAGTGAGCGTTCCAGTCCTTCATCAGCTGCTTGGCGTCCTTTCCGTCTGAAAGAGCCTTGTCCAGAAGGGCCAGGGCTTCCCCGGTGCTCCTCTGAGATACCAGCTCCGTAAGTTCAGTGAAAAACTCCGTTCCCACTGTACCCAGGTAATCCAGCACCGTGTCTCTGTCGATCTCGCTGTCTCCCGAAGCCAGCACCTGATCCAGTATGCTCAGCCCGTCTCTCACAGATCCGTCGGCGTTGGCCGCCAGAAGCCTGATGGCTCCCTCGGTGATGTTCACTCCGCGCTCTTCAGCGATCTGCCTCATGTCAGCCGCCAGCACGTCCTGTGGCACCCTCTTGAAATCCAGTCTCATGCACCTGGACAGAATGGTCTGGGGGAGCTTCTGGGGCTCCGTAGTGCAGAGTATGAAGATCACGTTCTTGGGCGGTTCCTCCAGAGTCTTGAGGAGGGCGTTGAAGGCGCCTGAGGAAAGCATGTGGACCTCGTCCACTATGTAGACCTTCTTGCGCCCTGCCTGAGGCGGGTACTTCACCGACTCTCTCAGTTCCCTGATGTTGTCCACGCCGTTGTTGGAAGCGGCGTCGATCTCGATGACGTCCATGAAGCTGCCCCTGGCGATGGCTTCACAGCTGGGACATCTGCCGCAGGGTCTCTCACCCTTGGAGCTGCAGTTCACAGCCTTGGCCAGAAGCCTTGCCACTGTTGTCTTGCCCGTGCCTCTGGTGCCGCAGAAAAGATAGGCGTGGCTCACGGTGTCCGTCTCGATCTGGTGCTTTAATATTTTGATGATGTGTTTCTGTCCCAGGACCTCCGAGAAGACCTCGGGCCTCCTGGTGCGGTACAAAGCTTGATACATGTGGGCCTCATCCGTATACGTTAAAAAAGATCGCCCTTTGAGAGCTCCCCTTACTTAGAGAAGGCTTATCTGCGGCACATAAGAACTTCCGCTTATTGCTGCTTCCTTCCGGACCTGACAAGGTTCACGGCATCCCATTGCGCAGGACCCTAACCGAGCAGGCGAAGCTCTCAAAAGGCGATCTTAAGTTGTTCATTCTGTCGATATAGTATATCACCTGAAGGGCTCGAGGTCAAGACTTACAGCAGTCCCATCTCCTTTGCCTCGTCCCTGAGCTGATCCCTGAAATCCGGGTGCGCCAGGCTGATCATGGCCCTGACTCTGTCCTTCATGCTGAGGGGCTTCAGATTCACGCATCCGTACTCAGTGACCACGTACTGCACCTCCGATGAGGGGGTGGTGATGCGGGTTCCCGTGGGGAAGCGCGAGACTATTCTGGAGTTGACCGTTCCCGTCTTCTTGCTGACGTTCACCGAGGTTGCGGCGATGAAGGACTGGCCGTGCCTGGCCATCTGGGCTCCCTGCACGAAATCCAGCTGTCCGCCTACTCCGCTGAACTGGCGTCCGGCGATGTTGTCGGCCACCACCTGGCCCGTAAGGTCCAGGGAGATGCAGCCGTTGACAGACACCATGTGGTCATTGGCGGCGATCACCGAAGGTCTGTTCACCTTGTGGTACGGCAGGAAATATATGTCCGGGTTGTGGTCCAGGAACTGATACATGTCTTTTGTGCCAAGGGAGAAGGTGGCAACGCTCTTGCCTTTGTAGTTCCCCTTGTACTTGTTGGTGACGTTCCCGTTCTTTATGAGGAAAGCCAGAGCGTCATTCATCATCTCGGTGTGCACGCCCAGGTCGTTTCTGTCCTTGAGGCCGAAGCCCACTGCGTTGGCTATGCCGCCGATGCCCAGCTGCAGGCAGGATGCATCCGGTATCCTGTCCAGAATATAGTTGGAGATCAGTTCTACCTCATGGGTCTTCTCGATGTTGCCCACCTCGAAGAGTTCCTCGTCGTACTCCACGATGTAGTCCGCCTCGGACACGTGGATCAGGTTCTCCTCGCCGTAGGTGTAGGGCACGTGGCGGTTCACCTGAAGCACCACCTTACAGTCCGTCTTGAGAAGATATGAGCTCAGGGCCACTCCCGAAGCCCCGAAGCTGCAGTATCCGTAATCGTCAGGCAGGGACACCTCCATGAAAGCCACGTCCGGCGGACATGTCTCCCTGCACCAGATCTCGTTCTGGCTCAGGTGCACCGAAGTGTAGTCCACATTGCCCTGGGGCTGGGCTTTGCGCTCCATGGGCCCCATGAAATATGTAAGTATGCTGAAATGCTCCGGCTCCTGGAATATTCTCAGGGGCTTGCCCAGGTTGGCGCAGCAGAGCCTGACGTTGTGGAGTTCCTCCGTCCTCTCGCCCAGGGCCCTGCACAGTCCGTAGGCCGTGCTGGAAGCCGTACCGATATACACATCGTCCCCGCTTTTCACGCATTTCACCGCCTCTTCAGGCGTTGTCAATTTCTCTCTATAGATCTCTCTCCAGTTGTTCTCTGACATCCTTTCCCTCCTGCAAAAAATTGCCACCCATCTAATATATCCCCTTTGAGCGGATTTTGCAACCGCAGGAGACGCATCGCTTCCGTTGGGGGAGGATTTTTTGCGCCGGAACGGACACGATCCTTCAAAAATTGTGCTCCCAACGGAATGTATTGGTGCATCGCTTCCGTTGGAGGGACGTTTTTTGCGCCGGAACGGACACGATCCCCCGAACAAAGCTCTGTCAACGGAACGGTCCGCACCCTGTCTTCACCAAGCAAAAGACCCCGCGTCCGCAGGGTCCCTTGCTATATGGTGTATGGTATTTATTTTTCAAAAACCAGCCTCACTGCCCAGACGGTACTGGTGACCGTCATGGCGGTGGCTAAGCTAAGTATCACGATGCTCATCTGGTCTCCTCCTTTTTTCTATTCTCTGGCGTCCAGCACGGCCATGTAGTCCTGAATGACTTTGACGCACTCCTCGATGGAGAGCTTACCGGTGTTCAGGCATAGGTCATAGTTTCTGGAATCCAGCCAGTCACGGTCTGTGTAGTATTTGTGGTAGGCCGCCCTTTCGCGGTTGACGGACTCGATCTTCTGCATGGCTTCCGCTGCAGATATGCCGTCATAGCCCATGGCGAAGTTTACCAGGTGTTCATAGTCTGCGTGAAGGAAAACGTTGATGACGTCTTCCCTGTCCTTAAGCACGTGGTTGGCGCACCTCCCCAGGATCACGCAGCTCTCGTCCTTGTCGGCGATGCTTCTTATGACGTCGGCAGTCATGTTGAAAATGTTGCTCTTGGACAGGTAGTCTCTGCTGGAGGGAGAAGCTATGTCTCTGGAAACATATTTTTTGAAAAAGCCTTCGTCGTACTTTTCGTCGGCGTCGGAGACGATGGACATGTTCACGCCGTGCTCCAGGGATACCAGCTGGAGAAGTTCCTTGTCGTAATAGTGTATCCCCAGTTCCTTGGATAGTGTCCTGGCCAAAAGCCTTCCGCCTGAACCGTACATTCTGGCTATGGTGATTATGTGTTTTGCCATTCTTTCCTTCCTCCTATTCTCCCTACTCTCCCAGGTATGCGCTTCTCACCTTGTCGTTCTCGAGAAGCTCTTTGGCGGAACCTGAGATGGTGACCTTGCCGGTCTCCAGCACGTAGGCCCGGTCCGCTATGTCCAGAGCCATCTGTGCATTCTGTTCCACCAGAAGTATGGTGGTCCCCGCCTCGTGGAGAGACTTGATGATCTCGAAGATCTGCTCCACCAGTATGGGCGCCAGACCCATGGACGGTTCGTCCATCATGAGGAGCTTCGGGTCGCTCATGAGAGCCCTTCCCATGGCAAGCATCTGCTGCTCGCCTCCTGAAAGGGTGCCGGCCACCTGCCTGTACCTTTCCTTGAGCCTGGGAAACTGCTCGTAGACCCTGTCCATGCGTCCGCGCAGGTCAGAGTTCTTCTCAGTGAAAGCACCCATCTCCAGGTTTTCCTGCACCGTCATCTGGAGGAAAACACGTCTGCCCTCAGGCACCTGGGAAAGTCCCTTTTCCACCAGTTTGTGGGCCGGTGTCCTGGTTATGTCCTCGCCCAGGAAGGTGATGGAACCGGTCTTGGGGCGGAGCAGCCCGGATATGGTGTTGAGGGTGGTGGACTTGCCGGCTCCGTTGGCGCCGATCAGCGTCACTATCTCTCCCTCATTTACCTCGAAGGATACGCCCTTGATGGCGTGGATGGCGCCGTAATAGACGTTTATGTCATCGACTTTCAGTAGCTGTCCCATTACTTCGCCTCCTTTTTCTTGCCCAGATATGCTTCGATTACCGCCGGATTGGACTGAATCTCCTTGGGGGTGCCCTTGGCAATGACTCGGCCGAAGTTGAGAACGGCTATGTCCTCGCAGACGTTCATCACAAGGCTCATGTCGTGCTCGATCAGGATGATGGCGATCCCGAATGTGTCTCTGATCTTCCTGATGTTGTTCATGAGTTCCGCAGTCTCTGAAGGGTTCATTCCTGCTGCAGGCTCATCCAGAAGCAGCAGCTTGGGTTCCGTGGCCAGGGCTCTCACTATCTCCAGTCTCCTCTGTGCACCGTATGGCAGGGAGCCCGCCTGATAGTCCGCCATATCCTGCATGTCGAATATGGACAGAAGCTTAAGGGCCTTTTCGTGGGCCTCCCTCTCCTGCTTCCTGTACTTGGGTCCGTGGATCAGGCCTGACAGGAGTCCGTAGTCGATGTCATGGTGCATGGCCGCCTTTACGTTCTCTTCAACTGTGAGTTTGTCAAAGAGTCTTATGTTCTGGAAGGTCCTGGCTACGCCAAGTTCACTCATCTTGGTGGTGTTGAAGCCCCTGGTGTCCTGGCCGTCGAAGAAAAATGTCCCTCTTGTAGGCTGGTACACCTTGGTGAGCAGGTTGAAGATGGTGGTCTTGCCTGCGCCGTTAGGGCCGATGATCCCTGCGATCTCTGTGGGACCTACGGTGATGGTGAATTCATCCACCGCTGTAAGTCCTCCGAAATCTATGCCCACGCCCTTCGTCTCAAGGATGGGCTGAGCTTCCTTTTCCCTGTCGGGAAGCACGGCATAATCTATGGAAGGCTTGGACTCGTCATAGTTTTCATAGGTATCGTAGATGGGGCCCTGAACCAGGTCCTCGGCGTAACGTTTTTTGTTCCTGTTTAACTTGAACTTCATCAGTCCGCACCTCCTTCCGCCGGCTTGGGGGCAGGTTTTTTGCGCCTGAGATATTTCTCGGAGAAGGCGGAGACTCTGGACCTTATAGCCGGATTATAGGTGGCGATCATGACCACGATCAGCACCACGGCGTAGACCAGCATTCTGTAGTCTGCGAACTGCCTGAGAGCTTCGGGAAGCACTGTGAGAACGATGGCTGCTACCATGGATCCCCAGATGTTGCCCAGACCTCCCAGTACCACGAACACCAGGATCAGTATGGAGGTGTTGAAATTGAACTTTATGGGAAGCAGGGTGGAATAGTTCAGTCCGAAGAGCACGCCGCCCATGCCAGCCAGCGCGGAGGAGACCGTGAAGGCCATGAGCTTGTTCTTCATGACGTTTAGGCCGATGGACTCTGCGGCGATCCTGTTATCGCGGCAGGCCATGATGGCTCTTCCCTGTCTTGAGTTCAAAATATTCTGCACCACCAGAAGGGTCACCATTACCAGTATGAAGCCATAGAGGAATGTGGATATCCTATCCACCTGGGTAGCTCCCATGGGGCCGTTCAACAGCATCCTTCCATCCGGGGAAAGTCCATAGTCGGACTTTGTGGAGATGTGGAAGCCGTTCTCGTCAATGCCAGCATAGACGATATTCATTATGTTCTTGATGATCTCACCGAAGGCCAGTGTAACGATGGCCAGGTAGTCCCCTCTTAAACGGAGCACCGGGATACCGATAAGAAATCCTGCAAGACCTGCCATGAGTGCCCCTGCTATCACTGCAGCAGCGAATCTTAAGGGGTCTGCCACTCCTACGGTCCCTAAGATGCCGGAGACTAAGATGCCTGTATATGCTCCTACAGACATGAATCCTGCATGCCCAAGGGAAAGTTCTCCTGAGATCCCCACCACCAGGTTGAGGGATACTGCCATTATGATGTAGGCGCAGATGGGCACCAGCTGTCCCTGAAGGGAGCTGGAGAGCATGCCCGTGCTCTTTAAAAGGGTTATCACCGCGAAGCCCAGTATGGCGATGCCGTAGGATATGAATTCGTTTTTCTTGTAGGGTGAGAGCCCTTTAGTTCTTTTTTTCTTCATGTCCCTCACCTACACTTTCTCTGTTATCTTCTTCCCGAGAAGCCCTGTGGGCTTAACGAGAAGCACTATGATAAGTACGCCGAATACGATGGTATCCGAAAGCTCGGTGGAGATATATGCTCTTCCGAACACTTCGATGACGCCGATCAATATCCCGCCTAGCATTGCTCCCGGGATGGACCCTATACCGCCGAAAACTGCAGCGGTGAAGGCCTTGATACCGGGCATGGCTCCTGTAGTCGGCATGAGCGCCGGATAAGCCGAGCAAAGAAGCACTCCTGCTATGGCTGCCAGCGCAGAACCTATGGCGAAGGTCATGGAGATAGTCGAATTCACGTTTATTCCCATGAGCCTTGCTGCTCCGTTATCCTCGGATACTGCCCGCATGGCCTTGCCCATCTTGGTGCCGCCGGTAAAAAGCGTCATGAGGATCATGATCAGTATGGCCGCCAGAAGGGTGAAAATAGCCTCCCAGGTCACAGTCAGCTCTCCATCGAAGAGCCCTATGCTGGGCCCCATTCCGGTGAAGACCGAGGTGAATACCTTGGGTGCACTTCCCCAGATGAGCAGCGCCGCATTCTGCAGGAAGTATGAAACGCCTATGGCCGTGATCAGAACAGCCAGAGAACCGGTCCCCCTCAGAGGCCTGTAGGCCAGACCCTCGATTATGATACCCAGAGCCGTGCACACAGCCATGGCCAGCACGACAGAAACCCAGGCGGGAAGACCAAGGTATGATGTGCCGCAAAAGGATATGTATGCACCTACCATGATCACGTCGCCATGGGCGAAATTCAGCATCTTCGATATGCCGTATACCATTGTGTAGCCCAGCGCAATGATGGCGTATACGCTTCCAAGCGACAGGCCGTTTATCAGATTTGCAAGAAAGATCATCTTAAACCCTTATGTAGTCAGAGCATGCCGGCCCTGAGGCCGGCACGCCCGCTCTATTCAGCATTATATTTGTTTCTACATATCTTCGTACTGTCCGTTCTTGATGACTACTACAACAGGATCCTTGGAAACGGTGCCGTCCGTTGACCAGGTCATCTCTTGACCTGTAAGTCCGTCGTAGGAGAAGTCTCCTGTTATTGCAGCTACCATGGCGTCGCAGAGCTCTTCTGCAGACAGATCGGTGGTAAGTCCGGAAGCCTTGAAGACTTCGTAGATGACATACATGGTGTCGTATCCGTCAGCTGCGAACTGGTTGGGAAGTTCGCCGTATGCATCCTGATACTTCTTTACGAATTCTGCTACCCTCTCATCGTCAGACCAGGGGTTGAAAGGTGTCATGAGCATTACGTTCTCAGCAAGAGATGTATCAAAACCTTCCATATCCAGGATGCCGTCAAGTCCGTCAAGTCCAAAGAACGTGGGTGCATATCCCATGTCGGATGCCTGCTTGAGGATAACTGATGCCGGTGTATAGTAGATTGGAAGAAGTACCAGATCTGCTCCGGCAGATTTGCAGGATGTGAGCTGAGCGCTATAGTCTGCATTGCTGTCATCGGGATAGGTCACTTCTGCCACCAGTTCCTTGCCATTGGCTTCAAGTTCGGCCTTGAAAGCATTGAAGATACCCGTGGAATATGGATCTGAGTTGTTGTAGATAGCTGCAACCTTTGCATCCGGGTAAAGCTCCATAACCTTCTCAGCAGCTGTTTTGCCCTGGTTGGGGTCTGTGAAGCATACCTGGAAAACGTTGTCCTTGCCGTTGGTAACGTCTGCAGATGAAGCGGAGGGTGTGATCTCGAATACTCTGTCTTCAAATGTCTCTGCGGACACTGCCACGCAGGAGCCTGTGGTAACTGAACCAAGAACTACCTGTACGCCCCAATCCTGTAACGTGTGGTAAGCGTTGACCGCCTTCTCTCCGTCGGCCTCGTCGTCTTCCATTCTGAACTCGATCTTGAATTCTGTTTCAGAAGCGTTGATCTCTTCTGCTGCGATCATGGCACCCTGTTTGACTGCCGTGCCGTAGATGGATGCGCCACCGGTGAGCGGGCCTGTGGCTCCGACATAGAGAACTGCTTCAGCCGAATCGGAGCTTCCTTCTGAGCTGCCACCGGATGAGCCGCCGCACGCGGCCATGGCGAATACCATAACCAGTGACAGCATTACTACAGTAAACTTCTTCATAAATTCCTTCTTCATTTCTTTTCCCTCCGCAAAATATTAGCTTTCCTTCTGATAAAAAAACCTGCAGTCTATACTGCAGGCCTAAGATCATCTAATAAGGATATTGTGACACCTTCTAGCTCCGCAGCAAATTATCACTATTCTCGCCCAGTACTACGACCGGGAGAATAATGCTGATAATTACAAGTACTGCGATTGCCAGGATCATCATGTTCACAATAGTTCCTCCTTTGTTTAAGATGTTCCCATATTAACACCATGATATTAGCTTGTCAACATATTTTTTGTTAGAAAACACGATTTTTTTAAATATTTTTTGTGGTTGTGACAAAATGCCACAAGTCGGTTTCATAATACACAACATATTAAAACCGAGGCAACCAACAAAGTTGCCCCGGTGCTATAGGTTCTTTCCTATTCCGGTCTGACCCCGTCCCGGAGCCACCTGATCATGTCTTCTTCGGATATGACGGGTATTCCCAGCTCACGGGCTTTCTTGTTCTTGCCCGAGTTGGACAGGAGATCGTTGTTTATGAGATAGGATGTCTTGGCAGAAACGGACCCGGCGGTCTTGCCACCCTGGGCCTCGATGTCCCGGACCAGAGCGTCTCTGTTGGGGTAGTTCACAAGGCTACCTGTGATCACAAAGGTCAGTCCCGTGAGAAGCTGTCCGTCCTCTTCATAGCTTTCGTCCAACCTTACTTCTTTAAGGAGATCGTCCACCAGGCGATTCTTCTCTTCATCCTTGAAAAATCCGGTATAGGCGTCCGCCATGACCTCTCCGATGCCGTCGATGGTCAGCAGTTCATCTCTCGTAAGGTCCCTCATCGCCTGCCAGTTGTTCCTGCAGTGTTTTGCTATCAGGATGGCATTGGCCCGGCCGAAGTTGGGGATTCCCAGAGCGTACAGGAAGGCCGCAGGAGACACGTTTCGGGCCTTTTCAGCGGCGTTCACCAGGTTCTTGAGAGAAAGGTCGCCGAAGCCGTCCATGGCCACGATCCGGTCTCTATGCTCCATCAGGTGCCAGATATCCGCAGGCTCCCTTACCACTCCCACATCGATCAGTTTCTCCAGAGTCTGCTCCGAAAGGCCCTCTATGTTCATGGCGTCACGGGACGCAAAGTGTGCGAAGCCCTTGATCTGTTTGGCGGGGCAGCGAGGATCCCTGCAATACAGAGTCTCTACACCGTTTTCGCTTACCACCGTTGTCTCCTCCCCGCAGACCGGGCATGCACCCGGAATCTCCAGATTCCCTGACCTGGTCAGATTCTCTGCGATCTGAGGAATGATCATATTGGCCTTGTATACTGTGATCCGGTCGCCGATTCCCAGGCCCAGTTCACGCATTACTGAGATGTTGTGTACTGAGGCTCTGGACACGGTGGTCCCTTCCAGTTCCACCGGATCGAACACTGCAATGGGATTTATCAGGCCGGTGCGCGACGCTGACCATTCGATCTCACGAAGGGTGGTCTCCGCCGTCTCATCCTGCCACTTGAAGGCAATGGAATCTCTTGGGAACTTAGCTGTGGTCCCCAGTGACCTGGCATAGGCTATGTCATCGATGGTGAGTACCAGCCCATCGGAGGGCACCGGATTCTCTGCGATGTGATCGCTGAACCACTGCACTGCATCCACCACTGTATCTTCTTTTACCATTCTGTGCTCCACCACCTTGAAGCCGCGGTGGCTGAGCCATTCGAACTGCTCGCTTCTGGTCCTGAACTCCAATCCTTCTGCGGATACCAGTGCGAAGGCAAAAAACTTCACGTGCCTCTTCTTGGTGATCCCGGGATCAAGCTGCCTGACCGATCCTGAGCAGAGATTCCTGGGGTTCTTGTATTTTGCCCCGTCATCGGTTATGGTCTGGTTGATCTTCTCAAAGTCGGCGTAGGTTATGACAGCCTCACCCCTCAACACCAGTTCCCCCATAAAGTCTATGCGAAGGGGGATATTGTCGAAAACTCTGGCGTTGTTGGTGATCACCTCACCCACCTGGCCGTTTCCGCGGGTCACCGCCTTGAAGAGCTCCCCGTTTCTGTACGTCAAAACCACTGTAAGCCCGTCCAGCTTCCAGCTGAGCAGGCAGTCATGATCTCCCGCAAAAGATCTAAGCGCCTCCCTGTCCTTGGTCTTGTCCAGTGAAAGCATTCTCTGAGGGTGAGCCTCCTTGGGAAGCTCGGACTGCACCTCGTAGCCCACGTTCTGGGTAGGGCTGGTGCTGAAAACTATGCCGGTGATCTTCTCCAGTTCCTGAAGCCTGTCATAAAGAGCATCGTAATCCTTATTGGTCATGATCTCTTCTCCCTGAGCATAATATGCACGGGATGCTTCGTTGAGCTTATTTATGAGATCCTTCATCTCCACCACCAGGGGGCTGTCCTTCGCAGCCTCCTCTCCGGAAGGTATTACATTGAACATGTCTAACTGTTCTGCCATCTTATCGGTCTCCTCAGACTTTTTTGAGGGGCGCAAGTCCCAGCGCCAGTTTCTTGGTTCCTACTGATTCAAAGTTAACTTCCACGATCTTACCGGTGACTCCAACCACCGTTCCGAATCCAAACTTGGGATGGGTCACCCGGTCTCCGGCCTGAAGGGCTCCGGTGAAATTCTCTTTCTTTATCTCTTCCTTCACTGCTCGGAACGGGTCAGCCGCTGCACTCTTGAAGGGCTTGGCGAAGCCGTCCAGCTCCCAGTCCATGGTATCTAATCTTCTTTGTTCGTCACGTCTTGATGGTTTGAAGGCGTTGCCGTGGACCTCCAGATATCTCCTGTCGATTTCATCCAGAAACATGGATTCCTTGGTGTAATCTCCGTGACCGAAGTTCACCCTGTATCCTGCCGACGTCATGATCAGTTTCTCCCTGGCTCTTGTCATGCCCACGTAGCAGAGCCTTCTCTCCTCCTCGATGCCGTTATCAGAATCCATTGACTTAAATCCGGGGAAAAGACCGTCTTCCATGCCAGGCATGAACACTACCGGAAACTCCAGTCCTTTGGCGGAGTGCAGAGTCATTAGTGTCACCTTGGGAGCGTGCTCATCGTACTTATCGGTGTCGCTGGCGGTGGATACCCTCTCCAGGAACTCGCTTAATGTGGGCTGCTCCCCTGCATCGCTCTTCTCCTTCTCATAATCGTAAATATACGATCTGAAATCCATCAGGTTTTCCATCCTGGATTCTGCCTCAGTGGTGCCCTCAGCCTCCAGTGCAGGCATGTACCCGGTCTTAACCAGGAGCATGTCATAGATCTCCGTAACGCTCATGCTGTCCATGTCATCTGAACATTCCTGTATCAGGTCAAGCATGGTCCGGAGAGCTTCTCTCGCCTTCTTTGGCACGGATTCCAGAGTCTCGTCGTCTCTCAGACACTCGAAGATGCTTACCCCGTTTACCTGAGCCAGGGCCTTGTACTTGGCGAAGGTTGTGGGACCGATGCCGCGTTTCGGCTCATTGATTATCCTCTCCAGGGCCACATCGTCCTTGGGGTTCACCACAAGACGCATGTAGCTGATCATATCCTTGGTCTCTTTGCGCTCGTAGAAGCTGAAGCCCGAGAGTATCTGGTAAGGTATCTTCCTCTTTCTCAAGGCATCCTCGAAAAGCCTGGACTGGCGGTTAGCCCTGTACAGCACCGCTATATCGTCTTCACTTCGTCCCAGCCTCAGGAGAAACTCGGTCTCCCGTGCCACATACTCTGCCTCTTCCTTATCGGTGTCCAGTCTGCAGTAGACCACCTTCTCTCCTGCGCCCTTATCGGTCCAGAGTTTTTTGCTCTTGCGGGAACGGTTATTGCGGATAACTGAGTTGGCGCAGTCCAGAATATTCTTGTAGGACCTGTAGTTCTGCTCAAGCTTCACCACCTTGGCTCCGGGGAAATCCCGCTCGAAGTCCAGGATGTTGCGGATGTCCGCGCCGCGCCATTCATAGATGGCCTGGTCGTCGTCACCCACCACGCAGAGGTTCCGGTGCTGTGAGGCCAGGAGGCGGATCATCTCGTACTGGATGTGATTGGTGTCCTGATACTCGTCTACCATTATATATCTGAAGCGCTGCCTGTACTCCTCAAGAATATCCTTGTGCTCCTTCAAAAGATGGTAGGCCTTGAGCAGCAGGTCGTCGAAGTCCATGGCATCGTTTTTCTTAAGCTCGTTCTCGTAACCCTTATATATATTATAGTAAGTTTTGGTGCGGGGCATGTTGGGCTCGGAGGCCAGGAACTCCTCGGGATCCGTGTCCTGCTCCTTAAGTTTGCTTACCACGGAGAGCATCAGGGGCACAGAATAGATCTTCTGATCCAGATTAAGGTCCTTTATGACGTTCCTCATGACTGTCTTCTGGTCCACCGTATCGTACACCACAAAACTGGGGCCGTAGCCCGCCTCAGTGTGATGGGCCCTCAGGATCCTCAGCGCCATGGCATGGAAAGTCATGATCCACATGCCCGGGCAATGGCCGGCCAGCTTGTAGACTCTCTCCTTCATCTCATTTGCCGCCTTGTTGGTGAAGGTCACGGCAAGTATGTTATACGGGCTTACCCCCTGATCCACCAGGTAAGCGATCCTGTGGGTCATGGTCTGGGTCTTTCCGGAACCTGCTCCGGCGAGTATAAGAAGCGGTCCTTCGGTGTGCAAGACCGCATCTCTTTGTTCTTGATTAAGGTTATTCATATTCATCAAAAAATCTTGACGCGGAAACCCCCACCTCTTAAGGTGGCGGGATGAGCGTTCCTAATGGCCCGCATCTTTTCTCCTTCCTTCTCTTTCTTAGATTGTTCTATATTTGTTTTTGTGCGAACATATGTTCCTTTTTCTGCAGTTCTGTGGTATAATCAATATATGGAACAGACCCTTAC
>ONAY01000004.1 GCA_900315895.1 uncultured Eubacteriales bacterium
TCCACCCTGTATCTTCTTTCAAAAAAGATAAAACCGCTGTGAGCCCTTAATTATCAATGGTTTCAGCGGTTTTTACCAACGCTTTTTGTCCTATAAGCCGACATTTTATCTGATTAACAAAAAACTCCCGGGAGTTAAACTCACGGGAGTATTTTGTTTTGCAGTATTGTCTGGATTACATTCCCATCTGCTTTGCGACTTCGTCAGCAAAGTTTTCCTGCTTCTTTTCGATGCCTTCGCCGACTTCGAATCTGACAACCTTCTTAAGCTTCAGACCGTTGTCAACGGACTTCAGATACTGACCTACTGTCTGCTTGCCATCTTCAGCTCTTACATAGACCTGATCCAGCAGGCAGATCTCCTTCAGCTGCTTGGAGATACGTCCGTCAACGAGACCCTTGAAGATCTTGTTGTCAGTGATCTCTGACTTTGCAGCAACTGCGAGGCCTGCAAGCTTAGCCTTGGCTTCTTCGGAAAGGAAGTTGGGCAGATAGTTGAAGTTGAATTCCTTGTCTGCTCTCTTCTCTGCAAGGATAGCTGTATCTTCCTCGCCCCATACGCCGGCTGCAGCCTTGTCAAGAAGGCCGTTCAAGATCGGCTTGGGAAGTGTGAACGGGTCGTTCAGTGCGCTTTCCAGAGTGATCTTTCCAAGGTTAGCCATCTCTTCTTCAGAGATCTCATCTCTGGAGATGTACTGAGGATTCATTGCTGCGACCTGCATTGCAATGTTCTTCAGTGCTGTCTTGTTGGCATCATTGTCTGCTCCGTCTGCAGCAACGATAACGCCGATGGTTCCGCCGCCGTGGATGTAGGAAGCAAGAACTTCACCTTCAACCTTGTCGATCCTTCTTACGGACATGTTCTCGCCGATCTTTGCGATCTTAGCTGTAAGAACGTCCTGAACTGTGGATCCTTCATAAGCCATCTGCTTGAAGGCTTCGATGTCATCTGTCTCAGCTTCAAGAGCCAGATTTGCAAGTCCATTTACGAAGTCGATGAACTCTTCGTTCTTGGCTACGAAGTCTGTCTCAGAGTTGACTTCTACCACTGCAGCTGTCTTGCCGTCTTCAGAGATAGCGGTCTTAACGAGACCCATTGCAGCGATCCTGCCGGCCTTCTTAGCAGCCTTGGCAAGTCCTTTTTCTCTGAGGAGCTCGATAGCCTGATCCATATCGCCGTCAGTCTCTACAAGAGCGTTCTTGCAGTCCATCATGCCGGCTCCGGTTCTTTCTCTTAACTCTTTTACCATTGATGCTGTAACAGCCATTGTTCTACCTCCGGAAAATTAATTCTCAGACTCAGCGTCTGCTTCAGCAACAACTTCTTCGGCCTCAGCGGGAGCTTCCTCTGCGGGAGCAAAGCTTTCGCCCTGGTTAGCTTCGATAACAGCGTCTGCCATACGGCTTGTGATGAGCTTCACTGCACGGATAGCGTCGTCGTTTGCGGGGATGACATAATCAACGTCCTCCGGATCGCAGTTGGTATCTACGATACCGATGATGGGAATTCCAAGGATCCTTGCTTCCTTAACAGCGATTCTCTCCTTCTTGGGATCGATGATGAAAAGTGCGCCGGGCATACCCTTCATGTTTCTGATTCCGCCGAGATACTTCTCAAGTTTCTCAGCTTCAGCCTTAAGCTTCAGAACTTCCTTCTTGGAAAGCTTCTCAAAAGTTCCGTCCTCAGCCATTTTCTCGATCTCGTTGAGTTTGTCGATCCTCTTGGAGATGGTCTTGTGGTTGGTGAGCATTCCGCCCAGCCATCTCTCAGCTACGAAATACTGTCCGCATCTCTCAGCTTCGTCCTTGACTGCCTGCTGAGCCTGCTTCTTGGTGCCTACGAAAAGGATCGGCTTGCCGTCTTCAGCAAATCTCCTCATGGCGTCGTATGCTTCGTTGAGCTTGTTAACGGTCTTCTGCAGGTCGATGATGTAGATGCCGTTTCTCTCTGTGAAGATGTACGGAGCCATCTTGGGGTTCCATTTTCTTGTCTGATGTCCAAAGTGGACACCGGCTTCCAGTAACTGTTTCATTGAAACTACTGCCATTTTTTACCTCCTGGTTTAGTTCCTTCCACGGTCCGTATCAATCCGCACGGTCTGAGCCGCCCTTATGTCAGGGAATCGCGGTAACCATTCACGATCCGTGTGTAAAATATTATGCTGCAAGCGAGACTTCATCGGTCCCACAAGCCTTATTACTATACAATATCGTATAATGTTTTGCAAGAATATTTTGCGCCGGATCCCTCGAAATCCGCAAAAAATCAGGCCGGACTTTAATGTCCGGCCTGAAGAGGTATATTTCCCCGGATTATTTACTTGTGAACAGGAAGTTTACGATTCTTGTCGAACTCTATCATATCCTTAACCAGCGGACCTGAGATCAATATCATGCAGATGGCGTTGGGGATGATCATCAGAGCGTTGAAGATATCGGAGATATTCCATGCGATGTCGAAGGCTGTGATGCATCCGATGAAGGATACTGCGGAGAACAGGATTCTGTAAGCCAGTGTGACCTGTGTGCTCCTGGTCAGATATTCCAGAGCCTTCTCACCATAGTATTCCCAACCGAGGATGGTGGAGAATGCGAACAGTGCCAGTGAGATACATACGATCCAAGCTCCTGCTTCACCCAGAGTCATACGGAACGCTTCGATGGTAAGAGGTGCTCCCTTGAGAACTACTTTACCGTCAACAACTACCTTTTCCATAGCTCCGGATGTGAGTACGGAAAGTCCTGTGATGGTGCATACGACGAATGTATCCCAGAAGGTACCTGTCATGGAGATGTAGCCCTGCTTGATGTAGTCCTTGGAAGTGGTGGCTGCAGCTGCGATAGCGGCAGATCCCATACCGGCCTCATTGGAGAAGCATCCACGGGCAACACCGAATCTCATAGCCTGCATCATGCTGGCAATGACTGATCCTGCAATACCGCCTCCAACAGCCTCTACCGAGAATGCCATTCTGAACATGTCCACAATAGCCAGAGGAACTCTGTCGATGTGTACCAGGATAACGATGAGTCCACATACGAAATAGAGGATTGCCATTACCGGAACTACCATGGAGGATACCTTTGCAATGGACTGGATACCACCGATAACTACTACCAGTGTAAGAACGAATACCACAGCAGCAACGGCGTAAATGCTGATTCCGGATACCGTATTGAAGGCGCCTGCGATGGAGTTGCCCTGAGTAAGGTTTCCGATACCAAAGGATGCGATTACTGCGAAGACTGCGAAGCAGATAGCAAGGAATCTGCCGAATCCCTTCGCTTTCTCGCCGTAGACCTCAGGAATACCTCTCTCCATGGTCACCATGGGTCCGCCCAGCATCTCACCCTTATCGTTGGTGGTACGATAGCGGAGAGCCAAAGCGCACTCGGTGAATTTGGATGTGAGTCCGAAGGCTGCAGAGATCAGCATCCATACGAGAGCTCCGGGGCCGCCTGTTGCCAAAGCAGCAGCGACTCCTGCGATGTTACCGGTACCGATGGTGGCAGCAAGGGCTGTACAAAGGGCTGCAAAGGGAGAAACGTCTCCTTCACCTTCGGTCTCTCTTGCCTCTTTGGACAAGGTCGATTTGATGGCGTATCCCAATGTACGCCATGACAGGAATCTGCATCTGACAGTAAGGAAGATTCCTGTACCGACGAGTATGACGAGCATGAAAGGACCCCATACGAAATCGTCGATTTTCACCAGAAAATTATTAAAAGCTTCCATAAATGATTCCTTTCCTCCATCCGGGCCCCATGCCCAGCGGAACTAGATAAATATTGGGTAAGGTATGAATAAAAACACAACCCTGTGTATTTATTTTAATACACAGGGTTGCTTTCGTCAACATTTCAGATGTTCAAATATTGTATTTATTCTGCAAAATATGAGCCCACCATTCTCTGGCTGTTCTCCTCAAGGATGCCCTTAAGGAACTCTTCTACAGGCATGGTGCCTATCTCATCTTTCATCTTATTGCAGCGTACGGTCACCGCACCGGCTTCCTTTTCCTTCTCGCCGATGATGCAGATGTAGCTGTCTCTTAAGCTGCGGGCTTCTCTCAGCTTGTAGCCGATCTTCTCGTTTCTCTTGTCAAGTTTGACTCTGAGTCCGGCCTCATCCAGCTTCTTGAAGACTTCTTCAGCGTAAGGAATGACTTCCTCGTTGACTGTAAGGAGTCTGACCTGGACCGGTGCCAGCCAAAGCGGGAACTTGCCTGCGAAGTGTTCGGTGATTACTCCGATGAATCTCTCAAGAGATCCGAAGCAGGCTCTGTGGATCATGGCGGGAGTATGCTTCTGTCCGTCGGAACCGGTATATTCACAGTTAAAGCGTCCGGGAAGCTGGTAGTCAAGCTGTACTGTGCCGCACTGCCACTCTCTTCCCAGTGAATCCTTGATGATGAAGTCAAGTTTGGGCCCATAGAATGCTCCGTCTCCTTCGTTTACTTCGAAGGTCTTTCCTATGGACTTGATGGCCTTTTCCAGCATACCTTCAGCAACGTCCCAGTCTTCTCTGGTTCCGATGTGGTCCTCCGGCATGGTGGACAGCAGGATGTCATATGTGAGACCGAACTGTGAGTAGATCTCATCGTATAACTTGATGATGTTCTTTACCTCTTCTTCGATCTGCTCTTCAGCAAGAAGGATGTGAGCATCGTCCTGAGTGAAGTTTCTCACGCGGAACATTCCGTGGAGGGCTCCGGAAAGCTCGTGACGGTGAACGTTTCCCAGCTCGCTGTATCTCAGCGGAAGATCCCTGTATGAATGGGGCTCATTCTCGTATACCAGGATGCTTCCCGGGCAGTTCATGGGCTTGATCGCATAGTCTTCATCGTCGATCACTGTGGTGTACATGTTCTCTTTGTAGTGATCCCAGTGTCCGGAAGTCTCCCAAAGAGTCCTCTTCATGATCTGAGGAGTCATGATTTCTGTATATCCGTATCTCTTGTGGACCTCACGCCAGTATTCCACAAGTTCGTTTCTCATGATCATGCCGTTTGGAAGATAGAACGGGAAGCCGGGAGCCTCGTCGCTGAACATGTAGAGCCTCATCTCCTTGCCGATCTTCCTGTGGTCTCTCTTCTTGGCTTCTTCCAGCATGTTCACGTAGGCATCCAGTTCCTCCTGTGAAGGAAATGCTGTAGCATAGATCCTCTGGAGCATGGGCCTTGAGGAGTCTCCTCTCCAGTATGCTCCTGCAACAGACATGAGCTTGACAGCCTTGATCTGACCGGTGGACTCCATGTGGGGTCCTGCGCAGAGGTCTGTGAAATCTCCCTGGGTATACATGGAGATGATCTCATCCTCCGGAAGGTCATTGATCAGTTCCACCTTGTAGTCCTGATTCCTCTCCTTGAAGAACTTGAGAGCCTCTTCTCTGGAGACCTCTGATCTTTCAAGAGGAAGGTTCTGCTTGATGATCTTTTTCATCTCCTTCTGGATCGCCGGGAAGTCTTCCTCGGTGAACCTGTGGTCGATGTCGATATCGTAATAGAAGCCGTTGTCGATGGCGGGTCCTATTGCGAACTTGGCTTCAGGCCAGATGTGCTGAATGGCCTGGGCCATGATATGTGATGCCGTATGTCTGTACTGACGGCGCTGTGCGTCATCGTTCCAATCTATTTTGCTCATTATATCCTCCAAAAAATATGTTGATCAATTCTATGACCCTGCCTCGCCACGGCCGGATCTATCTGGCGGAAAAACTGCTGAAAACAGTTATTCTCTTTGAATTCATTCCTAAGGTCATGTCCGGCAGGAATCTTCCAATGCCCGGCAGCCCTTTGTGGGACGGTGCGCCGCTGCCGCCGTCACCGCCTTCACCGCCGCCTCCGCCGGAGCTTCCGGTGGCCGGAATGACATCCCTGTAGGAAGCCTGACACCTGCTGCAGGTGTATTCGGTATATCCATCTGTGGTCTCAGTGGGATCTACATGACCTGTCTGCTGATAGTCATGTCCCAAAGCAGGCAGAGGTTCCTGATAGGACTCTCCACAGCTGCAGGTGTATACCACATAGCCGTCCGCAGTACAGGTTGGCTCCTGGCGTCCCGTCTCGGTGTAGCTGTGTTGGTGAGGCTCGGGATCGGTTCCGCCTCCGTTTCCTCCTCCGTTACCCGGAGGTGTTACAGGATCGTCCGGCGGCAGTACCGGGGTTGTGGGTTCGTCTATCACCGGTCCCGTGGTGGTCTGAGACGCGTTCGCTCTCCTGTAGTTTATCTCACTGGATATGGAATATGCGGTTCCTGACGGATTGTATCCCACCTGTCCGAATACGTCTTCGTGGAATTTTTTGACGTTGCCGGCCAGATCAGTGGGGAATACGTAGGAAACGTTATTCAGGTAACCTGTGGTAACGTTGTACGGGAATCCGCTTCCTGCTATAACTGTATACTTGTTTACGTCCTTGGCCAGAGCCAGAAGGTCGCTGAACTTAAGTGTGGTCTTGACCTGAGGAGCCATGATGTTGATGATCTCCTTGAGCTTGGAGAAGCTGCAGGTCTTCATCTTTTCAAGGAGCTGGTCGCAGACGATCCTCATTCTCTCGGTCCTCTTGAAATCGTCTCCCACTCCGTTTCTCATTCTGCCATATCCTACAGCCTGTACGCCGCTTACGGTCTGTACTCCGGGAGCTGAGACTGTAGCGTAATCGTCCCTGTGACCGGTCCAGTATGCGGTCTCGTAGGTGCAGAGGTTCATTTCCTTGATCTCGTTCTGCTGAATGTCAAGTTCTACGCCTCCCACTGCATCGATGACGTCCACTACTACCTTCCAGTTTACGGCCACATAATTCTCTATGTTGAGGTCCATGGCCTGGTTCACTGTCTTCATGGACATGGCTGCTCCGCCATAGAAGAAGGCGTGAGCGATCTTATCATAGGTGCCGGAATCGCCCAGCTTGATGTATGTATCTCTGTATATGGAAGTCAGGGTCACCTCGCAGGTCTCTACATTGATGGAAGCCACCATGATCATGTCGGACCTGGCATCTTTTAGGTCATTCATGTCCCTGGCATCCACACCAAGAAAAAGGATATTGATGAATCCGTCCACCGGGGTCAGACCAAGATCGTAATCCTCGTCTATATCCGCATCCTTGTTCATCTCGTCCACTACATCGACTACGGTGTTGATGGCGCTTACCGCCATAACACCGACGGTCACCATGGAAAAAATCAGTACCAGAACCAATATCTTTACCCACAGCTTCCAGGATTTTATCCATTTGATGAACCTGGAGAAGACGTTGGGCTTCTTCTCTTTCTCTTCAGCATTTTCATTCAGTTCTTTGAGTTCTGACGGAAGGAGCACATCCTCATCATTGAGGACCTGATTTTCCGCTTCCATCTCTTGGATCTGTCTTTTCTTGCTTCTCATAAATCTATCGTTCTTCTCACCATCCCACGTTGATCAGTGGGTCCAAAAGCATATAATAAACCAATTCTAAAGATGTATTATACAACAGCCTCGTGATTTTGTAAACGATAACTGCCAAAAACTGTGTTTTGCCCGCATTAGTTCTCTGTCTTATCCTTGCCTCTTCGCCCCGCGTCCTTCAGGGTCCTCCCCCTGAACACATCAGGTTTCTTATAAATCATATACAGTCCGAGCAAAATATTTACGATGGCGATCAGATAAATAGCTGTCCTCATTTTTTCCTCCTCACAAGCAAAGAGACCCGGTATCTACCGAGTCTCTGTTTCAGCTATTCAATTATATCACGCCGATACGTCCTTTTCAGCACATTCAGCAAAAGATCAGAATTTCCTTCCGCCTCCTGCTCCACCGCCGTGGGGCGTCCCGCTGCTTCCGATGTGAACTCTGGTTCCGGAAGTCCTTGGACCCTGTCCGTGACCTCTGTTCTGGTCGTTTGCATTGGGTCTGGGGCTTACTGCCACAGTGCTGTAGAGGAATCTCTCTCTCCTGTCGGAGAGCACCAGGCTTCCCTGTCTCTCGTAGGAGTTGGCCTGGGTCTTGGCCCTTACGGTCTTGAGCTTGCTCTTGTTTCTTCCTGAGGAGATGGCTCCTGCAGCAGCTCCCACTGCCAGAGCTCCCGCTCCGGAGGCGGCTGCAGCCTCACCGGCGGTAGGTCCTTCATCCGGACCGTCCGGTCCCACAGGGTCAGTGCCTCCGCCTACTCCCTCATACCAGGGATATGACGGATAACCAGGAGTATCCCAGTCCACGGGATCCCCGTTTCTGGCAAGCTTCACGAAGTCGTAGACTACCTCCTCAAACTTTTCGTATGCAGACGCGAAATCTCCGTCGGACATATCGTCCAGAATATAGTCGTATATCACCTCTTCACCGTACTCAGTTACAGCTTCGATGCCAAAACCCGTTGTGCAGAGGATCACCTGGCTTCTGGTCATATCCACCGCAAGGATGATGCCGTCCCGGTTCGGACCGTACCCGAAGCCGTTGTTGTCATAGAAATCCTCGGCCGAAGCCAAAAGATCGTCCGATGAATACCCTTCGGATATGGTAAGCACCACTATATCGAACTGGAGCTCCTGAGATCTGGCCGCAAGGTATGCATCCAGGTCTTCGGCTTCATAATCATCCAGGGTCCCTGCGTAGTCGAAGAGGTTGGATGTCGCTGCATAAGTGACCTGGGTCAGAGGCAGAGAAACTGCCATCAGGATCAGACAGATGGCTATAACTGCCAGAAAGCTCTTAAATGATCTCTTCATGTCAGTCCCTCCTTCCTAAAGCAGCATGGCCGCCATGGCCCCTGCAAATACTGCCGCAGCAGTGATTCCGCCTACCAGGAAGAAATTCTTCCAGTATGCGCTCTTGGAAACGGGGAGGTCTCCCACGGTCTTGCCGGTCTGGCCGTTTAAGGCGAAGATATATCTCTCTCCCGCATAGGTGGTGTTAAGTATCCATACGGGATAGAGTGCGTACATGGCGCTTCCGTTGTCGAACCTGAGGGAACTGTGTTCCACCGAGATCGTCTCATAGGAATTCACTGTGGATGCCACAGCCTGCTCCGTACTGGACTTGATCCTGGCGTTGGCGATGGAAACTGATGCTTCTGCGCCTACGTCATACTTATCGGCAAGATAACCTGACAGATATGCTGTCTGGAAGGGCTTGGCTTCTCTGATATCGAAGGGCTCGATGGACTGCATCAGATCATCTGCGATGGATGATGATCCATCCACCGGCACTTGGTCGAAGGCCAGAGTCCCTGCCCTGTTCACAGCATAATATGAGGTCTCTATGTAATTGTTCTTTGCGTCCGCATAGGCCCTGGTTCTGGTTCCTCTGAAGCGAACATCGAAATCCACGTCGCAGTGGAACAGCCAGAAGGGAACGTAGACTGCCTTCATCTCATCGATGTGGTTCTCATCCTCGAATACCCGGGGAAGGAATTTTTTGCCCTGGAGGTGGCGGTGATAAAGTTCCTTGGCCTGTCTCTTATCGATTTTAAAGGGGATGATCAGATCCGGTTTAAGGACGCCTGAAAGATTGCCCTTCATCACCACAGGATTATCGCAATAGGGACACTTCATGGCCGATGCGTTCTCGTCGGCTATGATCTCTCCTCCGCAGGAATCGCATACGTAGACCTTCATTCCCTTGGTCTCTTCCTCGTCCCAGATATTCCCTGCTTCCTTCTCCCAGTTCATCTGGTCGGGAGCGGCGTTCTTAAGTTCCTCGTCGTATCCGGAAAGCGCCTGAACATCCACGGTGGAATCACAATATGGACACTTCATCTGCTGAGTGCCGCTGTCAAATTCCAGAACCCCTCCGCAGTTGGGGCATTTGTATTTCAAAAGTTCAGACATATGTTCTCCTCTTATTAACTGAGGCAACCGGAAAAGCTCCGGTTGCCTCCGATACTAGCGTATGATCAAAGATCAGTTTCCGGTAGCCTTGCCGCAGGTCGGGCAATATTTGGCTCCGTCAAGCTTTGTTCCGCAGTTGGGGCAGAAATTGATCTGGCCGGGCATGTAAGCCGCCTCCGGGGCCGGAGCCTGAGGTGCTGCCTGATTCTGGCCCATCTGATAGAGCTGCTGAGCATTCACTCCGCCGGCGTTCATAGCCATTCCCATGCCCATGAAGCCTACAGCTGCGCCTGCCTCGTTCTTGGCTGCGTCTCTCATGGCGTCTGCCTGAGCTGCTGCCAGTGTGGCTGCTCCCATAGCGGGATCGGAAAGAACTTTGGCCTTCTGCAGGTTCTTAAGGGTCTGCTGATCCTCTTCGGGGATGGTGAGAGTGGAGATGGCGATGGAGCAGATCTGGATTCCTCTCTCGTTGAGCCACTTGTCACCCAGAGCCTTATTCATGGCCTCTGTCAGCTCGTTTACGTGGCTTACGATATCGCTGGGTCTCAGATTCAGCTTGGAAAGTTCGCCGAAAGCAGGCTGAAGTGCGGAGATGAACTCTGCCTTCATCTGTGTCTCGATCTCGTCTCTTCTGAACTCTCTGGGCACGTTGCCGCATACGTTCATGTAGAACATGATGGGGTCAACGATCTTGAAGGAGTAGACTCCTGCGCACCTTACAGCCATATCCATGTCCAGGTTGATGGAGCTGTCTACGATCTTGAAGGGTACCGGGTTCGGTGTTCCAAACTTGTTGTCCATGATCTCCTTTGTATTGAAATAATAGACTCTCTGATCGTGAGCGGTATCTCCGCCATAGGACAGACGCTTGAGCATGTTGTCAAGTGACTGCATGATGGATTCCTTGAGATCGCCCTGGAAGATCGTTCCCTCTGAGGACTGGTCGAATGTGTACTGACCGGGCTCTGCACAGAGTTCTACGATCTTTCCATTGTCAACGATGATCATGCACTGTCCGTCTGCAACGGCAATGCCTGATCCGTTGGTGATCAGATTATCGCTTGCAAATTTGTTCGATGATGAAAATCTTGTCTGTTTGACTCCCTTTGTAAGGAGTACTTCCTTATCCATGGCCTCGCAATAGAAAAATTCTTTCCACTGATCGCCGAGGTTGCCGGTTGCTGCGCTTAAAGCTGCTCTAATAAGTCCCATATTTTGTCTCCTTCTTTAATCAGAATGATCTAAACCGGCTCATAGACCGGCAGTGCAACATCTTTACAGCCTAATTATAACATGTCATGATTAAAATACAAAATATTTTTTGATTATGCATTGTCCGGAGCAAAAAATAAGCTATAATCAAGACATGAGTACCAAGAGATATCCAAACATCATACTGGCATCAGCCTCTCCGAGAAGGCTTGAGATCATGAAAGCACACGGGATCGACCCCATGGTCATCCCCGCCGACTGCGACGAGACCGTGCCCGAATACTGCGACGTACGCTCAGTACCGGCTGAGATCGCATCCAGGAAGGCTCATGCGGTTCTGGACATCCTGTCCCGGGACCAGTCTTTTGCTGTACCTGAGAACTCTGTGATAGTCGCAGCGGACACCATAGTCTATCAGGGCCCCATTCCGGGTCACGGAGAGATCATGGGCAAGCCCAGGGACTTCAGCCAGGGCTGGGATATGCTCACGAAGCTGAGAAACGCCCACCACGCAGTGATCACGGGAGTCTGTATGATATTCACAGCTACCGGCGAGGAACGGGTCTTTTACGACTTGACCCGAGTGTGGTTCAAAGATTATACTGATGAAGAATTAAAATGTTATCTTTTGACAGACGAAGCCTATGACAAGGCAGGCGCCTACGCCGTTCAGGGCACCTTCGGGAAGTACACTGAGCGCTTGGAAGGCGACTATGAGAATGTCATCGGACTTCCCTGGTACAGAATAGAGGAGGAATTATTAAAATGAAAAATTTCGTAAAGGAATTCAAGGAATTCATCGCTAAGGGCAATGTAATGACCATGGCCGTAGGCATCATCATCGGCGGAGCCTTCACTGCCATCATCAACTCCCTTGTTGCAGACGTGATCGGACCCATCATCGGCCTCATCATCGGCGGAAAGGACTTCTCCGCCATGTCCTTCGGCATCGGCGATGCTCAGATCATGTACGGCAACTTCATCAACGCAATCATCACATTCCTTTTGACTGCCATCGTACTCTTCTTCATCGTTAAGGCTTTCAACAAGTTCGATGAACTTAAGAAAAAGGAAGAAGCAGAAGAAGAGGCCCCGGCAGAACCGGAGCCCTCTGATGAAGCTAAGCTTTTAATTGAGATCAGGGATCTTCTTAAGAAGTAAATATCTCGCATTCGAAGTTGGCTTCTCCTGAAGCTTTGTACATGCGGAAATACCAGGCGCCTCCCTTGCGGAGGCGTTTTATTGTAAGCTCTTCGTCGAAGAGCGCCTCCTTCATGAAGTGGAGCCTTATCTCCTTGAGGAAACAACCTTCCTTAAGCTCCGGCACCCACTCCTCCACATGCTCAAGGTATTTGACATTGTTCATGTGGCCGTTGTCGTCCATGTACTCTCTTCCCACCTTGAAGGTGCCCAGGGTCTCCATGGCCTTTTCTTCTTCGTCTGTGATCTTGAACTTCCTGTCACCGAAGGGATTTCTGTACTTGGCCAGGGTATAGTTCTTCATGCTGAGCTCCTTGGCCTTTAGTATTTTGCGGGATCTGATGTTCACAAGAGACCAGATGGATGATGAGAAAGCCACCTGTTCATCCCCTACCTTGGCCTCGTAGATCCTGAGAAGAGACGCCCTGTCCGACGGGCAGGCATTGGACGTGTAAGTCACTTCTTCATCCGCTTCTACAGCTCTGTTTATCTTAAGGTCGATACGGTTTACCATGAGAGCGATATTCCTGTCCAGAAGATCGTCAACGGAAGGTCTATCGTGCTCCATCTGGATTCTTCCGGCCTCCTGAAGTTCGTGCAAAATAGTTGATGCCTTTAAATATTCTGTCATTTTAAGTGTTTTACCTTTCCTGAGTTATATTTCCAGATCCAACTCCACGGGGCAGTGGTCTGAACCCATTATATCCGTATGTATCTTTGCGTCTCTGATCTTGTCTTTAAGGGATTCAGAACAGATGAAATAGTCTATCCTCCACCCTGTGTTTCTCTCCCTGGCCTTGAAACGGTAAGACCACCAAGAGTAAGTCACAGTCTCCGGATAGAGGTATCTGAAGGTGTCGACGAAGCCGCTTTCGAGAAGCTCCGTCATCTTGCCTCTCTCTTCATCGGTGAAGCCGGCGTTTCTGTGATTGGTCTTGGGATTCTTAATATCTATCTCCTGATGGGCCACATTGAGATCGCCGCAAAAAACCACAGGCTTGGTCTTTTCCAGTTCCTTCTGGTAGTTTCTGAAGGCGTCCTCCCACCTCATCCTGTAGTCCAGGCGCTTAAGCTCGTCCTGGGAATTGGGGACATACACGTCGGTCAGGTAGAAGTCTTTGAACTCCAGGGTAAGGACCCTGCCCTCGTGATCGTGCTCGTCTATTCCCATGCCGCGGGTGACGCTTATGGGCTTCACCTTGGTGAAGATGGCAGTGCCGGAGTAGCCTTTTTTGTCGGCATAGTTCCAATAGCTGTAGTAGCCTTCGGGGTCAAAGTCTATCTGGCCTTCCTGAAGTTTGGTCTCCTGCAGGCAGAAGCAATCTGCATCAAGAGTCCGGAAAACCTCCATGAAATTTTTGTTCATGACGGCTCTTAAGCCGTTTACGTTCCATGAGATCAGTTTCATCAAATTGTCCTTGAAATTGTAATTCCTTTATGATAATATACCTATGTTCGTCGGGGCGTGGCTCAGCTTGGTAGAGCGCTACGTTCGGGACGTAGAGGCCGCAGGTTCAAATCCTGTCGCCCCGACCAGCATTTAAGGCAGATCTTCGGATCTGTCTTTTTTAATCTTCGTAGAGTTCCGGGTGGTCCGGATCCTTCCAGGTCCTCTCTCCCTCGGTGTAGCCGCTGGAGGCCACCTTTTCCTTGAGCCTTTCGGCAGTGTCCCCTGCAGCCTGGAACTGAGTGGTGTACAGTTCAGTATATACGCCGCCCTGCCTTACCAGATCAGAGTGCTGCCCTCTCTCCACGATCTCGCCATCCTTGACCACCAGTATCTCATCTGCAGCCAGTATGGTGGAAAGCCTATGGGCAATGAGGATGCTGGTCCTCTCCTTGATTATGGGCTCTATTGCCTCCTGGATCTTTTTCTCTGAGATTGAATCCAGAGCTGACGTAGCCTCGTCGAAGATCAAAAGAGAAGGATCTTTAAGAAGGACTCTCGCAATGGATATCCTCTGCTTCTCTCCTCCCGAAAGCTTAAGTCCTCTGTTTCCGACTTCCGTATCCAGTCCCTTTTCCTGAGTGCTTACGAAATCATAGATGTTCGCCTTCTTGAGGGCCTCTATCATATCCTCTTCAGTGGCCTCAGGATCCGCGTACTGCAGGTTCTGTCTTATGGTGCCGTTAAAGAGATAGGTCTCCTGAGACACCACTCCCACGTTCTTTCTGAGGAATCCAAGACTCAGTTCCCTCACGTCGACCCCGTCGAAGGTCACTGATCCGTCCTTTACATCGTAGAGTCTGGGGATCAGATTTATTATGGTGCTCTTGCCGGAACCGGAGGGCCCCACTATTGCGATGCTCTTGCCGCTTTCCAACTTGAAATTGATATTTTTAAGATTGAGCTTGGTTCCATCGTAGGAGAAGTCCACGTTCCTGAACTCCACCTCTCCGGTATTGGCCTTTGGTATGACCGGATCCTCCGGATCCTTGATCTCCACAGGCATGTCGAAGTATTCGAAGACCCTGGTGAACATGGCCATTGCCCTCATCCAGTCAACCTGGATGTTCAAAAGACTGTTCACCGGCATGTATGTTTTGCCCAGAAGCGCCACCAGAGCGGTGATATCGCCTACCGTAAGGGCAGAGTCATACCTCATTATCAGTATGCCTCCCATAAGGTAGAGGAGCATGGGACCGATGCTGGTCACGGTGTTCAGCACCACGAAGAACCACCTGCCTGCCATCCTCTCCTTGATGTTCAGCTTTATCATCTTCTCGTTGACGGCCTTGTACTTGCCGTACTCCTCTTCTTCCTTGCCGAAGAGCTTCACCAGAAGCTGACCGCTGACTGACAGAGTTTCATTCAAAATACCATTTACCTGGTCGTTGGCCTCCTGAGCCTCCCGGGTTATGGTCCATCTGGTCTTTCCTGCCCACCTGGTGGGTATCACGAAAAGCGGTATCACTGCGATCCCAAGAAGAGCCATGATCCAGTTCATCCTGAACATGGCCACCAGAGCGAATATGAGAGTGATGCTGTTGGACAGGATGCTTCTGAAGGTACCTGTGATCACCGATTCCACGCCGCTGATGTCGCTGGTCATTCTGGTTATGATATCGCCCTGATTGTTGGTGGTGAAGAACCTCTGGGACATCTTCTGAAGATGCCTGAACATCTGATTCCTCATATCGAAGGCGATGTGCTGAGCGATCCATGTATTGATGTAGTTTTCAGCCACCCCTATGAGGTTGCCTCCCAGGGTCACCAGAAGTGAAGCTATTATGTAGGTGATCAGAAGCTCCATATTCCTTCCGATTAATCCGTCGTCGACGATCTTGCCCGTAAAGATGGAAGGCAAAAGACCGAAGACAGAGGATATGGCAATGCATATCAGAACCAGAATGAATTGCTTCCAATAAGGTTTAAGGTACGAAAACACCCTGCTCAAAAGAGCCTTGGTTATCTTTGGGGCAGCAGCCTTCTCTTCTTCTGTAAGGAAGTGTCCTCCGGGACCTCCCATCCTTCCTCCGGGCGGCATGTTATCTCTCCTTCTGTTTTCCTTCCAGGTAGTTCAGAAGTTCCTCCGTGTCACCGAAAACTCCAAAGATCTCTCGTACGGATCCATCAGCAAATTTCCTTGCTATTGCCTGATCTATAAGGGCGCTTAGCGCGTCGTAGTATCCATCCGTGTTCAGGATGGCTACGGGTTTATCCATTTGTGAAAGCTGAGTGAGGGTAAGGGCCTGAAGCAGCTCCTCGAAGGTGCCAAGGCCTCCCGGAACGGCGATGAAGGCGTCTGCTTCGCGCTCCATGATGTTCTTCCTCTCGGACATATCCTCCGTAAAGATGAACTGATCGCAGCCCTTATGGAGTATTCCCGGCCGATCAAAAAATCTGGGCGCCACTCCAAGTGACTTCCCTCCGGCGGACTCCAGTCCCCTTACGCAGGCTCCCATGAGGCCGTTTTCACCACCTCCGAATATCAGGCTGTGGCCTCTTTGGGCCATCTCTCGCCCGAGCTTGAAGGCCTCATCATAAAACACCTTGTCCAGCAACGGGCTGGACGATCCGTAGACACAAATCTTCACTGGTCTTCCTCTCTCTTAAGGTCTCTTATCTTGCCCACCACGTACCAGCAGGTACCGGTGTCATAGCCAAGAGAACCGAGTCTTCTCGCTACCCTGCCGAGGAAACTGTCGTTGATCTCCTTGCCGGAAGCCAAATGCTTCTCAGCCAAGTCCATTCCCACCTTCAGAGCCAATGCCCTCTCGTCCTCTTCAAGTCCGGTATCCTGAAACTCATCGGATCCAAAAAAATCCTCCAGCATGGCACTTGCGGTGCCCCTTGAGATCCCTTTCTCTCCCAGAGCCTGGATGATTCTGGGCAGCGCCCAATTCTTCCTCCGGCACTTCTTGTAGAACTCGATGGCGTATCTCTCATCATCGAGGTACTTGTATTCCTTAAGTTCCTCTATGACTGAATTCACTTCGTCCGGCTCGTAGTCCAGATCAAGCAGTGATTTCCTCAGTTCACTTGCAGTCCGCATGGAATAGTTGAGCTTGGAAAGCGCCGCGTCCATGCAGGATCTTTTTTGCTTCTTATTCTGTGAAGACGACATGATCGTCCTCTCCTTCTGTACAGTACGCCATGAAGATGTCCGGGGCTATGGGTTCGTCCTTAACGTAGGCCACCCTGTCTGTTCCGGGGATTTCCACCTCAATCTTCAGCAGACCGTCATCTCCCACAAAGTCAGGGATCTGATCGTAGAAGCCCCGCCCTGTGAACTTGCCGAAGGCCTCTCTGTGGGTCCAGATCCTGAAGAACCCTTCGATGCCGTATCTCTCGCAGAAATCCTGCTCGTTGGGCGTAAAATACCTTTGTATAATCTTGTTGTATTTTTTGATATTGATCTCGCGGTTGACCTGAAGGTCCAGTCCGCAGGGAGCATGACCCACCATGCACATCCAAAGAAGCCCGGAGTGGCTCACATTGAATCCCACATCCAGGCCTTCCATGTACGGTTTGCCGTTTTCTCCCTCTCTCATAAGGTTTCGGGCCTCATCAAAAGCGATACCCGCCGCACTGCAATATGCCTTCACGGCGTCCACTGCAAGCCGGCGGGAAAGGTCGTCTTTTGAAGTATCACCCTCGTAAACGAAGACCTTGTATTCCATCAGTCCTCTTCCTCTTCGTCGAGTCTCTCCAATATCCTTCTGTATCCGTCTGCGCCGTACCTTAAGCACTTGTTGATCCTCGAGATGGTAGCGGTGGAAGCATTAGTCTCCGCCTCTATCTCCTCATAAGTCTCTCTCTTGTACAAAAGCTTGGCTACCTTAAGCCTCTGCGCTATGGAATACAGTTCGTTCACAGTGCAGATATCCTCGAAAAACCTATAGCAATCCTCTTCATCCTCCAATACGAGGATCGCCTTGAACAGTTCGTCTATATCCTCTGACTTGAACTTGGATTCGTATGCCATTAGAACCTCCTTTTCACTTTTACGCATTAAAATCTAAAAGTATTATATAACTTAATAATAGTTTTCGTCAATGATGTTTTCAGCTATTAACTGAAGTCTTTTTCTGCCCTGCCAGACCTGAGTCTCCAGGGTGCCTGTGGCGCTGATCCTTCTTCCGGGTCTCAGGATGTTCCTGAATTCCCCGGCTCTTCTGAACAGCACACAGGTCAGGGATTCTCCCCCTCTGCCCCTTAAGTTGAACTTTACGTGCTGCTCCTCATCTCCCATGTATCTCACATCTGTAAGGATGCCGCCCTTCACCAGAAATGCCGGCCTCTTGTTGTCCTGACCGAAGGGTTCCAGCAGGCTCAGCTCGTCAGCCAGTTCCATGGAACAGTCATCCACGCCGGCTTCCAGATCCCAGGGATACTTCCTCTCAAAGACCTCCGGGTCATTCTCTTTGATCTCATGGATGTCCCTCAGGATACCTTCCTTCAGCAGCGGCAGATTCTCCTCTGATATGGTGAATCCGCAAGCCTTGGCGTGACCGCCGAACTTCAGGAAAAGGCTGTCGTATTTCTTAAGCATATCGTAGATGCTTAAGCCGTCTATGCTGCGTCCCGTCCCTTTCAGATATCCCTCTTCCTGGGTTTTCATGCAGATTATGCAGGGGCGGTTATAGGTCTCCTTGATCTTGCCTGCAACGATCCCTGCTATTCCCTCATGGGCTTCAGGACATTCGATGAGTTTGAAATCCTCATCATCCATGAGCTCCACGCACCTTGTGTAAGTGTCCTGCTGGAGTGTTTTGCGCTTATTGTTCAAAACATCCAGCTGCTGGGCCATCTCTCTGATGCCCGGATCTCCTTCCTTCGCAGTAAGAAGCCTCACGCCCAGGGAAGCGTCTCCAAGCCTTCCGGCCGCATTCAGATGAGGCACCAGTATGAAGCCTGCGTCCTCAGACTTTATCTCTCCAAGCTCCAGCCCCGAAACTCTGATGAGCTCCCTCAGTCCCGGGCGCTTACCTGAATTCAGAGCCCTGAGCCCATACTTTACCAGGGTCCTGTTTTCGTCTGTAAGGGGCATCATATCTCCGATGGTCCCTACTGCCACCAGGTCCAGAACCTCCGCCAGAACTGATTTTGGAAGGTCTGACTTCATCCTCAGGGCCTGGCTCAGTTTGAAAGCCACTCCGCAGCCGCAGAGCCCCTCAAAGGGGTATTTGCTTCCGGGCTTCTTGGGATCTATCAAAAGGCACTTGGCCATTCTGTCCGTGATATTGTGGTGGTCCGTCACCAATATCTTCATCCCAAGTTCTTCAGCGTATCTGGCCTCCTCCTCGGATACCGCTCCACAGTCTACGGTAATGATGAGGCCGAAGCCTCTTTCATGGATAGCCTTTATAGCATCCATGTTCAGACCGTATCCTTCATCGAAGCGGGAAGGAATGTAATAGTCCAGATCCTTCTCTCTGCCCTTCATGAGATGACCCAGAACGGTGAGCATCAAGGCTGTGGAGGTCATTCCGTCAGCATCATAATCTCCGTAGATCATGATGCGGGTGCCTGAGGCTATCTCACGCAATATAAGATCCGCGCCTTCCTCCATGTCAGGAAGAAGGAACGGATCGTAAGTTTTCTTTGGTATCGGGGAGAGGAATTCTTCGATCTCTTCCTCCGATGTTATTCCCCGCTTATTTAAAAGTTTTAACGTAAGTTCGTTAAGTTCCATTTTAATTTAGAAATATCCCAACGGATCCACGTACTCGCCGTTGAGACGCACCTCGAAGTGCAGGTGCGGTCCTGTGGATACTCCGGTGGAACCGACTCTTGCCACCAGCTGTCCCCTCTGGACTTCCTGTCCCTGAGAGACGCATAGCGCTGAAGCATGTCCGTATAGGGTCACGATGCCGCTGCCATGGTCGATCATGACACAGTTGCCGTATCCTTGATACCACTGGGCCAGGATGACCTTGCCTGAAGCTGCAGCTATGATGTCAGCTCCGGTGGAGGCTGAAATGTCGATTCCGGTGTGGAACTTCCATGTGCCGTATAACGGGTGGTATCTGTATCCGAATGAGTACGTGATGTAATGTGATGAGGGACAAGGCCACGTAAACGCGCCTCCCTCATATATTTTCTTTTCGTCCTGCAGCTTCTTGATCTCAGCAATAAGAGCATCGGCCTGAGCCTTAAGTTCATCTTCCTGCTTCTCCAGAAGCTTTTTCTTCTCGTTAAGTTCAGCCTGAAGTACCTTGGCCTCCTCCTTCTGAGCGTTCAAAGTATTGATCTTCTCATTGAGGGTGACCTTAAGGGCGTTTAATTCCTCCTGCTCCTTCTGGAGTCTCTCGAGGACGTCCATGTCATTCTGGTACACCTTCTGGATCATCTCCACGTTGGAAACGAACTCAGAAATGGAGTTGGAACCCATGAGAACGTCAAGGAAGCCTACAGAACCATTCTTGTACATGACCACAAGTCTGGCGTCCAGATTCTCCTGCTGTGACTCAATGTCAGCTTCCTTCTGAACAATGGCGTTCTGTGTGTCCTCTATCTCCTTGGCTGTGGCTGAGATGGAAGCATTGATGCTGTCCACCTTGTTCTGGGCGACCTGAATGTCTTTTTTGACCTGAGCCAGTTCGCCTTCCAGCTGCTCCTGTTGGTTCTTTACATCATCAAGTTCGCCTTCCTTCTGATCGATCTGCTCATCGTACGAATCAGCGTAAGCGGACTGTGACCCTCTGGGCATTACTGCGAAAGTAAAGACCATCACGAATGCCAGTATCAATACTGTCAGGCGCTTGATACTCGTTTTTTTCATGATAATATCCCCTTTCTCATCCCCCGAAATCATGCTTTAAGAAATCTTCTCATGGAGACGATGCTTCCCCAAGCTCCGATAGAACATCCCAGCGCAAGGAATATGATAGACAGATTTACAGACATATACCTTACCGAGATAAGCGGGCTTGAAACGATGGCGAATACCTGATCGCCGATTATATCAACGATCTCCTTGTAGACAAAGGTGACAGCCAATGACGCAAGGATCGCTGAAATCAGCCCGATAACTATGCCTTCCACCAGGAAAGGCCCTCTTATGAACCAGTTGTTGGCGCCTACATAGCGCATTATTGATATCTCATCCGCCCTGGCCATTACCGTCAGTTTTATGGTATTGGACACGACTATTATAGAAATAACCACCAGAAACGCCATGATGATCAGACATGCGGTCTGCAGGAAGTCCGTGATCTTTGTGAGTTTCTCAACGGTCTCCTGATAGTACTTAACGTCCTCGATTATGGGGAACGTGCCTGCGTATCCTGCTATATCTGCAGCATTATCCAGAGAATCCACGGTTATGACAATGGATGCCGGGAAGGGATTCTCCTCCAGAGAGTCCAGCATGTAGCCGTTCTCTCCCCAGCGGTCCTTCATGATCTCCAGAGCCTCTTCCTCAGTTCTGTAGTGAACGTCGACTACTCCGTCTCTTCTCTTTAGCTTGTCCATCACCTCATCCACGTCTGACATACTGGACCCTTCTACGATGAATACCTCCACCTGGTCATAGTCCTGCTTGGCTATCTCTCCGAAGAGGTTGATGTTCACTATGATTATGAACACCAGTCCCAGAATCAGAAGCATTGCCAGAATGGAAAAGATAGAAGCGGCGCTCATTCCGCGGTTTCTGAATATCTGGACGAAGGCCTGCTTAATGTTATAGAACAAACTTCCGATCATTCGTAACCGCCCCCTTTCACCATATCATCCTCTTCCATGGGGCCGTCATACACCTGCTTGGAATCGTGGATCACCTTGCCCTTGTCAATGGCTATGATCCTCTTGTCCATATTGTTAACTATATCTTTTGCGTGAGTTACCATCAGCACCGTGGTCCCTCTTAAATTGATCTGGTTCAAAAGATCCATTATGCCCCAGGCAGTGGCCGGGTCAAGGTTTCCCGTAGGCTCGTCTGCGATGAGCACGTGGGGGTTATTGACTATAGCTCTGGCTATGGCCACTCTCTGTTGTTCTCCTCCGGCCAATTCATTCGGGTACTTGTCCGCCTTGTCTGAAAGGCCAACCAGACTCAATATCTGAGGTACCTGCTTCCTTATCTGCTTGGCAGGCTTGTGAAGCACCTCCATGGCGAAGGCGATATTCTCGTAAACTGTCTTTCTGGGCAGAAGCTTGAAGTCCTGGAAAACTGTTCCCACCTTCCTCCTGTACTGAGGGATCAGCCTGTTGGAAAGCTTGTTCACATGGTAGTCGCCCACGTAGATCTCGCCCTTGTCCACATCGATATCCTTGAGCATCAGCTTGATGAACGTAGACTTGCCGGCGCCGGAAGGGCCCACAAGGAATACGAACTCGCCCTTATCTATTTTGACTGTTACATCGTCCAAACCCACGTTTGAACTGTACATTTTGGTCACATGGTCAAAAGTGATCACGTTTATCCTCCTGTAGTCATACTACTCCATACTATATCGATATTATACAACATATAGTCAGTAATTTAAACCACTAAATGAAATATCAACCAAATTTATCGTGGCCCGTAGTCTTTTTCTATGCGGTCGGCCAGTTCTTTTATGCCTTCAAGGGCCGTCATTTCGCAGAGCTCATACATACCATACTCTGCCCTGCATATGGTCTCATAGGGCACTTCCTCCTGTATGAGATCGGGATGAAAACCCAGGAATCTGTAAAGCCCGGGCAGGTCAACACCGGCATTCTTCCTGTTCAGAAGCCAGATCACCTGTGTGTTTAAGGACCTGAGCTCCAGTATCCTGTCCGCGCTCTTTTCCAGTGATGAAGGCAGCGGATCTATGACCCCTACCATCACGTCCTGGTCTTCCGGGTCCCGTGGCTCCTCTGTCACCACATACCTGTCCTTCTCTTTTCTGAAGACTCTGACCCTGCCTTTTTTGTTCAAAAAATGGTCCAGGGCCTGTGCCACCATGTGGGCAGCTGAGCCCTGACCGATCCCGGCCACGCCAACACGGACCGTTATTCGGTCCAATAAAAAACCCTCCTGATAATTCATGATCTCAGATCCTCTCCGGGGATACCCCTATCCCCTCATGAGCACGTGCACTCCCTTGTAAATGTCGGAAGCTGTCATGCCGTATTTTGCTTTTAATTCTTCGGGCTTGCCCGATTCTCCGAAGGTGTCGTGCTGCCCTACCATGTACATCTTTACAGGACAGTTAACTGAAGTGAATTCCGCCACTGCCGAGCCCAGACCACCGATCACAGAGTGTTCCTCAGCAGTGAGGATCCTGCCTGTCTCCTTGGCGGCCTTCATTACCAGTTCCTCGTCCAGAGGCTTAATGGTATGCATGTCGATGACTCTCACATCGATTCCCTCTGCCTGAAGCTCCTCGGCTGCTGCCAGAGCTTCAGCTACCATTATTCCCGTGGCGATCACTGTGCAGTCCTTGCCTTCCCGGAGCACATTGCCCTTTCCGATCTGAAGGGCAGCTGCGGTCTCGTCAGTGTAGAACTGCGGGACCTTGGCTCTTCCAAGCCTCACGTAGAATGGTCCGTCGGTATTTACGGCCATCTTGACCAAGGCCTTTGCAGAAGGAGCATCTGACGGGCTAAGAACAGTCATGCCCGGAATGGTCCTCATGATGGCAATGTCCTCGAAGGTCTGGTGTGTGGCTCCGTCCTCACCTACGGTGATACCGGCGTGGGTGGCGCACACCTTCACATTAAGATGTGTATATCCGATGGAATTTCTGATTATCTCGAAAGCTCTTCCCGTAGCGAACATGGCGAAGGATGATGCGCACACCACCTTGCCTGAAGCTGCAAGTCCTGCTGCTACGCCGTACATGTTCTGCTCCGCTATACCCATGTCGAAGAATCTATCAGGGTAGGCGTCTCTGAACTTGCCCGTCATGGTGGAGTTTGCCAGGTCTGCATCCAGAACCACCAGGTCCTGACGTTCCTTTCCCAGTTCCACTAAGGCTTCTGCGTAGGCTTCTCTGGTCGCTTTTTTATCTGCCATCACCACTCACCTCCAAGTTCTCTAACAGCCTGCTTGGCCTGTTCCTCATCCGGCGCCTTGCCGTGCCAGCCGGGGTTGTCTGCCATGAATGATACTCCCTGACCCTTGTGGGTGGAAGCTATTATCACAGAGGGTCTGCCCTTTGCTTCCTTTGCTTCATCGAAGGCTTTGAAAAGGCTTTCAAAGTTGTGTCCGTCACACATGATAACGTTGAATCCGAAGGATCTGAACTTCTCGTCGATGGGTCTCACCTTCATGACGTCATCGTTTTTGCCGTCGATCTGAAGGCCGTTCCAGTCCACGATGGCGCAGAGTCCGTCCAGGCCGTAGTGGCCGGCTGCCATGGCAGCCTCCCAGATGATGCCTTCCTGAAGCTCTCCGTCTCCGAGAATCGCATAGATCCTTCCCGGATTGCCGTCCAGTTTATTGGCAAGAGCCATTCCGACCGCTGCGCTGAAGCCCTGTCCCAGACTTCCTGTAGACATCTCGATTCCAGGGAGCGCTCCCATCTTTGGGTGCCCCTGGAGCCTTGTGCCCAGCTTTCTTAAGGTACCCAGTTCTTCCTTGGGGAAGAATCCTCTTTCCGCCAGAGCCGCATACTGCACCGGGGCAGCATGTCCCTTAGAAAAGATCAGTTTGTCTCTGTCCGGTCTCAAGGGATCCTCAGGGTCCACATTCATAACCTTGAAGTAGAGGGCGGTAACGATATCAGCGGAAGAAAGGGATCCTCCCGGATGACCGGAATTCGCCCCGAAAACTTCCTTGATGACGTCGACCCTTATCCTTTGAGCGATGTCTTCATAAGTCCTGTAGTCCATTTTTTTCCTCCAATATATTCATGATGGCCTCGGGGATGTTCTCAACTATGTCTCCCGCTATAAGCCCATACTGACCCTTCGTTTCGGAGGCGATATCCCCCGCCAGTCCGTGAAGAAATACGGATGCCATCGCTGCGTTCTTGATGTTTTGTCCAAGGAGGCCTCCCATCATGCCGCTTAACACGTCTCCCGATCCGGCAGTGGCCATTCCCGGATTTCCTGTGGTGTTCACATATACCGGATCCAATGACCCGCCGAACATGGGCCTCACCAGCGTCCTGTTGCCCTTTAGAACCACTGTGGCACCAATCAGATCGTAAAGTTCGTTTAAGACCTCTTCCCTCTCTGCGCCCCGGAAGTCAAAATCCTTGTCATCCTTAAGAAGCCTCTCCGCCTCTCCCATGTGGGGAGTGATGACCGTTGCCAGGCCTCTTAAGCATCTGTCCTTGACCCTGTCCTGCCAGCCCTTCAGAGCCACGATGTTCAGGGCATCTGCGTCCAGCACCAGCGGGCACTCAGCCCTCTCAAGCACATCGTCCACCAGCTGGGCTGCAGCATCATCAGTGGTGAGGCCGGGGCCCATAACGATGGCGTCATAGTAGGAATAGTCCTTCACTGTGTCATCCCTGTTTTTGATGATCACTTCGGGAACCGCTACCTGGATCTGGGGCATGATCTCCTTGGGGACCATGGCATAGACCAGTCCTGCTCCGCTTCTTAAGGCCGCCCTTGAGCAAAGTATACAGGCCCCTGTCATCATTGGTGATCCTGCGATCACCAGCACTCTCCCAAAGTTACCCTTGTGGGATTCCGCCTGCCTTTCAGGGATGAGATTCATGATGAGTTCATCCGTTATTTTCTTCATCTTAGTTTCCTCCTTAAAGACCAAGAAACAGAGATGCCATCGCAAAATATATAGTAAGGGCTACGGCATCCGAGATCGATGAGATAAATGGATTGGCTATCAATGCCGGGTCAAGTCCGATCTTCTTTACGATGAGAGGGATCATTGAACCCAGTAATTTGGCGATTATAACTATGAATATCATGGCGGTGCAGATGGTGAGGGCTATCATCACGCTCTGCCCGTCCAGGAAGACTACTCTTAAGAAATTGAAAGCGCTCAGTATGAGACCTACCACGATGCCGATCCTGGCTTCCTTCCAGAGGATCTTGGCGGCATCGCTCAACTCCACCTCTCCGGTGGCCAGACCTCTTATGATAAGGGTGGATGCCTGGGAGCCTGTATTGCCTCCGGTTCCCATCAGCATGGGCATGTACGCAACCAGGCTGATCACCTGTGAAAGCTTGGCCTCGTAGGAGCTGACGATCATTCCTGTAAAGATGTATGCCACCATCAGGATCAAAAGCCATGGAAGCCTGTTCTTGGCGTGTTCCCAGACGCTGATGTCCAGATAGTCGCTGTCCCAGGAGTCTGAAACGTCCACGATACCTGCCATACGCTCGATATCCTCGGTGTCCTCTTCCTCGATTACGTCCAGAATGTCGTCGACGGTGATGATGCCCACCAGCCTGCCCTCTTTGTCCACCACGGGCATGGCCAGGAAATCGTATTTTTTGAAGGCCGCCGCGACCTCTTCCTGGTCATCGTATACGTTAAGATACACGAACTCCGACCTCATCAGGTCTCTGACCTTGGTGTTGTCGTCCGCGATAACCAGAGTGGACAGTGAAACTATTCCGATAAGCTTCCTGCCAGTGTCCTTGACATAACAGGTGTAGATGGTCTCAGCATCCATTCCCTCCTTCTTGATGTGAGCCATGGCCTCCTTAGCGGTCATGTCCTTATCCAGACTGATGTACTCAGGAGTCATCAATGACCCTGCGCTGTCCTCCGGATAGTTCAGGAAGGCATTTATCAGGTGCCGCTCCTCTTTGGGAGTGTTTTCAAGTATGCTGTTTACGATGTTTGCAGGAAGCTCTTCCAGGATGTCGATCTTATCGTCGAAGTCCAGTTCCTGCACGATATAGTTAAGTTCTTTTGGATTGATCCCCTCAACGATCCTTAACTGATCGTCCACGGGGAGCAACGAGAATACTTCTACCGAAACATCCTTCGGCAAAAGTCTGTAGACAACGACTGCTTTTTCCAGTTCGTCCTCATTGTCAAAAAGCTCCTCGAACATCTCCGCGATATCCGCCTCGTTGAACTTGAGCATCTCGTCGCGGGCCATGAAATATTTCTTTTGTTCGAGGAATTCCAGGATCTTTTCCATGGATTCATCCATGATCTTTTCCTGATCCATGTTTACCTCCGTTTCCATTCCGGTCAGGAGGCCATGGGCTGGCTACTTCCAAGCTCCTTCAGGGCGCAAAAGACCGGAAACTGATTTTTCACACAAGTGTACCGACGATCGACCGTCGCCTGATATGTTATCCATCTTTTGCTCCTTTCTTAAAAGATCCAATCGTCTCCTTCCATGAGGCGATACCACGTTTATTATAACCCACGGGCATTCCAAATGGCAAGGCTTTTTGGGCGGGCCCCCGCCAAGTAAAAACGGCGCGGAATCAATCCGCGCCGTCCTCTAGCTATTATGGGTCGTAAGTTTATACAAGTCCCTGAGCCATCATGGCTTCTGCGACCTTCTCGAAACCTGCGATGTTAGCACCCTGTACCAGGCAGTTCTTGGAACCATAGTACTTCTCACCTGCGTTAGCGCAAGCGTTGTAGATGTTGATCATGATCTGGTGAAGCTGATCATAAACATCCTGGTGCTGGAATACAGTGTGACCTGAGTTCTGTCCCATCTCGATGCAGGAGCAGGCAACTCCGCCGGCGTTAGCAGCCTTTGCGGGACCTACAGCGATCATGTTCTCCTGAAGGTATGCAAGTGCATCGTTGGTTGTGGGCATGTTAGCTCCTTCGCAGTAGAACTTGCAGCCGCCCTCGACCATCTGCTTAGCATGCTCCATGTGAACGTCGTTCTGCATAGCGCAGGGGATGAAGATGTCGATCTTGCATCCTGTATCCTGGAATACGCCCCAAGGCTTCTTTCCGGGATAGAATGTTGCGTTGGGGAACTTCTCTGCGTAAGGTGCGCAGATGTTCTTGCCGGATCCTCTGAGTTCGAGGAGGTAAGCAACCTTCTCATCTGTGTTGATTCCATCGGGATCATAGATGTATCCATCCGGTCCGGAGATGGTAACCAGCTTAGCGCCGAGCTGCTGGAGCTTCCAAGCTGTTCCCCAGGAAACGTTACCGAATCCGGAAATAGCAACTGTCTTGCCCTTTATGTCTTCGCCGTTGGCCTTTAACATCTCTTCAGCATACCATACAATGCCGAAACCTGTAGCTTCTGTTCTGCCGAGGCATCCACCGTAAGGAATTCCCTTTCCTGTAAGAACGCCGCCGTCAAATCTGTCTCTGATCCTCTTGTACTGACCAAACAGATATCCGATCTCTCTTCCGCCTACACCAAGGTCTCCTGCGGGAACGTCTGTGTCAGGACCGATGTGTCTGTAAAGCTCTGTCATGAAAGCCTGGCAGAATCTCATGATCTCTGCGTCGGACTTGCCGTTGGGATCGAAGTCGGATCCACCCTTGCCTCCTCCGATGGGAAGACCAGTAAGGGAGTTCTTGAAGATCTGCTCGAAGCCGAGGAACTTGATGATTCCGGGGTATACGTTGGGAGCGAATCTTAAACCGCCCTTGTAGGGTCCGATAGCGGAGTTGAACTGATATCTGTAACCCTTGTTAACGTGTACCTTGTGGTTGTCATCTTCCCAAACTACTCTGAAAGTGATTCCTCTTTCGGGCTCAACGAGTCTCTCAAGAAGAGCTGCTTCCTCATATTCGGGATGAGCTTCCATAACCGGTGCGAGTGAAGTAAGAACTTCCTCAACTGTCTGATGGAACTCGACTTCGCCGGGGTTATTCTTCTTGCATTCTTCAATAACTCTTTCTACATAAGTAGCCATTGCGATTCTCCTTTTCACAATATATTTGATTCATATAGCCCTTAAAAAAGGGCAAAAAAATTTGTTGGAACATCTTTCCATAAAAGTTGTAACACCGCAGAGCACCATTGTCAACAATGTGTTTGCGGTGTCACTTATGTTTATTTTTCAGTACAATCCGAGAGGTTCACATGTCTACTGTAAGACCCAGGTTCGTAAGATAAAGATATGCCTCCTTCACCTCGAGACCTGTGGCGCTTACGATGGCTTTCCGATAAATATCCATCTGCACGCTGTACCTCTCCTTCACTCCGGGAACGTTTCTGGGAGACGTAGTCTTGTAGTCCACAAGGACCACCTTTCCATCCTCCTCGAAGAAACAGTCGATCATTCCCTGGACCATAGCCTCCTGGCCGTCCACGTCTGTTTTGAGCACAAAAGATCTCTCTCTCCTAAGAGTCCCCCTCTCCTGGGCGTCGCCGATCCTTCTTCCAAGGGGCGATGCAGCAAACTCATAGAGTTTATCACAGTTTACCGCCTCACCTTCCTCCTGAGTCAGAGACTCCAGTTCGATCATCTCGCCGATCAGCTTCCTGATCTCCTCTGCTCCATCTTCCGGACTCATGCTCCCTACCTTGTGGAAGTCAAGCTTTTCAAGGACACTGTGGGTGACGGTTCCGATGTGAGCCGCGCTCATACCGTTCTTCTCCGGTACTCTTGGCACCGACGGGTCGAACCTGAAGGGTTCCTCCCTGCCCCTTTCATTAAGCTCACTTACGGAGTATCTGGACCTTATCCTCTGCATCTCTTCGTAGGGATAGGTATAGCTCATTATACTCTCAGTCTCAGGATCCGGCACCACAGCAGGACTGTCCAGCACCTTGAGCGCCCTGGACTTCTGCCTCTGATTCTTCTCGTGGCTCAATATCAGCACATCATCCTTGACTATCTCATAATACTTTGGATCCTCAAGAATAATGTCCCCCGCCATCTTAAAGAAGGAGCTGTCCGACCTGGATCCCCTGTCGGTCTCCTGGACGACCTTTTCCGGATCCTTGGCAGTTGCCGTCATGAGGAGCACGTCTTTTGCTCTGGTCATGGCCACATAGAGCATCCTCTTCTCCTCTTCCACCGACTCTTCTTTGGCCTTCTTTTCGATGAGCTGCTGAAGGGCGGTCTTCCTGAAGATACTGCTTTCGCGGTCCACGAAGGACATGCCTATGCCAAGATCCTTGTCCACCGCCAGCTTGTTGCCGGTATTGCTTCTGTAATTGAGCTGCCTTCCGAAGCAGGCCAGGATCACCATGGGAAACTCCAGGCCCTTGGAATGGTGGATGGTCATGATCCTTACCGCATCCTCATTCTCGCTTACAACCTTGGATTCGCCGGCCTCCAGGTCATCCTTCTCCATGTGCTCCATGTACCGCAAAAAACCGTAGAGCCCCTGCCCCACGCCGGTCCTGTACTTTAAAGCCCTGTCCAGAAGGAGCCTTAAGTTTGCCTGCCTCCTGTAGCCCGAGGGCATACTGCCCATAGCCATGTAGAAGCCGGTGTCCAGCATGAGTTTCCAGAGAAATTCCTCCAGAGGAAGCATCCTTGCATCCTCCCGCCAGCCCTCTAAGTCTCTCAGGGCCTTGGCGCATTTTTCCTTTAGTATCAGGGATCTGCCGGACTCCGCATAGTTAAGGAAAGCCTGACTGTAAGGGCCTTCTCCTGATGCGATCCTGATCTCCGCCATCTCATCCACGGAGAATCCGAAGATCTCGGATCTCATCACGCTAAGAAGCTCCACATCCTGCTTGAAATTATCGATTATCTTCAGAAGAGCCAGGAATACCGTGATCTCTATGGTATCAAAATATCCCTTGCTGTCATCCACGTAGCTTGCGATGCCCTTTCTGGTCAGAACATCGTAGAACTGGTCTCCGGTATTCTTTACAGACCTGAGGAGTATGACTATATCCCTCTTTTCAAGGGGCCTCTCACGCTTTTGTTTGGCGTCATAAATGGGCTTTCCAAGATACCTCTTTATGAGTTCTGAGGCAAGCAAAGCCTCCTTCTCGATCCTCTCGTATTCCTTGAGAGCATCGTCCGCATCCTCATCCCAGGTCTCCTTGGCAATGTAGAGTCTGGGGGTGTAGTTCAGCTTCTCACAGTTCTCCTTATCCCCCGGATACAGTGCCGCATCTTCGTCATAGCCGGGCATGATATCCTTGAATATCATGTTCACGAAGTCTATGACGCTCTTCTTGCTTCTGAAGTTGGCATTGAGATCTATCTTCTTTTGGAGGGACTCCTCGCCCTTTAAGCTGTAAGCCTCCTTGTAGTCATCGTATCTTTTTCTGAATATGGCGGGTTCCGCCAGCCTGAATCCGTAGATGCTCTGTTTCACGTCTCCCACGGTGAACAGATTGTCCTTCTCAGGGCTCACGATCCTGTTTATCAGTTCTTCCTGGAGCGTATTGGAATCCTGATACTCGTCCACGAAGATGTACTTGAATTTACGCCTGTAGTAGTCTGCGGCTTCCGCGTGCCCAAGGATCTGATAGCAGTACCTCTGCATGTCCTCGAAGTCCATGGCTCCCCTTGCTTCCTTGAGCTTTGCAAATCTTGCCCTGAAGTCCAGTGTAAGCTCCACCAGATCTTTCACGTCCCTGGCCACACTGTACTGATCCTTGTAGAGCAACTCCAGGTTTCCTGAAAGAGTGGATGAGATACTCTTTGAAGCACTCTTCATGGCCTCCCTTAAGCTGTGGAAACGGTTCTTCATGGTTTCCAGCCGGTCCGCCCCATACCCCGGATTCGCCTTTACAGAGAATGTGGAGGACGGTTGATTGGCGAACTTGATGGATGAGAGCTTATCCCTTGCGGAATACCAGTCTCTTCCCTTCAGAGCGTCCATTATGGCTTCTGCGCTCAAAACATCCGAGTCTGCCAGCTCCGATGCGGCAGTAAGCCCCATCTTCTCGGCATACTCCTTCTCTTCACGGGCAAGCTTAAGGGTCTCCAATGCGGCCTTTTCTGCATTATCCCACAGTCCCCTTAACAGGTCGCCTCCAACGAAATCATCGAAGGATCCTGACGCCTCATCCATCCTATCCAGGAGCCACTTCTCTGGTTCAGGCAGGCTGTCAGTCTTTTTGTCTAAGGCCTCCACCATTTCTCTTAAGTCCCTGTCCGAACGGTCGGTGGCAAACTTGTCCAGAAGTCTGTAGAACGCCTCATCATCCGATTCATATTTCTCTTCGAACAGTTCCTCCATGGCCTTCTCCCTGAGCATGGCCTTGGTGGGTTCATCCAGGATCTTCATATTGGGCTCGCAGCCTATGACAAAGAAGAACTTTCTCAGCACCTCCAGAGCGAAGGAGTGAAAAGTACTTATGTTGGCTACGGGAAGAAGGTCCAGCTGCCTGATGAGATACTCCCCTCTTGCGACATTTGCAGGGTCCTTGATGGCATCTGTGAGAGCCTTCTCTATCCTGAGCTTCATCTCACTGGCTGATGCGTCCGTAAAGGTCACCACCAGCATCCGGTCCACCGGAGTGCCGTTCAGCACCAGCTGCTTGACTCGCTCGACCATGACTGCAGTCTTGCCTGAGCCGGCAGCTGCAGAGACCATCAGGCTCTTACCCGAAGTATATATAGCGTCTTTTTGTTTATCGGTCCATTTCTCTGTCATTTTGTCACCCAGCTCATTATACAATATTTACTGCCTTTTGAAACCTTCAATTTTGTGGTATGATAATACTACTTGGCGAGTGTCAAAAAACGGACTCGCAAATATTTTGCTCTTCAAATGGAGGAAAACATGAAAACACCTACAATGCTTATGATCCTGGACGGATTCGGTCTGAATCCGGACCAATACGGAAATGCCATAAAGATGGCCCACACTCCCAATCTTGACAGGATATTCGGAAACCGCCCCTTTACCCAAATCAACGCTTCAGGTGAGTACGTGGGACTTCCCGACGGACAGATGGGAAATTCAGAGGTGGGCCACTTGAATATCGGCGCAGGACGCATAGTCTATCAGGAGCTTACGAATATATCCAAGGCTACCAAGGACGGCAGATTCCAGTCGAATCCTGCCCTGAACCACGCCATCGACCATGTGCTTCATAATCAGGAGACTGATCCTGAGCAGGCTCTTCACCTGTTCGGACTCATGTCAGACGGAGGAGTGCACAGTCACATCGATCACATCAAGGCGGCCATCAGCCTTGCAAAGGATAAGGGCATCAAGAATCTCTACGTTCACTGCTTCATGGATGGCCGTGACGTGCCTCCCACCTCCGGCAAAGGCTACATTCATGAGATCGAGGAATACATGGCGGAAGTCGGCCTAGGAAAGGTGGGCATGGTGTCCGGCAGATACTATGCCATGGACCGTGATAAGCGCTGGGACAGAGTGCAGCTGGCCTACGATTGTCTGACCGTTCCCGACATAGTAGCCTGGACCGCAGGTTCAGTTGCGGAGAACCTGATGCAGGCCTCCTACGATGTGGATGTCACAGATGAGTTCATACTGCCGGCCATGACCGTGAAGCACGGTTGGGTCAAGGACGGCGATTCGATAATATTCTGCAATTTCAGACCTGACAGGGCCAGAGAACTGACCCGCGCCTTCGTGGATCCTGACTTTGAGAAGCCGGTTGAAGATGGCGGCATGGGAGGTTTCAAAAGAAAGAAGATAATCAAAGATCTGGTCTACGTATGCATGACCCAGTATGATGCTGAGATGCCCAATGTAGAAGTGGCCTTCCCTCCCGAAGCCATCAAAAATACCCTTGGCGAATATATTTCAAGCTTGGGCCTCAGGCAGCTGAGGATAGCCGAGACGGAAAAGTACGCACATGTCACCTTCTTCTTCAATGGCGGCGTGGAGGAGCCCAATCCGGGAGAAGACAGGATCCTGGTGCCTTCCCCAAAGGTGGCCACCTACGATCTCCAGCCTGAGATGAGCGCCCCGGAAGTCGCAGAGAAGGTCATCGAAGAGATCCTTTCCAAGCGTGATGACGGAAGCGCAAAATATGATCTCATCATACTGAACTTCGCCAACTCAGACATGGTTGGACACACGGGAGTCCTGGAAGCTGCAATCAAGGCAGTTGAGACTCTGGATAAACTGGTAAATGACATAGTGGAAGCTATCCTCAAAGCAGGCGGTCAGCTTCTCATCACAGCAGACCACGGAAACAGCGACAAGATGCTGGATGAGGAAGGCAAGCCCTTCACTGCTCATACCACCAATCCGGTGCCTCTCTGCTACGTGTCAGACGATGTGCACGAATTCAACGAATACGGTCTGTCCGGGGAAGGCAAGCTGGCGGATCTGGCACCGACCCTGCTCTGGCTCATGGGTATAGAAATACCACCTGAGATGACCGGTAAAGTGCTGATGAAATAAAGATATGGATACGAAAACTGCCGGCTTAATGCCGGCAATTTTACTATACTTATTACTATACTTAATGTTCGAGTATTTCCAACATGGTCTTATCCTTTATCAATGTAGGACCGCCGAACACCCATGCTGTAGGATCATTTGGATATAGACCTTGAATGTATGCACGCATCAGTGGTGACTGCCCTCTCTCATTTGATACAAGTATGACAGGAGAACCGGTCAGCCCATAGGAACGTGCAAATGCTCCTGCAACGATTCCGTCTGCGAAACTGCTGCCGCTCACGAAGCAAATATCCGTAAATGTCGGATCGCTATTATACCACATCGCCACCAGTTCAGAAGTCTCATACCTGTCTGCTCCGCCTATTCTTTCGATCGGTGCATATGCCTTGAGCTCTTGTTCGACAGAAGAGCTCACTGCACCTGTTCCTCCTATTATCAGGATTTTGCCAAGATAGCTCTTGTCTAAATACTGCTTTTGCCCTTCAGTCAACTTATCACCGACTAACATCATAGTTCCGCCACATGGACTGGCACTTAACGCATCGGCAAAATCTTTTCCCGAAACGACCACGAGAGTTTCAGGGAAAGTGACATAGTCAGCATTATGATCCTTGACTTCCTTAAGGATCAAAAGGTTGGTTTCATAGCGATCCTTTCCACCCAATCTTTTGATCGTATATCCTCTTTGCTTAAGGGTATTCTCAAATCCCTGACTTATTACACCTGTCCCGCCAACCAAGTATATCGTACCTCCGCTCTTTACTCTTGTCTGGATAAAGCTGAGAGTACGAGCTTCAGTCGCATTGCTTGTAAGAATCAACGGTTTGTTATTACCAGTGATCTTTGTGCTTGAAAGTGCGTCAGGAAAGTCCTGTCCGTTTGCTATAACGATGCTCTCAAGCGGTCTATTGTATTTACTGAACACTCTGTTTGCCGCTGCAAAAGCTGTTTCATAGCGGTCACTTCCATAAATACGAATGACAGAATAACTCTCGGATGTTGATGCAAGTCCAAAAATGCCGTTAGGTGTGGCGTATTGTACCCTTGGATCCTCCTCTACTTTGTCAATTGCATCGGGGACGGTCATCCCATCCGGAACAGAAAAGACAGCAAGTTTTCCTCCTCCAGCAACCCAATCAAAGAAGCCAAGTATTTCCAAAACTGTAAAGCCATTATCGTAAGCAATGTCGTAGATCATATCTTGTCTCTCTAGATCATCAACAAAAGTTACGACCATTTCCCCATCAACATAGTCCACTCCAGGCTCAAGAGTACTCCAGTCAAAATCAGCAGGATTTTCAGATCCGTTAATTCCTATTTCTGCACTCTGCATGGGCTCGCCATCTGCGAAGATATTCACCGGCATTAGCGTCAACACCATGAGCAGTGCTAGCAAAATGATTCCTAATTTTCTCTTCATTTGTCTTTTCCTCCTAAATAAAAGTTGCTATTAAATACCCTTCTATAATATAAAGACGTGAAAACCCTTAGTAGATTGGACAAAAAAACAAAAAAAGAACAATATTTTTTTAAATAATAGGAAGTAAGCAAAAACTCGCCAACCATCTGATTGGCGAGTGTGTCAAAAAAATGCTCTTCAATATTTATTCTATTCTGGTATTATGCCGAGAACTATTTTTTTCATTTCTTCAGCATCCAAGCAACTGTTAATAATAATAAGAGTTTTATCATATTGCAAAACTCCAGCAGTCCCATCTGGGTAGTTGTACAAAACAATTTCCGTGTCTCTGATTATTTCTGTAGAGCGTGTTGCTCCTTCATTGTCCATATGCACCCCTACAATGGCAGGGTACTCCAATATATTCAAAGCCTCTCCATTCTTGCTAACATACCTCCAAATTTTTTCTTGAAATACTTCATCATACGATTCCGATTTTAGTGTGTATCCATCCGGAATATATGTTGGCTCTAAGAATGTAATGTCACTATAATCATCATCTTTTCCAGATGTCCCATCGACCGATATGTATTCGTCATTGTCCTTATGTTCGATCTTAATATAATTCAGATAATGCAAAACCGCAGCATAAGCTGATGCAGCCAGCGCCATGATCATAACCATGAGCACTACAACTATGGCCGCTCTCCTCAGTATATGCCTATAGTTGATCGACCCAATATATGAGGTCTTCTCAGGCAAAAAGGAGTCGATATATTCGATCCTGGCCTTTCCTTCCGCTCTTCCGAAGGCCTTAAGTATTCGTTTTGCTTCTTTCTTACTTCTCATTCGCTTCTTCGATGATCACTTTAAGTTTATCCAAAGCTCTCTTGTGCCTTTTGTAAACTGCGTCACGTTTCATACCCAGGGTATCAGCTATTTCTTTGAAGGAATAGCCATAACTGTATTTGTAAGTCAGTATATCTTTATCTACCAGACTGAGTTTATTCAGGAAATCTGATATCTCCGGGCCGAAACTGCATTCCTCGCTGAATTGCTCTACGTTTAATTGTCCCCCTATAGTACTTGACACAAAATCTTCGCTGAATGGGACATCAGTTTCAAACGAATTTCTTCTGTCTTCTTGTCTTTTTATGTTTATCGCTTCGTTTCTTGTGACGATATAAATAAAGATCTTGGTATCATTGGCATTAATGTTGCCTGTTTTATTTGAGTATCTGTGTAGCTTAACAAGAGCCTCCTGTACTGCATCCTCCGAAAGATGGTGGTCCTTCAGTATGGATAGCGCAAGGCTCCTCATCATGGGAAGATACTTCTTGAAAATATCTTCTATTGAATCCTGAATGATCTGTAGCGCGTTAAGTATAAACAACACCTTTACTCCTAATTTGACTCTTTGCTTATTATACCATAATGCGTCCGTCATAGCAAAAGACCCCTCCCACGGTTTGTGCCGTGAAAGGGGTCTCTTCTTATCTTATCTCGGATCCTACTTCATCAGAAGTCCAAGAATATCTCCGATATCCAGTCCGTCGTTCTTCTTGGAACCGCCGCCTGCCAGAGCTCCGATGAGGCTGCCAAGGCCGGATGCAGATGACTTGCCGCCTGCAAGGCCTGCCAGTGTTCCAAGCATGTCTGCAAGACCATCAGCATTGGATACTGTCTCAGTCTTGTTTGACTTCTTGTTGGTCTTTGCCAGTACGGTGAGAAGTACGGGTGCAGCAAGAGCCATGAGCTTGGCTGCCTTCTTGACATCGATTCCTGCAGCATTGGCTACTTCCTTCTTGGCTTCTTCAGCCTTTTCCTTGCTTCCATAGATGTGGTTGAGGATCTTGACTCCGTCTTCTTCATCAGCGCTCTTGATGAGCTTGACGATGTCCTTCTCATCTAAGTCATGCTGGCCCAATGCCTTGAGGAGACTGTCTGCTCCTGTCTTGGTGCTGGCATTGTTCTGCATGGAAGAGAGAAGGGACGGGAGAGCCTTGAGAAGGGTATCCTGTGCCTGGCTTTCAGAAACGCCTGCCTGTCCGCCTAACAATCCCATAAGATCGGATGCGGATGACTTACCGCCGCCCATCAATCCTAAAAGGTCAACTAAACCTGCCATATTTGATCTCCTTTCGTAATAACGATAGTAATGCTATACTTCCTAACGTTATATATTATACGTCCTTTTGTATAGTTATTACAAGGGCCATTTATTTTTATCTGTATTTTTCTATAATCTTCATGGCTGAACGGATGCCATCCACGGCAGCGGAAACGATGCCTCCGGCATATCCTGCTCCTTCTCCCGAAGGGTAGAATCCCTCTATAGTCTCTCCGGTCATAAGGCCGCCCCTGTATCCTTCATCTCTAAGCAGCCTTACGGGTGACGAACTTCTGGCTTCCACGGCATACATCGCAGTGTCGTCGGAGTCGAATCCCCGTACCCTTCTGCCGAAGGCAGGCATTGCCTCTCTTATGGAGTCTGCAACGAACCCCGGCATACAATCTGTCACATCCGGGGCCAGCCCCTCCCTGAAAGATCTCCAGTCAGTCCTGGGAGCATGATATCCTCCTGCCCTCTGGTATGCGATCCTTTCATACTTTCTCTGAAGATACATTCCTGCCAGCACATCGTCTGAGCCGAAGTCCGCAGGCCTCAGATCGCAGAGCACAGCAGAGTTTGCAAATCCGGAATCCCGCCCGTGGAAACTCATTCCGTTGGTCGTAACTCCCCCCTCCTCTGAGGACGCCACTATCACGTGACCTCCCGGGCACATGCAGAAGGTGTATACTCCTCTGCCATCCCCTGTCCTGTACGAAAGCTTATAGTCCGCCGGGGGAAGCTTCAGTTCTCCTGCAGGCCTGCCATACTGGGCAACATCTATGAGTTCCTGAGGATGCTCTACCCTGACTCCCATTGAGAAAGGCTTCTGGACCATCATGAATCCGGACTCCTTCAGCATCAGAAGGGTGTCTCTGGAGCTGTGTCCTATAGCCAGGATAAGGTCATCTGTCTCAAGCCTCTCGGTCCGGCCCTCAACGGAGTACTCTACTGCCTTTACCCTGTTGTCTGAGACATCGATTCCCTTCACCCGGGCACCGAATATCACCTGCCCTCCAAGGGCTATGATCTCCTTTCTCAGGCTCTTTACCACCTCTCTCAGAACATCTGTCCCAATGTGTGGTTTGGCCTTGTAGAGGATGTCCTCAGGGCCTCTATGGGCCGCCAGTTCCTCCAGCACGAACCTCATTCTGTGGTCTTTGATACCTGTGGTCAGCTTGCCGTCTGAGAATGTGCCTGCACCGCCCTCTCCGAACTGAACATTGGATTCCGTGTCAAGTATGCCTTCTGAGCCGAACCTTCTCACTTTCTCAAGGCGCCTGTCCACATCATCTCCGCGCTCCAGTATCACAGGTCTCATGCCTGCTCTGGCCAGCACCAGTCCTGCGAAAATTCCACAGGGACCGAATCCCACCACCACCGGTCGCTCCTTCGATTCCGCCTTCGGTATCTCAAGCACCTTGGCCTCATTTGGATCATAGTTGATCTCCACTGAGTACACCAGCCTTATGTCAGCCTTGTTTCTGGCGTCGATGGATTCTTTCAGTATTCTCCAGTTATGAACTTTTTTGCCTGATTTTTTAGAGGCCCTTGAAAGGACTTTTTCAATTCCTTCCCCGGGCCTTATGCTTAAACCGTTTATTATCATCTGCTTTGGGCTATGCCTCTTCCCGCCTTGATGCCTGTGAGCCAGGCGTTGTTAAGATTGTATCCTCCGCATGGTCCGTCGTAATCCAGGACCTCTCCCACAAGGTAAAGGCCCTTGATAAGCCTCGACTCCATGGTGACCGGATCCACCTCGGATACCGGTACGCCGCCCTTGGTGACCTGAGCTTCGTCCCAGCCCTTCAGGCCCTTGACCTTGAATTTAAGGTCTTTGAGCTCATCCGCCAGAAAGTCCGCGATCTCCTCCTTGGAGGCTTTCTCCCCAAGCCACCGCGCAAAAAACACATTTGACTTTCTTATGAGGAATCTGGCAAGTTCTGCCTTCACCAGGGTCTTCAGACTGTATTCTTCATCGAACCCGGGCATGTAGAGCCTGTCCAGGATCATGTCCCTTACCTCCTGAGACGTAAAATCAGGAGCAAGGTCCAGCCTTATATCATAATGCTTGAAACTATCCTCGGGAGACTCGTTCTGAAGGGTCTCGATCTTTCCTGACATATTCATGATCACTATGCCTGAAAGTGAATCATCTCTGAACTGGACTTCTCCCTTCTCGCTGAAGATGGTCTCTCCGTCTCTCAAAAGATAGACTTTAGCCTTGGCGCGCACTCCTTTGAGATTCAGGATGTTTTCACGTACCTCCACCCCTGTGAGAGCGGGCACCAGCTTGGTAACGCTGTGCCCCATGCGTCTTGCAAAGGTGTAACCGTCTCCCGTGGTGCCGAACTCGGCATGGGACTTGCCCCCTGTAGCGATGACCAGGTTCTCACAGGCGATGTATTCATCATCCCCCTTGATCAGTACCCGGAATCCTCCTCTTGGGTCTCTGTCAGAAGAGATCACAGAGATCCTCTCTACCTCAGCTTCAGGCAGAAGCTCCACCCCCTGTGAGGTGGCGGTCCTGATAAGGAGCCTGGCAACGTCTTTTGCGTCCTCAGAGTAGGGGTAGAGTCTCCCCTCTCCGTCATTTCTGAGGCAGATCCCCACGCTTTTCAGAAACTCCCTGACTTCAGGCAGTCCGTCACAGGCAAGGTTCGATATGTTACACTTGCCGTTTCCTGAGGCCTGGACCTTCCTTAAAAATATGTCGTTTTTCTCAAGGACTGCCACATCCCAGGATGGGCGCATCCTCTTCAGGGTGATGGCCGCCGCCATCCCTGATGCTCCGCCGCCTATGACCAGAGCGTCATATTCCTGTTTCATTTCCCTGTTCCGCGACTTGCTCCGCGTCCTCTTCTACCGGCTTGGGTCTCAAAGCCTTATCCAGCATCTCTGCAGGAGTAAGGGCCACTTCCTTGAACTGGCTCTGGGCAGCCTTTGCTGCCTCTAAAGCCTCTCTTGCAGCCATCTGAGCTTCCTTGGCCTTCTGAGCAGCCTCCGTTACCATCTCTTCCTTGGTCTTGATTGCTTCAGGCTTGAGAAGCTTGATGGTGATACCTACGTGAGCCAGATTGATGCCCTGAACTATGATGCACAGTCCCACCAGGTTAAGGGAAGGCAGTGCGAGGATATCCGGGTCGAAGAATACGTAGAATCCGATGATCTGATTCAGAAGTCCCACGATCAGATGATCATAGAAGCTTGTGTTTCTGTTCTCCATGTTTTCCCAGGCCTTCACTGCGTTCCTGATGCCGGTGATGAGTACCCAGAGTCCAAGGATCTGGGGGGCAGCTATCTCTGCGGATATTTTGTTCAAAATGATCAAGGTACCAAGTGAGAATGTGGTGAGTCCGTCGATCAAGACCCAGGCCTTGCTCTCTCCGTCCGCTCCTCTGTAGGCGGAGTGGGAGAGCACTTCAACTATGCCGCACACCATGAACAAAAGTCCTATTATGAAAGCTGATGAAATGAAGGTCAGTCCTTCATTGGCTATAAGGTATCCTCCCAGGGCGACCAGCGCCACTCCGGAAGCGATCGTTACTATACGCATTTATTTCCTCCTCTATCTCGGAATGTCTCCACCCGAAAGGGCGTCGTCGTAAACGGCACGGGAACCTCCCACGAACTTGGGTCTGGTCCTGGCAGCTACCACGTGAGCTTCTCCAATCTGTTTCTGCTGTATCCTTACGGGCACTGCCACTCTCTTTAAGTGCATCCCGATCAGGGTATCTCCTATGTCAAGACCTGCATTGGCCTTTATCTCCTCGACCACCACGGGCTTCGTGCAATTCTTGTACACCGTCATAGCAAAAGAACCGCCTGCGTGAAGCTGTGGAACGGCATTGACTATCTCTGTGCCGGGAAGGAGAGCATCCTTCTCTACCACCACGCATCTGTTGAGATGCTCGCAGCACTGTGCTGCCAAAAAGATCCCTCTTGGTCTCAACACGCTCATGATGCCTTCATACACGGCCTCTGCCGCCTCAAGGCTGGAGCCCTTGCCGATATTGGCACCCATGATCTCTGATGATGAGCACCCTACGATGAGGATGTCTCCCTTCTGGATCTTGGAGATCTCCACTATCTCCTCACATGCTTTTCTCGCTTCTTCCTGTATTTTTTGCATTTCCATAGTTGCGCCTCCTATAACTTCCAACTGTTCAGATATTCGCTCTGTTCGTCGGTCAAAGTGTCTATTTCGATTCCCCATGCTGCAAGTCTGTCTGATGCGATCTTCTTATCGATCTCCTCCGGGATCTTTAAGAGATGCTTGGGAAGTTCATTTCTGTGCTCCATTATGTACATTGCGCCGTAAAGCTGTACAGCAAAACTCATGTCCATGATCTCTGCGGGATGGCCGTCAGCTCCTGCGATGTTCACGAGCCTTCCGTCTGCGATGACGTCCACTTCTCTGCCGTTTGGAAGGATGAATCCTTCAACATTGTGGCGTCTCTCGTGGTGGGAGACCGCCAGCTTGTACAGTCCTTCCATATCAACTTCGCAGTTGAAGTGTCCTGAGTTTGTGAGGATGGCCCCGTTCTTCATGGTCATCATGTGATCGGTATTGATGCTCTTCACGCAGCCTGTGGCGGTGCAAAAAATATCGCCCAGAGGTGCCGCATCGTCCATCTTCATCACCGTGAATCCGTCCATCTTGGCCTCGATGGCCTTCACCGGATCGATCTCTGTAACGATCACGTTGGCTCCCAGGGAGGCAGCCCTCATGGCTATGCCTCTGGATACCCATCCGTAGCCTGCTACGACGACGGTCTTGCCGGCCACTATGAGATTGGTATTTCTCATTATGGCGTCCCAGGTGGACTGGCCTGTCCCGTATCTGTTGTCAAAGAGATGCTTCATATCCGCATCGTTTACAGCCATCATGGGGAACATGAGGAGTCCTGCTTTGTCCAGAGCTCTAAGGCGGATTATGCCTGTGGTGGTCTCCTCGCATCCGCCCCAGACTTCCTCAGCCAGGTCAGGTCTCTTGTTATGGATCAGGGTCACCAGGTCGCAGCCGTCATCTATTATGATGTTGGGTTTCACCTCCAGACACCTTTCCAGATGTCTGAAGTATTCCTCGTCCGTTGCGTCGTGGTAAGCGAAAACGGATATGCCGTCCTCCACCAGAGCTGCGCAGATGTCGTCCTGTGTGGACAAAATATTAGAGCCTGTAACAGACATCTGTGCTCCGCCTGCCGCCATTACCTTGCAGAGATAGGCGGTCTTGGCCTCCAGATGAACTGAAAGGGATACCTTGACTCCCTCAAAAGGCTTTTCTTTCTCAAATCTCTCCTCTAAGGATCTTAAGAGGGGCATATGGTCTCTGACCCATTCGATCTTTTCATGTCCATAGGGAGCAAGCCCTATGTCTCTGATATCATATTCCATTTATGAACTCCTTTTCATATAGTCAGGAGGGATCTCCTCCATACTTCTCTTCTATCATTGAGGCTATGGCCTCTGCCAGGCTCCTGATCTCCTGCTCAGAATCTCCTTCTATGAGGATCCTTATGACCGCTTCAGTTCCGGATGTCCTGATCACAAGTCTTCCACGATCCTTGAGGGTCTCTTCCGTTTCCTGCAAGATCCTCTGGATATCCGGGTCCTTAAGATAGGTCTTTTTGAACTCGTTCTGGATCCTTGCGTTCAGAAGGACCTGGGGGTAGATGGTGATCTTATCGTAGAGTTCAGCCAGGGACATTCCGGAATTCCTCACTGCCCTCATGATCTGAAGGGCGCTTAGGATACCGTCTCCTGCTGTGCTGTACTCGCTGAAGATCATGTGTCCCGTCTGCTCGCCTCCAAGCACGCATCCGGTCTCCAGCATCTTGTCCAGAACGTATCTGTCTCCCACGCCGGTGATCTCCACGCGGATCCCTTCTTCTTCAAGGGTCTTCCAAAGCCCTGAATTAGACATTACCGAGGTGGTCACCACCATGTTATCCAGTCTTCCTGATACCTTAAGATCCATGGCGCATATGCCCACTGCCCTGTCGCCATCCAATATCCGGCCCTCTTCATCCACAGTGATCAGTCTGTCGCCGTCACCGTCGAAGGCGAATCCCGCCTGGGCGCCGATCTCTCTGACAGCCCTCGCAAGAGCTTCCGGAGCGGTGGAACCGCACCGGTCGTTGATATTGGTGCCGTCCGGGGTGTTTCCTATGGTGTACACGTCGGCTCCAAGCCTCATGAATACCTCTGGCGCTATCTTGAAGCAGGCACCATTGGCACAGTCCAGGACGATTTTTTTGCCCAGAAGCTTGAAGTCCACGGTCCTCATGAGATGGTCCTCGTATATCCTTCTGGCATCGTCTGAGGCGTCATATGTCCTTCCTATGCCTGTGCCTGTCAGCCTGTCCGACGGATCCACGTTGGATATGATCAGATCCTCGATCTCCTCCTCCATGGAATCGGATAATTTCATGCCCTCTGAGTTGAACACCTTGATCCCGTTGTACTCGAAAGAGTTGTGGGAGGCGCTTATTACTATACCTGCGCCGGCTCCGTACTCTCTGGTGATCAGTGCCACTGCCGGGGTCGGCAGGACTCCTACCTTGATGACCGTGCCGCCATACACCATTATGCCTGCGGACACTGCCTGTTCCAAAAGATCACAGGAAAGCCGTGTATCCTTGCCCAGCACCACTGTGGGTGCAGAGTCTGTTTTTTTGAGTTCATGACAGAGGGCCTTGCCAAGGCTGAAGGCCAGCTCCGGGGTAAGCTCCCTGTTGGCTATGCCTCTCACTCCGTCAGTACCGAAAAGTCTGCCCAATAATGTTTTCTCCTTTTACATTTCGAGAACGATCACCACGCTGGCCGGTTCAGCCTCTGCGATGTCCACTCCCTCCACATTGGTGGTGATATTCAGCTGTACCGTATGGCTTCCGTTGTACAGCCCTGTAACATCTGCTGTTATGATCAGGTCATCCTTCGTGAGAGAGCCTATGGCCGAAAGTGTTCCCTTCGCAGTCACAACTATCGACACGTCTTCTATAGTGACCGTGGTGTTCTCGTTAACTCCTGTAACGGTTATATCCGTCTCATCGAATTCGAAGCTTACCTCGGAGGCATTAAACACTTTTACATGCATTTCAGGATCCAAGGATTCGTATGCAAGCTGTACCCCATAAGGAAGCACAGGTTCCAGCACTATGGTGGAATCCACATAGACATCGGTAAGGTCTATCTCCTTGCACTCCACGCTGTCTATCCATTCAAGGGTCTCGCTGGGTCCTTTGATGGTCACCTCTTCAGGCACATCGATGGTCCTCGTTATGGATCCGCTCTCCATGCCCTTCACAGGTACGGACAGTGACACCTTCTTGGTGTTCATCATCACTGCAGTCACAGTTACATTAGATTCTGAAAGATGGGCTTCTGTAACTTCCTCTCCCTCTTCATCCAACGCCACAAGAGCTACAGTGATAGCATTGCTCTCCTCTGTTATTCTGGAGGAATCCACGTCAGCCACGACTCTGTCAACCTTGTCCACTGCAGATTCTGCTCCGGAAACGGTAACTGTCTCTGTGGACAGCTGTGTTATCATGGGTTCTTTATTCGCCACCTGATTGGAGTATACGATCTCGATCTCCTTCTCTACAGATACGGAGTTCTCTGTGGTTATGGTTATATACTGGGGCGAAATGCTGTCAAGAGTTATGGAACTGGGTCTGGTCACAGAAAGCTCCACAACGTTATCCCCTCTTGTGAGGCCCGAAAGGTTTACGATCGCGCGGAAGTCGTCCTCGGATATTTTGTTGGCGATGGATCTTCTGGCGCTGAAGGATACGTCGACCTTGTCGTGATCTGCACTGGTGATAACCAGTCCGGCATCTTCAAGAGCCGCCTCGTTGGTGTATACGATGGGCACGTTTCTGATGGTGATGCGCCTCTCGGGGTCCACCTCGCCCAGCACGTATGCCCAGAGGGCTACTGCGATAAGAAAAGCAAGTACCAATGTGAATCTTTTATTTCTCAGCATCTTTCTTGCCTCCCTTCAGAGCTTTGATGATCCTGTCGAGAACGGAATCGTTCTCCGGTGAGATGTATATCGTGTTCAGGATCTCTTCGATATCGGTGCCCGTCAGATGTCTTCTCAGTCTGCCGTTCTCGGCCACGGAGATGATGCCTGTCTCCTCGGACACGATGAATACCAGGGCGTCCGAAGTCTCAGTGACTCCGATCCCTGCCCTGTGTCTGGTGCCCAGATCCTTGGAAAGGGTCTTGTTGGCTGTAAGGGGAAGTACGCAGCCTGCCGCCTCCAGCTTGTCTCCTCTTACGATCAGCGCCCCGTCGTGAAGGGGTGCGCCTTCGTAGAAGATGTTTCCGATCATCTCTCTGGAAATGCCGGCACGGATAACAGTGCCTGTCTCGATTATATCCGTAAGAGACGTCTCTCGTTCGATCACGATGAGGGCTCCGGTCTTTTCCTCGGACATCCTCTCGATGGCTGCCCTTATTTCATGGGTGATGTGCTCGGCCTCCTCCAGGTCAAGACCGCTGTAGCTGGAGATGATCTTACGTCTTCCCAGGTTCTCAAGAAGTCTTCTGAGTTCAGGCTGGAAGATGATGACAAGTGCGATCAAGCCTACGTTGACCAGGTTGCTCAGAAGCCACTGCAAGGTGTAAAGCCGAAGAGAACTTGCCAGAACTGCTACGACTATGAGGATACCTATGCCCTTTGCCAGCTGCTCAGCCCTGGTCTCCCTGACGAATCCCAGCAGCTTATACACAAGAAAAGTAATTATGAGTATGTCAAAGATATCGTTTATACCGATATTTGAAACTATGTTTTGAAAGAATTGTTCCATTGGCGTATCACCTTTTGATCTATCGGGCTAAAAAAGCCAACACTCCACACAATTATACATAGTAAATGATACCATATCTGCCCTCTTCTTTCAAGGAGAATACCGCTAAGGAATCGCTCAATGTGGACTTCCTACTTCTCACACAAAATCAAAAGGCCGCCCACATGGGCGGCCCGTTACTGACCTTTAGTACTTAGTGTTCTGTTTCCAGGAGACCGTAGTCTTCGTCGTTTCTCTTGTACACTACGTTCACGTTTCCTGACTCAGCGTCCAGGAATACGAAGAAGTTGTGCTCCAGAAGTTCCATCTGAAGGATGGCTTCCTCTGATGTCATGGGAGTCAGAGTGAACTTCTTGGTCTTGACTATGGTGCTCTCCTTCTCCTCGGCCTGCTCCAGATCCGGGATCTCCTCATATCTTACAGAGCCCTTGCCCTTGTTCCTCTTTACCAGCTTCTTCTTGTATTTGGATAACTGCTTTAAAAGCTTCTCTGCTACCTCATCGATGGCATCATTGATGTCCTGTGCAACTGACTCTGCTCTGAAAAGGTTTCCCTTCGTAGAGATAGTTGCCTCCACCTTGACCTTGGCCTGTTCGGGATGCATCAGCACCTTCGCCTGAGTATCATCGGGAAAGATCTTGTCCATTTTGGCGAACTTCTTATCGATGAACTCCTGAATCTTGTCACTTACAACGATGTTCTTCCCTGTAACGGTCGTCTTCATAGCTATACCTCCTTGATTTTGAAAAAAGCTATCCGGCTGACCTGGTCTTTGACCCCACACTCGCCTTAACCCGCTTTGCGGAGGACTTACATCTAAAGCACGCCATGCTCATCCGGGGCTCTTCCTCCGGACTTACGTGGATCCCTTCGCCCGTGCCTGGCTTGGATTTGCAACCACAGACCCGGATCACTTTTTCTTTATTATATCACCTGAGCAGTGCTTCTTCAAGTGAGCATTAGGTGAAGATATGGCTTCCTTTTCGGCATATTGTAATCCGGCCCAACAAGATGTAGTCTTAAGCCATGTATTACTTTTCCACAAACAAAAGATCCACCCGCATTACCGAGAAGCTGCTTCAGGCGCTTTTTCCCATGGGCACCTACTGCGTGATCTGCGGAAGCCTCATCGATTCCCACAGGCCCTACTCCATCTGCGACAACTGCGTGAAGGCCTTAAACGGCGGGAACATCTACATTGACCTCAGTGAGGATGAGCCGGGGAAAATGATGCCCCACCTGGATTCCGCGTCATCCTGTCTTGTCTACGGCCTCCACTCCAAAAAAATGGTCTTCGACCTCAAATACAACAAAAGGACCTATCTTTCAAGGCCCATTTCCATGATAATGTATGATCGGATCGTAAGAGATGAGGGGCTCAGGTCCCTGGTGGATTCCCTGGACCTGGTGGTGCCGGTACCTCTTCACCGGAGCCGTCTTAAGAAGCGAGGCTTCAACCAGGCTGAACTGATCTCCCGGGATCTCACCTCAAGGCTCAATGCACTCCGCCAAGGTCCGAAGATCCTCCACCTGCCCGACGGCCTGGTCCGCCAGCGCATCACCACTTCCCAGCGCAGCGTCTCCGGAAGCGAACGTAACCTGAACCTTGAGAATGCCTTCACCATCAACCCCCGGCGCAAAACACTCATAGCCAACTCTGTGATCCTCCTGGTGGATGACATCCTGACCACAGGTTCCACCGCCAATCACTGCGCCAAGGCTCTCAAAGATGCAGGCGCAGGAGAGGTCCACTTCATCTCCCTTGCAACGGGGAACTTTTACCTGAAGGGCTGTGAGAGAAGGAGGGATGACGAGAGCTTCATTTCCCGAAGCCCATCTTCAGATCATATGCCTGAATGATCCTGTCCGTGAGCCCCGAAAGCCTTTCGGCCCTTCGGTCATTGTCCACCATCTGGTTCAGATATTTTACTTCTCCTATGAGGGTCACGTTCTTCTCCCCTCTGGTGACCCCTGTATATATCAGGCTCCTGGTGGCAAGAAGCGGCGGGAACCAGGATACCGGTATCACCACGTTCTCGTACTCGCTGCCCTGACCCTTGTGGATTGTAATAGCGTAGGCAAGCTCCAGCTCGTCCAGATCCGGGTACTCGTACTTTACGAACCGTCTTCCACATCCGACCCCAGTGCTGTCATCGTCGAACACCACAACTAGGGAACGCTCCGCAGGGTCCACACCGATGATGGTGCCGATCTCACCGTTGAAGATGCCTCTGCCATCCTCCAGCGCGTGATCCGTGCTCTCCCTCTTGTATGCCAGGCGGTAATCGTTCTTTATCTGCATCACCTTGTCGCCTTCACGGAAGATCCTTTTCCCGAAGGTCATTTCTTCCTTCTCGGGGTCTTTTGGATTCAGTTCCTCCTGAAGACGCTTGTTTAGTTCCGCAGTTCCCAGTATCCCCTTCTTGGAAGGTGTCAGGACCTGGACCTCCTCACTTTTGTGATCCAGGGCGTACTTCACTACAGCGTCCTGGATGTCCTTTTGCTTCTCCAGGCTCTCAAACCTGAAATTGCCTGTTTTGTCCTCTGTGAAAGGGTAATCTCCGGAGTTTATCCTGTGGGCGTTCAGCACTATCCCGCTCTCTGCTTCCTGACGATAGATATCATGCAGGACCACAGTATTGAAGCACTTGGACTCTATCAGATCCTCCAGGACCTTCCCTGCCCCCACCGATGGAAGCTGGTCCTTGTCACCCACGATGATCAGCCTGGTACCGTCCTTGATGGCGTCCAAAAGGGCGCTCATAAGGAAAACATCCAGCATGGAGGCTTCGTCCACGATGACGCAGTCATATTTCAGAGGGGAATCTGAGTTTTTTGCGAAACACATGGTGCCGCTCAGTTCGTCGTAATAGTACTCCAGGAGTCTGTGGACGGTCTGGGCGAAATGCCCCCCTGTCTCGGTTATCCTCTTGGCCGCGCGGCCTGTTGGGGCTGATACCGCCACCTTCTGTCCGGACTGCTCCAGGATATATATTATGGCATTCAGGATAGTGGTCTTTCCGGTACCGGGGCCTCCTGTGATCACCGTCACCCCTTCCCTTACGGCTGAGATCACCGCCTGTCTCTGGGACTCTGAAAGCTCGATGTTCTTGGTTTCCTCGTACTTTCTGAGGTAGGCTTCCGGATCATCCACCACGTTTTTCAGTTCCCGCTCCTCCTGGGAAGCAATGGTGATCAGGCGGGATGCGGTCCTGCTCTCCGCTCTGAAAAGATTGTAGAAGTATACCGCGTCCTCCCCATCCACAGTGGTTTTGTACATGGCGCCCTCAAGCACCATCTCTTTCAGGGCCTCTTCAGCCTGGGCCTCCGCCACATCCAGCATGGTGGACACCTTTTCGATCAGGTCCTGCTTAGGCATGTAGCTGCTGCCCTGGGACACAGAAAAGCTCATGCCGTACCTAAGGGCGGCCTTGACTCGCCTGATATCTGCGCGGCTCACACCCAGTTTGGCTGCGATCTCATCGGCCCTTTTGAATCCAAGGCGCGGAAAAATATCAAGGAGCAGATAAGGGTCCTCCTTGACTATATTAAGCGCGTTTTCTCTCTGTTCATCATAAAGCTTTATGATGTAGTAATCCGAAAGTCCCGCCTGTCTTAAAAACCAGGTCACGTCCGGCGCGACCTGGCTTATTTTTGTGATCTGTCCATCGATCAGCGTAACCATGAAACTCCTCTGAAATATGCAAGGACTTTGTGTTTCTTGTATCTCTTAGCCAGTTCCAGAAGTTCTCTTCTGGTATTCCTCCTGGGTTCGATGTGGAGCCTCTCCACCAGCATTCTCAGCATCTCCTGGCTCTCCTCGGGAGTCTCGGTGATTCCAGCCTCCATAAGGTCATTTCCGTCTATAGCCAGATCCTCAACGAAGATGGGATCACTGCTCTTTTGGAACTGATCGAAAAGGTACATCTTGGACTTGATCTTGGTCTCGATGTCGTATTCAAACACGATCATCATGGCCTTCTGGAGCTGGAGCAGGTAGTCTGTCCTCTCCATGGGCGCATGTTCGTAGCAAAATTTCTTCAGGGTCTGGGGCTGCTGGCAGAAATGGAATTCGGGAAGGTCTTTGGCCACATCTTCAAGGTGCACCCTAAGCTCTCCCTCGTATCCCAGCCTGTCTATGGCTGATAGGGCCTTTTTTTTGGACAGCATGGACATCAGGACTCCGATCCTTCTCTCAGGAATGGTCTTGGTCTTCTCGATGTTCTTGCAAAGATCCATAAGCTCACTCTTCTCTTTGTGTGAAAGAGTATCCACCACCTCAGGTCCCAGAATGTATCTTAAGACTCCCATATCGACTATCATGCTCATGGCTTTGCCGGCATGCTCTGCGCCTATGATCTGAAGGAATTCCTTGCCGATCCTGGATGACTTCACCTCATCCAGCTTTTCTTTGTTGGCCATGATGCCTTCGTATACTGACTGAGTCATGTCGAAGCCAAGGTCCGCCACTATTCTGTAGGCCTTCATGATCTTCATGGGATCTTCGCTGAAAAGCTCCGCCGCATCTCCGACCGTCCTTACGAACTTGGAAGATATGTCGCTTTTTCCGCCCTTCTCATCGATGAAATAGCTTCCGCTGTCAGCCAGAGCATCCACCGTGAAGTCCCTTCTCTCCAGATCCTCGGAAATGGTGGAAGCGAACTGGGGGATGTTTCCTTCAGGAGACTTGATGGATTTTTTCCTGTATGTGGCAACGTCTATGACAAGCTCTTCGTCGGTATCGTCGTACAGTCTGACAACGCCCAGCTTCTTGCTTACGGTGACCGCATCCGGGAATAGCCTGTTAAGGTCTTCCAGTTTGGCATTGGTGGAAACGTCCCAATCCACGGGCTTCAGCCCGAGCAGGCTGTCCCTTACGCAGGGTCCCACAGTGTATCCCTCGAATCCTCCGTCGCTCAAGGTCTTCAGTACGTCTTTTATTTTTTTGGGCATTCTTATCATATTACTTAATTCTCCTTCTCTCCCTGGCTATGATAGATCTTTCTGTTGTCCAGAGTCCAGATCCGGTCGCTGAATCCACCGGGAAGTGTGGTGGACAGGGCCTCCTCCATGTCATACATCCTGGCATCCAGAATGTCCAGATAGTGCAAAACCTCTGCCTCCGGGAACAGCGGCCTCTTGGGGCTTCCAAACTCCGGCTCATAGTGGTGGGACAGGATCATGTGTTCCAGCATGATCCTCTTCTCGTCCGGGAAATTCAGTTCCGTTGCCAGCTTTTCCACGTACTTGACTCCCATGACCAGATGGCCCAGAAGATGTCCTTCCATGGAGTATCCTGAGGAGATGCCGTATTCGTCAGACTCGATCTCGTCCAGCTTCTCCATATCGTGAAGTATAACTCCGCAGAGCAAAAGATCTCTGTTCAGGTTGGTATATACCTTGAGAACGCCCTCTCCTGTCATGACCATCCTCTTGGTATGATAAAGCAATCCTCCCAACTCAGCGTGATGATTCTTGGAGGCGGCGGGATAGTAGAGCAGTCTGTCCCTGTTATCCCTAAGCACCTTCAGTGTGATGGCTTTAAGGTCTTCATCCTTGAAGGTCTCTGCGGTATCCTCCAGGTACTTCAGCATTTCATGGGGATCCTCGGGAGCTACCTTTACGAAGTCTCCCATGTCGACGGCATCCTCTTCATATTTCTCAGGTTCGGCCTTCCTGATCCTCTGGATCCTCAGCTGAAGCTGACTGTTATATTCGGTGACCGTAGCAATTATCTTTACGATATCCTTTTCCTGAAGTTCTCTGTCTCCGGGGGCCACTTCCCATTTTTTGCCGTTGACCTCACCGGTCTTGTCCGCCAGGACCACGTCCAGATAAAGCTTGCCTGTAGAGCCTGTTCTGACCGCCACCTGCTTGACCATGAAAAAATCTTTTACTTCAGAGTCCTTCTTAAGATCTCTAACAAATGTTTCCTTCATACTTTCCTTTCATCCGATCCCTTATTCGGGAACATATTCGAAGCAATCCATGTATCTAAGCTTGAATGCGTTGATCTCATGGAGCCTGTCTATCCTCTTCTTTGTCTCCGGGTCGTCTATTACTCCCTCTCTGATGTATCTGTCAAGGACAGCATAGGTGAATCCCAGATTGTCCTCATCGGTCTTCTCCTGAAGTCCGTCTGATGGGACCTTGTCAACGTACTTGTCGGGAAGCCCCAGAACTCTTCCGATAGCCTTGACTTCCTGGACTGTAAGCCTTGATATGGGTCCGAAGTCTCCTGCTCCATCGCCGTACCTTGTGGCATATCCCACGTAATCCTCTGAAAGATTGCAGGTGTTCGCCACACGGCCGTTGACGCACTGGGAGACAGCATAGGTCACGGACATCCTGATCCTGGGAGGCAGGTTCACCACGCTCTGCTTGGTGACTCCGTCCTCTCCCAGAGCCTTTCTGAGTCCCTCTTCCACTGCATCCGCCGCAGGGCCGATATTGACCTCGTAATATTTGATGCCCAGGAATTCGCATATCCCGTAGGACATGTCTATATCAGGCTGCACATTTCTCGGAAGAAGCACGCCGATTACGTTCTCCTTGCCCAAAGCCTCTGTGAGAAGGGCAGCCACTATAGACGAATCCTTGCCGCCGGAAATCGCTACAACTCCCTTGCAGCCGGGACCGTTTACTGCGAACCAGTCTCTGATCCACTGGACCAGTTCATTCTTTACTTTCAAAGCATCAAACATATCATTTTCCTCCGTTTACTATCTGCTGAAGGACCGTGTTTGCCACAGGTCCTGCCGCCGTCGCTCCCGCGCCGGCGTTCTCCAGCATGACTATGAACGCATAATCCCCCGCAAAACCGCTGAACCAGGCGTTGGTGGCCGCCCCCTGAACGGTCTCGGCCGATCCTGACTTGGCGCCTATGGTCAGATTCGGGAAGTTCTCTGCGCCGTAATTCTGCTCCACATTATTTATCATGAGGGCCTTGAGCCTCTGAGCAGTGGCCTCGTCCAAAAGATCCACCGTTCCGCACTCTTCGCCCTTTATGAGGGTGGGGATCTGAGCCTTGCCGTCGTTGGCTATGGCTCCCATGAATACCATCATGGATATGGGATTCACCATGTCCTCCCCCTGTCCTATGCCGGACCAAGCCAGGGCTACATCATCCGTTGCAAAGTTAAAGGATCCTTTTGCGGTCTCGATACCGTTTATATCGTAGGAGCCTGTCAGCCCCAGTCTGTCAGCGTACTCCTGCATTTTTTCCGCCCCGATATCCACCGCAAGCTGCCCGAAATAGCAGTTGCAGGAGGAGGCCAGAGCTCCTGCGAAGTCCACCTCTCCGTGGGCCTTGGGACAGGTCACGTTGTTGCCCCCTATATTCACCGAGCCTGTGCAGGTGAAGGTCCTTCCGGAGAGATCTCCAAGATTCTCAATGGCTGCCGCTGCGGTCACCACCTTGAAGATGGATCCCGGAGTGAAGGTGGCGCTTGTGACCTTATTGATGTACGCTCCTTCAGGGGCAGTCTGCATCGCATCCTTATTGGAGGGGTCCACCGTAGGGGTGCTTACCAGGGTCATTATCTCCCCTGTCTTATAGTTGTATACGCAAACCAGTCCGTTCCTGTTTCCCATTGCGGAGTAGGCGGTCTGGTTAAAGTCGCTGTCGATGGAGAGTACTACGGTCCCTCCCTTTCTTCCGAAGAAGCCCTCGGTTCCTGTTATCCTGTTGTACCCCGCAAGCCTGGATCTGAAGACTACATTGGCTCCGGTGGGACTTCCGTAGTTCACATCTCCCGTCAGGGTGGCCACGGCTCTTCTCTCGTACTCTGTACCAAGATATGCAGGACCGTTTGGAGTGAACTGAAGGAGGGTCCTTCCGTCCCTGTCCGTAAGCTTCCCGCATATGAGCTGGCCGTTACTGAAGATGTGACTGTTGTAGCTCTTCACAGCCCATTCGTCTCCGTGGAGCTCCAATCTAACCACAAAGAATACCAATCCTGCCAGCATGGCCAGGACCAGAAGCAGACATATGGTAGCTCTTCCTTCTAGTTTTTTCATTTCCCTGAACCTCCTCTCACAGCAAGACTGGCGTGGAGCCTGGTATCAGCTGACTTCAGGAAGGCCAGCAGTGCCCAGGACACTATCATGGAAGTTCCTCCGTTGGATATGAAGGGGAATGTGACACCCGTAAAGGGAAGTATATCCGTGCAGCCGAAGATGTTGAGCATGGTCTGGAACACGAACATGGACATGGCTCCGCAGGCTGCTATGGTATAGAAGGCCGAGCGGCCTGATGTTATGGACCTTACCGCAAAAAACGCAAGGGTCACGATGGACAGCACAGCGAAGCAGGCTATTATGAGTCCCCACTCTTCTATGAGCATGCCGAACACCGTATCAGTGTCCGCGGCGAACTCTCTCGAAAGCCACCCGCTTCCCGCACCGGTTCCAAGGAGTCCTCCTGATGCGGAGGCTGTAAGGGTCCTCGTCTGCTGGTAACCTCCGTTATTTATGAAGTCCGGTTCCCACACGTGGGTCCATGTGGCGAATCTGGTGGCGATATATGGGCGGAACTTCAGAATTATGAAGCCTCCCGCTCCCGCTGCTCCCACCAGAAGCAAAAGCTGTGATATCTCTCCTGATCTCAGGAAGGAGATCACCAGATAGGTCACGAAGAATATCAGTGCTGTACCGAAGTCTCCCATGAGAGCCAGCGCTGCCAGGCAGAAAAGGGAGAATGCCAGATAAAGGTACAGGTTCTTTTTTCGGAAAAGCTCGTCCAGGGTGCCTGCTCCCACCCATACGAATACCACCTTCACGAGCTCAGATGGCTGGAATGAGATGCCGCCTATGGACAGCCAGTTTTTTGCGCCGTTGGTGTAGGTGCTGAAAACCAGGTTGACTACAAGCAGCCCTGCAGCCACCACTATCAGGAATATCCTGATCTGCTTGGAACGGTCCAAGTCGCTTAGGAAGAGGCAGAGTATGAACATGGCCACCACGCCTATTCCGATTGCTATGGTCTGCTTCACCAGATCTCCCGGATCCTTCGAGGCTATCACCGCCAGGCTCAGGGTGCAGAGGAAAAATGCCATGACCTCCATCTCGAGGCCCCGCCTCTTGGATATCCTGACGGCCAGAACGTAGATCCACTCTATGATGAACAGTCCGCCGAAGGCCGTCATGAGGGGCATGCTGTACTCGTCCCCTTTCACCATCCAAAGCTGAAGGAAGGTGAGTATCTGAAACAGTGTGAGCGCTGCCATGGACGGTCCCTGAGACATCAGCCTCGTATCGTCCAGACGCATCTCCAGATTGTTTTTCTTTTCTTCAAGGGAGATGGGAAGAAGCGTGAATTCCGTATGACCGCTTCTTAAGGTGTCGCCGTACTCCAACTCCACCGCCGGGCCCTCTACGCCCTTTCCCTTGGAAATGAGAACAGGCTCGTCCTCCCGGCCACCGCTGTCTCTTACCTCCATCTCCTTGAGGTAGTCAAGGTAGGCGTTCCTGTCGCCGTTGCCCTGGGTTCGGAAGGTCTTGTAGCTTTCCTTGCCCGGCGCTTCCGTGAGCCAGGTGCCGTTCATGGAGCCCAGATCTCTGTAGGTCCAGGTCCCCTCTTCATCTCTTATGAGAAGGCCCTGATTCCTTGAAAGCGCACTGTCGTTCACGCTGACATCGCAGGTCCTGCCTCGTCCGATCACGTTCTCCCAATGGGTCAGAGGTTCACTGATCTCCTTCACTGGGACCATGTTGCCGCTCTCGTCCTGGGTGTAGGTGGTCACCTTGAGATATGCCCACACCTCGGGAGGATTCTTGGAGCGGACCAGTGAAACTATGCACCTGACCAGAATGTACAATCCCAGCACCACAAATATGGGCCTGAGAGTCATGCTAATGACGTCGGTCCCTATGTCCAGGCTGAGAAAGATCTCTTTGACTTTTTGAAGAAATTCTCCCACGGGTCCCTCCTTTCGTGCAGCTTCCTATACATAGTAGATTATACCACATATGCATCCCCATGCCAACAAAAAAGGCCCTGCGTGCAGGGCCTTCCTCAATATAAACCTATTCCAGATTTCCGGTGTACAGTCTGTAGTACTTACCCTTCTTTTCCATGAGTTCCTCGTGGTTGCCCCGCTCGATGATCCGGCCGTTTTCCATGACCATGATCATGTCTGCGTTTCTTACGGTGGACAGTCTGTGGGCGATGACGAATACCGTTCTTCCCTCCATCAGATTATCCATTCCGCGCTGAACTATGGCTTCGGTCCTGGTGTCTATGGAGGACGTGGCCTCGTCCAGGATCATTACAGGAGGATCCGCAACCGCCGCTCTTGCTATGGACAAAAGCTGTCTCTGGCCCTGGGAAAGGCCTGAGCCGTCGCCCTCCAGCATGGTGTCGTAGCCCTTGGGAAGCATGTTTATGAATCCATCGGCGTTTACTATCCTTGCGGCCTCCATGCACTCCTCGTCAGTAGCCTCAAGGTTGCCGTAGCGGATGTTTTCCATAACGGTTCCCGTGAACAGATTGACATCCTGAAGCACCATTCCAAGAGACCTTCTCAGGTCCGCCTTTTTGATGCGGTTGATGGTGATCCCGTCGTAGCGGATCTTGCCGTCATCGATATCGTAAAAGCGGTTTATCAGGTTGGTAATGGTGGTCTTGCCTGCACCGGTGGTTCCAACCAGAGCAACCTTCTGCCCGGGTCTTGCGTACACGTCTATGTCGTAGAGCACCTGTTTGCCCTCCACATAGCTGAAGTCCACCTTGTCCAGCACGATGTCGCCCTGAAGCCTGATGAGCTTGTCCCCATCCTTCCAGGCCCACATCTCGGTCCTTCTGTCGGTTTCCACCAGCTTGCCGTCCTTTTCCTCAACCCTGACCAGTGTAACTTCTCCTTCGTCAGTCTCGGACTTTTCGTCCAAAAGCTTGAATATCCTGCCGGCTCCGGCCATGGCCATGACCACTGAATTCAGCTGCTGAGACACCTGAGTTATGGGGTTCATGAAGTTCCTGGAAAGAATCAGGAAGCTTGCGATGGTGCCCATGGTAAGGGTGGGCTCGCCACCTACGGAGATGTTGTGGAATCCTGCGATCCCGAGAGCTCCTCCTATGAGGGCGATGAGTACGTAGAGGATGTTGCCCAGATTTCCCATAAAGGGCATGACCAGCATGGAAAGTGCGTTGGCCTTGGACATGTTCAGCCTCAGTTTCTCATTCTTTTCGTAGAAGTCTTCTTTTGTTTTTTGCTCGTGGCAAAATACCTTGACCACCTTTTCGCCGTTGATCATCTCCTCGATGTAGCCGTTAAGGGCTCCCAGGGATGCCTGCTGCTTCATGAAGTAGCCGCCGGACTTGCCTGCTATGGTCTTTGCCATGAACAGCGCAAAAAACGTGAATGCGACTGTAACCAATGTGAGCCACAGGCTCAGGTGAAGCATGGAGCAGAACACAGCCGCCATGCTTATTATGGAGCTGAAAAGCTGGGGCAGGGTCTGGGACAGCATCTGTCTTAAGGTGTCTGCGTCATTGGTAAAGTGGGACATCACATTTCCATGGGAGTTTCTGTCGAAATACCCTATGGGAAGTGTCTGGAGGTGGGAGAACATCTCGTCCCTGATATCCCTTAGGGTGGCCTGGGAAACTATGCCCATGGTCCTGTTGGCGAAGAATATGCTGATCACTCCCGCCAGGTAGATGCACGCCATGACCATCAGCGCCCTGAACATGGGCTCAAAGTCCGGGGCAGCCTGTCCCACCAGTGGCACGATGTATTTGTCGATCAGTGTCTGCAGGAAAAGTGAGGATGCAACGCCTGCCAGTGCGTTTACAAGTATGCAGACGAATACCAGAATTATCCTTATCTTGTATGGCTTAAGGTAGGACATTATCCTGGTGAGAGTGCCCTTGTCCAGGGTCTTGATGGCGCCCTTCTGGAGAAGCATCCTGCCTCCCCTTCCCGGTCCGCCCATGGGTCTGGATTCGGTCTTGTTTGCCATCAGTCCTCACCTCCTTCCACATCCAGGTCAACCCCGGATGTCTCGTTCTGGATATCGTAGATCTCGCGATAGATATCACTCTTTTCAAGGAGCTCCTCATGGGTTCCTGTGGATACGATCTTGCCGCCGTTCATTACAACTATCATGTCAGAATCCATGACTGAGGATATCCTCTGGGCGATGATCAGTCTGGTGACATCGGGCATCTCCTTGGAGAAAGCCTCTCTGATCATCCTGTCTGTCTTTACGTCAACTGCAGAGGTGGAGTCGTCCATGATGATTACTCTTGGCTTCTTCAAAAGGGCTCTGGCAATGCAGAGTCTCTGCCTCTGACCTCCTGATATGTTGGTTCCTCCCTGATCCAGCACCGTTTCGATGCCGTCAGGCAGTTTGTTTACGAATTCATCGGAGCAGGACACTTTGAGGGAGTGCCTGATCTCCTCATCGGTGGCATTCTCATTTCCCCAGAGCAGGTTTTCCCTGATGGTCCCGCTGAAGAGAACGTTTTTCTGAAGTACCATTGCCACCTTGTCTCTTAGGACTGTAATGTTATAGTCTCTTACGTCCACTCCGCCCACCTTGACTGAGCCTGAGCTCACGTCATAGAGCCTTGGGATGAGCTGTACAAGTGTGGACTTGGAGGATCCTGTACCTCCCAGTATTCCAACGGTCTGGCCGGACTTTATGTGAAGGTCCACTGAGTCCAGTGCCAGCCTTCCGACATTGTGCTCCCCTTCTGTAAGAAGTGCGTCCTCGTCCTTGTGGGAGTAGCTGAAGGACACCCCATCGAAATCTATGGATCCGTCCTTTACTTCCATTATGGGATCTTCCGGATCGTTGATACCGCTGGTCTCGTCCAGTATGGCCACTATTCTCGCCCCGGACTCCCTGGCCATGGTGAGCTGCAGGAAGATCATGGAAAGCATCATGAGGCTCATGAGTATCTGGGTGGTGTAGGTCACCATACTCATGAGTTCTCCGGTGGTAAGTCCGAAGGCCGCATCGTTTCCGGAAGCTACTATCATCCTGCCTCCTATCCAGCAGAGGAGGATCATAATGGTGTAGCTGGTGAACTGGACGATGGGAGCCATCCAGGCCATCCTCTTCTCTGCCTTGGAAAAAAGGTCAAAAATGGTTCCGGATGATGTTTTGAACTTATCGATTTCGAAGTCCTGCCTGTTGAAGGATTTGACCACGCGAATTCCGCGGACGCTCTCCTGGACCACGCCGTTCATCTCGTCGTATTTTTTGAATACCTTTTTGAATATGGGATGCACGCTGATCATCAGGACTGCCACTCCTACTGCCAGCATTGGAATCGCCACAAGGAAGACCCTTGAAAGCTCGTGGTTCACCCTGTAGGCTGCAATTAGGGCCAGTATCAGCATGGATGGCGCTCTGGCGCTGATCCTTATGATCATCTGATAGGCCTGCTGGACGTTGGTTACGTCCGTGGTGAGCCTGGTTACGATGGAGGGGGTGGAGAACTTGTCGATGGACTGGAAATCGTATTCCTGGACCTTGTCGAACATGGCTCTCCTCAGGTTTGATGCGAATCCGGCGGACGCAAAAGGCGCGGTGATCCCCGCCGCAACGCCGAACGCAAGGGAGACCAGGGCCGCTCCGATCAGGAACAGTCCGTACTTGGCCACAGCGTTCATGTTGCCTCCATAGATGCCCTGGTCAATGAGGTCCGCCATCACATATGGGATGTAGATCTCTATGAGGGATTCCATCACTACCAGTATCGGAGTTATCACCGACAGCAGCCTGTATCCCTTGGAATATTTTATGAGTTTCTTTACCAAAATCGTGACCTCTCGATCAATTTAAACGTTAACTTTTGTATTATACCATAGTTCGCTTGGCTCATGCGAGTGTAATCGCAAGAATTCAGGGCGGGGCGTTAGTTTTTTGCGCAAAAAATGAAAGAACCACATGGGAGATCATCTCCCATGCGGTATGTGTTTAGTTGATCTCAGCGACCGAACCAGACAAGAAGAAGTATGGCGATCACGAAGACTACGGCAAAGACTGCGAACGCTGTTAAGTACGCCGCGATGGTCCCTTTTATGAGGGCCCTTCGCTCCGCCTTGTCCACCTGAACAGGAGCTCTGTTCACCGGAGCCTCGTCTGTGGTCTCTGCCTTACCGCCCTTCTGCCCCAGGATGTATCCCAGGTCAGGTATCAGGAGCGGCTGGGGATGAATGTCGCTCATATCGGCTACAGTCATTCCGTCATCTTCAAAATCATTCCACTTTGACATTATCAGTTAGCCTCTTCTGTAACTTTGTTCTCAGGCTTTGTAGCTTCTACAGCTGCCTTTACGTCGTCGTAAAGGTGGCATACTACGAAGTGGCCCGGTTCGATCTCCTTCTGCTCGGGAACTTCCGTCTTGCAGATCTCCATGCACTGAGAGCATCTGGTGTGGAACTTGCAGCCTGCCGGCGGATTTGCCGGTGAAGGAATGCTTCCTTCCAGCACGATCCTCTTCATCTTAGTGGTAGGATCAGGAATAGGAATGGCTGAGAACAGCGCCTTTGTGTAGGGGTGAAGCGGATTTCCGAAGATGTCCGCTGTCTCGCCGTACTCTACCAGATTTCCCAGATACATGACTCCAACTGTGTCGGAGATATGCTCTACTACTGAGAGGTCATGGGAAATGAACAGATAGGTCAGTCCATGGTTGTCCTGCAGGTCATTCAGAAGGTTGATGATCTGAGCCTGAATGGATACGTCCAGAGCGGATACGGGCTCGTCGCAGACGATGAATTCCGGATTGAGGGCCAGAGCTCTTGCAATGCAGATCCTCTGTCTCTGTCCGCCCGAGAACTCGTGGGGATAACGGTCCTTATGGAAGGGCTGAAGTCCGCACTCGTCCATTACTCTGTCAACATAATCATTGAATTCGCCCTTGGAGACCAGATTGTGCTCTCTTACTGCTTCTCCGATGATCTCGCCTACAGGCATTCTCGGTGAAAGTGATGAGAACGGGTCCTGGAAGATGATCTGCATCTCGGTTCTGGCGTCATGAATTTCCTTGTTGGTCATATCATAGACTTCCTTGCCGTTGAACAGGATCTGTCCGCTGGGTCTGTCAGGATAGAGCCTTAAGATGGTCCTTCCTGTAGTTGTCTTTCCGCAGCCGGACTCGCCTACCAGTCCCATGGTGGTTCCGCGCTTCAGATTGAATGTAACTCCGTCTACAGCCTTGACATAACCTACGACCTTCTGGATGACACCATCCTTGATAGGGAAATACTTCTTCAGTGCGTTGACCTGAAGGATGTACTGAGGATCGTACTCGATTGGAGTGAAGTCGTTCTGGATGTCGAGCGTCTTAAGTTTGTTCTTACTCATCTTTGCCACTTCCTTCCAATGAAATTATGCCGAGCTTAGACAGGTCTACCTCAGGAGCATCCACTCCCTCGTGGAAGCGGTAGCATGATACGAAGTGAGTATCCGACAGCTGTACCATTGAAGGATATTCGCCGTCGCAGATCTCACCGCAACGCATCTCGCAGCGGTCTCTGAAGTAGCAGTAGTTGGGCATGTTGATAGGGTTAGGCACTTTGCCGGGGATGGAATAAAGCTTATCAACTTTTCTTCCAACTACGGGCTTGGATGCCATAAGGCCGATGGTATACGGATGTGCCGGGTGAAGGAATATCTCTTCAGCCAGACCTTTTTCCACGATACGGCCGGAATACATTACCACCACGTAATCCGCCATCTCTGCGATAACGCCCAGGTCGTGGGTGATGATCATGATGGAGGCATTGATCTTATCCTTAAGTCCTCTGAAAAGGTCCAGGATCTGTGCCTGAATGGTAACGTCCAGAGCTGTTGTGGGCTCATCGGCGATTACAAGCTTCGGGTTGCAGGCAAGAGCCATAGCGATCATGACACGCTGCCTCATGCCTCCGGACAACTCGTGGGGATACATTGAGTATACGCCCTCGGAATTTGCGATTCCTACCATGTCCAGAAGCTCGATCGTCCTCTGCTTGATGTCTTCCTTGGTCCTGCCCTTACCGTCATGGAGCTCGATAACTTCGTCTACCTGAGCACCTATACGGAATACGGGATTGAGGCTGGTCATCGGTTCCTGGAATACCATTGAGACGTAGTTGCCTCTGATGTGTTCCATGGCTGAGATGGGTGCCTTGGTGATCTCGTAAGCCTTGTCGCCCAGATTAAGGCGAATGTTTCCGCTGACTACCTGACCCTGAGGTCTCTGCAGAAGTTGCATTACGGAAAGGCTGGTTACGGATTTACCGCATCCGGATTCTCCTACGACTCCTACGGTCTTACCGCGGGGAACGTCGAAGGATACGCCGTCAACGGCCTTTGAAGTTCCTACATCTGTGAAGAAGTAGGTGTGGAGATCATCGATCTCTAAAACGTTGTTGGGATCGCGCATCTCGGTGAGATACTCTTCCTCAGGTACGTTCTTCCTCTTAAATCTCTTTTCAAACTGGTCGGTTATCTTTTTATTTTCTCTGGAGATCCTGCGGGATTCTTTAGCGGAAAGATAGCCTAAAGTCTGTTTCTTTTCTTTTGCCATATCTTTCCCTCCTTAACGCTTCATCTTCGGGTCGAAGGCGTCTCTTAAACCGTCACCGACGATATTGAATGCCAGTACGGTGAGAAGAAGCAGAACGCCTGCAGGGATCCAGATGAACCAGTAGTTTGTAAGAACGAATGTATCGTTTACGTCGTTTATGATGTTGCCCCAGGATGCGAAGGGGAATCTTACACCAAGTCCCAGGAACGAAAGCGTGGCTTCCGTAATGATCGTGCCGCCCAGACCCATGGTCATTACAACGATGAGCTGAGGCATTACATTGGGAATAAGGTGCTTGAATATCCTTCTGGAGGGAGCGATACCTGTAGCTTCTGTTGCTGTCATGAACTCCTGCTCACGAAGTGACAGGATCTGGCCTCTTACAAGTCTTGCTACGCCTGCCCAGCCCAGGAAGCCCAGGATGAGCATCAGGTATATCATTCGCGTCAGAGACGGCACGTTGGCAGCGTCCATAGCAGCTCCCACGATGATGATGAATGGCATGCTGGGTATACAGAAGAAGATGTCTACCAGCCTCATGATGAAGGCGTCAACAAGTCCTCCGAAGTAACCGGCAATACCGCCCATTACGACCCCGAGGAAACTCTCGATGAGTACTACGATGAAACCGATCATAAGAGAGATACGTCCACCGTACATGAGACGGGTAAGCATATCCATACCATTTCTGTCTGTTCCCAGCCAGTGCTCCTTAGAAGGTGCAGAATATGTGTCGAATATTCTGGTTGCAGTCTCCTGCTGGACGTCCCAGAGCTTAGCTGCAGCATCGTACTTAAGTATGTACTCAGCTTCATTGCCGTCCTCATCCGTGAATTCGAAGGATTTCGCTCCAGACTCTGCAGCATCGATCAATTCATTTTTAAAGTCTCTTGAGAACACTACATCACCCATGATGGCCTTTACTATGTACTCACTGACGTAAGCTATCTCAGTATCGCCATCAAATACGACTCCGTCCTCATCCATCGTATATGTTTTGCCATCTGTCGTAAACTCGCTTTGTCCGGCAGCCTTTGCCATGAGGGCGTCCAGAGTAAACTGGAAGCTCATGGTTCCTCCCTGTGAGGGAGTTACAAGCTCTTTGCAGCCCAGTCCAACGATGTTGCCCTGGCTTCTGACGATGAAGAACTGTCCTTCAGTCACGACTTCCACATCATAGGTGATCCCACGATATGTGAAGCTGTCCTTTCCCTGAGATACGGCGAGGAAAGACTGTGCCTGCACCGCACTGGAGAACAGCTGGGAGTCAGCCACAGAATATCTGTAGTCCTCATTGTGCATGATAGCAGCATAGTCCTTGACCTGAGTATCCATTCTGTAGAACTTCTGGTCCTCAGCATAGGGTGACAGTATGCCTCCAATAAAGGAGAATACGAACATAAAGATGAGTATCGCCATTCCGGTTACAGCAAGGCGGTTTCTGAAGAATCTTTTGGCAACCAGCTGTCCGGGTGAAAGTACCTTGACACGTCTGTCGTCATTAAGAGAATAGTCTTCATTGTCCTTGTTTACCTCAAAGACGAGCGTTTCTTCCTTTTCCAGTGCTTCGTTAAGGGAAGCGTTTTTATTCTTATCTTCGCTCATAATGCCCCCCTCTCTAAGCAACCCTTACTCTCGGGTCTACAACGGCATACAAAACGTCCGCCAACAGATTTCCAAGCAAGGTCAGTATCGCCAGGAAAAGCATGTAGAACATGGAGAACGGTATGTCGCCCGATACCATTGATTGATAAGAAGCAAAACCGATACCCGGGATAGCGAACAGAGTCTCTGTGATGAGAGCTCCTCCGAATAATCCGGGAAGGGATTCGCCTATGATCGTTACGATGGGGATCAATGTGTTTCTGAATGCATGGTAGTAAACTACCTTGTGCTCTGAAAGTCCCTTTGCCCTGGCTGTTCTGATATAGTCAGCGCTGAGAACTTCCAGCATATTTGTTCTGGTGTAACGCATCAGTGATCCCATACTGATGACAACCAGCACTGTGATCGGCAGGACCAAATGGTATGCCTTATCCATGAATTGCCCAAAGGGCGAAAGCTGAAGGTATTTCTTACCTACCAGACCATAAAGGTCGAACCATCCTAATCTTACTGAAAATACAAGTTTCAGCAACGATGCGAAGAAGAAGGTCGGCAGCGAAATGCCAGCCAAAGCGATTATTGAAATAATGTAATCTGTTACTGAATACTGCTTTGTTGCTGCGATGATACCCAGCGGGATGGCAATGATGATTTCAAGAGCGAAAGAGATGACTCCCATTATGAAGGAAAGCCAGACCGTATCATTGAACTTCTCAATGACGGGAACGGTCCACTTCCAGCTGTCGCCAAAGTCGCCTCTTAAGATCTGACCAAGCCACTGGAAGAATCCCTGAATAATACTGCCATCCATGTTATACATGGCAGACAACTGTTCCATCCACTCTTCATATGACTTTGAGTTGGGCTGCATCGATTTCTGACGAGCCATCGCCTCAACGTATGAAGTGGGGAGACAACGCATTAAAGCGTAGATCACGAACGCAACAAAAAACAGGATAACAACAGATATCAACAATCTCCTGATTATGTATTTACGCACGGCTTTATCTCCTACATTGACGTTTGGGAAAAAGGCAGACGGGATAGACCCGTCTGCCCCCTGTTTTAGCTAGTATAAACTATCCGTCTAACCAACTTCGAAACGATTACTCGTTAGCTGTAAGCTGGATGTTCTGGATCTCCATGAGCCATCCATAGAATGTTGTGATGTCAGGAGTTACAGTCGCCATATCAACTCTCTCTGTGGAGAAGATGATAGCATTCTGTCTCTGATATACAGGAACTTCAACAGCCCAATCAACGATGGTGTCAAGGCAAGCCTTGTAAACGCCCTTTCTGTAAGCCTGGTCAAGGTTTGTTCTGGCGTCCATGATAAGCTGGTCGAGTTCGGGATCAGCGATGTCATACATGTAGTTGGAGCCGCCGGCATCCTTTCCGGATTCAATTCCGGAGTAGTAGATCTGATACATGTCGGGATCTACTGTAGCGCCCCAAGCTCCGCACCACATGGGAACCTGGTCAGCTTCGATACCTGTCCACAGGTCAGCGGAGTTAGCAAGGTCCTTAACGTTAAGTGTGATACCGATGGTTGCAAGAGCATCCTTAGCAAGGTTCAGCATCATGAATGAGGGGTGGTCGCCGGAACCGTCTGCCGGAATCCATACTTCATACTCAAGGGAAGCTCCCTCGGGTGCTGCTGTAACCTTACCGTCTGCTACTGTGTAACCTGCAGCTTCGAAATATCCGAGTGCAGCCTGAAGAGCAGCAGCTGTTCTTGCGTCATCATCCATGTCGGATGTGTAGATCTCATTTCCGTTTACGTCCTTGGAGAATGCGATTGCATAGTCAGCGTCTGTGGGCTGAGGAGCTGCCCAGGATGTGTTGGAAATAGGATAGTTGATGACTTCTGCAGCCTCTCCATAGTAGGAGTCAACTGTGACGTCTCTGTAGTTTGCGAATACTGTCGCAAATGCTTTACGAAGGTTCTTGGAAGCCTCTGAACCGGGCTCGCCGCCTACGTTTACAGACTTAGCGCTGATTCCAAGGTAACCATAGCCAAGGTTGTCAACTGTGTTTGTTGTAACAACGTCGCCTGTGATCTCGCCATTGGAGTTAGCAGCCTTGATAGCTGTAGCTGTATCCTTTGAGAAGGACGGGTCAGTGATGTCGATGGTTCCAGTGATAACGCCGTTAAGCTTATCTGTGTCCTGAGATTCAAGGAACTGAACGTACTGTGTCTTGGGAGCTCCGAGATAGTAGTTCTCGTTAGCTTCGAAGTAAACTGTTCCGTTTGTGAATTCGATGAACTTGTAGGGGCCAGCTCCTAAGGGCTTTGTGGTCACGGAACGAACGTGGCTCAGATCACCCTTTGTGAAACCGAAGCTGTTGTTTTCGTAATCATACTTGTCTGCTTCGCCATAGTAGTGAAGCGGAGCGATGGTGATGCCCAGCTGATAGATAGCTGTAGCATCAACCTGAGTCATGTGAACACGAAGGCTGTTGTCGCCGGTCTTCTGGATACCGGAGATGTTTGCAGCGGAGTTTCCTGTCTCAACACCGACAAGGTAGTTGTCATAGTCTTCCATGAGGGAGAAGAGGCTGGAGCCTGCATTCTCAGTATCGGAAAGAGTTACATAATCTCCACCATAAGCTTCATCGATGGCTGCCCAGAAATCTTCAACTGTGGCGCCTTCTGCAAGCTCGAATCCCCAGTTAGCTGCGATAGCTTCTACGGGGTCATCCTCTGTGTTGTAGCCGTTAGCGATGCAGTAGTCAAGAATGGACTGTGCGAACTTCGGGCCTGCAGCATCAAGGCTCTCCCAGAATGCTGTCTGAGTAGCTTCATCCCAGTAAGTGAAATCTGTGTTGTCACGGCCTGCTGCAAGAAGAAGGTCGAGAAGGGATTCCATTCCGGAACGATACTCTTCCATTCCCTCGATGGGAAGTGCGAAGAATGTGGAGGATCCATCATAAGTAGGATCGCTCAGGACGTACATTGAGAAGATTACGTCATCGACTGTGAGGGGCTCTCCATCGGAGAACACGATGTCGTCACGAAGTTCGAAATCGTAATCAACTGTGCCGTCAGCGTTCTGTGTAACTGTGAGGTCAGCGGGTCCATCATAGTGATACATGGTTCCGTTGTACTCACGGTCTTCTCCTGTCTTACCTTTCTCGACGATAGCGCCGACACGGTCGGAGGTAAGAAGGCCTAATGATGTCATGGCATAAACGTCCTGGTCATAAGCAGTCTCACTGAAGAACGGTGAGAACTTGCTAGAGAAGTTCGAATATCCCACTACGAGAGGATCCTGGGAAGCTTCCCCAGATCCACCGCCACACCCTACAAAGGCTGTCATGACCATTGCAAGAGCGAGGACGATAACAAGTGTTTTCTTCATTTTCCTTTCTCCTTTTCAAATAATTCTGGCTTCGTTAAAAGCCAAAGGATAACAATTTTAACACCCGCGATCAGCTAATATGCTGACCACTGAATGGTATTATAATACTTTTTATACGCAAATGCAAGAAAAGCTATAACAGTTTTGAGCGCCAGGTATAAAAAGCATTTAAAAACTTTGTCTTCGAATCCATGGGTGATGATATACACAGTGGACATCACCAGTCCGGTAAGCGCAAAAAACATGAGCACAGCCGCCCCGCCCGGGATCCACAGATTGGTCTTCTTGAAGGCATATTCCTTCACCACTTCACCCTGGGACATGAGCTTCACTATGTTCCAGAACATGGCGAACAGTGCGGAGATCTCACCAATGAAGGGTATGACCACATAGAAGGCCCCGGTTGCTCCCGCAGCGTCGATCATGCCTGAGCCCACGCTGCAGGCGGCCATTATAATGGCGCCTATCAGAAGCTTCCTGTACACATCCCCGTAAAAAGCATAGTGCCTGTCCACGGTATAGCGTCTGCCGGTATAGGAATATCCGCCGTCATCGTTCAGCACGAAATCATTCAGGTATTCCTTTGGATTCTTGAATTTTTTGCGTTTCTTGTTGTCTTGATCTGCCATCAGTTGATTCCCGTAAGATCAAAGTCGTCCAGCCACTGACCTGCTTTGCCGCAAACTTTTCTCAGAGTGTCCTCGTTGAAGGGGCTCTCCAGATCTGCATTCTCAAGAAGCTTTGTAAAGACCTGAGATCCTCCCTGAGATGTGTAAGCCATGTAGTGCTTCCAGGCGTTGTCCGGATCCTCCTGGATCATGGCCCAGAACTCCAAAGCTACGGTCTGCGCAAGGCAGTAATCGATATAATAGAAGGGTGATTCGTAAATGTGATGCTGTCTCTGCCAGCCCTCACCTTCTGAATAGAATGGAATGTCTCCATCCAGCTTCATCCAAGGCATGTATACTTCCAGAAGCTTCTTCCACTCATCGTGGCGCTGTCTGGGAGTAAGATCCGGATTCTCGTACACTATGTGCTGGAAGTGATCCACCATGGTCCCGTATGGGATGAATGTGACGGAATCTGCCAGGTGGGAGTATACGAACTTGCGGGCATCATTACCGAAGAAGCCTTCTGCGTTCTTCCATCCGAAGAACTCCATGCTCATGGAGTGGACCTCGCAGCCTTCCATGGACGGCGCGATCTGGTCCATGGGTACGCGGTCGATATTGAGCCATGCCTCGAAGGCGTGTCCGCCCTCGTGAGTAAGGGTCTCCACGTCATCCTTGGTGCCGTTGAAGTTGGCGAAGATGAAGGGAAGTCCGTATTCTGCGATCTCGGTGCAGTAGCCTCCGCCTTCCTTGCCTTCCGTGGACAAAAGATCCATCATCTCATTGTCCAGCATGTCCTTGAAGAAGGCCGATGTCTCGGGGGACAGCTCATCGTAGAACTTCTTGGCTTCTCTTACGATATAGTCCGCATCTCCTGCAGGCGCGGGGTTTCCGCCTCTGAAGGAAAGCGCATTGTCTGCGAAGCTCATGGGATATGCCTTGCCAAGCCTCTCTGCCTGTGCGCGGTAAACCTTGTCAGCCACGGGAACGAGGTACTCTCTTACGGCGTGGCGGAACTTCTCTACATCGTTCTTGTCATAGCAGTTCCTCTGCATCCTCATGTAACCCAGACCTACATAATCGTCGAAGCCCATGAGTTTGCCCATCTTATCTCTGAGGTGGACCAGTTCGTCATAGATGGCGTCCAGCTCCTCCTGATTATCCTTGTACCACTGGCCTTCCGCCTTCCAGGCCTCAAGTCTGGTCTCATCGTCGGCATCCTTCTTGAAGACGCCGAACTGGGAAATGGTATATTCCTTTCCTCTGAAGGGGATGCGGCCGGATGCCAGAAGCTTGGCATACTTGGTGGTCAGTTCGTTTTCCTTCTGCATGTAGGGGATCAGTTCCGGCTTGAAGCTCTTGAGATCCAGTTCGTAGTTAATGAAGGATACCTCTCCGAACTCCTTCTCGAACTCGTCTCTGAAGGGTGACTCCAGAAGAGCCTTGGTCCAGTTTTGAGAGTGCTCCATGAGGACAGGAATGTTGGCATCCCAGAATTCATTCTCCTGATCGTAGAACTCATCTCTGGTGTCTATGGTGTGTCTGACCTGCGCCAGAGTAGCCATGGTCATGATGTGCTTGGACTCCTTCTCCACTTCCAGGAAAAGCTTCCTGGCCTCCTCATAGGTCTTGGCTTCCTTTAAGGAAGCGGTGTAGGCATCCTGCCTGGCTCCCAGTTCCTGTATGTCCAGCCTTTCATAGGGCATATCTTTGAATTTCATTCATGCATCCTTTCCGGGGCTCTCCCCTCTTTTATGTTCAAAAAATTATATCATAGGGGTACTGCAGTTTCAAGATGTTTTGCTTTAACGCACTAAAACGCAGCGCATTTTTTATTGGTTTTTTGTTGTTCGTAACAACCACTTTTTGTATTTATTGCGCTCCCCCATAATCGGGTGCAACACAAATGGCCGGGACACTGTGGTCCCGGCCTGTAATGCTATTCGTCTTTTCCGATCCTCAAACAGCAGCGCAAAAGATGGGGATTCTCCTCGGTGCCTATGTTCCTCAGCTCCAGCGCCTTTTCCTGACACTTGTCCTGAGCATAGCGGCATCTGCCGTAGAATGCGCACATCTCCTGGTCACGCTTGAGAGGTCTGACCTCGTTCACCGTTATCTTATCGGTATCTGTTTTCTTTTTGTCTGTGAGCACGCTCTCGAAAAGCATCCTGGTATAGGGATGCATTGGATTCTCATAGAGCTCATTCACATCAGCCATCTCGACTATTCGTCCCAGATACATCACCACCACGCGGCTGCACATGTGGCGCACGATGTTCAGGTCGTGGGAAATGAGGAGTATGGTAAGTCCCTTCTCTTTGTGGAGCTTTATGAGAAGCTTCAGTATCTGGCTCTGGACCGTAACATCCAGCGCGGATACAGGCTCGTCAGCTATGATGAACTTCTCTCCCCTCATGAGGGCAAGGCCGATAGCTATCCTCTGCCTCTGGCCTCCGGAAAGCTCCCTGGCATACCTCTTGGCAAAGCTCTCATCTAAGCCTATGTCCAGGAGCATCTCGTTCACCTTTTTCCTGCGCTCTGCCTTGTCGGTGACTCCCGCCAGCTTCAGGGGCTCCTCCAGGATCTTGCCTATCTTCATGGCAGGATTCAGTGAGCTGAAGGGGTCCTGAAACACCATCTGAGGCATGGTGCCACCCAGGTCCATGGTTCCCTCGATGTCAGTGTTCAGTCCGGTCAGTGCCTTCGCGACGGTGGTCTTGCCGCAGCCTGATTCTCCCACCAGGCCGAAGATCTCACCTTTATATATGTCGAAGCTCAGATCCTTCACATAGACCATGCGGTCCTTTTTGGATGTGAAGATCTTGCCTGCAGTCCTGTAGTAGATGTTCAGGTCCTTCACGTGGATCAGCGGATCCTTGGGAATATCTTCGGTGAGCTGCTCCGGCATGGACGCCACCAGCTTCCTGGTGTAATCGTGCTCCGGATGGTACATCACCTTCTCCACCGTTCCCTGCTCCACTATGGTCCCGTGATACATGACGATGACCTTCTGGCATATCTCCTTTATAACGTTCAGGTCATGGGAGATGAAGAGTATGGAGCATCCCTTTTCACGCTGGATCTTCCTGAGAAGGGCCAGTATCTGAGCCTGGACCGTAACGTCCAGAGCCGTGGTGGGCTCGTCGCAGATTATGAGGTCCGGCTGGTTGATTATGGCCATGGCTATCATCACCCTCTGGCGCATTCCGCCGGAAAGCTGATGAGGGAAGGACTTCATAAGTTCTTCGGGTTTTTTGAGCCCCACGCTGGTAAGGGCCTCCGCCACCTTCAGATCTATCTCGTCATCCGAAAGCTTGGTGTGAAGCTTAAGCACCTCTCCTACCTGATCCCCTATCCTCATTACGGGATTCAGGGATGTCATGGGCTCCTGGAATACCATGGACAGATCGTCGCCCTGGATCTTCCTGCGCTCCTCATGGTTGAGTTTCAGAATGTCGGTGCCTCTCAGTTTCACTGAACCATCCATGATCACCGCATCCTTGTTCAAAAGACCCATGATGGACAGTGCGGTCATGGACTTGCCGGAACCGGATTCTCCTACTATTCCGACGATCTCGCCTTCGTGTATATCAAAATTTATGTGGTCCACCACTGTGTGGATGCCGTCTTTTTCTGAAGGGAAGCCTACGGTAAGGTCCCTGACCTCTATTAAGGTCTTCTGTTCCATTCCCTTCCCTCCTACGACTCTGTCATCTTCCTGAGGCCTTCAGATATGAGGCTGAAGCCCAGGATAATAAGGACTATGACCACGCCGGGCCAGATGGCATACCAGGGGGCATTGAAGACACAGCTCTGTGCCTCTGAAAGCATCCTGCCCAAGCTGGGTTCAGGAGGCTGAACTCCAAGACCCAGATAGCTCATGCTGGCCTCCGCCAGCACAGCGTTATTGAATCCGATGGCAGCTGTAGTCAGCATGCTCACGGTAAGATTCGGAAGTATGTGGACGAAGATGATCCTCAGGTTCCCCGCCCCGAGGACTCTGGCGCTCTTTACGAACTCCTGCTCCTTGTAGCGGATCACTTCTCCCCTCACCATCCTGACGAAACTGGGAATGAAAAGTATACCCAGGGCCAGAATGATATTGTACTTGCCCTTTCCTATGACGCTGATGAAGATCAGTACCAGAAGGACGCTGGGGAAGGACAGAAGGATATCGTTCAGTCTCATTATTATCTTGTCCAGCCAGCCACCGTAGAATCCTGTGAGGGCGCCGAAGATCACGCCAAACACGCATCCTATGGCAACAGTGAGGACTGCAACCAGGAAAGTGGTGCCGCAGCCGTTCATTACACGGCTCAAAATATCTCGTCCCAGGTTGTCGCATCCCATGATATGTTCCATGCTCGGTGCAGCGTTCTTTAGAGCCACGCTGGTCTCCGTGATGCTGTAAGGGGTCCAGAACTGTCCTATCAGGGCGAAGAGCAGGAGGGATCCGGTGATCACCATGCCGATGATTAAACTGTAATTTAACTTCTTCATCTGCTACTCCTACGATGTCCTGATCCTGGGATCTGCGATCTGATAGATGATGTCAACGATAAAGTTGATCACCACAACGACAGCGGTTATGTACAGCACCGATGCCTGAACCACCGGGAAATCTCTGTTAGAGATCGATGTTATGAGAAGACGGCCCATGCCGGGTATGTTGAATACCTGTTCAATCACGAGACTGCCGGTCAGTATCTCAGCCACCACCATTGCAACGAAGGTGATGACCGGGATCATGGCATTCCTTAAGACGTGACCGTAGAGCACCTGATTCTCATCGTTTCCTTTGGAATAGGCGGTACGGACGTAATCTTTATTGATCTCGCTTAAAACAGAGTTTCTGACGAACTTAACTACCATGGCGATCTTTGGTATTGCCACCGCTATGGCAGGGAATATCAGGTAACTGATGCACCCCAAAAGATCCTTGTCAGGGCTCACATATCCTCCCACCTGGAACCACTTGAGCCCGATGCCGAAGATCACGGTCAGTATGATACCGAGGAAGAAGGAAGGTATGGCCATGGTGACCTGTGTGGTCTGATTGATCAAAACATCAGGCCATCTGCCGGAGAATTTGGCGGAAAGCATGCCAAGAGGCACGGACACCAGAACTATGATCAAAAGGGACATGGCCGCCAGTATTACGGTGACCGGAAGTCTGGTCGAAAGAAGCTCAGACACGGTCATTCTGGTGTAATTAAAAGACTGTCCGAAATCTCCCTGAAGGGCATGGATAGCCCAGTCCACGTATCTTTCCAGTATGGGTTTATCCAGCCCGTACTGCTGCTGAAGCTCTGCAATGGCCTCCGGGGAAGCATCGATGCCCAGCTTGGACAGGGCGGCGTCTCCGGGGATCACGCTGAAAGCCGTGAACGTCAAAATAGAGATAACGAACAGCGTTATCAAAAGCGTAATGAACTTTTTAAGGACATATTTCATTTACTGTCTCATAAGGTCACCTGCAGATCCGCGGATCCCGCGGACCTGCAAGTTTGGTTTGGATTTTTTGCGCCTTTACTGAGCAGGCTTGATCAGTGAGAAATCAACAGCGGAAACGGGATAAGGCGTATAACCCGTAAAGTCTGCGCTTACAGCTACGAAGTCTGCAGGATCTTCGATGAAGACGGATGCTCCTTCCTCAGCTAAGATCTGCTGAAGCTTGCCGTAAAGCTGGAACTTCTCTTCGTGGTCGATGGAGGCCACTGCCTGATCATATGCTGCATCATACTCAGCATTGCTGAAGTTGGTCATGTCATTGGAAGACGTTGAATAGTAGCGGACGTACCAGGTTGCGGGAGACAGTGAGCTGATGTCAAAGCCTATTACTGTTGCCTGGTAATCTCTGCCCTGATAAACGTCAGAGAGCCATGTGTTCCATTCCACTTCATTGACAGAAGCATTGATGCCTACCTTGGCCAGCTGTTCCTTGATGAGGACTGCTGTATCCACATGCTGTGTGAAGTTCTTGGGAACGGTGATCACGAGATCGAATCCGTTCTCGTAGCCTGCTTCCTTAAGGAGCTCCATGGCCTTATCCGGATCGTAGGTGTATGTGCCTTCTGTATCTGCATTGTACCATGCTGTGATGGTGGGATATCCATGAGTCTGGATCTCAGGGCTCTTGCCTCCGAAGAGCTGCTGGTTGATCTCGTCTCTGTTTACTGCATAGTTCAGAGCCTGACGTACTCTCACGTCCTTAAGGGGTTCGTACTGATTGTTGATGAACATGCCGTGTACCAGCATCATTGTGGCTTCAACGATGTTGTAGTCATCGCCAAGACCATCGATCTGATCTGCTGTCAGGTACTGAAGAGCGTCGATGGAATGTCCCTGAAGTTCTACATATGCGTCCTGGGCGCTTGCGATGAACTTGACTCTTACGTTGGAAACATAGTCTCCGAGTTCTTCTGCATTCCAATATCCGTCATACTTGGCAAGGTCGAGATACTCGCCTTCTCTCAGTTCTACGATGCTGAAGGGGCCCGTTCCAGCAGGAGCTGTCTGCTGATCTGCGTCGTTAGCCTTCTCCAGGATAGCGCATGTAAGGTTGTAGATGAATTCTGAGTTTCCCTTGTCCAGAGTGATAACGATAGTATCCTCATCAGGGATGGAGATGTCAGAGATGGCGTTTAAGGGTGATGCTTCACCGTTTATCTCACGGCTTCTCTCAAGAGAATATTTAACATCCTCTGCGGTCACAGGGTTTCCGTCGTGGAAGGTGATGCCGTCTCTCAAGTTGAATGTGTATACTGTTGCGTCCTTGGACACCTCATAGTCCTCTGCGACAGCAGGCGTCACATCTCCCTCGGGGGTAGGCTTTACAAGGCCTTCAAAGATATTAAAGAGAATGCTTCTGGTGGCTGCATCTGTTTCCTGATGGGGATCCAGATCTGTCAGTTCCTGGGAAAGGCCGAATACGAAAGTATCCTTAACTTCGCCTGAGCCCCCGTTGGAACCGCCGCCGCAAGCGGACAGTGCAAGAAGCGAGATTATCATAACTGTTGCAATAACGATCTTCGAAAAGTGTTTCATTTTTAACCCTCTCTTTGCACGCAGAAGTGTGCGTGTCTCAAAAACTTTACGAATTATTATACCACGTTATCTTTGATAATCAAGGACTAATTTGACTTTGGTGGCCTTTCAGGTTCGAGTCATGCAGTCCGCGCAACGATCTGTCCGGCATGGGCACGGGACTTAGCAGCCATTTCGCTCCGCTCAGGTCTGCCGGTCTGCGCCTCCCCTTTCGGTCGGCTTGACCCGCTCCCTGCTCGACAGTCCGCCGGACTGTCGAGCTTACGGTCGCGCCCTTTCGGGTTCGAGTCCCGTACCTTCCATCAAACAACAAAAGAGAAAGACCATCCACTTTGGTGGATGGTCTTTCTCTTTACTGGCAGAGGGCACGGGACTCGAACCCGCGGGGCTTGCGCCTTACCGCATTTCCAATGCGGCTCCTTAGCCACTCGGTCAACCCTCTAAATAGGTATCAGTGCCTGACACTTAAGTTAATCTATCACATCAGAAGATGTTTTGCAAGTGCTTTTTATTTGACTGACAAAGTGTTTTGTGGTAATTTTTTCTAAGCACGGAGAAACACCGGAATGGGACGCTCTGTGCGATACGTATATCTGAATAGTATTCAACGAGAGCAAAAATGAAAAAAATACTTCTGATCTACAATCCGAATTCCGGAACCAGAAAATCGGCCCGCTACCTTTCACAGGTGCTGGAGATCTTCACAGAGCATGGGGCAACTACAACTGCTCTACCCACCCTTAAGCGCGGTGACGCCAAAGATTATGTGATGGAATACGGTCCTTCGCATGATGTGGTGGTAGCCATGGGAGGAGACGGCACATATAACGAGGTGGTCTCAGGACTAGTGGCCTCCGGCCTTACCATCCCACTGGGTTATATTCCTGCTGGCTCCACCAATGATTTTGCGGCTTCCATGGGCCTTTCAAAGGACATCCCAAAGGCTGCAGAGGACATCTGTCTCGGCTCACCTGTGCCTGTGGACTGCGGTCTCTTCAATGACAGGACCTTTACATATGTGGCATGCTTTGGTGCTTTCGCCAAGGCATCATACGATACGCCTCAGGATGTAAAGAACATTCTGGGACATCTGGCCTACGTATTGAGTGGGGCTGCCACCATTGCAGACATACGCCCAATTCACGCGCGAGTCACTGTGGACGGCAAGGTCTATGAGGGAAATTACCTCTTCGGCGCAGTCTCAAACTCCACATCCATGGGCGGCATCCTAAAGCTCAAGCCCGAAGACGTGGACCTGTCGGACGGTCTGTTCGAGCTGATGCTTGTCAAGGCTTCACAGGACATCATCGAGATCGGAGATCTGGTAAGAGCTGTAGCCATGCAGGATTATGCATCCACTCCAATGCTGACCTTTATAGAGGGTAAACATTTCAGCTTCGAGATACCTGAAGCTGTGGATTGGTCTCTGGACGGTGAGTACCAGAAAGGACTCCCTGAAGTCATCATCGAAAACAAATTCAAAGTCATAAACCTGATCAAGAGATAAGACCCGCTTTCAAGCGGGTCTTACCTGTTCATTGTACACTTTAGTGGAGGTTCCGAGGACGGTAGTCCGAGGAACAAGAAACCACCGGCTATGCCGGTGCGCTTAAGCGTCTTTAGATCAAAGCAAAAA